>JACRJU010000005.1 GCA_016219925.1 Candidatus Uhrbacteria bacterium
GCGGCATACTTCTCGGAAACGCTTCTCGGCGACATCCGCGCGATGTATGCGCTTCTCGTCGTTGCTGTGCTCCTCGTCTCCTTTCAGGAGTTCTACCTACATCGCCGGATGTACGAGCAGCTCTGGAGAAAGAGTGTCGTCGACTGGCTCGCGTGGTGCGCGCCATTTGGGGTTTATTTTTGGATATATCTCCACTAATTTTTATTGAGCGGCGGGCGAGAGCGCTACTTTCGGCCAGAGCACGAGCGCGAGCGTCAGTGCGGCGATAGAGAGGTCGCGGAAGACGATATCCATCTGGGCGAGATTGAATGCGACGATGGCGAGGAGCATCGCGGTCATGAGGAGCGCCGGGATTCTTATTCTCCAGCCGGAGAGCACCCAGAGCGCGAGTACGATCTCTAGGGTGCCGAAGCCGTGCAGAAGAACAAACGAATCAATCGGCAGGACGCGAATGAAGTGCGGGAAATAGCCAAGCCACGAGACCGGGTCGAAGACGGCCGCGACAGGCGGATAGAAGAAGGCGAATGCGGCGCCGATACGAAGCACCCAATGTGTACATCGTTCGCGCTTCATGGTTTAGATCGGGGTTGGTGTCGGCGCGATCACGATGACAACGCCCGTTTGAGACGCATCCATATGATTGTGGTATTTCCAAGCCCCTTCTTTATTGAACGTGAAGGAGAATGAATCGCCGGACGCAACTGCGGCGCACGCATCAAACGCCGAACTCGTCGTATCCGGACAATGCTGGCTTAAGCTGGTGCCGCTATAGACGATATGGGTCGGGTGCGCGGCTGAAGCGACCCACATGCCCCCCGAGCTCTGATTGACGAAAGTCACGCTTGTGCCAAGCGTCACAGCGATACTCTTGGGCGAGAAACCTTGTTCGGTATATGCGACGGTCGCATTAGATGGTGCAGTTTCTACAACCATTTCAGTTGTCGTACTGCCGATGACGGGCATCTGATTCGTCGTAGGTGTTTGCGTATCCGGCGCTTTCACTTTGGTGTCAGAGAGGAAATACCATCCGCCCGCGACGACAATAATCAGAACGATAATGACGCCCGTAGAGTTTCTGTTCATAAAATATAATAATAATCGGATCCACTTGAATCCTAATATAGGTAGTATATACTTCGTATATGTCTACCACAACCACCACCCTCATAGTCGTTGCGCTCGTCGTGCTCTGGCTTATATTCGCGTATAACAATTTCGTCACCCTCAC
>JACRJU010000006.1 GCA_016219925.1 Candidatus Uhrbacteria bacterium
ATTGAGTCGGAAAGCGTCAGCTGTGGTGGAAGCCGTGGTCACACGGATCTCACCTGTTGTACCGGTTGAAGTGATATCAATATCCTCGCCATCTGTTCCTGAAGCGGAAGAAATATCAATTCCACCAGCAGAAGCATTGATATTGATCGCGTCATTAGCGTTCGCGCTTGAAACAAAGTCTAATGAACTCGCCGAGCTGTATTCAATCGTCGCGGCTGTTGTTTCCGCAAAGTCAAGATTGAGAGTGACTGAATTTTCAACAATTGACAGATCATTGTTATCCGCGTTGGAGATCGTCAAATCATTCTGCAAATCGAGATCAAAATCCCACGCGGCGGTGTTCTCGATATCGATTGCGGTATCGGTGCCACCGGCGGTGGATGTTAAATCGATCAATAAACCTTTGGCAATGTCTGTTCCCGCAGTTCCTCCGGAAGTCAACGAAATGCGCTGTGCGGCGTTAGTCACATCAGCGCCGTTTCCCGTCGCAAAGGCCAAAGAAAGTCCATCGATACCATCTCCTGTCACTGCTCCGGTCGAGGAAATCGATATGAGGTCATTTGAAATGACGGCCGCGTTGGTCACGACTAAAGCCTGCGCTCCTGTCGCACCGGCCTCAACAGCAAGATTCATCAAATCACCCGTCGCGGCACCCGTGCCTGTTGTCGCCGAAATCATGTTGCCAGACCAAATGGCATTTCCCGTATTGTCGAGTTTGATAAGATTTCCGCTCCATGCGGCCGTCGAATCAATATTGATGCCTGTTCCAGACGAAAGAGCATCAAGGGAAATATCAAACGCGTTGGCCGTCGTCATGGAATCAAACGTCACATCAACAATATCGTTGGTGGTTTCCGTTGAGACGAAGTTGAACTGGTCAGCACCCGTTCCCAAGTTCACCACATCCGCTCCCGCTCCGGTTCCGATATTGATCGTGCGGGCAACGGCCGTGTTTCCAATCGTAATGTTACGGCTAGCGGTTTGTGTATCAAGAACAATGTCGCTTTGCGCACTTGTTAAGTTGACCGAACCGGATGACCCACCCCCATCAATGGAGACCGCTCCATCACTTGTGGACATGGAAAGCGTTGCGTTCGCTCCAGAAACGTTCACATCAAGACCCGCAGATCCAGGACCTGTGGCCGCGAACGTGTTGAGCTGGATGTAAGCGGCGTCCGCCGTAATGGCGCCGGTGGTGTTATTTGTGGCATCGTACGCATCAAGATAAACGCCCGATCCTGCTCCGCCATCGGCGTCCAAATAAATCGCATCGCTCGAAGTATCAACAGATCGCAAAATCACACTGCTCGAAGTTCCGCCAGCGGAAGTCGAGAGCGTGAGAGATCCGGTAGAAGTTGTAAAGTTTGAAGCGCCCGCCGCGTCGATCGTGGCCGCACCAGCCGCATCAACGTCAAAGCCGCCAGCTGTTGCGTTGATGTCGATCGCGTTTGCGCCTGTTCCTGCAGAGGTAAGCACCACGGATTGCGCTCCGCCACCTGCAACGGAAAGGGTCAAGCTCGCGGCAGAACCGGTAACGGTAACGTTGGATGCTGTTGCTCCATCAATAGAAAAAGCTCCTGTGGTATCGAGGGTTGCTCCGCCTGTCCCCGCATCCATATCAATTCCACCAGCGGCGGAATTATCAGCATCAAGAAGAATCGCATCCGCGACACCTTCAACTCCACGAATCACAACAGAGGCGGCAGAAGAGACCAAGCTCAAATCTCCAGCAGTGGTCGTAAAGTTTGACGCCGCACCGGATGAAAGCGAAATAGCTCCGCTCCCAGCCGCGGTAATCGCCTGGCCATCACTAAAGGTGAGCCAAGTCGCGCCAGCATCCTGGAAGAGGATGTCGCCCGTGCCGGTTGTGGTATCAATCGTAAAATTCGCCGTCCCGGAAAGATCAAACGACACATCGCCATCATCAACCGCTACCGTGCGTTCTCCCGTATCATTGTTATACGTATCGTCCATGGAACTTGCGATCGTCGTCCACGCTCCACCACGATAAACCTTCAATTGGTTGTTGGTGGTGTCGTAGTACATGCGCCCAGAGAACGAAACGTTTGCGGCCGGTTCACTCGCGGCCGCAAGATTTTCAATCGCCTGCGCAAATACCGCATAAGGCGACTTCAAAATCTCCACGCGCGTGGACATTGTCTCGTAACTCGAAGCCGCATCAGCCTTTACTTGGATCTCCAAATAGGAAGCCGTTGCAAGATCTCCGATGTCAGTCCCAAGTGGGATCGACAGAGTGAAGAACCCACTCGTTACAGTGATATCGCTCACGTCAATGTTTGACGTGGTCGCCGAACCTCCAGAGGAGGCCGTGTACAGATTGAACCGGAAATCATATGTTCCGGACAACGCGGTACCCGATGAGTTAAACAGACGCCCGTTGTAGCCAATGGATGTCGGTTCTGCCGCATTGGCCGCAAACGGCACCGCAAGCATGGCTGTTGCGAGGGTGTAAAACACCGTCGTAATGGCCACCAGCAGGTGCAGAAGTTTTTTGGCGGTTTTCATATTTATTAAATGGGTGCGTGCGAGACGCTTTTATTTTTGGGTCAAATTGTGCTCAGTGATTCTGGGGATCGAACAACGCGTAAGGCAAGACAGCGCGTGCTCTCTTGTTATTCGGTCACCAAATCACTTAGTCAGTTTCTGACTCCATGAATGTTTATTTAATTTTTTTCTTTTTTGATGCGTAAATTATACCAAATGCCGCCACAACGACCAACACAAGAGTTATCAACAGGTTTCGGTTTTTTGATGACAGGGATTTCGCCGCTTCCGGTTGCTTTGTTACCGCCTCAATTTCCGCCTTCGCGTCGTATCCTTCCGGCCGTTTGAGCTCAGTCCCTGGTGGATAAACACGCACACTTTGGCCCTGATAAATCACATTCCCCGCTCGGTCAAAGGCCGCGATGCGAACAAAGTAGGTTCCAGCTTTAAGGTCTGTCAGTTCAAGCGGACTTATCTGTGTCTTAAACTCGCTGTTGTTAATCGCCACCTGATATTGCACCACCCCGGAAGTTTCGTCTGTTGTGGCAAAAGTCATCCACAGCGACTCTCCCTCGATAATCTGATCTTCCGCAATTGTCAGAGCAATACCGTTTGGTTTGATTCCATCTACTTGCACCGCGCGATGAACCGTCTTGGTCATCTTTCCATCTTTCTGCACCCCTTTGATGTGGAAATAATGAATGCCATCCTTTACATCTGCAAACGACAATGTGGTCTTATTCGCGGGGACCGGTGTCGTGGGATTGGTGCTGGAGTTCTCATCAAAGCCATACAGATAACTGGTCAGAGCGCTCTCTCCATTCTTCCCTGTCCAAGAAATACCAACGGATCGGCCTGGATACCACTTTTCCTCTTCGGGATGGGAAGCACTCGTCACTTCGACAACGGACAGGGTCGGATCTTCAGGTTCAGCTCCTGCGATCTTAACGGCGACTGTCCCCAACTTTTTGAGATCGATCTTTTCTTCTCCACCGCTAATTATCTTTGAATCGGCATCTAAAGAAACGTTCGTCTTCCCTTCTTGCTTTGCTTCAAACGTCACTTTTGCAAATGAGCCATTCTTCTCAACACGGCCGTCGAGCGTAAAGGCTCCCCAAGAGATTTTTCCAGTTGAATTGTCTATGACATTTCCTGGTGCGCTGTGATTAAACGCGCCGACCAACACGACTGATTTCGCTTTTAAAACAACTGGATCAAACTTCACCATGGCGCGAACCGTATCCACCGACTGCTGAGCCGCGTCGTACGTTACGATCAAGTCAAAGCTCTCCCCTGCTCTCGCAGACACTTGTGTTTGTAAGAAGGTTAGAGCCGCATCACCCGCGGCAAACGCGGACAAAGGGAGGAGAAACGCTGATGTGGCAATCAAGAGTCCTGTCAAAAAGTGTTTCATAAGTCGTTTTTCCTCCTCCTTGTCTCACGTGTTTGTTCATTATTAGACGTTAGTCCCCCATCGAGCCACCATCATTGAGAAGTCGTAATCGTTCACAGAACCATCTTCGTTGAAGTCACCTCCACGATCTTTTCCTCCCCAAAGTTTCACCAGTTTGCTCAAATCGTAGTCGTTCACTTTGTTGTCTTGGGTGATGTCTCCGACGAGCCGACGATACAGTTCAAACACGGTCTCTGTTGAATCGCCGGAAGAGTTGCTGGCGATGATCTTGAAGCTGTTAAGGCCAAACGCCAACGTAACGGTTTTCTGCCAAGATGTTGTGGTCGGGAATGTAACGCCAGTTGTTGAACCGTTCACTTTCAAGCTTGTGGTCGTTGAGGAGTTGCTTCCAAACAGGAGAAAGCTACCTTTATAGCTAAACCCGAGGCTTTTGATGGCGTCACCGACGCCCGGCGAAGTTGGCGCGGCCGCGGTTGATCCACCGCCTCCGCCTCCGCCACCACCACCTCCGCCACCACCACCCGCATTACACGCAGAGGTGACGAGTGCGCAGGAACTGCTGCAGGTAAGTGTTCCGCTTGCGAATCCTTGTGTTGAACACGTTGCTCCATTGAGATCATTTCCATCGCAGGTTTCACCGGTGTCTATAAATCCGTCACCGCAATAAAATCTGAATCCATCTCCTCCCTGCACCTGATAGGTGCTAAAGGACGTCTTGCCGGCAAGCGAATCAATCGCCCCTTGGATCTGGTAGCTGGTAGAGCTCAGCGCCCCAGAATGAGTGGAGAGAAACCCTTGTTCCGGGATCACTTGATAACTCGTTGACGAAACAGCTCCTGCGGCGAACGGAAGAGCGATCATGGACAACGCCGTCATCAAAGTAAGTAAGTTAATTTTTCGCATAGGTAGGGGCGTTTAGAACGCGCCTGAATAAGCAATGGCCGCGATGATATTCCAGTCTTGATTAGACGATGGAAGATGTCCGAACTTTTGCGAGAACAAAGCGATGGCTTCAGATTCGGCATCCACATCCTGCTTGACTGGCTTGTAGCCGCTGACCATATAGTTGACGGCTTTCCAATCGGCATCAGAGGAAGGAAGCTTGCCGGTCAATTTTCCAAACCAACCAACGGCCTGCTGTTGAATCGAGAGGATCTTTGTTTCCGTTTTCGCTGGTGTCGCTGGTGTCGCTGGAGTGGCAGCAGCTGGAGTCGAGGTTGCTGGTGCTGCAGGAGTCGCTGGGGTTGCGGAAGCCGGCCACTTAATAAAGACGTTTGTGTAGGCAATCGCATGGATCACATTCCATTC
>JACRJU010000007.1 GCA_016219925.1 Candidatus Uhrbacteria bacterium
AATGTGGAGATGGAAGGAGGAGGAATTGTTGCGACATTCAACCGCCGGCAAACAACCCGTCGGTGCGATGATATGAACATAGGGGAATCCATAGGGTTCCTCCCGTGATTCACCTGTGTTCATATCATCGCACCCCAGGGGGAAGCCATTCTGTCTTCACCCATTTGTAATCAAAATCAAAAACCGTCCAGCTTTTAGCCGAACGGTTTTTCTGTAGGCACGACAAGAGCCCATCTCTCTCCTCACAGCTCGGTTTCAAGACCGAACAAACGAAGGTATCAGTTTATCTAAACTTTGTCAACACCCATGCGACAAAAAATGTCAACAAATATCAACAAAAGTCTCTTATCAATCATTCATAGTCACTTTCCCTTGACAAAAAGTCCCTAAAGGACTATAGTGCTCTCTTGCCTAGGGAAACCTTGGCGTTGCATCCCGCAAGGGGTGTGTGTCCTCATCGTGAGGATAATCCTGGCCGACAGGCCCAGTCGGCGATGGTGTCCGGAGAAGTAAAATGAAGATGGCTCTCGCTGTCAACGCCGCTCACTCCGAACACAAATCGGAGAAGAAGCCGTGACACACGACCACATTGCTGCAATCGCTCTGAAGCGATATGCCGAGCCGTTCGAGCCGTTGAGGGCACACCCGGGGCATCTGACCCCGAACATGCACTGCGGCACATACGGCAGCTGACGACTACATCTTCTCTTCGACGGCCCGTTCGTCCCCTCGACAGGCTCGGGGGATAAAGACGCACTCTTCTCAACACTATCTTGCGAACCCCTTCTGACCGTCCACGCGCGGTCTGATTTTATTTTAGAGGTCTCTTAAGCGTTCTTTTTTGATGGAAATTCCTGCGCGCCCTTCCAAGCAAGTTCAAATAACACGCGAACGGCATCGGCGATTTCTTTACTCACAATCACGACTGACAATACGGCCGATCGATAAGAAAAAAGGAAAACATGGTTGCCGCGAATCACGATCTCCCCGTGCATCGGAAATTCAGACGCAGGAATCATACGCATCTCTCCGATCCCGACATCGGGAAGATCGGCAGGACGATATTTATCCGTGATGGCCAAAATCCGATGTGCCGTCCGTTCCGCAAGAAGTGCGGAAACATGGCGAGGTCTGTCTGCCTCAAGTTCAGGAGCGGACATCGCATCATCCAACGGAAGAATCTGCATATACTCCCCCTCCAATTTTTCGAATGTTTGATGGACCGTCTTAAGCCCTTCGAATCCTTCCACATAGCGAATCTGTGGCTTCGCTCCTTCAGCGTTATACAACGCCAGGAGCAAAGGCAGGGCTTTTTGAAACTCATGTTCTTTTTCTTCCAACTCTTTTTGTTGCATCCGCAAAATGGAAACCAATCGGTCGGGATTTTCCGGAACATAAAACCGTTTCTTCCCGCGCACAAAAGTGGACATCAGCCCGCGCGCGCTCAAAGCCTCGATCATCACATAGGTCGTCGCGCGATTAATTTTTGATTTGTGCGAGATGTCCTGCACGGCCGCAGGGCCAAGCTCGAGCGAAGCGAGATAAACCGCGGACTCTTTATCGGAGAGTCCCAGATGCCGAAGTTCGGTCATGAGTTCGTCCATAAAAAAACGGGGAAGGCTTAGTAAAAGAATTATACCAAAGAACGCAAAACTTCCCATGTTGATCGGGCAGTTTTTCCCCAGCTGAACTGCGCGGCACGCAACGACCCCTTTTCGATCAGCTGATCGCGGAGCATCGGATCACTTGCAAGCCGCGCAAACGTTTTCGCCCAGGCTTCGGCATCTTTTGGATCAACAAACAGAGCCGCATCTCCTGCAACTTCATGATGCACGGGAATGTCCGATGTGACCAGCACGGCTCCACAAACCATGGCTTCTACGTTAGGAATTCCAAAGCCTTCCTCCCAGGAAGGAAAGCAAAACGCGGTTGCTTTGTTCATGAGTGCCGCAACATCTTCATCCGGGAGATATCCGACTTCGCGAATGAGTTCGCGAACGGGTGAGCGTTCGATTTGAACTTTCAGGTCTTGATATCCAAAGCCGGACGCGCCAACCAAAACTAGCTCAAACGGATCCCCCACCCCGCGGTTTTGTTTAAACGATTCAAACGCCCGTATGAGCGTCGAAACATTTTTCTTTTTTTCCAATCTTCCGACGAACAAAAAAAATGACTGCCCAAGCCGATAGCGACGCAAAGCCCCGTCCACGGTTTGGGCATCGAGGCGGTGGTATACGGAGGTATCGGCGGCAAGCGGCGTGATCGTCACGCGTTTTTCTTCTATGTGATAAAGATCGTGTAATTCTTGTCGGGTAAAAGTTGAAATCGCAAGAAGACGTGAGGCTTTCTTCACAGAGCGATGGGTGACTTTCTGAAGCCGTCGCCGAACGATTGGATCATAAAGCGCTCCAATGCGTCGAAAAGCCACGTCATGAATGGTGGTGACAATCGGTATCTTAAAAAAAAATTTTGGGAGTCCTTGCGCGGGAACAAACAACACCTCTGGCGGCCGGCGAAACAATTCCCAACTCACTCTTCCCTGCATCCAACCTCGCGGGAAATTCCACGTCAGCACGCGAGACTCCCATCCTCGCGGTAAATCGGCGAGCGGCCCATTGAGCGGCGTCGGCGAGTACAAAAAAACCCGCTCCCCCTCCTTGAGCGGCTCCTGCTTCATCGCCTGAATCACCTGAAACGCATACGCCTCCACCCCCGTCCGCTTTTCCTTATTCGCCGACTCGGCATCAATGGCGTACGTGATGGGCTTAGAGGATTGAAGCAAATTGATTTCTCCTTCCATATGTTCTATTGAAAACGAGAGATGGAGTCTAAACGGATGGAATTTCATGAAGAAAGACATGCATTCAGCCTGACAAAAACCCTGTCGCAGGCCGCCTTGTACTTACGCTTGTGGGAGACACCCGATATGGCGGCCGAGACCGGCGCCGCGCCGCCTCTGTACCTCTCCATGATGACCAATGCCATGGCGACGGCCTGTTTTTGTCAGGCCGAATCCATGACTTTAACTCGTAAAAATACTGCGCTTGTACGCTTCAAGATTTTCAAGCGCGATTCCGGTCCCTTTGGCCACGCACTGCTGGGGATCTTCCGCCACAAACGTCGGCACGCCGGTTGCTTCCGCAATAAGGGTATCCAAACTACGCAACTGCGATGATCCGCCCGAAAGCACGATCCCTTTGTCCATCACATCCGCCGAAAGCTCCGGCGGCGTTTTATGCAACACTTCTTTGACGGTCGAAATAATCCCTTCCAACTCTTGCTGAATAGCAACGGTCACATCATCCGAAGAGACTTCGATAATTTTGGGAAGCCCGGTAATCATATCACGCCCTTTGACTTCCATGGAAAGCTTGTCCGGCAAATACATCGCCGCGCCAATTTGAATTTTGATATCTTCGGACGTGCGCTCTCCAATGGCCAGACCATATTTCCGGCGGATGTATTCCGAAATGGCCGCGTCAAACTTCACACCGCCGATGCGCACAGACTCGGAAGCCACAATACCCCCTAAAGAAATAACAGCCATTTCAGATGTCCCTCCACCGATATCAATAATCATGTGACCTGATGGCGATCCGATGGGAATGTTCGCCCCAATGGCCGCGACGATCGGTTCTTTAATGATATAAGCCGCCTTCGCTCCTGCGGCCAAAGTGGCATCAATCACGGCGCGGCGCTCGGTTGAAGTAATGCCGCCGGGAACGGCCACCATCACTTCCGGCCGAAACAACCGAACGCCACCAAGCGCTTTGTTAATGAAATACCGAAGCATGGCTTCGGTGGTTCGATAATCGGCGATCACGCCGTCCTTGAGTGGTCGGCGCGCCACAATCGTTTCCGGTGTGCGCCCAAGCATATCCTTAGCTTCCTTGCCAACCGCTAAAATTTTTTTGTCTGCATAAGAAATCGCCACCACAGAAGGTTCGTGGATAATAATGCCGCGCTTTGGCACATAGACGAGAACGGTCGTCGTGCCAAGGTCAATACCAATTTTTTTTTGAAACATAGAGCTCTATAACCCGACATCGAACGTCAGATCTTGATCTAATTTTGTGTTCAACCGATAGCGGTCATCTCCCCACTCATCGGAATTCTCTGGAGGGACCGCGTGCGTGATATTCTTATCAAAATCAAGATCGAGCGTCAATGCGTCATTGCGCGCTCCCATTTGTTTAAAATAGGTCAGAGCATATTGCTCCTGGGCAATCGCCTCGACAACCGATGGGGCCAGGCGGTACTCAAACACGACAGTGGCTGTCGTCTTTGGTTCAACGACCACAAAACCGGAAAACACTCTCAGGCCAAGATCATCGCTCGTAAGCGCCCCATCTTGGAGTCCAATCGCTTGAATCAAATCTGTTCCTGCGGGAACGAACAGTCGCAAAGCGGTGCGGTATCGTGTCGTGCGCCAATCAAATCCCCCTCGATGGGTGTAAGTGATGGTTGTTCGTCCAACCCAATCCCCGCTCTCGTTGCGATGCCCCTCATAGCGCACCGCCCGATCCACGACCGGATCGGTTTTTAAACTTGCCAAATTCGCATCAACAAACATCTGCACATCGGGCGTTTGTGCCGACAAGATTCCTGCCCATCCCGCATGGCTCAACCCCTTCTGAACAGCCGGATTTCTTGAATACATCGCCAATTGCTTATGCGCAACGGCTTGAGAAATAATTTGAAAAATGGATCCCCACTCTGATGCGGGCAAGGCCGTTAAGCGGTCTTGAATCTGCTCGACCAGCACTCCCAAAATTTCCTTGCGCGCTCCCTGTGCGATTCCGTTTTTGGCATAACCTTGTTCGACTTCGTATTCGATAAGATCGGGAACATTTTGCGCGGTGAATGTCTGCGCGCCGATTTGAATCGGACCCAACCGCTCCAAAAGAGCGCTTGCTAGCGCCGGGGTAAATCCAATCACAGAATCTAAATGCGTTGACGTTGGCACTTCCGGATGATCTTTGATGAGAGCAGACTCTGCTTCAAACAACCGCGCAGTCTGTTCAGCGCTTACGGAAAAATCCGGACTCCAGTTCGCATCGCGAAAAAACCAAAGCGGAGTCGCGTTGTAACGAGAGAGGGCATTTGGGGGAACGGTCTTAACGCGATCCGTCACAAGACGATCGAGCGCATACGAGTCTTTTGTAACAAGGGAAACCACTTCGCCATCTCGCACATGAAGCAATCCATACGTCCCGATAAATCCTCCACCCGGCCGAAGCTCATCGGCATTAAGAAAGAGCACTAAATGTGTTCGATCCCCATTCAATCCCGAAAGCTCCGGAAGAACACTGGCGATCACCGAGGCGGTCCCAAGCTGATTTTCCATATCCGCAATTTGCGCAAGCAAGGGTGAGAGCGAACCTAAAAGCGGAGCTGCAAGCGGATTGCTTCTGACGAGATTGAGCTCATCCGTCGCAATTTGGAGGCGAGAAGAAAGCAGAGTGAAATCATCGGAAGCGGTGCTTAAGCGCTCCAAAATCGCGTGCTTAGTTCCGCGCGGCAAATCTTTGAACGTGACAGAACTCGAGAGGATTCCACTGGCAGACGCAAGATTGGTGCGGCCCGCACCGGCAAGTTGGAGAATGTCTTGAGACAAATCAAAAACGGTCGTAAAGGAATCCACGAGCTGACGGCTCGAAGCAAACACGCCCTGTAAATTAATGAACGCCTCATTCAATCCGGGAAAAATCCACAATCGCCGCAGGAGACTAAACGACCTCTCCAAAGACGCAAGCGAACGGTCCGCCTCTGCCATCTGCTGTTTGGCCCCAGCAAAATCCAACGCCTTGGCCTCCTGTCCCGCGCCCTCAACGGCCTGGCGCAAATCAAGACCTGCACTCACGAGCTGGCCGATCGAAAGAAGCAGGAGCGCGACCCATGCACCCAAAAGAACCAAGACGACTCTTTTGAACCAACGCCAAAAAAGACGGCGGCGATGGCGCGTGTGAATAGACTCGGGTTCATGCTGATGGAAAAACGTGGGATCGTGCGACATGCGCTTGCCGCGGATTATCTTGACCGCGGTATTTGCGGTAATAGTATATCGCACTTTGCATCTGGATGCGCGTCAACGGATTGCGTAGTTGTTGGATGAATGATCCCTCGGCTGTCTCGCGGCGATGATAATGGATGAGTGAAATCCCCGGATGGTACACGACGCGCCAGCCGGCAAGCCAAAACCGGCGACACCAATCTTGATCTTCAAAATACACAAAAAAAGTTGGGTCAAATCCTCCGATCTCATCAACCGCTTCTTTGCGCACCAGTATGGCCGCACCCAACAAATAATCCACATCGGCCACCTGATTATGATCCCAGTCCTTCATCTGATAATCATCCACGGCCCGCTTCGCAAAAGGCAGGTTTCGCAAAAGAGGAATACGGCGATAAGGGATGATAGATGGTTTCATGAAGCGATAACAACTGTACTGGAGCGAACGGTCAGGGTTGAGGAGCTTCGGGCCGAGCATGCCAATATCGGGATGCGCGTCCATATAAGCCACAAGGGCTTCCAGAGTGCCAGCGAAGGTGCAGATGTCTGGATTGAAAACAAAATAATACCGACCGCTCGCATGGGACATAGCCAAATTCATCCCTCCACCGAAGCCGGTGTTGCGATCGCTCATAACGATTTTTACTTGCGAAAATTCTTTCTGTACCCAATCGCGCACGCGCATCTTCGGATTGTTGTCCACCAGAATAATTTCAAATGACATTGCCGGCTGTGCTTCAAAGAGCCCCTTGAGCGTCTGGCGCAGGAGACCAGGGGTGTTGTAGTGCACGATCAAAATTGAGAGATCTTTTTTCATAACAGCTCATGAGCCCGTGAGGGCCCTGTGGGATTAAGTCTGTGAGATCTGTTCTCGATCGCCGCGTCGTCAGAGGAAATATAGAGTGAATATCATCTCGCGGCTTAGCCCTCGCCGCCCGAACCGTAGAAGTAAACAATCATTTAGACGAGGCGGTTGCGGATGTCATCGAACAGATCTCACAGACTTGATGTCCATTATCTCTTACTCAAACCACTTGCGCATGTCGCGTGCGCTCCGCTTTCGCAAAGGAAAAAACTGTGCGCGCTTTTGAACCATGCGTGGGATGAGCCCTATCGCGTCAAAAAACGCACGCAGATTCGTCGTCTCAAAAAACACGGTATAGAGCAGACGTCCCAATTCGAAAACCAGCACGCGCGGCAAAGCCATCAAGCCGTTCGTCCACCGTTCGTTCTTCACGAGTAAAAGCCATTGGTTGCGGTTGGAATAATAACTGCGCAATTTGGATTTTGAACGACGATTGCGGATACGATCCATCCATCCTATTTTTTCCGGACCATACATTCCGCGATAATGAAAGGCAACCGCTTCGGGAACGAAACGCGCTTTCCAACCAGCCTCTTGAAGCCGCCACGCTAAATCCACATCCTCTTTGTAGGCAAAAAAATCCGCGTCAAAAAATTCATCTTCAAAACGGACTTCTTGCAAAGCCCTGGCACGATACAGCGCGAGAGCGCCCGAAATCCCAAACACGTCGCGCTTCTCATCGTATTGCCCTTGATCCAACTCCCCAGCCCCGCGATCACTCACCGTACGATTTTTGTGCGCGCGCAAACCTGTTGAATCAATAAGATCCGACTTGATGGTTTCCTGGAGGGCCTCATCGTGTTGATTTTCACCAAACGCCCGACGCAATTTCGCACCAAACACCGCCACATCGGGGTGATTCGCCGCATCCCGCATGAGCCTTTCCAAACAGGTCGGCTCAAAAATGAGATCCGGATTTGTCACGAGAATAAAATCCTCTTTATAGGTCGAAGGATCCCAATGATCCAACGCATAGCGAATGCCTTGATTATGCGCTCCGGCGAATCCAAGATTGCGAGCATTGCGCAGGACGGTCGTTTGCGGGTACTGTTCCCTCAAGAAGGCTTCAACCCCATCGGTTGAACCGTTATCAATAACAAGAACGGTAAAATCCTGATACGTTTGCTCACGCAGACTCTTAAATAAGTCCGGGAGAAACCGCATGGAATTCCATGCGACGATATGGATGGACAAACGCGCAGACATAACGCCCTCACCCTATCACTCCCCAACCCTCTCTGTCTATGGAACTTCCTCTGGTGCGCGTTGGCGTTGGAGTGGCCATCGTGCGAAACGGAAAAGTCTTGATCGGTCGCCGGCGCGGTTCGCACGGAGCGGACACATGGAGCATCCCCGGAGGCCATATTGAGTTTGGGGAATCCTGGGAAGCGTGCGCGCGTCGCGAAACCAAAGAAGAAACCGGCCTTGATATTGAGCAGATCACTTTCTTGGGAGTCACCGATGACCACGATATCAGCGAGGGGAAGCATTACGTCACCATTTTTATGCGCGCCGCGTGCCCGACAGGCGAGCCGGTCATTTGCGAGCCTGACAAATATCAGGAGCTCTGTTGGTGCCCATGGGAACGGATCCCTGCCCCGCGCTTCAAACCGCTCGACCATCTGATGAAACAAGGTGTCCATCCGCTAGCAACCTATTACGGAAAACTCGTGCGCGACGCTATTCCACAAATTATCCAAGAGCGCGGAGATGTGGCGATCACGCATGAAGCGACGCGCGAAGAATATCGAGAAGCGCTCAAGGCGAAGCTCGTCGAAGAAGTGGGAGAATTTCTTGAAAGCGGGCACATGGAAGAACTCGCGGACGTCTTGGAAGTGATCCACGCGATGACGGCCTTGGACGGCGTTCCGCGCGAGCAGTTGCAACTCATGCAAACAAAAAAGCGCGATGAGCGCGGCGGATTTGAAAAACGAATTATTTTGGATGAAACGCGTTGAGCGGCTCGTTCCGCTCTTTTTTTGTTACCTTAAACCCAAGATATTTTCCCAACATCAGGCGTGTCTGCGCATCGATCGCGGGAAAAGATCCAAACACGATGAATGAAACCGGAAGCAACGCCCACTGTAACAACATCACAATCCAGGTGTGCTTACCCACGCGGTCAGGCCGGCGCGGCAAGAGCGTGAGCGCGACCACGGCCGAAATGAGGATACCAACCATGGCGGATTGCATAAGTTCTTCAAGCGTAAACGGCGCGGCCTGAACAATCGCGTTCGTCTGTCCTTTGGCCAACCACAGCGGCAACCATCCCAGCACGAACATCAAAATCGGAGCTGTGGCCCACGTAAACATCCCTTCGATATGATTGAACACATAGGTGATTTTTTTTCTCCATGGAATGAGAGGATCGTTTCGAAATCCATCAATCAAATACGGCAAGTGCTCCACTCCCCAAGCCCATCGACGCATCTGCACATACAATCCTTTGAGCGATTCCCAATACGTTTTGCCTGATACCGCATCCATAGACACCGGCAAAAAAACGGGAGTGACGCGATAGTCGCCGTGATAATGCAAAAAGGCTTGCATGAAAATGCGCGAATCTTCGCTGACGATATCCCTTTGCCAAAACCCTACATCCTTGAGCATGGTCCATGGCATCGAGTGAGACGAAAACGTCCACAACCGTTCTGGGCGAGAGAGCTCTCCGAACAGCCAAAACGTCGTTCCAAATGCGCCAACGCGCACCGGCGCGGACGCGGTCCAAATGTTGTTGGAGAACAAAGCGACTGGTTGATAAGACGTGCGTTGAGGGTGTTCGGTCGTGCAGTACAAATACGTCAAGTAAGAGAAATACTGGGGGTGCGCGATGCTATCAATATCAAAAGCCGAAACCACATATTGACTGTCGCGCACTTCTGGAAAATCTTCCCGAAGCCGTTTTTCCATTTCTTGTCCGGCCCAGTGAAGATTCGAACCCTTTCCAGGAATTTCATCTGACAATCCTTGGGGGTGAACCGTGGTGTAGAGTTTTTTGAAAATGGAACCGAACTCTGCTTGGGCCTGTTGAGCCACTTGGGCAAAATTTTTGACGTCCGCCTGTTCTCCGCAGAGTATGATCATCAAGCGGTCGTTGTCATAGGTGTTATCTCGAAGCGAACGCAACGTGCTCTGAACAATGTCGTAAGGCTCTTTGTAGGTCGGCAAAAAAATCAGATGATAAATCCGATAAGCGCAGACGCGCTCGGATAATTTTTTCTGCCAATCCACTTTTGTTGTGCGGTGATAGCGAACCCAGGCGATCAGGATGAAGATATTAAAATACAACACGCGAAACAGCCACAGGACGTCAAAGACAATGATAAACACGATCACCCACAGGGGTTTCACGAAAGAGAAAATAAGCGCAAGAGAAAAAGTTCCCCAAACCAGGAGGCCGGGGAACATTTCCCAAAAACGCATCTTTCCGTAGTGATACGTTGATGACATTTAGCGATCCGAAGAGATATCTTTTTTAAGTCGCGCCAAAAATTTTTCTGCTTGATCGCGACCCCCAAGACCGAACGCCAATCCTCCCGCGAGCGCGAGCATAAAAACCAGTCCGGTAAACAACACGCGAATGAGATCTTGAGCAATCTGAAGTTGAACAAGAGCGGCCATAAAACTGAAAATCAGAATGGCCCACTTGGAAACGCCAGACAAGAAATCGGCGGAGGCGAGCTTCGCCGCTTCAACGGCTGACTTCACAATACGCTGAACAAAATTTGCAAGCAGAATACCGGCAAGCAAAATGATCACGGCGATGATGACGTTGGGGATGAACAAAACGATCTGTTGCAGATACATCGTCAATTGATCCCAACCAAGAATATCGGTCGCGGCAATCAGAGCCACAATAATAAAGAACCACTTCACAATCCACCCAAGCAAGTGACCGATATGCAGTCGAATGCCCATACGTTCGAATTGCGAGCGAATCTCGAGCTTCTGCGCGAGATCATCAATACGCAAAAACTTAATGACTTGAACAACAACACTTTGAAGAACCAAGGCCACGATGACGCCCAAAAGGAACACCACTACGGCTCCAAGGAGATTCGGGAGATACGCAACGACCGTATCCCATACTCCGAGAAGCGGACCTTGAAGAATGTCAGTAAAATCCATAAGGAATGTATTAAAAAGTTAGGGATTAGTGGCGAATAATCTCGCCTATTAATTAAAGATTAACACCGAAATCTCTAAGAATCCAATAATTTATCCCCATGGCGAGGCGTTGTGATTTGTGCCGGTCGGCCATATTGAGGCTCTGCAAAAGCCGCAGAGTCAAGTGGCTGTAGGGATTTTTGGGTAGCAATCAGCTCTTGCGGTTGCAGATGATCAGGATTGTCCATGACGAATAGCGGAAGGTCAAAAACAAAATGCAAGGTATTGGCGATCGTGAGACTGATACGAATGGCCGTAAATGAACCTGGGCCTGTCACCACTACAAGACCGGACAGATTTTGCGGCAGGATATGAACTTCTTTGAGAAATCCATCGATCGTTGAAAGATAGGCTTCGGGGGCGACCTCGAAACGACGCCGTGTTTGAAACGTCTGCCCATCTAACAATCCCACATCAAAAAAAGAAAGATCCTGACCGCATAAAAACAATCTCATACCCCGAGCTTGTTGATCATGACGATCTTATCGGCGTTGAGGATCGAAAATAGAAAGCGGTCGGAAACCTGTTTGCGATCCAAAAACTCCTCTTTGGGCATGAGGGTATAGTTGATCTCGTAAGAAAATTCGGATTCAAATTTGGCGATTAACTTCTCAAGACTCGCCTGCTTGATAGAGCCCACAATGAGCAGATCCGTCGGAACCGATGGAGCGTCAACAAACCGCCCCGTAAAGGCGAAGTATTGAATGTCGCCGGTCTCACCAATCTCTTGCACAAAATTTTGTTTCAAAAGGATGTGCACCTTCTGAAACAACGCGTGCAAGTCTTCAAACAAAATAAACGACTCGTTGGCCGTGTAATACTTTTTCTTTTCCGCGAGAGACTTGCCTGTTCGCCGAGACTCGGAGTGCTTTTCAACGATCAAGCCCATTTCAATCAAATTTTTCAGCTCTCTGCGCACAGAATTCAACTGCGCATCGATCCGTCGCGTGAGCTCACGTACAAAAAACGCTTCCTTGGAGTGCTGTAAAAAAAGGCCCATCAAACGAGCGCGCGTCTTTGAACCAAACATCTGTTCAAGCTTGAATCCGGATTTGCTCATAGGTCTGGTTGCACCTCAACTTTATCCAGGTATAATGTACACAAACGCCAATCAGAGAGCAAATGACCCTTGAGCGACCTATGGAAGTAACCATGAAGGCTGGGCAGTACGAACCGCTGTCTCCAGAAGAACATATTGATGGGATTTCCGTGCTTCTTCCGCTTCATTCGCGGAATGGTTATGTTTTTTTGATCGCAAAAACCCGAAAGATTGATGAACAAAGTGAACTTCTTTTCCAGCTTCTTTCCGACCAAACACACCGTCTTGCCGAATCCTTCGGATCCGAAGCAAACGCTCAGCATCGCTTTGAACAATTTCTGGGTGCAATGAACGAGACGCTGGCACAGTATGTTCGCGATGGACGGTTGCGTGTCCCGATCCAACAGTTTGATGCAGTCGTTGGGATTGCCAGTGATGAACGCATGTTCGTTTCTGGAACGGGCGACCTCTCGGCTCTTTTCCTTCATCGGAAGCCCTCACAGCGCTATCAGATTTTTAATCTCTTCCGAAGTATCCAAACCGCTCAAGCCCTACCGACGTGGGAAAAAGCTTTTGCTGTTGTGCTCGATGGCGATCTCCATGAGGGCGATGTCTTTGCAATCAGCAACCAAGATCTCCAACGCATCATGGCGACCGATGAGCTCAATAACATTTTAACGACACTCCCTCCGGTTGGATCCATCGAAAAAATCCGCCAATACTTCCCTCCACGCACGAGCCTCCTCCTGATTGTCATAAAGATGTCTTATGGACAAGAGGCCGCTTACGTTTCGGAAATGCGTGCGACTCCAAAAACGAATGTCTCCGTCAAATCTTTCAAACAACAGGAAGAAGCGACCCAAAGTTTGCTGGAAGATCAGACTCCCAAAATCAGTACGCTCATAAATTTTCTCAAACGATTCTTCAAAAAAACCAAAGAGCATCCCTTCTGGCGGCTGTGTTGGCGATTAGGCCGTCGATGGGCCTGGAATGCGCTCAAAGCCACGGCTCACCTTAAAACGCAGGAAGGTCGAGCTGAAGTGTCTGCTCATGTACGTGGTCGTGTCCGTTCTGTGATATCGACCACGCGTCGCATAATCCGCGATGTCTCATTGCTCCCCAAATCAACGAAGTATCTCGCCGGCGGAATCGCCGTCGTGATCATCGTTTTGGTTATGGGGGTCTCGACACTTTCTGCGTCTCGTGCCCGTTCGAAAGAACAGCAAGCGTATCAACAACAGGTAGATATTATCAACGATTTGATGGAACGCGCTTCAGGTGCTCTCATCTATAAAGATGAAAATCAGGCGCGAGGATTGTTTGTTCAGGCAAATGCGCTCATCGAAAAATTGCCAACGGATACTCCGGAACATACGCAAAAAAATTCCGAGCTCAAAGAGACTATTCAAAAATCCACGGATGAAATTCGGCACCTCGTCAATGTCCCAAATCCAGCTCTGCTTGGTGATCTCGCGTCTTTGACTGATGGGGTGTTTGGCCAGGCTTTTGTAAAGGTTGGAAACGAACTTTTTGTCTTTGCCTCCGACGCTCGGATCTATCAGTTGGATAGAACACAAAAAGTATTCAAACCTGTCGCTGTGGCATCCGGCGGAAACGTCGTCGCAAAAACCGCGAGTGCTGATGATAAGGCTGTCTACGCCCTCATGAACGACCAGACATTCGAACAATTCGTCCAAGACGAATCTGCGCAAAAGCCGCTCGGACTTCAAAAACCGGAAGGAACGCTCAACGATTTGGTCGCCTACGCCGGACGTCTATACGCCATTGCCACAAACGGATCCGATGGACAGATCTATCGATATACGAAGAGCGCAGGAGTTTTCGGGGCACCTACGCCATGGATCTCCTCAAAAACCGTTGCCTTAAGCCAAGCCACTTCTCTCGCGATTGACGGAACAATTTATGTCCTGCAAAAAGATGGACAGATTCGACGTTTTGATAATGGAGCCCAAACAGAATGGGAAACAGGCATCGTCGATCCTCCACTAACCAATGCCACAGCGTTATGGACGGATGCCCAAAGTCATTCCTTGTATGTGTTGGAACCGGACAGCAAACGCATAGTGGTCTTCGAAAAAAATACCGGGGCGTTTGTTGTCCAATATCGTTCGGAAGCCTTTGAAAATTTAACAGACCTTATTGTGGATGAACCCGGGTACAGCATTTATCTTCTAGTGGGTTCAAAAATTTATTCGATCGCTCCGAGCCACATCGCTCGGTGATCTGTACCTTCTTCCTAAACAAAGCGACCAGACATTGTCCTGTTCTTGGCCGCCGCCTTGGCAGAGCCATGTTATCTTAATGTCATCCTGAAGGAGTTTAAATCGACTGAAGGATCCCGAGATACATGGGATCCTTCGCTTTGCTCAGGAATTCGCTGGCCCGAAGACGTGGCATAAACCACAAGACAACACTACCAACGGTTGAAGAGATCGTTATGGGACACTTTTGTCGACGGGTAGTCTTGTGTTGAGGCGACAAAAGTTTGTCCCATCGATCTCTTCTACACCAGACGGTAAGGGATGAAAGAAGACGGAAAGAGAAACAAAAACAGGGCACGTGCCCTGTTTTTGAAATTACTTAATGTTGGCCGTGCCTCCAGCTTCCTCAATCTGTTTCTTGAAATCCGCAGCCTGATCTTTGGACACCCCCTCTTTAACCACCTTCGGAGCCCCATCCACGAGATCCTTGGCCTCTTTGAGACCCAAACCTGTGATGGTACGCACCACCTTGATGACGCCGATTTTGTTGTCGCCGGAAGCGGCCAACTCGACATCAAAAGAGGTCTTCTCTTCGGCGGCGGCCGCGCCACCCGCGGCGGCACCCGAAGCCATCATCATAGCTGGGGCGGCGGCGCTCACACCGAATTTCTTCTCGAGCACTTTGACCAATTCGGCCAAGTCCAAAACGGACATCTGCTCAACTTTTTCCACAAGCTCCTTAAACTTCGCTGGAACCTCCACGGTCTCTGCGGCGTTGGTTGTTTCGTCTGACATAAAAATAAGTCACAGAAAGGATGAATTAAACTTTAGCGTCTTTAATCGCTTGAAGGACATAAACGACCTTGCGGAGATTGCCAGCAAGAACATTCACGAATCCTGATACGGGGGCGTTGAGCGACCCAACCATCTTTCCAAGCAATTCTTGCTTGCTTGGCAGTGAGGCGAGTTGCTTCACCTGGTCAGCCCCAACGAATTGGCCTTCCAGAATGCCCCCAACAAAGGACATCCCTTCGCGATCCTTCATGAACGTGGCCATCATCTTGGCGGCGGACACTTCGTCGTTGTAGCCAATCGAGGTGAGGACACTCCCCTCAAGAGCTTCTTTTGGAACGGCGTGACCGCTTTTCTCCAAAGCCCGTGAAAGAAGGGTCTTCTTGGCGAGCGTTAGCTCGACCCCTTGTTCGCGCCCTTTTTGGCGCAAGGCATCAGCATCCTCCATGGTGTACCCCGAGATCGAGGTGAAAACCGCTGATTTGAGGCGTGAAAGTTTTTCTGCCAGCTCCGCGATAATCTCCTCTTTTTGTGCGCGTGTTTTTGGCATAGGTTTCGACCTTTAATTAAAAACTGCGGATTCACGGCCGCAGGTTGATTCAAACACGACATCGCGTGTTTGTTTCACCTCGACGGGACTTACCCCTTGCGGGAACCCGTTTTCTCCGGCGAATCTTTAGTTCGGAAGCATCTTACGTTGAGCCAACACCTCTGTCAAGTCATCCTTATTTATGACTGAATAACCGTCCCGATAAATGTTCGCCCTGACAAAAGAGCCTGAAGATTTTTCGTATTCTTTCCATTCAACAAAACTACCGTCATGCCAGAACGGTGCGCCATGCGCGATGCGACCGGGTCAAAGGGCACATTCATCCCGGGATCCCATGTGTCCCCCACCATCTTGCGAAAATCCTTCCACCCGATGTCGCAAATGGCTTGAGCCTCCTTAAATTTATTCGGGTCCTTGTCGTAGACGTAATCAATGTTGGAAAGATTCACAACAGTCTTGGCTCCGAGGCGTTTAGCAAGACGTGTAGCCACATAATCCGTTGACCATCCCGGTTTCCATCCGGCGGCAACCAGCACCGATTCCTTCCATTTTGTCATCGGCCGCGAAGGGTCTTTGATCATGACGGGATGAGCGATCTCGCGGAAGATGGTGCGCATCAAATGGCCGTTGAGGCGCGTAGAGTGGATGCCAAGCCAATCAATATCATCGCGCTCAAGTTTTCCGATCGCGCGCGCGGCTTGTTGATAATGGCGCGCCGTTCCACCTCCTCCCACAACGATCACGAACCGCCACCCGCGTTTGACATACGTGCTGATGAGCTTTTTGAAATCTTTCAAAAAACTCACATCAATGCCGCCATTTGGCACGACGAGTGAACCGCCGACCGACAAAACCATGGTGGAAGGTTTAAAGGAGTTGTTATGGGGCATAATCTACCAGAGTGATCTGACCTCTGCAAAACTCGATGAGATTTGCTCAAACGGGCTGTTGAGCCACGCGAACCCTACTGAAACGTAGGGAGAGCGGGGTCAACGGGTGCCCGTGAGAGCAAAGATCGCGAGTTTTGCAGAGGTCATTTAGGTTTCTTTTGCTTGATCAACAATCCAATTCGTAACCAAACTGACCATCCATAAGACAATCGCAGCCATGAACGCCGGAACAAATCCCTGGATATCGAACCCTTTGACCATCGTCGAGACTAACCAAATCATGAGAGCATTCAATACGAAGGTAAATAAACCGAGCGTCAAGATGGTGACAGGAAGCGTCAAGATAAACAAAAGCGGACGGACGAGCGCGTTGACGAGCCCGAGAACAAGCGCGCCGATGAGCGCGGTGTAAAGAGAACTCACGGCAAATCCCGGCACGAGGTACGCGACCAGAAGCAGAGCAACGGCATTAAAAATCCATCGAAAAAGAAGATAGGACATATCTAGATAAACTTTCCTTTAATCTGCTCGACTTTATTTTCCACTTCCCCCAATTTCTTTTTGAGCGCGGAAGCCAGTTCGAGCCCTCGTTCAAACTTCTTGAGCCCTTCATCGAGATCCAGATTGTCGTCCGCATCGAACCACTGCGTAATCTGTTCAAGCTCGGCAAAAGCCTGGGCAAAATTGAGGTCTTTCTTTTTTGTCATAGCAGAGAGATTTGGCCCTCTCCATTCACCTGCGTGACATCCGCATCGAATGAGCCTGCGGCCAATTGTACACGCACGGACGATCCAATTTCAAGCCCACAGGCATCACGCAGAACTTGCGAACCCTCACGGACGATACTATATCCGCGCGAAAGCACGCGCGTGGGATCTAATTGGCGCAGGAGACGCGTTTGGCCCTCCAACCGCTCTCGCCACTTCGGAAGCCACGCTTGCGATCGCTGAACAAAATTTTCACGAGCCCGGCGCAGGTGATCCTGTTTGCGTGCCATCACCAGACCCATGGCCTGCATCGCTCTTTGCGTCACAAACAGGCCGCGTTGAATTGCTTCCTGCAGGGTACGCTCCATATGTTGTTCCTCGCTGGCGATTTCAAACAAAATTTCCTGCCGGTTTGGCACCACACATTCGGCCGCATGCGTCGGCGTGCTGGCGCGAACATCCGCCACAAAATCACAAAGCGATTCGTCGCGCTCATGTCCAACTGCGCACACCACGGGAACGCACGAGGAAAACACCGCACGCGCCACGCGCTCATCATTAAATGCATGCAAATCTTCAAGTCCTCCACCTCCACGCGTTAAGACAATCACGTCAGGCTGTTCAACCGCGGGAAGGGCGGAGAAGACAGAAAGGGCGGAAACAATTTCTTCCACGGCCTCTTTTCCTTGCACGTGCACGTTTGCATGAATCACGCTGACTCCGCTCCACCGGCTATGAAGAATCCGTAAAAAATCGCCATAGGCCGCGGCATCCCGAGAGGTGATGAGTCCGATACGCGTCGGAAATCGCGGCGGAGTTCGCTTACGCGCGACATCAAACAATCCCTCTTCTTGCAATTTCTTTTTAAGAAGATCATACGCGCGCCGCAAAGCCCCTTCTCCAACCGGCGTCACTTCGGTCACGTTCATCTTGAATTGTCCGTAGCGTTCATATACTTTTGGATATCCCCGCACCTGCACGCGCATCCCATCTTCCAATCCTCCTTGCAACTGCCAGGCCGTCATAAAACATTTCAGCACAGCTTCTTCTTGCTCATCTTTCAAATCAAAACTGACCCACTTACCCTGCGCCACCCGAAAATCTGACACCTCCCCCTCCACCACAAAATCCCGCGACGGAATGAGTCGCAGGGTTTCATTGACGCAGTCTAAAAAGGCGCGCACGGAGAGGCACGAGGGTTGATCACTCATGTCGGGATGAGAAAAAACGGCGGCTGAAAATATTGAACAAGTAACCACAAAGCCACACCCAAAATAAGATGAGAAGCGATCGTCTCAAGCCAGACGCGCGTTCCTTCGCGACGGGCGAAGAGCCCCATACCGAGAGCGGGATAGATAATCACGCCCGCAACCATCCAACTCAAAACGGCATAGACGAGCAAAGACAAAAACGTATAAGGGGCGTGAGTGACGAAGAGCCAGCCGCGCACGACGAACACAATATAGATAAGACCAAACAAAAATCCGAAAATGACATGGATCAGCAAACCAACCAAAAACGCCTCTTGGCGTGCAAACTTTCTGCCAAAAACTTTTCGCGCATCAACTACGAGCGGAGCGTCAACCGCTTCGCCGTGCTGTTTGATTTCCAAAATGATCGCGGGGATCGCAAAGACGATGGCAATCAGTCCGCCAAGAGATCCGCCGAGAAGATAGTCCATAGGAAGTAGAGCTGATCATTTTACGGATAAACCACGAGCGCGACTTTTCTGCCTCCCGTGATATCTTGTCCGCCATTCCAATCATGCATCGCGTCCATCACCGTGTCAAAATCATAGAGGTACGCCTCGCCGCGTTTGGTGCCGGCATCGTTGGTGATAAATTTTCCGTCGGCGGTATAACCGCGCACAACGAGCATGTGATAGATCGGACCGGGAGCGGTGTAATAAGGATTGCCGAGCAGACGACCGGCTGTAGGAATAATCACCGGATGTCCGGCCACGACCGCCGTCTTGATTTGTTCGATGGTTGGATTCTCAACCACTTCGGTCTGTTCAAAGCCGTACATCATTTCCGCAAGGGTCGCGGTTTGCACGACCGTCGTGTCTTCAAAAAATCCAAACAGCTGATTCTCAAAAGCGATAATCTTCTGAATTTCATTCTCGGCCGTCTGCGCCTCTATTTTTCCTTCAGGCACCCCCTGATAAAACGCCTGAACCATATACAGCGCCGCCTCTTCGCACGTCTCCTTATGAACCGCATCCCACTCCCCAAACGGAGCTTGCGGTGTGAACGGGACAGATAAATTGTACGCATGAGGAAGCGGAGCCGACGGGGCCGCTTCGGTTTGCAATGGCGTGGCTGATGGTGGTGTGATGAGTGATTCTGTTTCGACCGGCGCGGGCGGCGGAGGGGGAGATTGAGATTCCGCTGGTTCTGGTTTGGGTTGATAAGAAACAGCCTCGGGTAATGCCGGAGCGGTCCCTTCGCGAAGCCAATCCGAAATCGCGACGCGCTGGGAATACAAAACAGCGAATGCAACCACCACGAAGATCACGAGTTCAAAACAGGTTTTTACACGTCGCATAAAAAGGAAATCGTACTCCTGCGTTACTGACACACCCCTACCCCATCTACGAACGCTCCGCACGTCAGTCCGGACGGACATTCTTCATCCCTGCGACATTCACAATACGTCTCACAAACCTGCAAACAGCCCGCTTCCGGCGTTTCGCGACAAGCCGATCCACAAGCATTCCAATTCCCGCCAGCCGTCTCGCATGCCATTTGCGACAAACGAGGAGTCTGAACGAGCGCTGGTTGAGACGCAACGGAAGAAGAACGAAACAAGAGTCGTTCTGTTTCAACCGTGATGCCAATCACGACAACGATCGCCGCCACAAAACACAACAATCCTCGAGGGCTCATAAAGTTAACATGCATTCTGCGCGAGCCACTGCTTTAACACCGCGGTGGCGCGAACATCATCTTCATTATATTCCAAAATCTTCTGTAAACGTTTTTGATCCTTCTTTTTTAGCCACTCCTCGAACCACAAAACCGAGTTGGCTCCCGAAGCATCGTCTGCTCTCCAATGGAAACCCAGATACGCCGCAATATCTTTGAGCGAATAAAAAGAGAGCGGCAAAATAACCGCTGGACGCAATCGTTCTAACACATCAATGAGATTGCGCTCGAGCGCTTCTTTTGCCGCCGCGGAAATGCCGTAGCGACTCATAAATCGCCAAACCACTTCTTTTTCAAACCAACCGTAGTGATAAATCGGCGCGTCGGTATGCCGTTCAATAAACCCCACGAACTCCTCCCACATATCTTTCTCCTGCGCGGGCGAAGCGGCAAAAAATGGATGATAGCTTTCCTTTTTTCCTTCCACGGCTAACAGGCCGAACAAATAATCAAAGTCGCGCAGGGGATCGCTCTCGATATCAAAAAAAAGTTCGACCGGTGATTCAGGAAACGCCATGGCGCGTCTAATGATATGGCGATGCTCTTTAATGGCCACGGCCTGATCGCGCATGATCTCGAGACGATCGGGATGCACGAGCGGTGCTCTTCGTTTTAAATCGGCAACGGATGAAGCGGCGAGCTGAGCGATGGTCTTCACTCCGGCCTGTTCGAGCAGGTGAACCTCCTGGCGCCACACCCGGTTGAGCTGGGAAATATCATCGCACGTTTGCGATTCACCCACACACGAGGAAAACCAAGGTGATTGCTTACAACCCGTCGTGACGAAATGCGCTGGCTTCTTCCCCGCAATGATTTTTTCAATTTCCGATAGGGTCAATTCATACTCCCCGACAAAGGGAGCAAGCGGATACTTTAAAACCGTGCGATCAGGAGTGATAACATAGCCCATCTGCGGCTTCACCTTTTGAATGCGTTCAAGCAAATCTGCATAAAAGCTTCCCTGAAATTTAAATTCGTCGCGCAAAAACCGAGAACGTTTGAGATCTGCCGCGACATAATAAAAATCTCGCAGGGTCGATTTGCCCTCGACTTTTTCCAAAACGTCCGGATGCCCGATCCAATGCTTGTCTATGAGGACCCCATGAAAAATCGTTTGCCGACCTTCGCGCATAAACGCAAGAGTCTGTCGAAAAGCTTCCTCGGGATCTTCTGCGGTGACTTCTGCGATCTCTTGACGATCCGAAATAATCTCCCGTTGTTTCTCCTCGATGAGGCCGTCGTCGATCAACTGTTCCATCAGCGGCTCTCGCACATTTTTTTCAAGCGCGTGCGCATCAAAATAGATCCAGTTTGGACATTTGAGATATTGATAAAACGTTTTTTCTGTCACACGCGCAAACATATCGCCTTTAAGTATACACCATCATGCGATGCGGGCTTATGTTGACCGTCACCTCTTTTTGTGCTACGGTGTGATCCCTCTCCAACAGACAGGAGAGAGGAGGATCGTTCCATGCCAACCTGGCTGTTTCCCATTTGGGCCGCCATGGCCCTCGCCACGCTGGTGGTGGGCAACTGGTTCGCCTACCAGCGTCACCTGCAGGAGTGGGAGTCCTACAACTCTCGCTGTACGTGGGGGCGGATGCGCATCAAGCGCCCGACCCTGCCGCGCTACCTCCTGCGCCAGCTCATCGCCGCCCTGATGTTCCCAAAGGGGGCGCTTCTGATGGGTCTGTGCGTGCTCATCATGCCGCCGATGATGCTCCTCGGAATGCTCCTGCGACACAACCTCCTCGACATGGCACAGATCGCCATGGAGGAAGAGGAGGAGCAGTTCCGGAAGGAGTTTCGGGACGCCTACAACATGAACTGGCGGGTCGTGACTGACGAAGACAGCCGAAACCACCGGCTCTGGGAGCTTCGGTACTTGGAGGAACGCTACGGCGCGTCCGACCTGTGCGAAGCGTTCGGCCTGTGCGAAGCGTTCGGCCTGTGGGCGAGCAAGGCCATCTCCTTCGCCACGCTCCTGCTGGGTCTCCTGTTCGCCCCCTTCGGCATCCTCGTGCCCAAGGCCGGCGCGCAGACCCGCTCCAACAGCAAGATCGAACGCGTCGTCGACCCCGAAGAGACGCCGTTCAACCCAGGACTCACTGGAGTGCACGGCGCGATCGGCGTCGGATACACGCTCGCTCTGCCGACCAACGGCTCGGACCCGACGCTCGCCTGGCGCCTGCGCCAGGCGGACCTGAAGGTCTTGCCGCGCGTCTCCCCTACGGTCAGTGGTACGGTCGTTCTCGTCTTCACCAAACTGGCAGATGGCAAGGATCCCATGAATGTGGCGTCGATCGGCTGGAAGCCGGAACCGACCTTCGCGGTCAGCGGTGGTCGGATCCTCAACCCGGTCGGTCTGTCCCGCCAGCCGGCTCCGCATCAGCTCATCGAACTGACCTACGCGGAGACAGGCGTCACATCACCGTTCGTCGAACACGGCGTGGTGGCCACATGGACTCCGACCCGGGCGCTCACGCTGACAACCGGAGTCGTCTCCGGCCAGGGCACCAGCCCCGACTCGGACCTCAAGCCCGACGGCCTCATGGTCGCCAAGCTCAAGCCGACCACAGCCCTCACGCTCGGACTGGACTTCCAAACCGGGCGACAGCCGAAGGGATGGCGCCACGTGCTGGGACTCAACACCCAGTACGAGGGTGGATCCGTGCTCGTCCAGACCGAAGCGGTCGCGAACTTCGACGCTGGGCAGGACAAGCCAACCATCGGCTGGTACGCCCTGGGTGTCCTACGCCCGACTGCGCAATGGGAACCCTACGCCCGCATCGAGCGCATCGAGGATCTACGCGAAGGGAGCAAGCCTCGCGATCCGCTTGCACTCGTGGGCGTGAACTACCGGCCGACCAAGGACATCGCCATGCGCGCCGCCGCAAGCGCGCCGCTCAACCGCGCCCCGGCATTCGGCCTGCAGTTCGCTGTCCAAGCGGCCTTCTAGACCCGCACACTCTGCTCCACGGCAGGGTGATTTTTTTACCAGTCCCTTGACCAGCCTCTTCCATTCTCCTATCCTTCCCTGTTCATATGGAGGTGATATGAATAACGGGCTTGCTCTTGCACTCATCGCGGCCATCGGGTTTTTCGCTTGGCCGATCGTCGGACGCGCCAACGGAGTGAACTCCTTCTGGACCGTACTCATCGTCACGGTGCCCACGGTCGTAATCACGAGTATGGTGCGACTCTCGGAAGGAGGAACGTTTCCTTCAACCAAAGCAAGTCTGTTCCTTTTGATGGCCGGCGCCATGAATGGAATCGGCATGCTTGCCGCCACCCGGATCATGCAGGATTCACGCTTCGACCTTTCCGCCCTCTTTCCCATCATCAACATCTCGGCCATCGCGATCAGCGCGCTGGGTGGGCTCATTCTCCTTGGCGAATCGTTCACGCTCGCCAAAGGAATCGGACTCGCCTTCGCTTGCGTGGCCGCATGGCTCCTCTCCCGCTGACCTTTCCGCTGACTTCCCGCCTCTGGGGAGTTTTTTTATAAAAATCTTTGTGAGCCGTGAAGAAGAACAGGATGACTCATAGATGACGCCGGCGAGCCCGAAGCCGCCGGGCATATTCTTTTGTCTTCTCTCAACCAAGGCGGCGGTCGAAAACCAAACTCGCACATTCTTCCCAAGCCAACGAATAAAAAAACCGGAGCACGTTTACTCCGGCGACACCTCGAAGATGTACGGGGTACAGCGACGCGTCCCCTTCACGTCCAGGCCGTAGCCACCCAGAAACGGCAGACCCTCGCGCGAGAAGCCGACGTAGCGCAGATCGAGTTGATGGCGGTGCTTGTCCGGCTTGCGAACCAGCACGCAGATGTCGAGCGACGCAGGCTGTTTCTTTCTCAAGTGAGCATCAACCCAAGTGAGCGTGTTGAGCGTGTCGGCTGTGTCCTCGACAACGATGACGTGACAGTTCTTGACCGAACGGCGGATGTCCATGTCGAGCTTGAGCGTACCGGACTCGCGTCCGTCGTCGTAGGAGCCGACGCTCAAGAAGTCGATGTAGATGTCCCCGATGCCCCCGCCCGCTTCGCGTAGACGCTCGAGCGCGACTCCCAGATCGCGCACGAACATGAAGGCTCCCTTGAGCAGACCGACCAGCACGATGTCCTTGCCGCGGAAGTCCGTGCTGATCTCCTGCGCAAGCGCCAACACGCGCGCCTGAATTTCTTCTTCAGAAAACAAAATGTTTGTCATGATGGTGACCCCGTGCTCCTCGAGGTGAGAGGAGCGTTAAAGCTAGCATGATTATTAAAGACATGGCAAGGTTCGACCGAAATAAATTATCAAAAAATGTTAACAATAGATCAAAGAAATTTCTTGCTATTTCACATAACTGGTTTATATCTGAATATATTGCGGATATGAACAATAGGGTAGGCAATATGTGATGTGGACAGTTTAGCTTGACAAATTGAAACAAACAAGCCATAATTTAGTCATAAATTAACCTCCTTCTCTTTAAAAGAGCTGGAGGTTTTTTCTTCTCAAACATATGAATCAAAAATATTTTCCTGACACTCAAACAGCCATTACAGAGATGAATCGTCTGATGATCTTAAGAAATTTCAGTCCAGCCACGTGCAAAAGTTACGCTGGTTGTGTGCGCCGTTTCCTCGAACAACATCCAGAGCAAATCAACACTCCAGATCCACGAACGATTGAAACATTCCTTTTCGTCTTGATTGAAAATGGATCTTCCTCACAAACCGTCCAGTCCTATTGGCAAGCGATACAATTTTATTACCGCGAACTTGTCTGTATCAATATCCCCTTTCGCATGAAAACACCCAAAAAAACATCCCGTCTTCCCACTACGCTATCGCATCATGAAATTGAACGCATTATAAATAGTGTCATCAACCAAAAACATAAAACAATGATCGCGCTTGCGTATGGAGCCGGATTAAGGGTTTCTGAATTGGTGAAATTACACGTTGGTGACCTCGATTTCGAGCAGGGTGTTCTTTATGTGTATGAAGGAAAAGGAAAAAAGGATCGAATAACGCTTCTCCCGGAAGCATTACGCCATGATCTGGAATGTGCATCAGTCGGAAAAACACCAAATGATTTTTTATTTGCAAGCGAACGTGGTGGGCGTTTATCAACTCGATCCATCCAACTGGTGTTTACGAAAGCGTTACGAAAGGCTGGCATCACCAAACCCGCGACCTTCCATTCCTTACGGCATAGTTTTGCCACACATGTGCTCGAACAGGGAATAGACATCCGCTTTATTCAAAAATTGCTCGGACACGCAAACATCCGCACGACCCAGCGATACACGCATGTATCCACCGCATCCATCCGCGCCATCAAAAGTCCGCTTTGAAAGTATCAAATTTCATCTTCGCAACAAGCTCACCGATCAACTTCGGATCGCGATCCGTCATAGCCGTTCCATGTCCGATGCCGGAGCGCTCAATCAAAATAGTCTGTGTGGGGTTCAACGCATGCAACCGACTCACGGTCTCAAATGAATAGGTATCATCATCGCTGGCAACAAGCAAAACGTGCCGTGTCTTTTTGAGCGCTTTAATAAGCGGCTCCGTTTGAATCCCGCGAAAATCCAAACCGGGCGAAAGGGCAACAGCCACAGGAATTTCTGGATGATCCCCCAATGCTTGAATGGCCAGATTCGCTCCAATCGATGCACCGATCATCACGATCTGTGCATCGGAAAAGCCGTGCGTGTGCGCATAGTCAATCGCCGCTTCCACATCAAGCCGCTTGGCTTGCTGTTGCACATCAGTGAATTTCTGATAATCGAGCGTCCCGCCCATCGTACTTTCTCCATGCCCGCGCTCATCAATGGCTAGCGAAGCATAACCCGCGTCGCCAAGATGCTGTGCAAACCCCTCCCAACTTTCTTTTGTCGCCGGCATCATGTGCAAGAGGATAGCGATTTTCTGTTCGCTCGCCTGACGATACACCGCCGCGATCGAAACCTGATCTGTTGTTGTTAAGGTGATGTGTTCTTCCATAAAAGATACGGGGTTGAGCATCTGATCCAAAATCGGTTGAATGTCTCCTTCGTATTCTGTCAGCGCAATCGTCGGAAGCGCATCAAAAACGATCGGCTGACCTTGGGCGACCGCGAGCGCGATTGCCGCGGCCCGGTGATGGCCTTCGAATAACACTATCGTCTGATCTTGTTTCACAAAGAGTCCGATGAACTGCGTTCGAGGCGGGAATGAGGCGAGTCGCGCGCGCACCCCGACATTTGAGGCAACCCACGAAGTTTGCTCGCGCACCAAATCCTCAAAGGTGTGCCTATTCTTTTCCTGAAAATGCTCCTGCCATCCTTTGAACGGTCCAATGCGCATTGCCGGAATGATCACGTTCGGCTCTGTGATTTCATAAAGGGTCCAACGCCGCTTGTCTGCTCCAAAAATGGCCACCTGATTCCCCCGCCAGGCCTCCCATGAGTCCCATCCCTTTTTTTTGGCCAATTCCTGCCAGACCGGGTCAGAGCCCTCGCTCGCTCTCCAAACCTCAAAGACCTCATCCCATGGAACGTCGCGCGACCGTTTCAATTGTTGAAACATATGGACAAAAAAGTCATTTTGTGTTCTAGTAGAGGTGAACCATAACCGGTTTTCTGTATGAAAAGCCCATCTTCGCACGTGTGCGTCTACTGTCGGTCAGGCGCAACAAATGGTCGTCGTTGTCAGAGCGGACACACTCCGCAGAGGGTTTTTGCCCCAAAAAAAGGCCCTTCGAGCGGCTGGAACCGCAAAAAGAGTTCATGATCGACCTGATCGTCTACTCATCCACCACCGTTTAAACCACGGCATGGTGAGGGTTGAGATCATGAAGCCAACGGCCGGAACAATCGAATTTAACCACGGATGAGAAATGTGAATTGTCCACAGGTAAATCCCAATGGCTAAATAGGTGAACCCCATCAATAACAGTCGGCGTGTCCAGCTTGTTTCCCACGCCTTGTCCAACGAAACGCGCTCATTGCGCGTTTCTATGTTTTTCAGACGATCTTCAATAGAAATCATATCTCGATTTAGGTTTGTCCCCTCGACAAGCTCGGGGGATAAAGACGCGACCTTATTGCCTGAGCCTGCCTGCCATGAGCCTGCCGAATGGTCGAAGGCTGTGCTCGTGACGCGGCTCGGGGGATAAATGGATCTTTCATTCCCTCCTCCCCTCTTTTTTATGTTACCATCTAACCATATGATCAAACGTTTTATCTACCTCGTTCCTATTCTTGCCATGTTGGCTTTCGGAACTTCAACCGCTTGGGCACAGACGACAGACGCGTCGTCTGCCGCCGATACTCAAGTGGAGGCTCTCGCTTCACAAGCACAAGAAGCCGAACCCACATACGACGGCATCACCGTTGAGGAACCGCAACAGGCCCCATCCGGATTTGGACTCTTATGGCGCGGACTGCGTGAGCGTGTCTCGCTTGCGCTCACATTCAATCCGATCAAGAAGGCCGAGAAGGCGATGAAGTTCGCTGAAGAGCGGATGTTGATCGCGGAGAAAGTCTTAGATAAATCTACCGATGATCAGGCCAAAGAGCAAGCGAAAAAAATGCTCGAAAGGGCCGATCAGTTGATGGAGCGGGTGAAGTCGAGCCAGCAAGACGCTCTGCAAACCGGCGAAGAATCGCAAACGACGCGTTTGCTGAAAAATCGCGCGACGCAATTTGAGCGTCAGCAAAAAATTCTGGATCGTATTGAACAAAAGACCGGCGAGGAGGGAGACGACGTGCTCGAACTGCGCGAAAAATTCGCCGAGCGCGGAAAGGAGCTCGAGCAGGCGATCAACAATGAGCAGGTGCCTGAAGAAGTGCGTGCGCATTTGAAAGACGTGAAAGAAAAAATCGAGGCGCATGCCCAGGAAGTGCAGACGCATGTGGAGCAGGCCCGCGAACTCATGCAACAAATCCAACAAGGAAGCGAGGATGCCGCCGCCAAACTAGAAGCTCTTCGACAAGAGCGGCGCGATCAGTTGGATAAGCAAATGGAAGAGGGGAAAAAATTCAAAGAGCGGTTTGAAAAATCTTTTGAAAAAAAACTGGACGACTTGAAATCAAAAGCAGAGGGCGGGGACGAAAAAGCTTCCCTCATGATCCAAAAAATTCAAGAACGCCCAGAACTCCAGGGAATGTTTGAAGACCGCATGGGGGCGTTTGCTCCACCGGTTGAAGGAGAAGAGGGAGCACCGACGATTAGACAAGAAAATGACGGAGAAGTTGGCATCCCGGCGGATACCGATCGGCGCAAAGAGATGATGAAGGGACGAGCGCAACGGGTTGAAAAAGAGCGAACCCAACAAAAAGAACAACCCGAGCAAGAGCCAGGCGATGATCAAACAGAGCCGTCTCGCGAACCGATGATGGCTAAACCGGAAGGCGTGTTCGATCAAATGAAAAATTTTTTTAAAAAAGATAAAGAAGAGCGAAATGAAGGGCCACGCGAGCAAGGCGAATTTAAAGGCAACGCTGGACCCCAAGGTGCTCCGGGAGGATTCAAAGGACCACAACCTTAGGGAGAAAACACGATAGGGATTTCCAGAAAGTCGTCATTCTCTGGCAAACCAGAGGGATTATCTTTTCGCAGAATCACAAATCCATTGTTGCCGGTTGTGGGTGTTTCAAACTCAAGAGTCGCGATAAACGGAACATCCTGCGAGGTCATCCAATCACCCTGAGCCTGGGCTTGTCCTTGCGCGATGATGTTTCCATCCCAATCTGTGAGTTCAACCGGAAAGCTTGCTTCGAAAAACCAAGTCCCGGAAACGGACCCGCTCACCACAAGCGGGGAGGATATCAAGTCAGCTTCTTGAGGAAAATCTAGGGTTACCGTGGCCCCTTTATCCGAAACAAACGCAAACGGCTCGACAGGCTCATCTCCAACGTCGGGGACGTCATGGCTTCCTTCATCTAAGGACGCCTGACCCGGCTCTTCCAGCGGCACAGGCGGATGAACGAATCGAAAGATCCACACAGCGACGAGTACGAGAAGAAGAACAAGAAAAATATTGCGCATACATTGAAAAAATTTTATTTGTATTGAGCCGGTTCATAGACATTGCGCGCATTCCACAGAATCCATCCGGAGGCACCGGCATCGCGCGCGGCTTTGATCTGCGCTTCAATTTTATCAGAAGTATACACCGCACCAATGTCAAAATCCTGAAGCCAGGGTCGCCACTTGGCACGTAACTGTTCGTCCGATCCAGACCAGAATCCGTGCGTCAATCGCGTTCCTTCATCAAGCGAGCGTCTCACAATCTCATAGGGCGCTTCAGCGGGATTGGCAAATCCTTCAAACCCATCGGGATAATGGGAAGGATACACCATCGGAGAGACCCAGTCCGCATACGGCAGAGCGTCCACAAGCCGCTGTCCGATATTGAAATCGCGATACGACCAAAAGGTCATTCCGAACAGATCGAATGACACAGGAATCTGATCGGCTTGCATCGCTCCGCCAACACGCGCAAAAAATGTCTGCATGATCTGTGTCATGGATGTCTTTCCATCATAAACCGGATAGACGATCCGATTGACGGCTCCGTCAGACGCAAACCGCACATAATCGAATTGGACCTCATCGAAACCGCGCGCGTAGGCTTCGCGCCCGAGGGCAATCGCATAGTCGGCTACTTGTAGAGCGGTCGGATCCAACCACAACGAACCGATTTTATCTTTCCACAACTCGCCACCAGCGGTGCGCATTGCAAGCTCCGGATGAACACGGGCAAAGGCGCCATCGCGCATCACGGCAATGCGGGCAATTCGATAGACTCCCTCATCGGCTAACATCGTCGTGAGAGCATCCAGATCGGCAATAGCCGGACGTGGCTGTCCATAGAGTTTCAAGAAATCGTCTTGTGGAGCAAACGCAAGCTCGCCATCGTCCATTTTCAAATCAATAACCACGGTGTTGAGTCCATATTCTTTGAGGTACGCAAGCAACTCCTGTGCACGCGCAGACCCTGCGGTTGTGGCGGTCCAATAAAATCCGCGCACTTCGCTTGGAAGAGCGATGTGAACCATTGTTGGGGTGTGAACAGCCGTCGAGGTGATTTCTTCTTGAGGTTCAGATGAGGCGGCTTCGGGATGGGGCGCATGAACCACAACCACCACAGTCATCACAATCAAAAACACAGGTAGCCCCAGAAGCCACCCGTGTTTTTTGATGTTGTGTATGAGGGGACGCATACCCCAATGTAAGACTTTTTGCAAAATAAGATGAGATTTCGTTGGAAGAGGTGTCTGGGTGCCCGCGAAACGAAAGATCGCTTATTTTGGAAAAGGTCAATCAAGTTATGGCTGATCTTCAACCGTCACAGCCTGCATCACATCGCCAATCTGAATCTGATCCACCACATCCATTCCATCAACGACGCGGCCGAAAATCGAGTACGCTTTGGGGAGCGGAACATTGCCAAGCATCACGAAAAATTGGGAGCCGTTGGTGTTTGGCCCGTGGTTGGCCATGGCCACAACGCCGCGTTCATACGCATGACCATCGGCCAGTTCATCTTCAAACTCATAACCCGGGCCGCCTGTGCCGTTCCCTTTTGGATCGCCCCCCTGAATCACAAACCCTTCTTCGCGACGGTGAAATGTCAACCCGTTAAAATAGCCACCTTGTGTCAGATAGACGAAATTAGAAACCGTTTTGGGAGCCGTGTCCCCAAACAATTCAAACACGATATCGCCTTTGGCCATCTTGATGCGGATTTGTTTGTGCTGAATGTCTTTATCTGAAAGAACGCCGGGGAAAGCCCATTTTTGGGTGATCGGTTCAGTCACAGGCTGGTCATCATAGTTAATGGCTAAATCTTTTGGCTTCTCGGAGGAAGCTGGGGCGCATCCAGCGCCAACAAGCACGAGTGTGCCGAGCAAAACAAAAATAAAACGTTTCATAGCTATTTTTGTGTGGCGACATCCGTCGAGCTGGCGGCTTGCGCCATGGCTCCGACCAAACGCGCTGGTTGTGACTGGGCGATCACCATGCCAGAAAGCATCGCAACCAAAATGGTCATAAGCGCGACAAGTCCATTGATGCGCATGGGCACATGGTCGCAGTTACTGCACTTCGGGACAAAAACGAATCGTTTTTGGATTTGATAAATAATTTTCTGCACCGGCTGTGTCGGAACAGATTCGTGCACGCTGGCATGAACAGCCTTTTTGGCTGACGCCGGCTTTTTCGTTGCCGCTTTTTTAGCGGACGCTTTGGTCGATGCTTTGGCCGACGCTTTGGGAACGGCGAATTTTTTTGGACTTGGCATAATCCTAAAGAGCATTAAATATAGACAGAGTATACCAAACTGTTGCACGAAGCTCAATGTGAACCATCAAGTACAGCAATCCCTGTCGGCGCGGAAAGGGTGATTTGCGCTTCGAGCGTCCCGGATGAAAGATCGACACTGGTCGCGAGCGGCTGCCACCCCTTCTCATCTGTATAGGAATAAACAATCAATTCCGTCAGATCGCGCACGCGCGGTTTCCAGGATTCGACAATCGGGAGCGTAAGTGTGGGACTAAACTGTTGGTCGCGCACATCGGGCGTGAGCACATAAAAAGAACTGACGCGAGGCAATGGAGATTCTTTTGCTACGAATGAAGTCGGCTCAATCACGGTCTGACGCACCAAACGAGATATCCCCGCGAGCGTGACAACCCCATCGGTCGAACGCGCAAACACCGATTCCGGTACGCGAGCGGCGAGCATAAAAAGCGCTCCAGCAAAAACCAGCACAATGACCGCGACCTTTAACATACGGGATTATTGTACCATACAGATCTCTGCACGAATCGCCTCACGATTCGGGTTCCCAAGGCAGTCCCGCGCGTCCGAACGCGCCATATGTGGCCGTGCGTTGATAGATCGGCTGGCAAAGTTGAAATCGTTCAACGATCGCTTCAGGTCGAAAATCAAACTGCGTTTTGATAAGAGCGGTTAAATCCATTTTTGACCCGCGCGATTTTTCTCCCATCCCAACCGCATGCACATGTATCGGCTCCGCGCGACCCATCGTATAGACGAGATTCACAAGCGCCGCGGTCGCGAGACCTTCCCCCACCAAAAAACAGGCCGCCGCGCGCGCCCCGTACGCACCCGAACGTTCTGCGCGTAGAGGATCTTTGCCTCCCAATGATTTATCGCCATGCGGAATCAAACCCCCATAAGTATCCACGGTCACTTTGCGTCCGCTCGCTCCGGAGTCCGCACGAAATCCGCACACGGTAAACAGACCAATCGGGTTGATATAAATCTGAACACCCTCCTCGCCAACAAGGGGAATCACGATCCGTTCCAAAAGAGCACTGCGCACCTCGCGCTCGCCTATGCTGACATGATGTCCGCACAAAAGCGTCACTGTGTGAACACGATCGCCTTGCATCGCGACCTGCACTTTTCCATCTGGTTTCATCCAAGAAAACGCCGGATCCGTTTTGCGCAAATCATCCAACCGCCGCGCAAGGGTATGAGCATACACCACGGCCTTGGGGAGTCGCTCGCGTGTTTCTTGTGTGGCATAACCATTGATGACAACCGTATCCATCACTCCCGTCTTCACCTGACGCATTTCCTCCGATGACGGAGCAATGTTCGCAAACACCTCCATGTCGTCGGGATAGCCGATCTCTTGATAAATTTTCTTGGCAAGCGCGCCCACATCAAAATCCGCCTCCGACTGGACTTCTCCGCCAACCATCAGCATGCCATGCGAGCCTAAAACATGCAGATCCAAACGGGCTTTGGGATCGCGACGCAAATACTCATCCACAATCCCGTCGGCGATTTGATCGCACACTTTGTCTGGTTGGCCAGCCGTAACGGATTCAACAGTTTTGAGCATAAGGGAAAAAAGAAGTAAGAAGATAGAAGGAAGAAGTAAAAAAAATGCGAGTGCGGGGAGACCAAAGATTATCACATTCACACTTATCCACAGCACTACTCTTGCGTTCGATTTTTGTTCGATCTATCATACGAACATAAAGCGAACACTTCTATGCCTCCCCTCACAAAAAAACAAGCAGAGATTCTCGCCTTCATCCGAGAGCATATCGCAGACCATGGGTACGCCCCGTCCTATCGGGAAATCGGTGAACACTTCGGTCTCTCTTCTCCCGCGACCGTGCACACGCATATTCAAGCTCTGGTTGAAAAACAAGAAATCGCCATCGGTGAAGAAGGAGAAGCTCGTTCGATTGAAATTATCGGTGCTCTTCCCCAACAACCATCTGTGCTCTTGCCTCTGCTTGGTCTTATTACGGCCGGTGAACCGATCGAAGCGGTACAAGATAATGAAACGATGGCCATCCCTGCGACGTTTGTCTTGGATGGATCCAATTCCTACGTCTTGAAAGTGAAAGGACGCTCGATGATTGAAGATGGTATTTTGGATGGAGATTTTGTCGTGATCGAACGCAACCCATCCCCACGCAACGGCGAGGTGGTCGTTGCCTTGCTCGACAATGCTTATGCCACGCTGAAACGATTTCATCGGGAGAAAACGCGGATCCGTCTTCAACCTGCAAACAGCACCATGAGTCCGATCTTTGTTAAAGATTGCATCATTCAAGGTGTTGTGAGAGCCGTCATACGCAAATTCCAGCCAGTGTAGTTAACAGAGGTTTTAATAAACTGTTTGTTGGCCCGTGAAGGGATCACACGAGCCAATACAACAACCCGAGTCAATACTTGGCACACGCACGGATGTTTCCGTCGCGTATGACGGCTTTTGTTTTGCTTATTTGTGACTATATCTCGACCTATGTCTGAAGCCAGCCTGCGTTATCACAATGTGACGTTGTCTTTTTTACCCTCACGTCGAGATCGAAAATTCTCTGATCTTCTTAAGTCAGCTCGTTTGCTTGTCAGCCGTCGTCGGCTCAAACAAAAAATGCGAAGCTTTCTTGCAGACCGTTTAGATATCCGGGGATAAAAACACCTTATGCATCAGATGCTACACGATCCTGTTGATGTGATCGTCTCCTTCACAGATAATCGTGTCTTGCCGAGACGCTTGCGTTGGAATAATCGCGACTATCCTATTGAACGCGTCAATCTCGTCCACAGTGCGCGCGAGGGGACGAAGCGTATTTTCTATTTTTCTGTTTCAGACGCCGCAAATTATTTCAAACTTAGACTTGATCCGGAATATCTCGAATGGCATCTTGTCGAATTATATACAGAGGGATGACACCAAACCCTTTCTCTTCTATTCCCTCCATCATCCTCCACATCGACATGAATTCGTACTTCGCAAGCGTTGAACAGCAGGCGAATCCTTTTTTGCGCGGAAAACCAATCGGTATCACGGGCAAACATCAAGAGCGCAGTATCATTGCCACCGCGTCTATTGAAGCGAAACGTCTGGGAGTCAAAACCGCGATGTCGACATGGGAGGCCAAACAAATCTGTCCGTCCCTGATTCTTTATCCGGGAGATCCAGAAAAATATTCCGACATCACGCGACGCTTTAATGCGACCTACAGAGAATTCACCGACCGTGTTGAATCGTTTAGTGTTGATGAGAGTTTTTTAGATTTATCAGAACGAACTCCAGATTACTTTGGCGCCGCTTGCATAGCCCTGACCATCAGACAGCGACTAAAAGAAGAGCTCGGCGAATACATCACCGCCTCTATTGGCATCGCTCCAAACAAACTCATGGCAAAACTCTCTTCTGAATCCGTCAAACCCAACGGTCTCACGGTGACGCCTCCCCAACAGGTCCTCAATCTACTCGACCGTAGCGCCTTGCAAGATCTGTGTGGAATTGGTCCATGCATCGAACAACGTCTGAACGCCCTTGGAATCTTTACGTTTAAGCAATTGAGAACATTTTCCCTTCCTATCGGGCTCTTGTTGAATCCTTCAAAAATTACGGCTTCTGGCTTCATGAAGCAGCTCACGGGAGAGACGGAGTGGATGAAAATCTCCTGCCAAAATCATATGGCCACTCTTACACTCTGCCCCAAGATACGGACGATCCAAAAGTGATGCAACGTTGCTTGTTGGATTTATGCGATCGCGTGGCCTGGCGCATGCGTCGCGATAAAGTTAGTGCACAAGGAATTCACGCCTATATTCGTTATGGAGATTTCTCCCATATGGGACAGCAACGGCTCCTTCGTGAACCAATGGCGAATGGACTCCACTTATTCAAAACCGCTTGGAAACTCATTGAGACATGGCGCGATTGCATGAAGTCGGTTCGTCTTTTGGGTATCACCGTCTCGCGACTTCTCCCTGCGCCAGAACAAACACCTCTATTCCATAAAGAGCGTAAAATGCTAACTCTTCAAAAAACGCTCGATGTTCTTCAACATCGCTATGGGACGGGGGTCTGGACGCGTGCGTCTCTCTTGAGCGTTAATTTTAAAAACCGCTCAAGCGGTTTTCATTTTGATCACGAATAAAAACTTGTTTCGGTAAAACGTTTCAGTCTGTCGAAGACACTGCGGCAGAAACCGCATCCACCACGCCGGAATCAAACAGCGAGGGAATAATTTTTCCAGCCGTAGGCGACGCGATCAAACCAGCGAGCGCGTGAGCCGCGGCCACGCGCATTTGCGGAGTGATTTTTTTGCGTGCCTCCATGGCCCCTTTAAAAATTCCCGGGTAGGCCAAGGCATTGTTCACTTGATTTGAAAAATCTGAACGACCCGTTGCCACAACAGCGGCTCCGGCAGCATATGCCACATCCGGCATCACTTCAGGAACAGGATTGGAAAGCGCAAAGATAATGGCCTCTTTTGCCATGGAGGAAACCATCGAACTCTCAACGATACCGGGCTGACTGACCCCAATCAATACATCGGCTCCCACAAGAGCAGACCGAAGGTCGCCCGTTTGGCCATCGGGATTGATCCGAGTGGCGAGCGCATCCTTCACGGGGTTCATTCCCTCTCGTCCAATCGCAATGACCCCGCGAGAATCCAACATGGTCATCTGCGAAACGCCACCTGCGAGCAACATCTGTGCAATGCCCATGCCCCCGGCGCCCGCTCCGGAGATCACCACGCGCACGTGAGAAAGCGACTTCCCGACCACGCGGAGCGCATTAATCAACCCCGCTAAAACAACAACCGCCGTTCCATGTTGATCATCATGCATCACCGGGATGTCTAAGGCTTCAACCAAACGTCGCTCAATATCAAAACAGCGCGGCGCAGAAATATCTTCCAAATTGATCGCCCCAAAAGCCGGGGCAATGCGTATGACGGTTTCAACGATCTCGTCAGGATCTTTCGTATTCAAACAAATCGGAAACCCATCAAGCCCGGCGAAACGCTTAAACAAAACCGCCTTCCCTTCCATAACCGGCAACGCCGCAAGCGGCCCAATATCCCCTAACCCAAGAACGGCGGTGCCATCAGTGACAATCGCAACCGCATGTGATTTCATCGTTAAATCAAAAACCTCTTCCGGATGAGCCGCAATACGCCGACATGGTTCCGCAACTCCTGGCGTATACGCGAGCGACAGGTCCTCTTTGGTTTCAAGAGGAACGACGGATTCAACGGAAAGTTTCCCGCGCGCGCGTCGGTGCATCTCCACAGATTGTTCAAACACATCCATATTTCAATAGCGGGCCCAGCCCTTTTAGCCTTCTCTTTAATCGCCTTATTCTACTTCCCAAATGTCGCCTCGGCAATGTGCGCCTGCGGATCAGACGAACCACCGTTCGATTGAAGCGTCACGATCACTTGCACATACCCAGAATAATCTTTGTCCTCCTCTCCTTGCCACTGCACGATAAATCGTCCCTCGTCATCCGTCACCATTTCCCCAACGGAGAAAAAATCATACGGAATCGGCCGCAACAACCACCCTTCATAATGTTGTTGCTCCCGATCAATCATCGGTAAATCACTCGTGATCTCCAAAAAATACCGCTCATCTTTCGTCCCGCGATGGACGGTGCCGACCGACGAACCGGAAAGCAAACGAAGAGTGGCTTCTCTCGATTGGGTATCAATGGCGTCATTAACAACCGCCTGCGAAACGGGATCCGGGCGAAAAACTTGAGCGATCGAAGGGGTCTGCACCGAAGACGTTACTTCAGGAGTATGACGAAACCGCAAAACCGCAATCACAAAAATAATAAACAGACCGAGTACGACGAGTCCTGTGGAAGCTCCGGACATCACGCGCTTCAAGCGACCACGCGGAGAGGGGTTGTGGTGATATTCCGTCATAACAGTTCATCGACGTTGCGCAAAAAACTTTTTCCAATCTGAGCCGAACCCTCAACACGCTCCCCCAAATCGTCGAACACCACAACCGGCTCATCCGGCGAAGCGAGCGGTGTACGTCCGCGCAACGATATCGGTTCGAGCAGAAGTTCAGGAAGCTCTTGGAGAAACACCGAAGGTTGATGAAGGATCAGGGTGTCATAGCCGCTCGTAAGCGGATAAGTAAAGGCCAGCCGTTTGCGCGCGCGCGTTGTCGCTACATAAAATAACCGCCGCTCTTCCTCAAACCCGGCATCCTCTTCCGTCGCTCTTGGACTTGGAAACTTTCCATCGGCCAGATGCATCACAAACACATTGTCCCACTCGAGTCCTTTGGCTTGATGAATCGTTGAGAGCACGAGGCGATCCTCGCCGGATGCCTCTTGCGTGCGTGCGGCTCCATATTCGTCCGTCAGCGAAACTTCGCTCAAAAACGTTTGCAAATCCTCGGTTTGTTCCGCAAACAACGCAAACTGCTCCACATCTTCCAGACGATCCATAAAATCCGGATACTGTGCCTCCAGATAATCTCGATATTCCGAGGTGAGGACCGTTCTTATCAAATCCGCAGGCTCAAGCTGAACGGAAAGTTTAACTAAAGTTTTTTTGAGTTGATCCCACCCGTTTTGTGCGCGTTTCCCAACAGACAATTCAAGCGTACACACTTCTTCGAACGTCTGGGCCTGTCCGACGCTCTGCAGAATTTTTTGCGCCGTGGCCAAGCCAACCCCGCTTTGAAGCCCAAGCAGTCGAAGCCAAGCGGCTTCGTCTTTTGGATTAGCGCGCACGCGCACATACGCCAGCACATCTTTGACATGAGCGCGTTCAAAAAATTTCAACCCGCCGCGGTACTCATACGGAATATCCCGCTTCATCAACTCAAACTCAAGCGCTTGAGAATGAAACGCTGCGCGAAACAAAACGGCCATCTGCGAAAGAGATCCTCCCTGATTCACGAGTTCCAAAATACGCGTCGCGATATACCGCGCCTCCTCCGCTCCGCTTGCAGCCGGGACGACCAAAGGTTTCTCCAACGAACGAGAAATTGCCACAAGCTCTTTTTCAAATTGATCCATGTTATGCGAAATGGACTGGTTGGCCACCGCAAGAATTTCGGGAGTCGAACGGTAATTCGTGGTCAGACGAAACGTTTTGGTTCCCGGATAAATTTCCGGGAAACGCAAGATGTTCTGAATTTGCGCCGCGCGAAAAGAATAGATCGATTGCGCATCATCACCGACGATAAGCACGTTGCCATGCGCTTCGCTCAACAATCGGATGATCTCCGCTTGAATGGTATTGGTATCTTGATATTCATCAACCAAAATAAACCGAAACTGCTCGGAAAGCCGACGGCGCACAAGCGGGAACTCTCGCAAGAGCGTCCGTATATTCAACAACAAATCATCAAAATCCATGGCATCGGCTTGATGCTTGTGCACCTCATACGTTTCGCTCAAGCGTTCGATGATGGTCACAAGATCACGTCCGTTTGGATAGCGCTTCTCCACGACCTCGCGCAGAGGTTTCTGCGCGTTTCTCGCATAACTGACAAGGCCGCAGAGCGTTGAAGAGGAAGGAAACTTGCGCGCGATGGTGTCCACGCGCAACTCTTTCAAGCACACCTTCATGAGCAAGTGGCTGTCTTCTTGATCGAGAATCGTAAAGTTTTGTGAATATCCGAGCTCGGAGGCGTACCGACGCAACAATCGATTCGCCACGGAATGAAACGTGCCGCCCCATAATCCAACCGGCTCTCGTTTTAGCAAAAGCGCCACACGTTGCAGCATCTCGCGAGCGGCTTTGTTCGTAAACGTCAGGAGCAAAATTTCTTGAGGCAAAACCCCCTGCTCGAGCAAATAGGCGACCCGATAGGTGATCGTGCGCGTTTTTCCGGAACCCGCGCCCGCGAGCACCAAAACCGGTCCGTCCCCTTCTCGGACGACGGCAAGCTGTTCGGGATTCAATTCTTTTTCGTAAACAATGGCCGTCTCCCGCATAGTGGGTCTTATTTTAACATACCCAAAAAAAAGGACCCCCTTGCAAGAGGTCAGATGGGATGACACGCCACCTTGAGGTGGTCGTAGAGGTGTCGAATCAGCGCGGAGGGATCTGCTTGCTGATCTTCAAGATCGATCCGGGCAAGCAGGACGTTGCCAATCACGGTGGGCAGAATGTCCGTGGCGAAGTCTTTGTCGATGGGTTCGCCGGTGAGCGGATCCTTCGACGTGAGCGTCGAGTGGATGGCTCGCAGTTCGTCCAAGATGAGCCGACGCTCGTTAGGCGAGAGGATTGTTCCGTGCGCGTGATGCTCGGCCACGACGACCAGAATTTCCTCGAGCCGCCACGCTTCGTCAACGAGCATCATCGAGCGATAGATCTTGCTCAAAAGCGCGCGGACGTCGTTGAGCGGTTCTTTACTGCGCGCATCGGCCGCATCGTGCATGAGCCCCGCGATCTGCGCAAGCTCTTGGCTGACGTGCGTGAACACGCGACTGAAGCGCCGCACACGCATGTCCTTCAGAAACTCACCGTACTGCGCCATGCGATTGGCACGAATACGCAGGGCGCGCGGCGTGCGCTTGTCGCCGAAGATCTCTGAACTCTCCAGCGCATCTTGCGCGGCCCGTCGGATCGCCCAGCATTCGCGTCGAAGCTGGTCAATGTAGTGTTCGAGCACGACAGCGCGCCACTCCATGCGCCGGCCAATGCCACGAACTTCCTGAACGCGCGCCTGCAGATCGCGTTCGGACGCCGTGCACTGCAGAGGAATGGCGCCGGTGTTGCGTCTGCCGGTCGCGTCTTTAAGCGTCGCGATCTTCACGAAGCGCGTAAACGCCCTGACCTTGAGCGACGCGCGATCAGAGCGATGACGCTCCGCGCGGCTCTGTGCGCGCCAGACGAAACGGTCTTCTGCGTCAGGCTCGGCCCGAGCAAGTGTCCAGGACGCCCGCATGAGCCAATCCGCATCCATCTGCGATCGAGCCAGCTCGGGAACCTCGACGCCGCGGTAACGATCATCAATGCGACCGAGACCGCGACGCGCTTCGTAAATCCCGTCGTAAACGACGAACACCTGCGAAGAGAGATCCGATGGGTGGCCGCCGTTGCGACGGGTGAGGTCGAGATTGCGCGAGAGGATCTGCCCCGCGCGCAAGCCTTGGCCATCACACGCCACGATGTACAGACAGTCGTTGACCAACACGATCAGGCTGACCGGATCGAGTTGTGTCGTTGTGCCGCTTCGCATGACCGTGAGCGCGCGAGTGGTGGTGGCCGAAATCTTGAGATCCGGCCAGAAGACTGCCGTCTCAAAAAAGGACATGATTTACCTCCACGGAGAACTACCCTAACGCGCCACAACAAAAACGTCAACAAAAACAGCAGAGGCCACAGCAATAAAAAAACCCGAGAGCGAAGGCTCCGGGCATAGTTCAGTTGATCTGCTCGAGGGACTCGCGCAGGGCGACCAGGAAGGTGTCGGCCTCCTGCTCGGTGAGGCAGTAGGGCGGCTTGATGCGCATGATGTTGCCCTCCGGCCCGCCCTTGCCGACGAGCACGTGGCGCTCACGCAGTCGCATGTGCAGCTTGGCCATGAGCTTGGGGTTGGGATCGAGCGTCCCGTCGTCGTCGAACTCGACGCCGAGCATGAGGCCCTGCCCGCGCACCTCGGCGATCACCGGGAACTCCCGCACGAGGCCGCAGAGACCCTCCGCCAACTGGGCGCCGCACGCGCCGATGTTGTCCCGCAGGCTCTCGATCTCCTCGATGGTCGCGAGCATGGCCGCGCAGGCGAGCGGGTTGCCGCCGTAGGTGTTGAAGTCAAGGAAGTCGTCCATGGCCGCGGCGATACCGGGCGTCGTCGAAACCGCGCCCATGGGGAAGCCGCCCGCGATGCCCTTGGCCATCACCACGATGTCCGGGGTCTCGCTCCAGTGTTGGCAGCCGAACCACAGGCCGGTGCGACCGAAGCCGGTCTGCACCTCGTCGGCGACCACCAGGCCGCCGTAGGCGTGGACGAGTTTGATCAGCTCGTCGTAGTACCGGGACGGGCCCATGATCACACCGCCGTTGCCCTGGATCGGCTCGACCCAGAGTCCGGCGAAGTTGGCCTTGGCGCCGCCGTGGGCGTGCTTGATCGCGGCTTCGGTGCGATCCAAGCACCACCGGTAGAAGTCCGGCTCGCCCATCCCCTTGGGCCGCCGCAGGGCGTAGGGGTTGGGGACGAACTGCACGTTGTGGACGTAGGGCGGAGCGTTGCGCCACCCCTGCTGATAGGTGAGCGAACGCGCGATCGGCGTGCGTCCGTGGTAGGCGTGCTCGAGCGCGAGCAGGCCGGTCTTGCCGGTCGCTCGCATGACGATGTTGGCGGCCAGCTCGTTGGCCTCGGAACCGGAGTTGACGAAGCGGCACTTGGTGAGCCCCCGGGGCGCGATCTCCCCAAGACGTTCGGCGGCCGCGACCACGACCGGGTTCAGGTACAGCTCGCTCATGTGAATGAGCTGGCCGGCCTGGTGCGCGATCGCGCTTGCGAGATGCGGATTGCCGTAGCCGACTGAGACGGTCGCCACGCCTCCGAACAGGTCGAGGTACTCCTCACCCTCGGGGGTGCACAGGTGCGAGCCGTGGCCGGTGACGAACGTCAACGGATCGTCGGGCCAGTAGCGGGTGAGCTTCATCAGGGCGGCGCTGGCGCGAGCCTCGAGGTCGGAATCGGAAGAACGCGGGGACATGGAACCTCCAACAGGGACGTGTACTTCGGGCATGATCGCCCGAAAGCACGTGCACCGTAAGCGGAAAAAACTCATTTGTCAATACTCTTTGTCTGTCATCCTGAGCGAGGTTGAAGAGAGCCGATGAATCTCAAAAAGGACAAAAAAACCGACCAGAGGTGGTCGGGAATGCTCGCTAGCTAGCGAGTGGCGAGCTTGCCGCCGGAAGTGGCGCAGGAGTCGAAGATGGTCTGGCGGCGCACAAAGAAGTCAACGCCTTCGTTCATCTCGCGCGGGCCGATGCCGGTCAACTTCCAGCCGCCGAAACCGACCTGCGGCTCGCCGCCGGCGGTGGCCTCGTTGAAGTGGATCATGCCGGCTTCGACCGCATCGCGGAATGCTTGCAATTCGCGACGATCCTCGGAGTAGATGCTTGCGACGAAGCCGTAGTCGCTGTCGTTGACTGCGTTGACGCCTTTCTCGAAGGAGTCAACGGCGAGGACAGCGAGGACGGGTCCGAAGACCTCTTCCCGCCAGATCCGAACGGACGGGTCGGTCACCCGGATGACCGTGGGCTCCACGTAGAATCCATACTGGAGGTCTCCCAGATCAGCGCGGATTCCCCCGATCAGGCACGACTGGCCAGCGTCGCTCGCCTGCTTGCACATCGCGAGCACGCGATCGAGTGCCGTCTGGGTGGCCAGCGGCCCCATGGTCTTGATGTTGGGATCGTCGCTCAGGCCGAGCTGGATCTGGCCGACTCGAGCAGTGAGACGCGACAGGAACGCATCCATGACGGATGCATGCACGATGACCCGCTGGGTCGCGGTGCAACGCTGTCCGGCCGAGCCGTACTTGCCCGCGATCACGCCCTCGACCGCGAGGTCGAGATCGGCGCTCTGACCGATGTAGACGCCGTTGTTGCCGCCGAGTTCTGCCTGGTAGGGGATCGGCACGTCCCGCTGCGCGAGCAGACGGTGGATCGCGTGCCCAACCTGCGTCGAGCCGGTGAAGGACACCCCGCGCACCTGCTGATGCAGAACGAGCGGTTCGACGACTTCCCGACCACCCTGTACGACGTTGACGACGCCAGCAGGCATACCCGCCTGCATCAGCATCTCGCCGATCATCGTGTTGACGGCCGGGGTGTGCTCGGACCCCTTGAACACCACCGTGTTGCCGGCGATGAGCGCGGGAGCGAGCTTCCAGACCGGCACGGCCACCGGGAAGTTCCACGGCGTGGTGAGCGCCACGACCCCGAGAGGACGCGCGCGCGTCGAGAGTTCGACCGCTCCCCCCTCACCCGAGCGGGTGATTCCGCCGAGGCGCTGACCGATGCCGAGCGCCCACTCGAGGATCTGAATGGTCTTCATCACCTCGCCGAGGGCTTCATGGATCGGCTTGCCGGCCTCCAGGCGCATCATGGCCGCGAGGCTCTTGCCGCCATCCCCGCGCATGAGCTCGAGGAAGCTGGCGATGATCCGGCCGCGATCCATGGGGGTCTTCGCGGCCCACCCTGGCAGAGCTTGACGGGCCGAATGGACCGCTTCGTTGGCGGTGTTCTCGTTTCCCAAAGGATACCGAGACACCCTCATGCGGATGTCGGCCGGACTGTGCCGAACACAACTGCGACCTTCTTCGATTGAAACTCGATGGCCGCCGATGATGTTGTGAGCCTGATACGTCTCCAAAGTGCCCTCCTGCTGATCCGTAATTGAATCAAGCCGTTTGATCGTAACAAAAAAGAGGAGAGTGTCAACCCCCCCCCCTCATATACCGATACTTATTCGCCACATGCTCGTTGAATGTTTTTGCGTAAATCACCTGCCCGTCAGGTGTGGTTAGATAATACAGATCATCGGAATCAACGGGATTCAGCACGGCCTTGATCGCATTCATGCCCGGATTGCTGATCGGACCAGGCGGCAGGCCGAGGTGCTGGTAAGTGTTATAAGGCGAATCAACTTGCTGGTCTTTAAGCGAGATGGCTGGATCACTCTTTCCCGTCACATAATTCACGGTCGCATCAGCCTGAAGCGCCATCCCGATTTTCAGTCGTGTGTAAAAAATTCCAGCCACATGCGCCATATCTTCTGGCGCACGAACTTCTTTTTCCACGAGAGAGGCAAGCGTCAAAACTTGATGAAACGTCAGACCGTTTGGCATCACCAAATGTGTGGGGACGACGATAGCATTTTCCGCAAGCCGGCGTTGAAGCGTGAGCACCATAGTCTCCGCGACTGTCTTGGCATCCGCATCATTGCGGAATCGATAGGTGTCCGGAAACAAATAGCCCTCGAGCCCCTGGCCAGATGGAATGCCGGCCAAAAGTTCTTGCCCTTGTGTCAACGTCGTTGGGGCATTTGTGACTTGCTTCCAAGAAGTCGTATCAACGCCGGAAAATGCCGCGCTTAATGTGGCTCCGATCTGGTCACGTGTGAACCCTTCTGGAATCGTCACCTGGACTTCATTGGCTTTAGCATTGGAAAGCGTGGAAACCACCGAGTGAAAAGAAGTCTTTGGTTTAAGCGTAAACCGACCGGCTTGCAAAGAGGATTCCGCATGAGCCAGCTTGACGTAGGTTTTGAAAAAGAACCGGCTGGTGATGATCTCTTTTTCTTTGAGCGTTCGTGTGATGGTATCGACCGATGCGCCCGGGGCCACTTCAATGACAACTTCTGTAGCGTCCTTAGCTGGCGAAAGCAGAAAACTGTCCCACAAAAAAGATCCGCCGAGCGAAACGCCGACGAGAACAAGAATCGCAATGATGAGAGCAAAGATGCGCATCATATCTATCAGTGCCCATGACACTCCAAATACTTTTTGCCAGACTTGCAAAAACAGTCGCGTGAGGCGCGGTCGTCAGCGGTCAGCCAGGAACTGGATTGCACTTTGCCGCCGTGGCCGATATTGAAAACGGTTTCGATCCCAAGCTCGCGCGCGAGCACAGCCTCCGGAATATTATCTGCGAACCGATCCCCGCCGTTAGCGAATACGTGCGGATGAATTTCGCGCAGAGCTCCGCAGACGCTCATATCCTCACAGTCTGGTTCGTGATCCGTCAAGACCACGCGGGTCACACCTGCAAGCGCCTCGATGACCTCCTTGCGTTGGTCCTGCGGCATAAAGACGTACCCCTTCTTTTTTATGAGCCAGTTGTCGTTATTCAAAATCACCACAAGCTCGTCTCCCAGAGCCGCGGCCTCTTGAAACAGGCGCACATGGCCAACATGAATGGGATCGAATCCCCCGGAAACCGCAATCATTTTTTTCAACATAAGAGATAAGTGAAGGTCGCAACATTCTTTCTTCTCCTCCACCCTATTTAATAACAAAAAACAGCTGTGCGGCAAGGTTCATGGCATAAGCCAAACCAAATCCAATCAGTGCGCCAATAATCACATCGCTCACATAATGCACCCCGACGGACAGCCGACCCAGTGCCACCAGAACAGCGGCAACAAGCATCACCGGCCACACCAGCGGCTGATTTAAAAAAAGGACGACAAGAGAAAAAGCAATCGTGGTGTGTTGGGAAGGAAAGCTTGGTGTTTGGATCGCCAGTTGGATGATGGGGCGATAATGTTCATCACGAAATGGCCGCGGCCTCCGAATCCATTCCGACAGAAACAGCGCGACGCCCCATGGCAACAACACGACCGGAATGAGCGTCCGCATATCGGGAAACGTCGAGCCGATCGCAAATCCGAGCATCAGCCAAATCAAAAATGATGCGCAAAAAATCGCCATTTGTTTCGTCGCGCGGGTCTTGCGTCCGAAATCGAACAGCCATCGGGACCATCGTTCATCGGTATTCATACGGCTTGGCGTAACGCTTCAAGTTCTTTCTCGCGCCGTGCGATATCTTGCTCAATCGCTTCAACAGATTTCGGCGTCACAAAATTTTTGTGCTTGAACTGACAGGATGCACGGATCGGACAAAGATAACAGCGCGGCTTGCCGGGAAGGCAAATGGACCGACCGAATTTGACGAATACCCGATTCACAGTCGATTGCCATTTTTTATCAATCATCTTGAGCAGAGCCTCCTCGGTTTTTTCCGGGGTCTTGGTCTTCACCCATCCAAGACGATTGGTGACGCGATGCACGTGCGTATCCACCGCGATAGCTGGCGTGTGAAAACACGCGACCAGAATCACACTTGCGGTTTTACGCCCAACTCCCGACAAAGAAACCAGCTCCTCCATGGTGTTGGGGATCTCCCCATCAAAACGCGCAACGACTTCTCGAGCCATTCGACTCACCTGCTTAGCTTTTTGACGATACAAGCCGATCGTATTGATCTTGCGCTGAATCTGCGCGGGCGACGCCAGCGCTAAGTGTCGGACGGTCGGATAAGCCGCAAAAAAAGCGGGCAATAATTTAAGCACCTGCTCGTCGCGTGTGCGCGCCGAAAAAATCACCGCCGTTAGCGTACGATAAGGATCGCCGAGTTCCATCGCGCCGGGGTTGGGAAATTGTTTTTTCAGCGTCGCAAGAATTTTGGTCTTCTGTGCTTCCATAGTTTTATGCCGTCAGTGGCTGGCCAATCATGTCAGGCGGCTGTTCCACTCCCATCATCGCCAAAATCGTCGGGGCGACATCCGCTAGCATTCCCACCGGAGGCATCAAAGACAAGTCTCCATCCGGCACTTCCCCGGCAATCGAAGGTTGACCTTGCAAGGCCTTGCTGATGATCACAAACGGAACGGGATTGGTCGCGTGTTCTTTGTTGATATCCCCCGTACGCAAGTTCAATTTTTCTTCCGCATTGCCATGATCAGCCGTGATAAACACCGCTCCGTCGCGCGCGAGCGTCTCTTCCACAATCTTGCCCAGACAATCGTCAACGGTTTCCACCGCCTTGATGGTTGCTTCAAGATTGCCGGTATGTCCGACCATATCCGGATTGGCAAAATTCATCACCATAAAATCATAGGTATCCTCACGCATCTCTTTGATCACACGGCTTGTGATCTCGCGCGCGCTCATCTCCGGAGCCAAATCGTATGAAGCCACTTTAGGCGAGGGGATAATCACCCGATCCTCGCCCGGAAACGGCTCCTCTTTGGTGCCGTTGAGAAAAAACGTCACGTGCGCATACTTTTCGGTCTCGGCAATGTGTAGCTGTTTGAACCCTTTTTGCGAAAGCACTTGTGCTAAACAATTTTCGACGACTTGCGGAGGAAACGCGATCTGCACAGGCAAATCTTTCTCGTATTCTGCCATGGTCACAGGAAATAACCCATCGACTTTTTTGCGATCGAACTGTGAAAAATCCGGCAGAACAAACGCCTCGGTGAGTTGGCGCGCGCGATCCGGACGAAAGTTGAAAAAAATGATCGCGTCATTTTCCTGCACGGTTCCCACCGGATGATCTCCGTCCATTAAAACCGTCGGCACAAATTCTTCGTCGTACACTTCTTTTGCATACGATTCTTTCAACGCCGCGATTGGGTCTGTGGCCTGATTGCCCGCACCAAGGACCATGGTGTCATAAGCCTTTTTAGTGCGATCCCACCGGTGATCCCGATCCATCGCGAAATAGCGACCGGACAACGAAGCGATCTTTCCAATCTTCAGCGCTTTCATTTTTTGCTGAAGAGTGATGATGAAATCAATGCCGGCGTTGTAAACCGTATCTCGGCCGTCCAAAATGGCTTGGACATACACTTCTTTCAATCCCTGCTTTTTGCACAACGCCAAAAGCGCATGAGCATGCTCATCCATCGAATGCACTCGCCCACCGCTCACCATGCCGATCAAATGCAAACGGCTTTTATTTTTTTTGGCGTGTTCGATCGCGTGCAAAAAGGCTTCGTTCGTAAAAAAAGATTCGTCCGCAATGGCACGGTTGATGCGAGGAAACATTTGGTAATACACGCGTCCCGCGCCGATCGCGAGGTGACCGACCTCCGAATTTCCCATTTCCCCCCAAGACAATCCCACCTCTTCACCGGACGCTCGGAGAGTCATGGTCGGATAGGTGCGAATGAATCGCGTGAAGTTTGGGGTCTTGGCGCGACGAATCGCGTTGCCTTCTCCATCGGGAGCCACACCGAATCCGTCAATGATAATCAAGACGTAGGGCTTTTTCATACCTTCACTTCTTCTTCGATTTCCAACAGTCGGTTATATTTTGCCAAACGCTCGGAGCGGGACAGCGAACCGGATTTGATGTAATCGGCATTCACCGCGACCGCGAGATCGGCAATCGTGGTATCGCCGGTTTCTCCCGAACGATGCGATACGGATATTTTGTACTTGGCCTTCTTGGCGAGCAAGATGGCCTCAATGGCTTCGGAAAGCGAACCGATTTGATTGACCTTAATCAAAATGGCATTGGCCGCTTTCTTTTCGATGCCGGTTTGCAATCGCGCCACATTCGTCACAAAAAAATCATCACCAATCAAAGCAACCTTCTTTCCCAAACGCGTTGTCATTTCCGTCCACCCTTCCCAATCGTCCTGATCCAACCCGTCTTCAATCGAAATGATTGGATACTTTTTCACCCAATCCTCCCAACGCGCAATCATCTGCTCGCGTGTAAACGTGGTGTGGTCTGTTTTGAGTTTGTACGTGTGATGCTTGGCATCATAGAGTTCTGAAACCGCCGGATCAATCGCCAAAAAAACATCGCGGCCGGCGCGATAATGCGCCTTTGCCACGGCTTGCAAAATAAGTTTGATGGCCTCTTCATTTTGCTTGAGTGTGATGGCATATCCGCCCTCATCTCCCTTCAACGTAGAAAACCCCTTGTCCTTCAGAATCTCTCCGAGCGCATGAAACACCTCCGCACCGCACCGATAGCGTTCGGAGAATTTTTTCTGCATGGGAACGATCATGAATTCTTGAAAATCCAGAATCCATCCCGCATGAGCCCCGCCATTGAGCACGTTCATGGTTGGAATCGGCATGCGATAGGTTTTGTACGGCAAATCGTAAGCGAAACGCAAAAATTGATAGAGCGGCATCTTCATCGCTTTTGCTCCGGCATGCGCGCATGCCAGCGATACGCCCAAGATGGCATTAGCTCCAAGTCGTTGTTTATTGGGAGTGCCGTCGCGCGCGATCATCACCTCATCAATCCGTCTCGGTTGCGTTGGATCCATCCCGACCACGGTTTTTTTCAAAATAGTGTTGACATGATGAACGGCTTTGAGAACCCCTTTACCGCCGTAGCGTTTCGAATCGTTGTCGCGCAGTTCGAGCGCTTCATGAATGCCAGTACTGGCACCACTCGGCACCGAAGCCGAAGCGATCATGCCGTTTTTAAGCATCACAGAAACATGCACGGTTGGATTGCCGCGCGAATCGAGAATTTCATGAGCGTGAACAGAATCGATGGAATGTTTCATAGAGAAATCAATTTTTTTCTTTAAGGCGAGCCGCGGCCTTTCCAAGATGGGAAGTGACCACGACAACAACGACCGTAATCAAAATGGCATAAAGAAACTTTGCAATCAGCGAACCTTGATCTGGAAAAAAACGGTTAAACAAATCTTGGATCGCCGAATTCCAAGCCAAGGCCGCCACCAAACCAAACCCGGCTGTAGCCAACGTGCTCATTTTTTCTAAAACTTCGATACGAAAGGAAGAAGATTTTTCCATAGAGATCTCTGCAAAAGTCCGGTGCGAGGTCAAATCGAGACAGATTCGTGTCAGACTCCTGAACGATTTTGAAGTGATATGGTCATATCATTGAGAAATCGTGAAGGGGTCTGGCGCGAATATGGCCGATTTGAAGCCGTGCCGGACTTTCGCAGAGGTCTCTATCGCTCAAGAGGTTCAAGACCTGGAAGAGAGTGCCCCGCGAGAAAATCGAGCATGGCCCCACCACCGGTTGAAAGCAACGTAAACCGATCCGCAAGTTTCAATCGCTCCAGCACCGGCCCCGTATCCCCTCCTCCAACAATCGTTGTGGCCGCGCCGGTTCGATGCGCGATCGCTTGCGCAATCTTTTCAGATCCCCGACAAAACGCTCCAATTTCACAATAGCCGAGGGGTCCATTCCACACCACCATTTTGGCCCGTTTAATTTCCTGCTCAAATCGGGCAATCGTTTTTGGACCGATGTCGACAATGCGATCCTTTGCCCCAACCTGATCGGCAAGCGCGACATGCGTCTTTGCATCTTTACGCAAACTCGATGCCACCACCACATCTTCCGGCAACAAAATCTTTTGCCGCAAAGATTTTGAAAGATAACGGATGACTTCAACCGCCTCTTTATCATACACCGAACGTCCAACGGCTTTACCATCTGCTACCGCAAACGTGGTTGCCAAAGCCCCGCCAACCAAAATGACATCGACTTGGGCGGCCAGGTGCTCCATGACCGGCAATTTCGTTTCCACTTTTAATCCCCCCATCACAAGAACAAAAGGATGACGAGCCCGTTCAATCGATTGAGATAACACCGCAATCTCGTTCTCCAACAAAAAGCCTGCGTACGCCGGAAGCTCTTGCGCCAAAGCCTGCACCGACGTGTGAGCGCGATGATTCACCGCAAAGGCATCGTTGACATACAAATCTCCCAACCGCGCCAGCTCTTGCGCAAAGGTCTTATCATTTTTTTCTTCGCGCGGATCGAAGCGAAGATTCTCAAGCAAGAGGACCTGTCCATTTTTTAATGACGACACCAACCGTTCGACCCGTGAACCGGTGAGAGCGCTCGAGACCGGAACTTTAATCCCAAGCAAACTCGATAGCCGCTTGGCAACTGGTTTGAGCGAATAGGCGGAACGGCGTTTTCCGTCGGGGCGGCCCAGATGCGTCATCGCAACCACGCGCGCGCCTCGCTGAATCAACCAATCCAAATCAACCGCCGCGCGGGCAATACGGCCATGAGGACCATCAACAGCGCGGCCTTTTTCGATCGGAACATTGCCATCAAAACGAAATAACACGCGCTGGCCGGCCAAAGAAACTTGTTTTCCGAGTTTTCGAAGTCGCATGCGGACTTATCCTAACATGTATTATCAGCTAACCGAACAGCCAACGCGTCCATTTCCGAGATTGGAGCGAGGGTTGACGCCCCACCACTCCATCCAATCCCCACACATGACCGAATCCACCTGAAAGAAGCACGAAAAAGACCAGCGCGTACATCACATGCTCATCAATAAGCCCATGCTCAATGTTCGTAGCAAAATTAGAGAGATAATACAGCACCATCAAAATCACCCCAAAAAAAGAAGCTGGGCGAACGAAAAACCCAAACACGAGAGCGAGACCGATCAACAACTGGCCGTAAAGATTTAAGACGTCCACAACAGGATTTCCGGCAAGGGATTGAAACCAAACCGCAAAAGGACCCGTGGCATGCGCAAGATACGCGGCCGCAGACCAAGCCGGAACGGACAACTTGGACCAAGCCGAGTACACAAACAACACGCCGAGGCCGAGGCGCAAAAGAAATCCGGCCGCGGAAAACCATCCCTTATGGGTGGCATGAGCAAACTGATCGAATGGGGTTGAATGAGGCATAGAAAAAATTAAAAAGTGATATCAAGTGAGACAATTTCTGGTGGAATGAACAAGCGCGCCCGCGTCCCGCTTTCTCCCACGCCGCTTGTAATAAACAGCTTCACGCCTTCGTACGTAAACCATCCTTTATCATAGCCCCGACCCAGTTGAGTCGGTTCGGCCGCGATCGGCCCGAGAAAGGGAAGACGGATTTGGCCGCCATGGGTATGGCCGGCCAAAATGACGTCCGCAAGATGAGACGCAGGCGAAAGCACCACATCCGGATTGTGCGCGAGCAAAATCACGTCTTGCTCCGCAGGGACGTCCTGCAGAGTTTTTTTCAAATCTCCTTCAAACCAAATGTCTGAAACTCCTGCAAGGACCACAGATTTCCCATTCACTTCCAGTTTGATGTTTTCATTTTGCAAAACACGAATCCCTGCCGCCGCAAGCCCTTCAATGACCTCCGGAGCGGCCTTCGCACGATATTCATGATTGCCCGTGACCGCATAGACCCCATAGGGCGCAGAGAGATCCGCAAGCGGCTTGAGTTCTTTTGCGTCTTGAGGAGAACTCACCACAAAATCTCCGAGCAAAAAGATCACATCAGGCTTCAACGTTTGGATCTGTTTCACGACGCGCGCCGCCCAATCGGCTTTTTTGAATGGGCCGAGATGAAGATCTGAAACGACCACGGCCTGAAGATGCTCGGTGCCTTGCGCATCCAATATCACCTGTTGAGAATCAACGACAATAAGGCGCGGTTCAATAAAACTTCCATAAAACATTCCTCCCCATGAAAGCAGGAGTACCCAAAAAATCCCAAGACGCCATCGGTGGCTCTGTGTTTCGTTCCAACGGTGAACGCCATGCACGAGATACGCACCAACCGCAAAGAGGTAGAAGAAAATAATGAGATCAAAGACGAACTCCATACGCGTTGTGAATTACGAAAGTTGTGTTTTGTCAGTGCGATGACGATCTATCCTGCCTCCGGGCCAACGGACTCGTCGCCGTTGTTCCCTCCGGCAGGATAGTTCGTCATCGCGATCGTACGAAGGAATCTTTCCTTGTCATCCTGTTCGTCATTTACGGCATATTAGAATTTCCCAACATGCTGGGCCATGTCTACAAGACGCTCGGAATATCCCCACTCGTTGTCGTACCATGCGAGCACTTTAAGCAAATCTCCATCCACCAAACGGGTCATCGAAAGATCAACGACAGTCCCGTAAGGGGTTTGGATCAAATCTGTTGAAACGACCGGTTCATCGGTCACGCCCAAAATCCCTTTCCAACGAGCAAGCTTCGCGGCCGCGCGAAAAAGCGCGTTCACTTCTTCGACCGTCGTTTTCTTGCTCAAAAGAAAAGTAAAATCTGTAAGCGAAACATCAATGGACGGAACGCGCACCGCGATCCCATCGAACTTATCCTTCAGGGAGGTCACAACTTTCGTGGTGGCCTTTGCCGCGCCTGTGCTTGTTGGAACGATGTTGATGAGCGCACTACGCGCGCGGCGCAAATCGGGATGAAGTTTGGGTGGCAAACCATCCACAATATTTTGCTCGGCCGTCACGGAATGAACGGTCGTGAGCATGGCTTTTTTCACCCCAAACTTTTCAACCAAAATCTGGGCGACCGGCCCGACCGAATTGGTGGTGCACGAGGCGTTGTTCACAACCGTTTGATCTTTCCGGCATGTCGTATGATTGACACCCATCAGAAATGTTGGGGCATCTTCAGAAGGCGCACTGATCACCACTTTGCGCGCCCCACCAATAAGATGTTTTTTCGCCTCCTCCAATTTGGTGAATCGTCCGGTTGACTCGATCACGACATCCACCTTGTTCTGGCCCCACGGAATCGCGGCTGGATCCATCTCCCCAAACACCAAAACTTTCTTTTTGCCGATCATCAAAAAATCCTTCCCGGCTTTGACCGGAACATTCCACTGGCGAAACACCGAGTCATGCGTCAATAGGTGGGCAAGGATTTTGGGTTCTGTTAAATCATTCACGGCAACAAACTCGATGCCTTTGCGGTTCCAGCCGACGCGCAACGTCGTGCGACCAATACGGCCGAAGCCGTTAATGCCAATGCGGAGCATAAGAGAAAAAACTGAAAAGTTAAAAAGGATTGAAGCTATTTTAGCACTTGCCCGAACAAACGAAAAACACGCCTCACGGCGTGTCTTTTTTTAGGCAATGTGAAATCGGCTGAATCGACGAATCTGCATGTTCTCCCCCAATGTCGCAATGCGCTCCTTCAACAATTCCTCGACCGTCTTATCCTCATCCTTGATGAACGGTTGTTCGAGTAAAACGACTTCGGAATACCATTTACTGAGCTTGCCTTCGATGATCTTCTCGATCACATCCGCCGGTTTCATTTGCGCGGCCATCTCGGCGCGCGCGATCTCTTTCTCTTTCTCAACAATTTCCGCAGGGACATCCGCGCGCGACAGATAAAGCGGATCACTCGCGCTCACCTGCATAGCCAGATCACTACACAAATCAATGAAGGCCTGATTGCGCGCAACGAAATCCGTCTCACACAACACTTCCACCAATGCGCCAAGCTTTCCGTTGGAATGGATGTAGGCGTACACGCGGCCTTCATGCGTTTCTCGATCAGCTTTCTTCGCCGCTTTGGCGATGCCTTTCTTGCGCAAAATCTCTGCGGCCTTCTCAACGTCTCCACCCGTTTCTTCAAGAGCGGCTTTGGCATCCATCATACCGGCTCCGGTTTGCGCGCGAAGCTCGGCGACTTGTTGTGCGGAAATGGACATAAGACAGAACCGTTAGATTAGACCTCCGCGGCCGGTTGAGCCGGCGGTTTGTTTGCCTCTTTGGCGGCGGTCGTCACCGCTTGAGCCTTTCCTTCTTTGACCGCATCACTGACTAACTTGGTAATAAGTTCAATGGCTTTCACCGCATCATCATTTGAGGGGATGATGTCATCCACACCGGTTGGATTGACGTTCGTGTCGCAGATGGCGATCACTTGGGTTCCCACGCTCGTCGCTTCGCGCACCGCCGTCCGTTCCGTACGAATATCCACCACGAACATTGCGTCTGGAATTTTTGTCATGTTTTCAATTCCTCCCAAACGCTTCTCCATATCTTCGATCTCCCAGCTGATCATCAACTGTTCTTTTTTGGTGTACTTGCGCAACTCGCCCTTGTCGCGTTGATCCTTGAGCATCTTAAACCGCTTGATCGACTGTTTGATCTGCGGAAAATTTGTGAGGGTTCCTCCGAGCCATCGGTCGATGACATAGGGCATGCCACACGCTTCCGCATATTTCTTCACGATGGATTGAGCCTGTCGTTTGGTTCCCACAAACAGGATAATCCCACCGCGACCAGAAATTTGCTTGACGTGCGTGAGCGTGCGATCGAGCATCTCCTGTGTCTTTTCGAGATTTAAAATGTGCACGCCGCTGCGCTCGCCAAAGATGAAGGGTTTCATCTTGGGATGCCAGCGTCCGGCACTGTGACCGAAGTGCACGCCTGCTTTGAGCAGATCGGTCAGGGATGGCATGTTTGGCATAGATGCTCCTTTTTACGTTGACGGGAACAGCCCGGCCCGGCAATGCCGGGAGGAGGGGGTCTGTTCAAACCCCGTCTGTGTGATGAATTACGCGCGAAAGCTTACGCTATCTTTCATTTGCCGTCAATCTGGATTATGATTAAAGTGATATCTGAACTTATGAATTACGAAAGTTGTGTTTTGTCAGTGCGATGACGATCTATCCTGTCTCCGGGCCAACGGACTCATCGCCGTTGTTCCCTCCGGCAGGATAGATCGTCATCGCGATCGTACGAAGCAATCTTTCCTTGTCATCCTGAAGGAGGTTGTATCGACTAAAGGATCTCTCGAGTCGATGAATCACTCTCTCGAGATGACAAGAAAAAATTGAATTCTTTCTATGTTACAAAATCTCCCTCACGAGCATCGGCCGCTCCTTGTTCTCATGGCCGTAGTGTTATTCATGTTAGCACTCTTTCTGGGTTTCAAGACCTGGCTCACCTATCGCCAAGCTATCCAAGTGGATAAACCAGTTCCCTATGAATATACAATCAGTGTCGAAGGGATCGGAACCGCGCAAGTAAAACCCGACGTTGCACGTGTTTCTTTTTCCATTGAAACACGCAAACCAACGCTCGCTGAATCTCAAACAGAAAATACCGCCACGATGAATGGCTTGCTTGAAAAGCTCACCGGCGCTGGCGTGGAAAAGAAAGATGTCCAAACCACATCGTACAATTCCTACGAAGATAAGCTCTACGACAGCCAAAATGCCGCATACAAATCTTACGGATGGATCATGAGTCAAAGCGTCACCGTGACTTTGCGTGATTTCGATAAGATGCCAAGTGTTCTTGGGGTGATCGGCCAAAACGGCGCGACGAATATCTCCGGACCCAATTTCCAAGTGGAAAGCGACACCGTGGCTATGCAGGAAGCTCGCAATCTCGCCCTAACGGATGCCAAAGCAAAAGCCGACGCCATTTCAAGCAAGCTTGGCATTATGCTTGGGCTTCCCACGAGCTATAACGAATGGAAAGAAGATAATGGGGGGCCCTACCCTTACGCCACGATGAAAGCAGAAGGCATGGGAGGTGGCGAAGCTCCCAGCGAACCGACCGTAGAACCCGGACAAAACAATCTCAAATTACACGTGAGTTTGAGCTACGTCATCAAACGCTAGCGCGCAAAAAATTTCAGCGAATAAACATCGCGTCACCAAATGAAAAAAACCGATAAGACTGTCTGATAGCTTCCTGGTACGCCGCCAGCACGTGTTCTCGGCCGGCGAAGGCAGACACTAAAACAAGCAGAGTTGATTTGGGAAGATGAAAATTGGTGATGAGTCCATCGATGACTTGAAAATCAAACCCGGGGGTGATGAAGAGATTCACTTCCCCAACAAAAGGCTTCAGCGGCGATACTCCTTCAAGGGTGCGCGCCGTCGTGGTGCCAACGGCGATCACTCGCCGTTTTTCTTTTTTAGCTTGGAGGATGCGCGAACACGTTGCCACATCAATAGAAACAAACTCGCTGTGCATCTCATGCGCTTCGAGCGTTTCTGTTTTCATCGGTCGAAACGTTCCCATGCCGACATGAAGTGTGACAAATTCCATTTGAACTCCTCGATGTTTTAGCTTCTCCATGAGCTCCGATGTAAAGTGAAAACCAACGGTCGGGGCCGCAACAGATCCCGTTTCCCGCGCATAGATGGTTTGATAATTCTCAAGTGAGGCTGGTTGTTCTTTGACATATGGCGGCGTAGGAATATCGCCGTGTGCATTTGCAAATGCCACCACCTCTTGGGGCGATCGATCAAACGTGATGATGACAGTCCCATCATCAACTTTCTCTCGAATCTTCCCGCACAAATCAGGCGCCACCTCGATCCTCATTCCACGAGATGCGGTACGCCCCGGACGCAGAAGAACTTCCCAATCTGTCCCCTCCCGCGCGCGCAAAAGAAAAATCTCCAAGGCTTTTCCGTTTTCCATAATAGTTCCCTTCAACCGCGCCCGAAAAACCTTCGTATCATTAAAGACCAAAACATCCCCTTTTTTGAGCTCATCAACAATCTGAAAAAACCGCTGATGGTGCCATGCTCCGGTACGCCGATCCAAGACCATCAACCGAGATTGGTCGCGGGGCTCCACAGATCGTTGGGCAATCTGCTCTTCTGGCAATGTATAATCAAAGAGAGATGTCTCCATAATAAAGGAGGTTTCTTGACTTATTTAACGCTTCTATTATACTTCCACCGACAAATAAGCAAGGTCTTATGAAAGACATCCATCCAAAATTCACGGAAAACGCCAAGATCACCTGCGCCTGCGGGGCCATTTATGAGGTCGGCTCCACCCTTCCACATATGGAAGTTGATTTGTGCTCCAAGTGCCATCCATTTTATACAGGTGAGCAAAAAATCATTGACACCGCTCGCCGCGTAGAAAAATTCAAAACGCGCGCATCTGCCAAGAGCGAAAAGACCACCGGCAAAAAAATGAAGCGTGAAAAACGCGCGACACAAAAAAAAGCCAAGGCCGAAAAAGAAGCGTAGCCAGACTGATGAAAGCGTCTTTCGTGTATTGCGGAAGGCGCTTTTATGTTAAGGTGACCTCACGATATGTCTCTGCAAACAAAAATCGAATCGATCAAACAGCGCTATCACGAACTCGAATCACAGCTCGCAGATCCGAGCTTGCTTTCTGATCCAAAAAAAATGCGCGCGGTGAACGAGGCCTTCGCAGGGACGAGTCTCATCATGGAGATTATCAAAAGACATGAAAAGACCCAGTCAGATTTGCAAGGCGCAAAAGAGACGCTCGAACAGGCAGATGAGGAAGCTTTGAAAGAACTAGCTCAAGCTGAAATCGATCTGTCGGAAGCTCAGCTCCCTAACATTGAAAAAGAATTGATGTTGGCCCTGGTTCCACCGGATCCCATGGACAAAAAGAACATCATTGTTGAAATTCGCGCTGGAGCTGGCGGCGATGAATCCGCATTGTTTGCAACCGAACTATTGCGCGCTTACACGATGTACGGCGAACGGCGAGGCTGGAAAACCGAACTGGTGAGCGCCAACCGAAACGATCTGGGTGGATTTAAGGAAGTCGTCTGCTCGATCAGTGGGCAAAACGTGTACAGCCGTCTGAAGTATGAAAGCGGAGTCCACCGTGTCCAGCGCGTGCCAGAAACAGAAAAACAAGGGCGTGTGCACACTTCAACGGTGACGGTGGCTATTCTTCCAGAAGCGGAAGAAGTTGATGTGCACATTGAACCGAAAGATCTGGTCATCGAAACAACGACTTCGCAGGGCGCCGGCGGCCAAAGTGTGAACACCACCTACTCGGCGGTTCGCATTACACACATCCCGACTGGAACAGTGGTTTATTGCCAAGAGGAACGGTCGCAAAAACAAAACAAGGAACGCGCCCTCTCGATTATCCGCGCACGTGTTTATGCCAAAGAACAAGAGCGCTTGCACAAAGAGCGCGAAGAAGCTCGACGTGGACAGATCGGAACAGGCGACCGCTCGGAAAAAATCCGAACATATAATTTCCCCCAAGACCGCGTAACCGATCATCGCATCAAAGAGAGCTTCCACAACATCACGAGCCTCATGGACGGAAATCTCGATGAAATTATCGATACCCTCAAACAGGCGGAAGTCTCCGAAGAATTGGAGGCCTGATCAAACCCCACATCCCGTGGGGTTTTTGAATAGCGCTATACCAACCGAAGGATTCAGGGGATTCCTCCACAAACACGCGGTCGGCCATCAATATTACTTCCCTACTCTTGCTTCCGGATTTATAAAAATGCATCAACCGAAGTCCTGCTGGAGTGCGAGAATTGTCTGTTCGCAGACATCCGCAGCCGCATAGGACAACTGTCCAGTCATCTTCGTCGCCTCATGCGGCGAGGACTAAGGCGCCACTGAAGCCCCAACTTGATGGAAGAACTCCACCCTACGGCGCCGGTCAAGAACAGACAATTCTCGCACTCCAACAAAAAGAAAGTTTTTATCCACTAAACTGTGGATAACTACGCCTCATTTTTATAAATCCCCATATTACGCCTCTTGACAGACTTTTTTAGAGGTGTAAATTAGACGTTACGTTCAGCGAGGCAGAAACGATCCCCCCAAGGGGATACGCCTCCACGTTGCACCCACCGCAGAAGGCCATCTTGGTAAGAGCTGACCCGCAAGGGTCCTCACACTGACTGGGACCGGCCGGAAGCACCCACGACCTCAACGGGGTCGAACTCGAGGCCGCAAGGCCTCGAGAAACGAGCTGGAAAGCTAACGAGGCTAGTCCTCGAAGCGAAACAGAGGCTCACATCGGAACCACATCAACGCGCAAGCTCGCGAGTACCTCGGACAGGCTGTCTACAGCCACAAAGCCCGCGGGTTCACTCGCGGAAACTGGTGGCCTACAACGGCAGGTTCGATCAAGGTAGGCATAGCGCAGATGCCGATGAAAGACCCTAAAAAGGTCCAGTCCGTGAGGGAACGATCCTGATCGGGCGACAGCAGACACAGGCCAAGGCCTCGGCTCTGGTCACATGATGCTGAAAATCCAGTTGGTCCTCCAAGGCTTCGGCCAAGGATACCGCTGACATCGAACGCGCAACCTAATGGTCCAGACCAACTTCCAAGGCGGTTCGGATACGGTAGCGTTAGTAGATGTTTCCCGATGAGGACCAACTTCCAAGGCGGTCCTTCAGGGAAAAGAGGTCAAGCAGTTACCCACCACTGTAGATCTCAATAGTGGAAAAACCACTGGTACTGACTCGTGCGGTCTTCCGAGGCTTCGGCCAAGGATACCGCTGACATCGAACGCGCAACCTAATGGTCCAGACCAACTTCCAAGGCGGTTCGGATACGGTAGCGTTAGTAGATGTTTCCCGATGAGGACCAACTTCCAAGGCGGTCCTTCAGGGAA
>JACRJU010000008.1 GCA_016219925.1 Candidatus Uhrbacteria bacterium
CGCTCTGTTCTGAATCGTGCTCGTGGTTGTCGGACTCCTGAATCACTCATTCACTGGATTACGGCCTTTCTCTGGTTCCATCCGACAGTGAAATGTCGACCAAAGTTACCAACAGAAATTAAGCGTTAATGCCGCATATGAACAAGACGGTATACATGAGCACAAGCCACCGCATCCATACGCCAAGTTCACGGGCGAGCGGTCCCATGTTCACGACGAGCGAAGTGCTCATGATGAGCATGATCACGAGAAGACCGAGGTTGAGGTGGTGCAGGATGATCCACAGCCCCGCGGAAGCGAGACCAGCGGAGGCGAAACTCGCGCTGACGTCCTTCAGATTTGCTCGCGGTGGGGGCAGAAGAACCATGAGGAAGAAGACGGTGTTGACTATGACGACGCACAGCATTGGGTCACGCACGCCCAGAAAGCGGGTCGCGTAGAAGACCGCGAGGTTGAAGATGATGGTCACGGCGCATCCAAAACCGATTTGACGCATGGCACGCTCCAGCGAATTTCTCGCGAACCATTATGCTAGTCGTCTTTTGGGGCTTCGTCAAGCGAAGGCGGAGTTTCTCGGATTCGCCACAGAAAGAAAAACACCGATCCCACTAGAAGAAAACTCCCACAGACGATCCACACGGTGCCGATCGTACCGGGAGTGTTAGGGGCATCCCGAATGGTGATCCAGACAACAAGCGGCACAACAGCAAACCCCACGCGTCCAAACAAAGACTGCAAAGAGCCAAAGGTGGCGCGGTATGAGGAGGAGACCCGGTGATGAACAAACGCGTCGGTGAGCGGCTGAAACAATCCCCGGCCAAACTCGTGAATCATCACAGCTCCAATGGAGAGCAAGAGGCCGCCTGTCAGAGGGATGAGCAGAAGACCCAGTCCAGTCAGAAGCAGGGCCAGCACGATGTGATGTGCTTCGTGGGAGGTCTTAACTGGAAGTCGGCGCACCAATAGCCCTGCAGGCAAACAGGTCAAATAAATGATGGCCCAAACCCACGACAGGCCGAGCGTCCCCACCTTGAGCTGGAAGTATGGCGTCCAAAAATGGTTGAAGGAAACAACAGCGCCAAAGAGAATAAGCGCCCCCACCACCCATTTAAGCGCCCGGCTTCCACGCAGATGTTGCCAGCTCTTTGCAAAGGCCTCCCATTCTCCGATCCGTTCAAGCGGTTCGCCTTGCCCATCCATTTTGATCGCACCGAATACCACGGCGGCAAGAGAGGTCACGATGACAGGCACCCAGATCAGTCGATAACTGATCAAGGCAAGCAAAGACCCACCCAGGCCACCGATGATGAACAGAGCGGCTTTGATGATGGTCTCAGTCGCAAAGACGTGCCGAAGTTGGCCCGCGCGACCTTCGCGCTCAAGCGCGTCAGCGATCCACGCCTGCTGGGCGCCAGAAAGAAAGGCCATACCGATCGCAATAAGCCCTTCGGAAAACAAGGCACCCCAAATTCCAGATGCCAGCAGATAGGAAAGCCCACCGATCGCATGGAATACCGCGCCGGCTTTGAGCGAGTAGGCGCGAGATCGCCCGTCGGCGAGCATGCCGGTAGGGAGTTCGCTGACGATGATGACCGCCCAAAATAAAGCATTCACCAGGGCGACCTGCCCAAGGGTCAGCCCGATCGAGAGGAGAAAGGGAACGTATACAGTGACTGTGGCTCCGAGTCCCATCCCAATCAAGGCACTGAACGTGTAGTAGATGCGTGTTGCCGACATAATCGCTCCTCTGAAAAGAAACGACCCAGGGGTCTTCCCGGGTCGTTTTGGAGCTGATACATGATGCGACTACACGATCAATGCCATGCCACACGGGAAATCGAAAACCATCGGGGCGTCGGTATCGACGCCGAAGGTCATAGAGATTTCCTTGTAGCACCAGTTATTCATATCTGTATTAAGCGTGCGCGGTTTTTGTCTTTCTGTCAAGGAAGGTCACCTCATTAATCTCCTCGATGATATCCGCAAGCTTCACGAATCGACTCTGTGTTTCGCTTCGCTCTTTCCATTCGACTGATTCCTCTGCGAGTGTTTTCTCTGAAACCACAATGCGCAAAGGAATCCCAATCAAATCCGCATCAGCAAATTTTTCCCCTGCTCCTGCATCGCGGTCGTCCCAAAGCACCTCCACCCCACTCGCTTCAAGATCCTTTTCTAAAGACGCACACGTTTCTTCAATGTTCTCGCGCAAGGTCGCGTCTTTGCTCGACAACGAAATCAACTGCACCGCAAACGGAGCGGTCTGTTTAGGCCAAATCATCCCGCGCTCATCATGATGGACTTCCACAATCGAACCCATCACCCGCGAGGGGCCAATCCCGTAGCACCCCATCACCACTTCCATCATTTCATTGTTTGGCCCAGCGACCTTAAAACCAAACGCATCGGTAAAACGTGTTTTGAGAGGAAAGATGTTTCCCACTTCGATCGTTTTGATTTCTTCAATGATCCCTTTTTGACACGACGGGCAAGGGTCGCCCGCTTTCACTTCAGCAATTTCACGATTCTGCGCAAACCCGCAAGCACATCGATACACCAAATCTTCTCCATTTTCCGTCGCGACTTGAAACTCATGGCTGAATTTGGAAAAAACTCCACCACCTGCTTCGACAATCATGGCGTCCAACCCGCACCGACGAAACACGTTCAAGTAGGCCTGTTTCGCCCGCTCATAAAATTGCAAAAAATCTTCTTCGCTTGTGTGAAAGCTGTACAAATCCTTCATGGAAAACTCGCGTCCACGCAATAAACCGGACTTAGCGCGCGGCTCATTGCGAAATTTGTCTTGAATCTGATAAACCGCCATGGGCAAATCTTTGTACGATCGGATGTACTGCTGCACAAGCGGGGTCACAACTTCTTCGTGTGTCGAACCGAGCGCATACTCTTTCTCGCCATGTCCCTCAAGTTTGAACAGCACATCGATTTTGTCCCATCGTCCGGTCGTATCATAGATGTCTTTGGGGTGAAGCGCAGGCATGTAGATTTCTTGCGCGCCAAGAGCGTTCATTTCGCCGCGCACAATGTCCTGAATCTTTTTGAGCACGCGCAAGCCGAGTGGCAGATAGGTATAGACGCCGGCCATCAACTGGTTGATAAATCCAGCTTGCGTGAGCAAGCGAGCGTTGGTTGATTGAGCATCATGTGGAGCGGACTTGGTGGTTTTACCAAACAGGGTTGAGTATTTCATACGGTTTTAGTCGCAAAGTAACACACGGGAGAATTGACCTTCCAGTGTTCTTTTATTTTAGGAAAAACGATGACCCCCTCATAAGGAGCGAACACGGGTTCCTCACCGGCAAACCCGATAGTCTCGCCTTTCACAAAAGGTTCAAACGATGAGAGCCCTTTGCGGGGAGCGAAACGGAAACCATCTGTCGTGAGAAGAACCGCGCGCTCAAGTTCATAAAAAGTTTTATAAGGATAGGTTGGGCTCGGTTCTACGCCATCTTGGAGCATCCCTTGCTCGCGCAGAACGTTCATGATCGAAACCATCACTTGCGGAACCCTCGCGAGATCGGTCGCTTGCCCGGCTTCATAACACATCCCGATCCCTCCGTTTTGATCCACAAAATCGTCCGTCGTGACCGGCTCTCCCCCCAGCACGAATCGCGGATCCGCGAGCACGAGTTCGCAATCAAACCATTTGTACAACTGGACATGACGCGGAGTCGCACGCCCACAGATGAGCGGGGCGGATGGCTTGTTGGTCGAATGAATGTCCAGAGAAAAATCGGCCTTTGCCAACAGAGGCGCCAACGTCTTGGCCCGATCATCTTCAGCACTCCCATCACTCACGCGCGTCAGAACGTCTGAAGTAAATCGCCGATTCAAATCCGCGTGCTGTGAAGAACCGCGCATTCCTTTTTCAACCGCTCGTGGGTTTCCCATCATGAAAAAAACGGTTCCTCGAGCTAAAGAGAGCTGGTGGTTCTCCCCCATCTGAACAAACCTGTGGATCATCTCAATGCCAGTCATTTCATTTCCGTGTGTCCCTCCAATGACGCAAACCACAGGCCCTGTTTCTGGAGCCGATAATTGCCAGACCTGCTGTGCCACCTGATCGAAGGCCATAACGCAGTTATCATAAAGAAAAACCTTGCGAGTTTCAAACGGCCGTGATAAAAAAGAGAGGTATGTTACGTGTCGCCATGACAAAAAAGGCCAAGAAGGACTGCCCGGACGGGTAGGTTTCTTGGTTTGCGTCACGTGCATGCAAACCAAAGGGCCGATCCGTCAGGATCGGTCCTTTTGTTTTCTCTCACCTTCAGGAGGCCCCATGAACGATATCGTCTACCTTTCCGGTCCCGAACTGCTTACGCTCAATGGACGCTGGTACACCCAGGTCGAGGCAATCACTCGACAGGAAGTTCACCTGCTTCCCAAGACACGCCATGAACTAGAACCGGCGGCGCGTTGCCGCGAACTGGTACCACAGTGCAGCTTGCGCCACCTTGCCGGACAGGAACTCGTAGGCTTTCATGTTTCCTCCTGAATGACTCTCTCGAGCCGATGCGGCCAGAGGCCTGTTGACTCCTCCATCCAATGGAGGCGCCGCAAGTGTATCTCTTTTTTTCAAAAATGTCAACAATTCTTTGATTTCGTTGATTGAATCCTTGACGCCAAGCCAAAGACATGTTCCAATAGTACCGGGCGGCTCGATCCCTACGAACTCCAAACACTCCCTCAAAGCATCCCCCCAATTCGTGCGCGGTGAGCAACGCTACGCACGTCAAACTCGTCGTGTTCAACGCTTCGCCACGGTCGCTCTCATCGTTAGGGAGTGATGGCGGCCTGCTTGCATGCAACGAAGAAGCATCACGACGACTCTCCTATTAGGACCGCTCAAACCCCCTTCCATTCTCTCGGTTCGGGGTCTTTTTTTATCTCACCGCATTTTGAAAAAACATCAAACCCACACTCACACACAAAAAGACCAGCTGCAAAAGAGACTTTCTTTTCCAAAAACTGGCCAAGCCAACGAAAATAAAAGCTCCGCCAGAAAAAGCAAGCGCAACCGGGAGGATGAGATGAAAATTTGGAAGGAACCAGAGCGTGACACCCAGGCTTGCGTAGAGGAGAATAAAACCCACAATAGAGATGCGAAGAGAATGACGGGTTGTGGAACCAGCCCCTTTCATCAAGGCCATGGCCGCAAAAAATTCCGGAAGGATATGAAGGGTCATGGCGACAAAAATCAGACTACCAAACGTTTGTGAAATGCTGAAAGACAGCCCGGTAACCAAGCCTTCTAAAACCGAATGAAACCACAAGGCTAGGGCAGTCAAAAAAGGCAGAGCTGGCTGTTTGAACTTTGGTAAAATACGTTTGATAGCCCACCAGACAAGGTAACCTGCCAGCATCCATAGGATCGTTTGAATGATCCCGAGGTCTTTGCTGGCCTCCGGCAAAACATCAAAAAAAGCTCCACCGATAAAAATCCCAGCGGCCAACGAGACGAGGAAGTCTGTGTTGAAACGTGATGCGGAAGACACAAAACGGCGTTGTTAAGTCTGTTTAATGATAACACGAGTTGAATCAAAAAACCTGTCACGCGGAGCGACGGGTTTTATATATCTGTTTTGGTGCGCCGGGAGGGATTCGAACCCACGACCAAGAGATTAAGAGTCTCCTGCTCTACCCCTGAGCTACCGGCGCATAATGCTCATACATCTCATTTACAACGCCACAATTCTGCCAGATACATTGACAGGAGTCAATATTTTCAGTAGCATTTGCGCGTTGGGCGGGCGTAGCTCAGTTGGATAGAGCATCTGTCTTCGGAACAGAGGGCCGGGGGTTCAAATCCCTCCGCCCGCACCACAAAAACCCCATGGCACGTGTCATGGAGTTTTTGTTTCTCGTTTACCAATCTTTTTCTTTAAGAGCCGCTTCAGCGGCGGCAACCTGCGCTTCGTGCTTGGATGTCCCGAGCCCTGTGGCCACCAAATCCTTGCCCAGATACACGCCGACTTCGAAACGCTTCGCGTGATCCGGCCCCTCCTCTGACAACACCTTATACGAAGGCGTCACGTTCACATGCTCTTGAGCCGCCTCTTGAAATCGACTCTTGGGATCAATATAAAGCCGCTCTTTGAGCACGCGCGGAAGTTCGCTCAAGACGCGCTGTTCGATAAAAACTTTGGACCCGTCCCATCCTTTGTCCAAATAGATCGCCCCGATAATCGCTTCAAACGCATTAGCTAAAATATACTTGCGGGCTTTGGAATCGCTGTCTTTTGACTCTCCGCGCGACAAGTGCAAATACGGTTCGATCTCAAGCAGTCGGCACAAATCGGACAACATATCCGCATTGACCAAAGCCGCTCGCCAGTTTGTCAGCTCCCCTTCTGGATTTTCGTAATTCAGGTACAAATGTTCTGTCACGACCAGTTCGAGCACCGCGTCTCCCAAAAACTCCAGCCGTTCATTGTGGCCGAGCGGAAAATCGGGATGTTCGTTTAGGTATGACCGATGAACAAGCGCCTGTCGTAACGTGTCTTTGTTGCCAAACGTGACACCAAGCGTCTGTTCCAAGTCCTCAAGTTGTTCTTTGGGCATAATTACGTTGTTGGATTTTTATCAACTTCTTTGATTTCTCCTTTTACGACCATTTCCTTAAACACGGCTCCGAGCACGCCATTAACGAACTTCCCCGAGGATGGTCCGCCAAATCCTTTGGCCAGTTCAATAGCTTCATTGATCGCCACCTTCGCCGGAATCGCATCGGAAAATTTCAACTCATAAACCCCGAGCCGTAAGATGTTGCGATCAACAATGGAGAGCATCTCAAACGGCCAGTCGGGCGCGAAACGTATGATGATGTCGTCTATCTCCGTCCGATTCTTGATGACCCCGTTCACAAGCGTTTCAATAAATCCTTCGTCATCAAACTGCGGAGCAAACTCCACACGATTGAACGCCATAATCTCTGACATCTTTCCTTCAGGCATGCCTAAAAAGTCCCACTGATACAGTGACTGCATGGCGATCGTGCGGGAAAGATGGCGGTTGGACATAAAGAAAGGACGAAAAGAGCGGAAAGGTTTTAGGCCTTGTAGGCCCCACAGGATGGACAGGCGCGGTGAGACATCTTGGGAGCGTTGCAGGCTTTGCACACGCCGGGGGCTTTGGCCTTGAGCGCATCATGCGATCGGCGGCGTCGGCCGGAAGCATTGGATTTTTTTCTGGCTGGAACTGGCATAGGGGAAGAGTGAGAAGCGAGAAGTTAGAAGTTAGAAGTAATGATATATCAGATTAAAGTCACACTGGCAACCGTATCGTTCTCTTTTTTGAATCGCATCACGCGAACACCTTGAGTCGCGCGCCCGAGTGATGGGATAGAAGAAAGGACAGATCGCACCACCTGTCCCGCGCTCGAAACCACGAACAAATCGCGCGGGTCTTTGCTCTCAACCATGTGGGCCGAAACAATTGCACCGGTCTTTTTGGTGATATTGGCTGTCTTGATTCCGGAACCTCCGCGATTCTGTAATTTGTATTCGGTCAAATCTGTGCGTTTGCCGTACCCATGCGACATCAAGACGAGGAGCTCATACTGGCCAGATTTTTTGGCCGCACTCGAAGGAATCATTCCCATGCCGACGACTTGATCTTGTCCTTTAAGCCGAATGCCACGCACACCGGACGCCACGCGCCCCATCGGACGGGCATTCTTTTCAGAGAAACGAATCGCTTGCCCTTGTGTGGTGATGAGTACGACTTCATCAGATCCCGTTGTGGGTCTCACCCATTCCAAATTATCTCCTTCTTTGAGCTTAATCGCAATGAGACCGGAGCGACGGATATTCTCAAACTCTTCAAGCGACGTTTTCTTGACCGTGCCTTTATTGGTAACCATCAACAAAAATTTTGCTGAATCGATGTCATCAACCGCGTAGGTCGCTGAAACAGACTCGCCCGGCGATAGTTGCAGGAAGTTGACGAGGGCTTGGCCTTTGGCAATACGCGAGGCCTCGGGAACATCGTACGCCTTGAGACGAAATACGCGGCCGCGCGTGGTAAAAAACATGAGTTCCTTATGCGTGGTTGTCGAGAAAACTTGCTCCACCGTATCTTCCTCTTTTGTGGTGAGTCCAGAAACCCCTTTGCCGCCACGCTTTTGCGTTTTGAAAAGATCAGGCGGAACGCGCTTGATGTACCCCGCGCGCGTAATCATCACCACCGTTGCAGAATCTGGCACCACGTCTTCAATCGAAAATTCTTTGATGCCTTGTTTGACGATCTGCGTGCGCCGACCGTCGCCATTTTTCGCTAGGAGATCCTCGACTTCTTTGGCGATCACGCCAAGCATGCGCTTCTCTGACGCCAAAATCGCTTCAAGCTCTTTGATGAGGGTCATTTTTTCGTTGTACTCCTGTTCCACTTTGAGCCGCTCAAGATTGGCAAGTTGTTGGAGGCGCATTTCCAAAATGGCGACGCTCTGCACTTCGGTGAGTTTGAATTTTTTGATCAGGTTCTCCCGAGCTTCGTCTTTGTCTTTGGATTTTTTGATGGTCTCGATCACTTGATCGATCTTCAAAATGGCGATACGCAAGCCCTCCAAAATGTGGGCACGCTCTCGCGCTCGCGAAAGATCAAACTGTGTGCGTCGGCGCACCACTTCACGGCGATGTTTGATATACTCCTCCAAAATCATCTTCAAATTAAGCACGCGTGGTTGGATACCGTCGACGAGCGCAAGCATGTTGTAATGGAAGGTCTCTTGCAGTTGGGTTGCCTGATACAGACGGTTCAACACTTTTTTGGGATAAGCGTCTTTTTTGAGTTCAATCACAATACGCACATCGCCTTTGGAGGACTCATCGCGCAGATCGCGAATCCCCTCAATCTTTTTCTCATGCACAAGCTCCGCAATCCTCATGAGCAAACTCGCTTTGTTTACCTGATAGGGAATTTCACTCACCACAATCATGAAATCGCCCTTTTTGTTTTCGACAATTTCTGTCTTGGCGCGCACCACCACCCCCCCGCGCCCCGTCGAAAATGCTTGCTTGATGTCCTTCACGTTATAGACGATGCCGCCCGTCGGAAAATCCGGCCCTTGAATAATATCGGAAAGCTCGTCCACGCTGGCGTCTTTGTTTTTGATGAGATGCAAAATGGCGGTACAAACTTCGGTCAAATTGTGCGGCGGAATATTCGAAGCCATTCCAACCGCAATGCCAAGCGTCCCATTAATGAGCAGGTTTGGAAGTTTGGCTGGAAGCACCTTGGGCTCTTTATGCGTCCCGTCAAAGTTTGGCATGAAGTCCACGGTCTCTTTCTCGATATCCGACAAGAGCTCTTCGGTGATCGCCTTGAGTTTTGCCTCGGTGTAACGATAAGCCGCCGCGGCATCTCCATCCAAAGATCCAAAGTTCCCTTGTCCGTAAACGAGTGGATAACGGAGCGAAAAATCTTGTGCCATGCGCACGAGGGAATCATACACAGCTGAATCACCGTGAGGATGATATTTCCCGAGCACATCTCCAACCACGGTCGCGCATTTTTTGAATTTTGCTCCGGCTCGCAAACCCGTCTGCCACATCGAATACAAAATGCGCCGATGCACTGGCTTGAGCCCGTCGCGAATATCCGGCAGAGCGCGCCCAACAATCACCGACATCGCGTAATCCAAATACGCGGTCTGCATCTCATCGGTCAGATTCTGTTCAATCACATTTCCGATCGAGACCATCCTCGGCTCTTCAGGTTGTTTGTGGTCTTCTTCCTTTTTGGATTTAGCCATACCTAATGAGTGAGATTCACAATCAACATATCTTCTTCAGGAAGATCTTTACGCGTCACCTTATACTTGTTCATGTCCTCTTTTCGGCACACGCCCATTTGTTTACAAAAAGCGTCAACGGTCTCATAGCGCGTTTTCAAACTGGGAAGATGATGCGTCATCGGGATCACCACACGCGGCTCAACTTGTGCAATAACTTCTGCAGCCGACGATGGAGATAACACCCCAGCCCCGCCGACCGGAACCATCAAAATATCAATGTTGGACAAGCGTTTGAGTTCTTCATCAGTGAGTTCGCGGTCAAGCGCGCCCAAATGCGCCAAATGCATTCCTTCGGTTTCGATGCGGTAGATGATGTTTAAGATGCCGCGCTTGAGGGTCGCGCCAATACCAAACACAAAAACCCCGCGGATTTCAAATTCGCCGGGGATATCAATGATATGAGGAGACCCTGTGATTGCCGACACGTTGTTGGCATCGGGCTCATCATGAGAAACGAGCGTCATCTGCGCTTCGAGCGTTCGGGGTAAGCGCAAACCGGTCTGGCCGTCATACGGATCCGTCACCAAGACGACTTCGCCACTGGCGTTTTTGGTTGTCATCTCAAAAGCAGAAAGTCCAAGCCAAGAAATTTGCATAGAAAAACAAGAATTTCAGACACGAAAGCCGCCTCCAGAATAGCACGGCCGAGGCTTTAAAACAAGAGGCGAGCCCCGAAGGGCCGCCTGTTTATTCTTCTGGATGGAAAGTCTCCTGCCAGTATTCGATTTCCTTTTTGACCTCCCCTAAATCCGGATCCGGCTCAGTAATGAGGAACCCCTCTCGATAACGAGCCACCTTTCCTTTAATCTCCGCCTGTTGATTCTCATCCCCCTGACTTGCAAGCGCCTCCAGCTCATCAACCGCCTTCTGAATATCACCTGCTTGCGCCTTCCACTTGGCCACCAAACGCTCATAAGAGGCTTCATCTTCAGAGACCTCGCCTTTAAGCGCATCCGCGAGTTTACTGCTCGCGACCAAAATGCCATCTTCGACCTGATAACGTTGCTCGGGAGTTAATTGCGACTCAAACAGATCGCTCTTCACCAGTTCTTCAAGCCCGACCCCCGAATCGAGATACGGTTTGATAACCCCGCGAACGGTTTCATCCACGTGCTCAAGCACCAACGCTTTGAGCCGTTCGTTGGCTTTGCCTGAAGTCAATTCTTGATAGGCTCGTCGGTAGGGATATTCCAAAACGCCAATTTCATAAAACGCCCGCTTGATCCTCGCCTCATCGGCCTCTGGATCCGCTTTTAATTTCTCCAAAACGTCCGTGGCTTGCGCCTTAATCTCTTTTGGAAGCGTAGGGACGAAATGCCGAATGGCAATAGCAAACTCATCAAGCAGCAATTGGAAGGAATGTATCATCATAGGATTGTGATTGTGGTGATTTGATGTCCCACATGAATGGAATTTCATTAAGAGCCTCGGGGTATGTTTTTGCGACTTTGTCTTTGAAAGCTTGAAACACCTCGATGGCCGACTGATAACGATCTTCCGGATCTTTCTCTAGCAATTTCATCACAATATGTTCGAGCCATTTTGGTTCCTCGGTGATCCCCAAATCCGCGAAAGGCTTCGGATCATCCATAAGTTGTTGTCGCAAGGTGTCCTCCCCGGAAAAAGGGAGCCGTCCCGTTGCCATCTGATAGAGGACAATCCCGAGAGAATAAAGGTCACTACGATGATCAACGGCTTTCCCCCCCACGGCTTCGGGGGACATAAAAGCCGGCGTTCCTACAATATATCCGACCTTCGTAAGACGATCTTGTGTTACCAAATCTCCAGACGTCGAAGACCCCTCGGGACCCATGGGCTGTTCACCATCCGAAACAATGCCAAAGTCCCCGATGCGCACAAATTGTTCTCCATTGGGCTGAACTTGCAAAAAAATATTTGCGGGTTTGATGTCACGATGAACAATCCCCGCTCGGCGTAAGGCTTCCAGACCGAAGGCCATTTGCCCAGCTAAAATTGAAAGCTGTTTGGGTTCGATGGTGCCGCGCGTTTGAATTTCTTTTTGCAGTGTTGGCCCTTCAACAAGTTCCGTAAAAAAACCCGGAACGCGCTCTCCGCCAATCTGAAAATAGGTCAAGTGTTCCGGAAATAAGATAAACGGATTCTTGAGCTTAACGAGCGCTTCGATCTCCTTTTGGAAGTGTCGAATATACATCTGATCCTGTCGGTGGCGCGAGTTCATAAACTTCACAGCTCTCTCCAAACCGGTTCGCTCATCACGCACGCGAAAAACGCCACCCATTCCCCCCTCACCGAGTTTTTCTAAAATGGTGTAGTGATCGCCATGTTCATCTTCCATTTCGGCCCCGACCTTAATCTCGACGGTCGTCACTTCGTCTTTTTCTCGCCGGTCTTTTTGTCTTTGCGCGGCTTCGGGAGTTTCTGGCCTTGTTCCATCTTCAATCATAGTGACCTTATTTTAGCCGGTTTAATAACCTTTGGCCATGGAGGCTGTTTCTTGACCTTTCACGCTGTTTTCGCTACACTCGGCATGCTTCTTTATTCATAGCCCCGTCGGATCGCCAAGCTGAAACATGTGGAAGCCGTCTGACGGCAATCTCTGTGTCAAAACCACAAATACAAACGGAGTTCGAAAAACTCCTTGAGGGGGGACCTTATCTTAGCATCCCGAAAATCGGAGATGTCGTAAAAGGAAAAGTCATCAGCCAGGGTCGTCGAGAGATCCGTTTGGACATTGACGGTATCACAACGGGCGTGGTGCGCGGCCGCGAGCTGTTCACCGAAAGCACTGAATATAATAACTTGATGCCTGGCGAGGAAGTTCAGGCAACCGTGATCGAACGCGAAAACGAAAACGGCGAAATGGAGCTCTCGTTCCGCTTCGCGGGTCAGCAACGCGCCTGGGAAGAGTTGCGTCGTCTGTTCACGACTGGCCAAACCGTCGAAACAAAAATCTTGGAAGCGAATAAAGGAGGTTTGCTTATCCGCGTGGCCAACATCAGTGGGTTCCTTCCGGTATCCCAGCTGTCTCCTGAGCACTATCCGCGCGTTTCCGGCGGAGACAAAAACAAAATTTTAGATAAATTGAAATCCTACGTCGGCGAAAAAATGCTCGTTCGCGTGATTGACGTCAATGAACCTGAAGAAAAATTGATCGTCTCGGAAAAGGCGGTCTGGGAAGACGAGCAAAAAAGCGTCATCTCGCAATACAAAGTTGGCAATGTGATCGAAGGAGAGGTGACGGCTGTTGCCGATTTCGGGGCGTTCGTGAAGTTTGATTCGCTGGAAGGTCTCGTACACATCAGCGAGATCGCTTGGCAACGAATTGATCATCCTCGCGATATCCTTAAGATCGGGGAAAAGGTCAAAGCCGAAATTATCGGCATCGAAGGAAGCAAGATTTTCCTCTCGATGAAAAAGCTGGTTGAAGATCCTTGGGCGAACGTTGAAAAGCGCTACAAGATCGGCGATCTCGTGAAAGGAACCGTTCTCAAGGTCAACCCCTTTGGATTCTTCGTGGAGTTGGACACAGAAATCCACGGTCTTGCCCATGTCAGCGAACTCTCGGAAAATCCAGTCGAAGACGTCACTACGATCGGCAAACCCGACGATGTCCTCACTTTCCGCGTGGTCTCGATTGAGCCGACCGAACACCGTCTGGGCCTTTCGCTCAAAGCGGTTGATGAAACGATCTGGAAAAAAATGAATGAAAAAGAAACTGAACAGGACGCTGTATCCGAGCAGACCTCTTAACCCTCACCATGCTCTTTGCCTATGAAACCGCTTTCCAAAAACATCATCATTGCTCTTATCAGTTTGCTTGCGCTTAGCGCCATCTTTTCGAGCCTGCAGTTGGGAACGCCCAAACCGGAGATTATCTCCATGACCACACTCTCCCAACAAATCGAACAAGGCCTTGTGCAAACAACGGAGGTTGAGGGCTCGGATGTGTCGATCACCCTCAAAGACGGCACCAAAGAAAAATCGCGCAAGGACGGATCTGTCGCCCTCGAGCAAGTGCTCGGTCAATATGGCCTCTCTGCAGACAACATCCGCGAGGCCAACATCGCGATCAAAGACCGCGGCGCGCGTTCCTATTTTCTTGGAGTTATTTTGCCATCCCTCCTCCCCTTGTTTCTTTTGATCATCGTATTTTGGTTCATGATCCGCCAGATGCAAGGCGCCAACAACAAAGCTCTCTCGTTTGGCATGTCCAACGCGCGAGAAATCAAGGACACCAAACAAAAAGTGACCTTCAAAGACGTCGCTGGATCGAGGGAAGCGAAAGAAGAATTGCAAGAAATCGTGCAGTTTTTGAAGGATCCAAAAAAATTCGCAGACCTTGGGGCTAAACTGCCAAAAGGCGTCCTGATGATGGGCCGTCCGGGAACAGGGAAAACCCTCATGGCCCGTGCCGTGGCCGGCGAAGCGGGTGTGCCATTCTTTCACATGAGCGGATCGGAATTCGTAGAAATGTTCGTCGGTGTTGGAGCCAGTCGTGTGCGCGATCTGTTCACGCGCGCAAAAAAATCCGCTCCCTGCATTGTCTTTATTGATGAGATTGATGCGGTTGGACGCCAGCGCGGCGCCGGCTTGGGGGGAAGCCATGATGAGCGCGAACAAACCCTCAATCAAATTTTGGTCGAGATGGATGGATTTGATCCGAACATCGGCGTTATTGTCATCGCGGCAACAAATCGTCCAGACGTCTTGGACCCTGCGCTTCTTCGCCCAGGCCGTTTCGATCGACGGGTGGTTCTTGATCTGCCCGACATCAACGAACGTGAAGAAATTCTTGGCATCCATGCCAAAGGGAAGCCTCTGGCCTCCGAAGTCACCATGCGACGTGTCGCCGAGCGCACTCCTGGATTTTCCGGAGCCGATCTCATGAACCTGCTCAACGAAGCGGCGATCCGCGCCGCACGTTTTGATCGCAAAGAAATCACGCAAGAGGACGTACTGGATTCTATCGAAAAAGTTCTGTTGGGCCCGGAGCGCAAGAGCTTTATCATGAATAAGGAAGAGAAAAAAATCACGGCCTATCATGAAGCCGGTCATGCTCTGGTGGCACGCATGTTGCCTAACGCGGATCCGGTTCATAAAGTGTCTATTATTTCGCGTGGTTCGGCTGGAGGATACACTCTCAAACTTCCTAGCGAAGACCGTCGTCTGCACAAACGCGCGGAATTCCTTGACGACATGGCCGTGATGCTCGGTGGATTCATTGCTGAAAAAGAAACGTTCGGGGATGTTACCACAGGAGCCTCCGATGACTTGCGTAAATGCACACGCCTCGCCCGAGAGCTCGTCACCCGCTACGGCATGAGCGACGTCCTTGGCCCGCAGGTATTCGGTGAGCCGCAAGAGATGGTTTTCCTCGGTCGGGAAATCCACGAACAACGCAACTACTCTGAACGCACGGCCGAGGCAATTGATGCAGAAGTACACACCCTCGTCTCTCGCGCGATGGAAGTGGCTCGTGGTATTATTCAAAAAGAAAAAACCTTCCTTGATAAAGTCGCCGGAATCTTGCTTGAAAAAGAAACGATTGAAAAAGAAGAGTTCGCTGCCATCTTTGCTTAAAACGTATCTTAGGAGGATATGAAAAAAACCGCACCGATTTATCGCCAACTTCTGCGCGACGCTTGGAGTGTCACGTGGGAACGCAAATCGCTGTGGGTTTTTGGTTTGCTCGCCGGGATGATCTCAACAGGCGGTGTTGTGGATGTGGCCATTTCTGGAATGCGTCGCGCGGCGCTGGCCGGTTCCCTGTTCAAAAATCTCCTGGACCAATCGTTCATCGGCTACGCCTACGCCTCGCAATTCTTCCTTCAACTCCAGAAAATTGACCCACGCGAAGCCACTGGTTTCTTTACGGTCGTCGTCTTAGTCATCATCGGGCTGGTCTGCACAGGCATCATCTCCCAAGCCGCCCTCATCCACGGCAGTGGCGCAACGCACCTGCCCCCATATCTTCTTCGTCGCCATGTCCTTCCTCATTTTTGGAATGTTCTGCTCATTGATCTTGCAACCAAAGCCATCAGCGTGATGCTTATTTTTGTGACTTCCCTTCCCGTCTTTTCTTTTCTCTTGCAACGAGACGGCCTCTCCTCAAGCGTGCTTTTTTTGCATTTTCTCATTTTTATTCCAACCATTATTATCCTCCATATCTTAAGTATGCTCGCGTTGGTCGCAACGGTTGAAAAAAACCAGGGGGTTTTGGCAAGCATCGAACAGGCTTGGGATCTCTTCCGCCGCCAATGGCTTGCAACGTTGGAATATGGTTTTCTGCTCTTTCTTATCGTCTTGATCGGCGGACTTTTGCTTGCCGCAGCGCTCACCCTCGGCGCCATTCCGTATGGAGCCCTCTATGCCCTTGCGGCAACGTCAGGTTCCATCCCGCTTTTCTTTACGATCAATACCCTGTCTGCCCTCGGCGTTCTTATTTTACTTTTCCTTTTTGGATCGGTCGCCATCACTTTTCAATACAGCGCCTGGCGCCAATTTTATAAACGGGCTGAGCATCGGACCTTTGGACAAAGAACATTTTCAAAAATTCGTCGGACGTTATTTGCCTGAAGCGACAAAACCCCATAAACTATGGGGGAAGATTCCCCCTGTTTTTTTATGGCAGACGACATTCAAAGCATTGAAGATCTCCTGAATCTGACGGGAGCAAAGTCCGCACAAAAAACCGTAGCTGGCGCGCCAAGCGTTCAAGAGGTGTTCGCGGAAAAAATGTCCGAGGTACGCCTCAAAGAAAAGGAGGCGCAAGCTGAACACCAAGCCAAAACGCTCAAGGTGCCGTACGTCAATTTGAGTGGTTTTCCGATTTCTCCTGAATCGCTCCGTCTGGTTCCAAAAGATCAAGCGATCGCCCTCAGCGCGGTCCCATTTTTGTTTACAGGCCCCGAAGTTCGTTTGGGTTCCACTCAACCGACCGCTCCTGCCGTTAAAGAACTTCTCTTCCAACTTGAAGAACGCAACAAGGCTCACGGCGGCGTGTATCTGATTTCTGAAGAGAGTTTGCGTATCGCGATCAAAGCCTATGACTCCCTCCCCCAAATCAAACAAATCGTCAAAGGAGTGAAGGTAACGGACGAAGAGCTAGAACAATTCCAAAGCCAGCTCAAAAGTTATCAGGACATCCAGAAAGTCATCCAAGCTTCTTCCATTACCGACATCATCACGATCGTGATGGCCGCTGGACTGCAATTTGGAACCAGCGACGTGCACATCGAAGCCGAACAAGAAAAAATCGTGATCCGTTTTCGTATTGACGGCATTCTGCAAGAAGTCGCTTCGCTCCCGCATGAGAATTGGAAAAAAATCATTGCGCGCATCAAGCTCATCAGCGGTCTGAAAATCAATGTCACCGAACGTCCGCAAGATGGCCGATTCACTATTTTTCTTAAGACCGGTGATACGGATGTTCGTGTTTCAACGATTCCAACCACGTGGGGGGAATCGGTGGTGATGCGTATTTTGAAGCCGAGTGCGATCAATGTGGAATTCGAACAGCTCGGTTATCGGCCACTGGCCAAAAAAAAACTCCTCAAAGAAATCGAGAAGCCGCACGGCATGGTGATGACCACCGGACCAACGGGATCAGGAAAAACCACAACCCTTTATGCGATCCTGCGCAAACGCAACACCTCCGACGTCAAGATCGTAACACTAGAAGATCCTATTGAGTACAAACTTGAAGGTATCAACCAATCGCAAATCGACCATAGTAAAAATTATACGTTTGCCAACGGTTTGCGTTCCATTCTCCGACAAGACCCGGATATTGTCATGGTTGGGGAAATTCGCGACCTCGAGACCGCGGAGGTGGCAATCAACGCCGCACTCACCGGACACTTAATGCTCTCCACTTTGCATACGAACGATGCCGCCGGTGCCATTCCGCGTTTTATTTCCATGGGCGTCAAACCATTTCTCTTGGCCCCAGCTCTCAATGCGATCATCGGACAGCGTCTCGTCAGAAAAGTCTGCGAGAAATGCAAAGATGTCGTATCGCCATCGGCCGAGGAGTTGGCGTTTGTGAAAAAAGTGGTCAGTGAAATTCCAGAGACCTCCGGAGAAAAAACGTCGCCCGAAGCGCGGTGGAAGTTTTATAAAGGCAAAGGGTGTGAGGTATGCAACAACACGGGATACAAGGGCCGTCTTGGCATTTATGAAATTCTGGTGATGAGTGATCAGATCAAAGCCGCTATGTCGGAATCCATTTCTGAATACCAAGTGCGCGAACTCGCAAAACAACAAGGCATGACGACCATGCAACAAGACGGGGTGCTCAAAATTCTCGATGGACTTACGACGGTCGAAGAAGTGTTGCGTGTGGCAGGCGAAGGAGCCTAGACTCACAAATAAAAAACCAGGCGCTTCGCTCAAGCAACCTGGCAAGCTGGAAATCCATCGTCGTTGTCGATGGTGAATTTCGTCACAGTGACTGGTTCCCCAACGGAAAGACAGCGCGGGCACCCTTCGAACCGGAACACGACACCGGTTCGGTCGATCTCAATCCCTTGAGCCGCGAAGAGCTCTTGGGCTTGGGCGAGCGTCAGGCGCAGACGCACCTTGCAGTGGGTGCAGTATGTCCGCACCTCCTGCGGATGAGAACACTGCGTGCACAGCAGAACCCCGACGTGGCCCTGCTGGCACGTGTCCTCGCAGACCGCGCAGAGAACCGTATCCATGGGGCCTCCTATGCAACAATGGACCGATGACTCTATCCTCTTTTGAAAAGTTTGTCAATCATAAAACCGCCATTCGACAAGCTCAGGGCGGTTTTTGATTCACAATCAATCTCTACGCAGCCAACTCTTCCATTTGTTCCTCAAGTTTGCTCGCCACCATTCCGCCAAATTTTTCTACTTGTGCCAAAAACGCATTTTCGTTTTCCGATGGGTCTGTCACTTCTGGAATAATCACATCAGCCTTCCACTCATCTTTGTTTGGATTCTTCGTGACATCAAGCGTCACAATGAGGCGTTTGCCATCAGGAGTCTGGTATTCAATCCAACCATCAACTCCATGGTAAACATCCGCGGGCGTTCCCACCGCGGTATAGAATGTCACCCGTTCCAAATCTTCATCCGTTTCTAGACCCAACGCGTCCGCAACCGCCAAACGCAGTTCACTCGCAAATGGTTTTGCAGGCTGATGAGGATCCTGATTCGTATAGCGTCGAACCAGATCAAATGAAGCTCCATACGGAAGGTAACCCCTTTCATTCGCACGCTCCTGATAAGCTCTGCGAAATTCCGGCGTGAGCGGCGCGGCTCCAAGAACGTCGCGTTCGTTCATTTTTCCGGTATAAAATTCGCGCGGTCCGCGCGTGTCGCCTCGTGACATAGCTCTTAGAATGTTATGGCTCTCCCCTCTGGAATCACCTTAAAACTGACTTTACGATACCCCACCTCCAAAAATGGTTCAAGAAGTTTTGACCACTCGACCAATAGAATGGACCCTGCATCAAGTTGTTCCTCTAAAGAGAGTGGTGTGAGTTCAGAAGCGTTTTTGAGGCGATAGAGGTCCATGTGAATAAGACGCTTGATCGTTGGATGTGAGGTCGGATAGATATTCATGATGGAGAACGTCGGAGAGCGAATGGCTCCTTCACAGCCCAAAGCTTCCGCCACGCCTTGCACAAAAGTCGTCTTGCCAGATCCCAAATCCCCTTCAAGCAAAATCACTTCACCGCCCGTGAGAGTTTTTGTAAATGCGGCGGCGATTTGTTTAGTCTGTTCGGGAGAGGAAGATATGGAGAGAGACATACTAAGTGAGGCGCAGGTTAGCATCGGCAACAAGCGTGAGGGGATCCGTCATGTGTCCAGCTTCAAAACGAAAGGCGCCGGCAAGGGCGATCATGACCGCATTGTCACCAGTAAGAGACAGCTCTGGAGCAAAAAAAGAAATTTTCATATCGGCCTGCTGGAGCGCTCTTTCAAGAGTGGTTCGGAGAAGACGATTGGCCGATACACCGCCGGTTAAAATCAAACATTTTGGATGAGTCATCCCAACCGCACGCAACGTTTTTCCAACGAGCGTATCAACGACGGCTTGTTGGAACGACGCGGCGATCTCTGCCCTCTCTGCCCTCCCTTCCCATGCGACCTTCACGGCCGTTTTGAGTCCAGAAAAACTAAAATCAAGATTAGGACTATCCATCATGGGTCGAGGAAAATGAATGGCTGTCGGGTCACCCTCAAGGGCGAGCCGTGCGATTTCCGGTCCGCCTGGATACGGTAAGCCAAGCAACTTGGCGACTTTATCAAAGGCTTCACCCGCGGCATCATCGCGCGTCATTCCCAACAGTTCATACACGCCATGATTACGCATCAAAACCAATTCTGTGTGCCCGCCTGAAACCAACAAACACAGCGCGGGAAACACCGGCGTTTTCTCTGCAAGCCACACACTATAAATATGCCCTTCTAAATGATTAACCGGCACAAGCGGTTTGCCCCAAGTCCACGAAAGACTTTTCCCAAGCTCAACTCCTACTCGTAAAGCGGGAACAAGACCCGGCCCGCAGGTGACGGCGACCGCATCAATCCCTGCTCCAGAACGCTCGACCCCTATCTGCTCAAGTAAAGGAAAGATGTGGGCGATATGCTCGCGCGCCGCGACTTCCGGAACCACTCCACCGGTACGCGCATGAACAGCTACCTGTGAAGCCAAGACGTTTTGTTCAACCATAAGACGTCCGTCTCGTTTGGTCACGACGGCGAGAGCGGTTTCATCGCAAGAAGATTCGATTCCTAAAATGCGCATAAGCGATAAGAACGCTTCACATCCTAAGATGGACCTGCTATATAATGCAAGAAGAGCTATGAGTTACCCTCGACACCGGACACCGATAGATTTCGATCAAATGAGTGAAACACTGGTTGATTTATTCGGTTGTGACCGTGTCGAAGAATACGTTTCCGTCCGTAAAGGTATGCTTGGAGAAAACCATAGGGTCAACACAGCGGTTGGCCCGTTTTTTTTAAAACGCTACCGCGAACGAATTAGTACAGTCGTTCATGAAATAAAAATGGCAGAAACGTACTTCTTCGAAAACGGTCTCCCGGTCATTATCCCGATACGGGATCGATTTGGGCGTGAAGCTTTTTGGCTGGATGAATGCTGGTATTCACTCTACCCATTCATCGACGGCGAAAGCCCGAGCCGTGCGCAGATGACCCCCGATCTGTTGCGTTCCATGGGCGCGCAGCTCGCAATGTTACATGTCGCCGGTGACCGATTTTTTCATCGCCCTTTTCAGATGATTCGAATCGGTAATGCGCTCAAACTCCACATGGAACTCACGGAACTCCGCTATCACATCTTAAAAAAATCCTCCCCAACTCCACAGGAACAAGAAATCATCGAGACGCTCAACTTAAAAGAGCAGACGTCTCAAACCCTCCAGACTATCCCTTCTTCTGTTCATCTAACCTATGACACGCTTCTGCATGGAGATTACCAACACTTCAATCTCTTCGCGAACATCAATCGGGTCACACATCTTTTCGATTTGGAACGAACGGCTCTGGGACCTTCTGCATATGAACTTGTGCGCGCGATCTTTCTGGATTGTTTCGAGGATTGTTGGGAAGAAAAAAATTTCCAAGATGCGCGCTTGTATCTGGAAGCCTACCGAGAAATTCATCCGATCACGTTTGAACCCTTCCTTGCCGCTACCCATCTGTATTTATTTAACATGGTTCACAACACTTGGCTCGAGGCTTCACTTGTCATTTATGATTCGGATACTCTCATCGGAGCTCTTCAAAACCAAGTTAAACGCATTCAATATCTTCTTCAGAGTGGGCCGGAAGAATTTGCGAGACGTGTTTGGAATAAAAAAATCGGGTGGTGAACCCGAGGGTGAAGGAGGTCAATAGACCGTCGTCTGATTGTGCAAAACGACAGCGTTGACTGAAGCGTACCAGCGCAAGCTGGTCGTCGTATGGTTGCAGATGACCGCGCCGCGTTGGACCATCAGCTCCCCAAAGCATTGGTACTGCGCGGCGACGTGGGCCGTGCACCACTTGCGGATACTTGAGGGGTGATCGGGGTAGCCGATCTTGTTGTACAGAGGGGCGCGACTCCCGGTATCCAGGACGAGTTGCATGTGCGTCCCGTGGTCATCGAGCAAGGTCTGCGCTCGCGCGCTGATCATCTCTTCGAATCCGGGAAAAATCTCCGTGAACGCTCGGACATCCCACCCGTGTGGCACAGCCGCTCGCAAGGCCGCCAGCGAACCGGTGATATTGCGTTCGAACTCGTCGTCCGGCACCTTCAGGACGCCGCGCAGATTTTGCAAGGCGCGTTCGTGATCAGCGAGCAAAATCGTGATCTGCGCGTCTGGAAGCACTTTGAGCACGCGCTCCAGAAAATCACAATGCTTCATGAACAGGAGAGGCACGCCATCGCTCATCCCGCGAAACGTGTACTTCCCGTCTGCATGCGAGTAGGCTGGGCACACTGGCGTGAACACGCGCAATGGGCCTTCCAGCATCGTGCACCCGAGGCGGTAGATGGCTTTACGCGATTGCGTCGCGTATCCGCACAGAGGGAGAAGCCTGTAAAGCTGTGTGAGCACACGCCCCACCAGCACGGGATCGATGCCGCGCTGACGCGCGTACTGGGCGAGTCCTCGGCGGACTCGCCGCCAAGGATGCTTGCCCATGATGGACCCTCATGTGTAAGTGGAAAAGTGAATGTGTAGTCACGCAGACCTCCGACTGAATGCGCATTCATACCGAACCACGAGTAGACGATCATGTCAAGCAAAACACCTTGACTCCTGCTCGTTTTAGCCATACCATATCGCCCTGAAGGCCCCATCGTCTATCGGTTAGGACATCAGGTTTTCATCCTGGTAAGGGGGGTTCGACTCCCCCTGGGGTCACCAACTAAAACACTCAGCATTCGCTGGGCGTTTTAGTTTACCTAAACAACAGGGTTTTTTATTTTGCCTCTTCTGTTGTAAACACAAACGGACGGAAGAAAATATATTTCCGATTCGCGAAAATCGGGACCATCTCTATCTGAACCAAATCTCCGCCAAACTGTTCATACAGCTCCCCAACAATTTGTGTGATCTGCTGAGGTTGTTCCACTTCAACACCAATTTCAAAATCCCACGAAGCAATACATTCAATAAGATGAACGACATGAGGATGACGGTTCGCCCATGCGCGAATCTTTTTTTCCAAATCGCCATAGAGGCCGTTCGTGTAAACGTGCAAATTATAAAACGTATACCCAAGGGCTCCGGTATCCAGAGAAAAAAGTTCCCCCAAATAGATCCCGTCGGCTTTCAATCTGCGCAACCGGTGATGCCAGGTTGAATCAGGGAGTCTGATCCGCTTTGCTTGTTGGCGTGAAGTCAGGGCGGGATGGTTCGTCATGGTCAACAAAATGGTTTCATCAAGCGCATCACATTTCATCTGGCGGTCCATTACCCCAAAATCCAAATGTTCTTTCGTGACGCCGCGCCCCAAGTACGCCCGATTGTATCGGGTGAACCGTTTGGTAATACGAACGATTTTTTTAATCGTTGCTCCTTCAAACAAGGCACGTAAGAACTCCAAAAAAACGACGAACTCTGAAACGCTCTGGGAAAATATGGCGACGCCATACTGATACGGTCCCCCAAGCTCACCGACCCAGGTGACGCACGGATGCGCCATCAGTTTGCGAAAGGCTTGCGAGATATCGCGAGCAGGACCTGGAGAGGTCAGAGAAAAAAAGACGACGAAATCGGTAAAACCTAGCGGATACATATTTACAAACGGAACCCGTTGGATGATTCCACGAAATTGCAACTTTTGTAGGGCATAACGAATGCTGTTTTTGCCAACCCCAGAACGCTCCTGAAGCTCATCTAAACTGGCATCCGCGTGAAGCTCGCATGCGGCTAAAATCTGTTTCTCTTGATCGCTAAGTTTCATATTGCGTAATTAATTTATCAAAAATTGTAAAAAATGTAAAAGAATTGTAAAGACTTAACGAATTGTACAAAAATGAGGCATAAATCTAAAAAAACTCTATGCGCCATAGCTTTCTGTTTGTTCTGGTGACCGTCATCTACGTCACGTCTCTCTTGCTTGCCAATACGGTCGCCTCAAAACTCGTCGAACTGGGACCATTCATTGTGGCAGGGGGTATTATCATTTTTCCCATCACCTACATTTTTGGAGATATTCTGACGGAAGTGTATGGCTATCGTGAATCGCGAAAGATCATCTGGCTCGGTTTTTTTGCTCAACTCATTATGGTGACTGGTTATATCGTTGTCCAACATCTGCCCGCTCCCCCATTTTGGACCAATCAAACCGCTTACGAAGCCATCCTCGGATTTGTGCCTCGCATTGTCGGAGCCTCGATGATTGCTTATCTGTGCGGCGAATTCGCAAACTCGGTTGTTCTTTCACGCATGAAAGTGCTTATGAGCGGAAAATACCTTTGGATGCGAACGATCGGATCTACTCTTGTGGGCGAAGGAGTAGACACCATTATTTTCGGATTCGCCGCCTTCGGTGGGCTTTTTCAAATGAACCAACTTTGGACATTGATTTTGTCCGGATATCTTCTCAAAGTAAGCTATGAAGTGATCGCTACGCCACTCACCTATGCCATCATCAGGGCTCTGAAACGCAAAGAACAAATCGATGTCTATGACACGCATGTAGACTACAACCCATTAAATTTAATAGACGCTTAAGACGTCAAAAAAAAGACCGCTGTTGCGGTCAAGTGTTCTCGATACCGCGCGTCTCGCGGACATCGAACCCCCAGTGCACGTTGTAGATCACCCATGCCGCATCATCGCGCCAGGACAGCACCCGCAACCGTCCGGATTCAAGCAACGGACGAAGCTCCAAACGAAGCTCCGGTGGAATGGTGTCCATGATGTAAAGCCGAGCGATGAGCGAATTCGGCGCGGCGAACAACGTTGGAGCGTTTGCACAGAGCACTCCGTGCGTCACCGCCGACCAGATTTCACGCGCTCCAACGTTGTGTAGCTGTTCAGCGGCTTTCATCTGTGTGACTCCGCTGGCTGTCTCATCATCCAGCTGAATCACCAAGGCGCCATCTACCGCGTCTAGATCCCCGCCGATCCCATCGATCGTTTTACGCTCGGCATCCACCCGATCGGCAGAGGCGTAGACGATCTGTAGATTCTGCCCCAGATCCTTCCTCAACTGCTTCAAAGCTGCTTTGAAACGCTTACGCGCCGAAGGGTCTGGAAACGCGAGCACGACCTTATCGGAGACGGCTTGCGCTTCTTGGTACACGTGTTTGAGCAGGCGATAGGTGAGCCACACTGGCGTGATGAGGCCCGTATGACCGACCATCGTGCTTTGATCCGAATGCGGATCCAGACACACGATGCGACGAAGCAATCCTTGCGAAAGAACCAGCCACTTGGTCACCAAGATGGGCGGGATGGCGAACACATTGTGCTCGTCCCGATCCGAGCGTCCTTGGGGGAAGTAGCCGAACACGATCGTGATGCGCGAAGCCTTGTGCCCAGCCAGATAGGCGAGCAGATAGTCCATCTGCCCAGTCATCTCATAGGTCCCGGGACCGCTGGCTAGGACGAACACATCGTGGGCGTCGAGGTGACGTTTCCCGAAGACGAGATACGGCTCGCCACTCGGACGAAACTTGAACGTGGGGATGGCCACATCAACGGGAGTTCGGTATTCCCCGTCTCTATTACTCTTTTCCAGGATCAAACCTGCCAGCTCCTCGGCGCGCGATTCGAATCCCGGCATCGGAACGAGCGTGAGGCCACCGTGTCTACAAAACGGATCCCCATTCCTGTCCAATTGCGGCTCCATGTCTCTCTCCTCCCAAGAAGAACACTGCCACTATGATCCTCAGACTGATGATCGTCAATGAGCCCTTGACGGATAGCAAAAAGACTGTTAAAAACAGACGTCGCGGTCTGCAACGCGATTGCGTCAATCGGATCATTTCGGCTGCCGTAGCCGATGGAGTTCGTCATGTTTTCGTTCTCGCGCCATCTCATCCTCGTCCTCGTTCTCCTCTTCGCCTGTCCACTCTGGACGTCCGCGTGCTCAACGGATAGCGAAGTCGTTGGTCCAACCGGACCGACCCTCGTGACGGATGGGTTGGGTCTCGAAGTCCCAACCCAGCCCGACGCGGCTAGCAACGAAACGCCTGTCGCCGATGCCGCACTCGACAACGTCGAAGACACGGAACTTCCTGACGCTCCCACCGAGGTCAGCGCCCAGGACGCTCCTGAAGTCGACACCGCACCAGCCTGCACAAACAAGGAGGATTGCGACGACAAGAACGCCTGCACGGAGGATGGATGCAACCAGCTCACCGGGCAGTGTGCGCACGTCGTCCAGATCTACTTTTCGTGCGACGACAAGAACGCCTGCACGCAGGACGATCGCTGTAACGAACAGGGCGAGTGTCTGGGCAATCAGAAGACGTTGTGCTTCGACGGGAATCCCTGCACCCTCGACACCTGCGACAAGAACGGCGGCTGTGTCTTTTCCAACATCGACGTTCCGTGCAACGACAACAACGCGTGCACGAATGACGATCAGTGCCAAAACGGCGCGTGCGCTGGAGTTCCTATCGTCTGCGACGACAAGAACCCCTGCACGGCTGATACGTGCAACCCCAAGACAGGCTGCGTCTTCCAGCAGGAGAACAATGTCCCCTGCGATGACAACAACGCCTGCACCAGCGCGGACCAGTGTGCTTCGGGCATCTGCAAAGGCTCGCCCATCAACTGCGGGGATGGAAACAGCTGCACCGTTGACAGCTGCGACAAGCAGAGCGGTTGCTATTCGACGCCGGCCGTAAACAACACAACCTGCTCGGACGGCGACGGTTGCACGCTCAAAGACGTTTGCATTGACTCAGTGTGCAAGTCGGGCGCCAAGAAGAACTGCGACGACAACAACGTCTGTACGAACGATGCCTGCGATTCCTCGGACGGCCAATGCCTCCATGAGGTTCTGCCGGGCATCCACTACTGCGACGACAACAATGCCTGTACCAACACGGATACCTGCAAGTTGGGGGTCTGTACGGGCAAGATCGTCCAGTGCTACGACGGCAACGACTGCACGCTCGACACCTGTGACATGAAAGCGGGATGCCTTTTCCTGGCTCAAGACAAGGCTCCCTGCGACGATGGAAACAAGTGCACACTCGGAGACATCTGCGCCCAGACCAAATGCGAAGGCAAGGTGATCTCCTGCGATGATGGCAACGTCTGTACCAACGATACGTGCGACCCGGCGGTCGGGGCCTGCAACCATACCGCCGCCACAGGCTACTACTGCAATGACGGAAACGCCTGCACGATCGGCGACGTTTGCGAAGGGGCCACATGCGTTGGCAAAACCCTGGCCTGCACGGACGGCAATCCGTGTACGGACGACAGCTGCAACCCCAAGACTGGATGCTTCTTCGTCCCAACGCCCAACGCCCCGTGCAACGACGGCAACTTGTGTACGAAAGACGACATCTGCAACCAGAGCGTCTGCGTAGGCAAACCGATCTCGTGCGATGACAGCAACTCGTGCACGCTCGACTCATGCGACAAGACAACCGGCGTTTGCCAAAACGTCCAACTCAAGGACGGCTACGCCTGCAACGACGCCGACGCGTGTACCTACGGCGATTCGTGCAGTGCGGGCAAGTGCGTCGGGATTGTCAACGACTGCGACGACATGGACAAGTGCACGAAGGACGCCTGCAATCCCCAAACTGGGAAATGCGTTCATGCGCAAATCCCCAACTGCTCCTAGGTGAGCGGCTTGGTTACGACCCAGGCCGTTTTTTTATTCTCTAGACAGTTGACAAAACGATCTTTCTGTGAAAAAGTCAAAGACACTCATTCGCCGTTTGAATGAGCGGAGAAAGCTCATGCGCTCTTTTCTCGTTCTCCTCATCTGCGGCTTGTTGATGGCCTGTACGGACGCATCGTCGAGCCAGACTCCTCCCACCACAGTTCTCGACACCATCGCCACGTATGACGCTTCCCCGGGAATGGCCGAGACTCATCAAGACGCGGACAGTCTCCAAGACCAGTGGAGTGACGCCTTGATTGAACCTGGTGACTTCGGCTCTCCTTGTCTAGGGAACAGCGACTGCAACTCAGGCTTCTGCATCGAAGCCTCGCAAGGGAAGGTGTGCTCGCGCGCCTGTGTCGTTGACTGTCCGTCGGGATTCCAGTGCGCGAACGTCTCCGCGACGGGACCAGACGTGCTCTACATCTGCGTCTCCCGTTTCGTCCGACTGTGCGACCCATGCAAACAGCACAGCGACTGCAACGCGCCAGGCACCGCCGGAAATCTCTGCGTGAGCCAAGCGAGTGCGGGGAGCTTCTGCGGAGTCGCCTGCCTACCCACGCAGAATGACTGTCCGACCGGCTACACATGTCAACTCTCCACAGACGCCAAAACCGGCGTGAGCTTGATGCAGTGTTTGCCAAAGGGTGGAGCCTTGTGCACCTGCTCGCCGCGGGCGACCCTCTTGGGCCTCTCAACCGCCTGTGCCAACAAGAACTTCTACGGAACATGCGCGGGCGAACGCACCTGCACCGTGCAGGGACTCACCAACTGCATCGGACAAATCCCGGACGTCGAAACGTGCAACAACCTCGACGACAACTGCGATGGCCAGATCGACAACGTCGATGCCTCGTTTTTGGGAAGCGCGTGCAAGCGCACGAGTCTGTTTGGCACCTGCACAGGCAAGGTCATGGGCTGCGCGAAAGGATCTCCCATCTGCGACGCTCCCGAACCAACCCCCGAGGCCTGCAACGGCATGGACGACAACTGCAATGGGGTCACGGACGAAGGCCTCTGCGACGACGGCAACGAGTGTACAACCGACGCGTGTAACACCGACGGTTCGTGCAAGCACACCAAGCTGACCGGAACCGCTTGCAACGACCAAAACGTTTGCACCGCCTTCGACCAGTGCGCGTCCGGAGTGTGTCTGGGAGGAAGCCTTCTGGACTGCAACGACAACGACCCGTGTAGCATCGACTCGTGTGATCCCTTCACGGGGTGCAAGCATCTCCCTGCTTCGGAAGGAACATGCGCGGACGATGGCAACGCCTGCACGCAAGATGTGTGCAAGGCTGGATCCTGTACCCATCCCAGCATCAAGGATGGAGCTCCGTGCGCGACTGATGGCGAAGTGTGCACGACGGACATCTGCAAGTCCGGAGCGTGCGAACACCTTGCCAACACAGTCGCGTGCAATGACGGAAATCCCTGCACGCTCAACGACACCTGCAAGGACAAGACCTGCTCCGTCTTTGTTCCAAAAGTGTGCACGGACAACAATCCCTGCACGCTCGACGAATGCGATCCCAAAATCGGGTGTGTGTTCAAACCCAATCCTTCATGGAAGGACGGGGCGCCCTGTCCCGACGATGGCAACGCCTGTACCGACGACATCTGCAAAGGATCGACGTGCGCGCACGTCCCGATCCCCAACTGCAACTGACCGGTCCCCATGACGTGTGGGGATTTTTCTTTTTGAGAAATTACTCCAACATTTTCGCCGTGGCGGCAACGGCCGCGCGCGCGTACCCATCCAATCGTGGCGGGATTTGTTCTGGTAAAATTTCAGGACCTAAAATACCGAGCCCAATCGGTTTCATAAACTCGAGCTGAAGTTTGATAATCGCGTCGTAAACAACCTGGCCCATGACAAGACCATGTTTTGTTTCACCGCGTTCGATGATTCCTAAAACAGCCGCGCCGTCGATGTCATCTCGCAAAAGCAAACGTTTGAGCGCGAGGGGTTTTTCAATCGAACCGGGCACCCAGACTTCCTCGACGATTTCAAGTTCGTGCTTTGCGGCTTCCTCACGCGCGGCCATGAGCATTTGATCAGCTTCCTTTTTATGAAAGGAACCGAGAACAATGGCAATACGTTTCATAGCTTTTGCGTTTTAAGATAAGTCTCAATGGTTTCCACAATGGTTTGTGTGGTCGAATCGATTTCCACATTCACGCGATCCCCCACCCCTTTCTCTCCAAACCGTGTCAGCTGAAGCGTTTCAGGGATGAACCACACTTGAAATGTCCCTTTTATTTTGTCCGCATCGACAACGGTAAGGCTCGCGCCATCCAACGCGATAAATCCTTTTGAAAAAATAAACTTCATCCACTCGGGGTCTCCCTTGAATGTGACGGCCCGATTGTTTTCGTGATCATCAATCGCAACGATCTGTGCGGTTGTTGAGATGTGCCCACTCACGACATGCCCGCCAATCTCGTCGCCCATACGCGCGGACCGCTCGATGTTCACGACGTCGTTGGGTTTGAGTTCACCGATGGTCGTCTTGCGAAGCGTCTCTTCCATCGCATCAAAACCAATGCGGTCCGCCCCTATACGCGCGACCGTCAAACAAACGCCATCCACCGCGACACTCGCGCCCAGAGCGATCCCCTCCATCAACACAGAAGGAAGAATAACCTCAAAGCGACGCAAACCGGGTTCGTCTTTTATAGAGGCGATAGGAAATTTTCCACGAACAATGCCTGTGAACATATATGGATAGTTATAGTCGCAGAGTTGGAGAAACGTCAAGAAAAAAAGACCCACAGGGGTCTAGGGAGCGCGCAGGTTGTGATCCTGCAAGAAGGCGTTGATGGTCGTCGTGATTTGCTCGGGCGAACGCACTGAGCCGTTGCCGCGCGCGTTGCCAAACACAACGTCGCCACCGCCGAACTGGTCGGAATCTGCCTCTTCACGGTTGAGGTGTGCACAGATCTCCGGCACAGGGAACCAGAAGACGTAAGGGCTCTGCCGGCACACCGTGTAGACCCAGCGGCCATCCGTTTTCTGACGAGCCGCCACGAACGCGCGCACGCCACGACGCGCCATCTTCATGCGCGCATGCGGTCCGAGCTCGCGCACCATCCTCCAGTCAGCGCCTCCGCCGAGCTCGTCGTAGCGATCATCAATCGCGAGTTCGCGCGGACGACCCGCCACGAACTCGTTGATCCGATGAGTCACGTCCCGCAACACGCCCATGTGCGCGAGGGCGTTCTTTTGATCGAGCGCGCCGCTTGTGCGGTACTGCCAGTAGGGCTGGAAGATGAAGGCTGCTTGCCGAACGATTGGCATATCGCGCGGAACGTCGAGCAGGCCACTCATCTTGTCCATGTCCTGCACGTGCCCGAACAGACGGTGGATCGCCGGATTCACCCGTCCGCGCACGATCCAGTGATACTCAAGCGCGTAGAGCGAGAGCCCAACGTCCGGGTCGCAGTCATTCATCCACACAAGGACATCTTCGTCTCCTGTGGGCATGAACAGGTCGAGCAGGCCGGTACGTACAGCCTCAAGCACCTGCATGGCCGTGCAGAGCATGTCGCTACGAGGTGGACCGCGATGGTGGTCGAAGTTGCGGTACAGACGTACCGCGTCGAGTGCTGGAGGCGCGTCGACAAAGCCATCGAGCGCAATCGAACGCGCGGGCATCTGCGCGCAAAAGCCATCCCAGGACATCGGGATGATGTCCGGACGCATCTGGGCGATGATCGGCATGGAGACCTCCGTGACAAGAGCGAAAATAGACTCTGCCACAACTCGACCTTATCATCAAAACCACAGACATCTCAACTTTCTGTTATACTAAAAGCATATGTTTTCTTTTTTAGATCTCTCCCTCTTCCTTTTTATTATCTGGATCGCTTTTCTTTTATTTTCTCGCTCCACAAGAAAAGAACAAATCTTCATGAGCTTCGTGGGAATCGTGCTGACCCCGGCCATTCTTCTCATGGCAACAGGCGACTATCAAAACATGATGGTGTCATCCACAGCGAGCATCGGATTGGAGGATTTTCTTTTCGCGTTTTCCCTGTTTGGCATCGCGGCCATCATCTATCAAGTCGTTCTTGGCAAACACCTACATCGCATTAAAGGTGAGCGCCTACGCCACGCGCATCCCGCGGCTCATTGGTACATTCATCTGGTGATTGTTTTGGGGCTCTGGGTCTTCGCCTCACTTGTGCTCATTGATGTCCTCGAACTTGTTCCCTTGCAAGCGCTCATCGTCAGTGGACTCTTGATTGGCATGTATGTGATCGCCGATCGCCACGATCTTTTGCTCGATGGTCTCATCTCGGGCTTGCTCACCGTGGTGCTGGTATTGATCGTTGAGGAAGTGATCTTTCTGCGATTGTTTGCTTCTGGAGGAATCGGTTTACAGACCGTTTCTAAAATGATAATGCCGTTTGCTGGAGGTCTGCCCGCACAAATGATCATCTGGACTGCCCTCGTGGGTTTCACAATTGGCCCGCTGTACGAATGGCTTAGACACTACGAGCTTAAATAATGCGGGCGCTAAAAAAAAGTGCTAAAGTGATGGATCATGAGCAACACGCCAAAACAATCTGCCAAATCCTTTCTGGATTCCCAATGGCTCTCGACCCCCGAGGGCCAACTTGCGATTGATGTTCATGAAACCCCAACGCATTTAATCGTGCGCAGTGCGATCGCGGGTATTCAAGCCAAAGATATTGAAATCACTCTTACCGACGATACGCTCACCATCCGCGGACAACGTCATCACGAGCAAAAAGAAATGCGCGGACAGACCACGCATGTTCAAGAATGTCACTGGGGAGCCTTTTCTCGCTCGATTATTTTGCCCGCACACGTCGATCCTGATCGAGTGGAAGCCACGCTCAAACGCGGGATCATCACCATCACTCTGCAAAAAATTGAAAGTGATCGCCGAGTTCCGATTATCGACCTTGGCGATGTGTAAGCTATGGAAGCGCTCGAACCGCACACACAACTGACAACCCACCTGGGCATTGGCGTTGTCGTTTTTTTGATTTGTGCCGCTGGAGCCTCGCTCATCTGGGCCGAACAATATCGTGGACGTATGGCTCCTTATGTCACGGTCGGTTCTGTGGATGTCAGTGGCCTGGATCCCCAAACTGCACGCACACTGGTACAAACAAAAATTGATGCCCTCCTGACAAACGGTATGACGGTGGCGATCGATGGAGAGATCAAGCCTTTGCCTCTTTCGCACGTCATTTCAGGAGATGTCGTTGAAGATGTGAACTTCGATTTAGATGCCGCCATCACGGAAGCCACCCACGCCCGCCGATCACCTTGGCGGGTCATGGATGCGGGGCTTCTGCTAACCCATATCTGGCACAGACAACAGATTGTCCTTCCGGTTTCGCTTTCAGAAAATTCCATCAAACAAGAAATCTACCAACAATTTCCTCAAACCGAAACGCTTGCGCGTGATGCGGGATTTATTTTCACCCAAACCCCAACAGGATGGGAAGGTACGATCCGCCCGTCCATCAACGGAAAAGAATTTCAGTGGAACGAATTCTTTCCTGATCTCAACAAGGCCCTCGAGCAACTCACCCCCTCGCAAGTAGAATTGAATCTGGTTGCAAAAGCGGCTGAAGTTACAAACGAACGAGCCGAGGCGCTCCATGAGCAGGCTCTCTTTCTGCTCTCTCAACCTCCTTTCATTTTTACGGACACGGACGAGCGAGGAGAACAACACACCTGGACCCTCGATGACCACGCCTTATCGCTCATGCTCTCGCCTACAGCTCAAGATGATATTACGGCTGATCGCGACGCGTTTGAAATCTTCCTTGCTCCCATCGCGACGGCAACGGAGCAAGCCGCCCAGAACGCGCGGTTTTCTGTAAACCAAGGTCGTGTCGTTGAATTCGCCCAAAGCCATGATGGACGCAAACTGGATCGTGATGTCTTGTTTACCACGTTCACGCAAGCCCTCATCTCAAACACACGAAACCCCATTTCCCTCCCGTTTATAATCGAAGAGGCACACACCAAAACAGCCGACGTGAATGACCTTGGTATTGATCAAATTCTCGGAGTGGGCACATCTTCCTATCGTGGGAGTCCAGCCAATCGAAAAAAGAACATCCAAAATGGGGTGAACTTGCTTAATGGTCTTCTGATTGCCCCGGGGGAGACTTTTTCCCTGCTTGATGTGCTCAAACCCTTTGATACCGATAACGGCTACCTGCCAGAACTCGTCATCAAGGGAAACAAAATCACCCCCGAGCTCGGGGGCGGCCTGTGCCAAATTGGGACGACGACATTTCGAGCGGCTTTAAACTCCGGATTGCCCATCGTCGAGCGTAGCAACCACTCGCTGGTCGTCTCCTATTACAATGATCCTGCAAACCATAACCCCGGAACGGACGCCACGATCTATGATCCCTCCCCAGATCTTAAATTCCTCAACGACACTGGACACGCTATTCTGTTCCAAGCAGAAAACCTGACACAAACCCAAGAACTCCGGTTTACTTTTTGGGGAACGTCTGACGGACGCAAGGGCTCTTACGAACCTCCAACTGTTTTGCGATGGATTCCGGTTGGTGATCCTCAACGCACAGAAACAACGGATCTCAAACCCGGAGAAGAAAAATGTCAGGACGCCCATATCGGCGCTGACGCAAGTTTCGTATACACGATTAAACGACCAGACGGCACTGAAGAAAAAACGACATTCACCTCGCACTACCGACCTCTGCCGCGCATGTGTCTTGTTGGTGTTGAAACACTCAGCGAACCGCCGCCGCTAGATCAAACGAATCTATCCACAGAGTAGTCTTGCGCATCGTGAAACACAGGAGTAAGCCATAGAGGAGCTTACACGAAACTTAAAAGCAGTAACCTGCAGGCAAGAAATTTCATTTATGGGAAGGTCAAGTCCGAGAACCAGAACTTCCATAAAGTGAAATCCCATGCTTGTCGTGCCTGCAGATCACTGCTGTCAAGATGCGCACAAAATAGACTCAGGTTGACACCCGAGAATACCAGGGTACGCGAAAATTGTCAAGAATCTTCACCAACTCAATGTTACTCTTATTTGACAGGTCGTGCAAGAAAAAGGACTTTCCCTAGAAAGTCCTTTTCTTTTTGTCAAAATGACCTAAAATATCCACGTTTTATCCAGAGTTTATCCCTATTTGATGACCTTATCGACCAAGCCATATTTTACGGCTTCGACCGCGTCAAGAAAGTAATCGCGCTCTGTATCCTCTTCAACCTTCGCCATTTTTTGTCCGGTATGTTTGGCAAGAATTTGGTTGAGACGATCCTTCATTTTCAAGATGCGCTCGGCATGAATTTTGATGTCTGTCGCCTGCCCTTCAATCCCTCCAAGCACTTGGTGAATCATCACTTCAGAATTTGGTAAGACAAACCGCTTGCCTTTAGCCCCTGCCGTCAGAAGAACCGCACCCATAGAAGCGGCCATGCCAACGCAAATCGTGGAAACATCCGGTTTCACATACTGCATTGCATCATAAATCGCCATGCCAGAGGTGACTGATCCGCCCGGGGAGTTGATGTAGAGTTTAATGTCTTTCGATTTATCTTGACTCTCCAAAAAAAGCATCTGGGCGATAATCAAGTTTGCAACCATATCGTCAATAGCCGTGCCAAGAAAAATGATGCGGTCTTTAAGCAGACGCGAGTAGATATCATAGGCGCGCTCGCCCATGTGTGTTTTTTCAATAACTGTTGGAATGAGGATGGACATAGATTTGATGACTCCTTTGCTACTCTACTCCTCTGTTTATCCTTTTTCAACCCGCCAACATCCGTTGTCTCCGCACACCAGTTTAGCGTTCTCGATCGTATACCCTGCGGCGCGCTCATGCCCCCCCCCGCCGTTTTCCCGAGCCACCGCGCTGACATCGCGAACAGAGGAACGCATGCTCACCTTGACCCCTCCTTGTTCTGTTTCACGCAAAAAATAAAGCGTGTCGGTATCTGTGGTGAGGCTAAGAAAATTCGATAGACCGCCAATCTCTTCGTCATCCACCCCATGCTCATCCATATCTTTTCGCGTCACGCATGTCATCACACAATCGAAAGCCGAATTAAAATGCAATCGTTCAAGCGCTGTTCCCCAGAGCCGAAGAGACGGTACAGATCGATTCTGATACAAAGATCTCACAATGTCGTGAATGCTTGCGCCAAGCAACACAAGTTCAGATGCGGTTTGAAGAACTCGATCGTTTGTGGCGCTATTAGAAAAGGCAGTCGTATCAAAACACATCCCTGTGAGCAAACACGTCGCCGCTTCCCGGCTGGGAACGACCCGATTGTGTTCAAAAAAACGATAGACGACTTCCGCGGTTGCGGCCGCTTCCACATCCACAAGATGGATGTCTCCATAGAGCGGATTCGTTTTATGATGATCGATGTTGATAACGCACGCGCTTCGGGGAGCGTGTGAAAGCAGGCGCTCCACATACAGACCATCGGAACAATCAAAAACAACGATCAGATCAACCTCGGAATTTGCCAGGACTTGGTTTTGATCCGTACAAATATCCAAATGCGGCAGGTGATGATACATTTCAGGAATGGGACCGCTGACGTGGATCATAGGCCAATCACGACCAAGACCATGCAACAGATCGGCCACAGCAAGCGCCGCCCCAAGACTGTCGCCGTCAATCCGTTCGTCGCACACAAACACCGGATGGCGCGCAACCATGAGTTCCGAATAAATTTTCTGGCTGATCAACTGTTCCATAAGCGGGATACTCTACAAAACGTCTTGCCAAGCGTCAACCATGTTATAATCGTTCACACATGTGAGTTCGGCTCTCTATGCACCTCGAACGCCTCGAAATTCAAGGGTTCAAAACCTTCGCCAAGAAGACGATTTTAACGTTTCTCCCTCCGCACGACAACCATTACCCGATCACGGCCATTGTAGGCCCAAACGGAAGTGGCAAAAGCAACAGCGCGGATGCGTTGCGTTGGGTTTTGGGTGAACAGAGCTTAAAACTTCTTCGCGGCAAACAATCAGATGATGTCATCTTTTCGGGATCCGAAGGGAAAAGCCGATCGGGATTCGCCGAGGTGACGATCGAACTCAACAACGAAGATCAAGCCATGCCAATTGACTATGCGCGCGTAGCGATCACCCGACGACTCTATCGCGATGGCACCTCCGAGTATCTTCTCAACGACCGCCCTTCCCGCCTCAGTGACATCCAACTGCTCTTAGCACAGGCAAATATCGGTCAGCGATCTTATGGAGTGATTGGCCAAGGAATGGTCGATCACATTTTGGTCGCTTCCCCAGAAGAACGCAAAGCTTTTTTCGATGATGCCACGGGGGTCAAGCCGTTTCAGATAAAACGACACGAATCCGTGCTTAAACTGAAACGCACAGAGGAAAACCTCGCGGACGTTCGCTTGGTGCTCCAAGAGATTGAACCGCGCATGCGTCTATTGAAGCGACAAGCCTCGCGTTTGGAACAACGCGCCGAGATCGAAGCTGATTTGCATGGGCGCGAAGAAGCCTACTACGGCACCCAGTGGTGGGAACTCACCGATCAAAGAAGCAAGGAGGAAAAAGGCCGGGCTTTGGTTCAAGAAAAAATCACCACTTTAGAAGCACATCTACACGTCCTGGAGGAAAACGTCCGTCACATTGCCGAGCAAGACGGAGAAGATGCCGGGCTTTCTGCTCTGCAACGTTCCTATCGCGCCGCCCAAAAATCGCTCGACGATATGAGGCATGCGCATTTCGCGACGGAAAAAGAAATTGAGCTTACTAAAGTCCGCGCGCAATCAAACTGGGCGCCTCTCCCCCTCTCTCACATCATCGAGGAAGTTAAAACCGTTGTCGAAGAACTGGGAAGGCTGAAAAAATTGAGCGATGTGAAAGCTCTGCATGAGGCCATTCAAAAAATTTTCTCGCGCTCAACCTCTCTTGCCAAACGTTTAGAGCGTCCAAGCCCGGAGGACATCAAACCCGATCCGACTCTGCTCGCCAAACTTAAAATGTTTACCGAACAGGAGGCAACACAGGCCAAGGTGCTATCAGAAATTGAAAAACAGATTGATGCGTACACCGCCAAAGAACACCAAGTCCGCGCCGAGCTCATTCAGATCCAAACGGCGTTGCGCGAAAAACAACATGAGCGCCACACCCTCGAACAGGAACAAAATCGTTTTGAAATCGAACAGGCGCGGTTGGAGGAGCGCGCACAAGGTCTGATCAAAGAGATGGATGAGTTTATGAAAGCACGTGCGGTCAATGTGCGTCTCGCGCGGCCGACACATCTGGCAACAACAACCACCGAGGCCTACCCCGAAATCCAGCGACTGCGCGATAAGCTGGAACTGATTGGTGGGATTGATCCTGAAACAATCAAAAAATACGAGACAACAAAAGAGCGGTATGAATTCCTGGATGAACAAGCCACGGACCTCCAACAAGCCATTCGCTCCACACAAAAAATCATCGAAGAGCTAGATGAACAGATTGAAAAACAATCGAAAAAAATTTTCGGAGAGATTAATAAAAAATTCCAATGGTATTTCAAAATGCTCTTTGACGGCGGAACCTGCGAACTGATCAAACTAACCGCAAGTGTAAAACCATCGGAAGACGAACAACCCCCTGAAACAACCCCAGAAGGCGTCGAGATCCAAGCGACTCCACCAGGCAAACGTTTAAAGGCTCTGAACCTCCTTTCCGGCGGAGAGCGAGCGCTGACCTCCATCGCCCTTCTGTGCGCCATTATGGACGTGAACCCTTCGCCGTTTGTGATGCTCGATGAGGTGGATGCGGCGCTGGATGAATCCAATACAATTCGTTTTGCCGCAATCCTCGATGAACTGTCACACAAAAGCCAATTCATTATTATCACCCACAACCGCGCCACCATGGAAAAAGCGGATATTCTCTATGGGGTCACCATGGGGGACGACGGCATCTCCAATTTGCTAAGTATCCACTTAGAAGACATCGCCCAAAGCGGCACGGCGCGACGCTAGCAGGAATGTTCGTAGAGGTCTTGACGGAACAAACAAAACCCATTACTGTTCTGGCACCGTCAAACACTCAAAGACAAGCAACAACTCCTTTACTACTCTCCTACTCTTCTCTCCTATGCTCACCATCCGATTCTCCCGTGTGGGAAAAAAGAAGGCACCTGTCTACCGCATCGTTGTGCAGGCCAAGCATCGTGACCCATGGTCACCAGCCGTCGAAATTCTTGGACACTACAACCCGCTCAAGACACCAAAAGAATTTGTTATCAAAGAAGATCGAACGAAGTACTGGATCGGCCAAGGCGCTCAACCGAGCGACACGGTCTGGAACCTGCTCGTCGAGAATAAAATCGTCGAAGGCGAGAAACGCTCAACCACACACATCAGCAAGAAACATACCGGACGTATTGAGCAAAAAGCCACAGAGGCGAAAGCGAAAGCCGATGAGGTTGCTGCAAAAGCGCAGGCCGCCAAAGAAGCCACAAAAGAACCAGCCGCCTAGGCTGGTTCTTTATTTGCGCGCATGATCGTCCCGCCACGCTTTGATTTTTTTGTGATCGCCTGAAAGCAAGACCTCGGGAACTTTCCATTTTTTATAAACCTCTGGTTTGGTGTATTGTGGATATTCCAAAACACCTTCGGCGTCATGAGATTCACTCTGAAGCGACTCTTTTGAACCCAGCACTCCGGGCACCATGCGCGCGATGGCATCAAGCATCACAAGGGCTGGCAGTTCTCCCCCTGTGAGCACATAGGGTCCGATTGAAAGACTCTCATTAGCCACATGTTCTTCCACGCGATGATCAATCCCTTCATAACGGCCGCAAATAAAAATCACTTGATCATATTTTGCAAGTCGCCGGGCGTCCTTTTGCGTAAACAACTTTCCGCTCGCTGCTGTGAGAATCACTCTTATTTTTTTCGCCCTTTTTGCCCTGATCTTCTTCACAGCCTTTTCAATCGGATCCACCTTCATAAGCATCCCGGCTCCTCCGCCATAAGGGGTGTCATCAACTTTGTGATGTTTATCCGTGGCCCAATCGCGTAAGTCATGAGCTCGAATTTCGATAAGCTTCTTTTTCTGCGCGCGGCCCAAAATAGACGCCTGCGCGTACGGAGCAATCGTCTCTGGAAAAATCGTCACGAGATCAAACTCACGTTTCTTTTGTTTTGACATATAAAAACCGACCATGCCTTAGCATAGCCGGTTTTTCTTTTTCGTTCTAGTTAAATCCCGAGATCATCTACGGAAGCCTCATCTGCGGTCGAATGATACGCTGGAGCCTGGCTTGCGCTCGAATCATTGCGTCCGGCATACCCCTCGGCACGTGGACGTGGACCACGCGATCCTTCTGGTTCGAAGATTTTGAGATTGACGCGCGCATTTTCCTTGGCGCCAACAATCTTCAAAAGCGTACGAACCGCACGAGCGGTCTGGCCCTGACGACCAATGACGTACCCCATGTCCTCTGGATTGATATGCAGAGTGATGAGCACGCCGCGCTCGTCGACAATGCGGTCGGTGCGGACGTCATCCGGATGGTTGACGATCGCGCGCACGACGTATTCGACGAACTCCTGGTCAAACAATTTGTCTGCCATATCTGTATACAACTATTTCGTAACGTCTTCCTGTCATCTGAGTGCCTGTCGACCAAGCGCGCGGGTGCGTGCCAGACAGACAACAGGAGCCTCTTGATGATACGAAATCTTTCTTGTGGTGTCAATCAGGATTAGGCCGCGAGTTCTTGATCACCAAAGTAACTTTCGCCTGTGGCCGCTGTATAAAGACGATCAAGGGCTCCTTCCAAAACCTCTTTGGCTTTCAAATCGTTTTTTATTCCTTGGGTAAAAAAATCCATCCCAATTTGACCGTTCAAAAAACGTGTTACATTCGATGGATCGCGCAGGAGTCCAAGAACGGGCTTCATGACTGGACGGGAAAAACTCCATGTCAGTAGTCCAGAAAACTCTTGAGCTAACACATGATTGAGATCTTCTCTCTTTTGAAGAGCCATCTTCTGTTCCACGGGAATGACAGGTTCGCGCTTCTCATCCGCGCGCGGCTCTTGTTGCGGTCGTTCGTGGGCTTGCTCCAACCTCGCAAGATTTTCACGCAAATCCGCCCGCTCGATCATGGCGTCAATGGATTTTGGATGATCTTTTCCAAAGGCATCAATGATTTCATCCAAAACGCTCAAACGATCTTTGAGTTCTTTTGGACTACGTTGAGCTTGTTCAAAGCCTTGGCCTTCTCTGGTCATAGGTCTTTATTTTACCTGAACCGAAGACATCGAAAAAGCCCCCATTTTATGCCCAAAATATCCCCCTCCCTGGCCTTGACAGGTTGTCAGGACTTTTATAAAATGCCACCGCTACTAGTTGAAAGCACCCAAATTTCGCTAGAAGTTCATTACAACTGAATAAACGATCATACAATTTCTCTATTGTGTGATTGCAACGTTTTGTTCCAAACTCATGAGGTTTTCCTCATGAGATCACAGAGTCTTGAAACTTTTCTCAGGATTTTTACTGAGAGTTTGATCCTGGCTCAGGACGAACGCTGGCGGCAGGTCTAAGGCATGCAAGTCGTACGGACGATTTTTTCTTCGGAAGGGATCGTTAGTGGCAAACGGGAGAGGAACACATTGGTAACCTACCTCGAGCTCGCGAATAACTCACCGAAAGGTGGACTAATACGCGATATAGATGGGGGGACTTCGGTCATTCCCATTGAAAGCTTCGGCGGCACGAGAAGGGCCTATGGCCTATCAGCTTGTTGGTGGGGTAATGGCTCACCAAGGCTATGACGGGTACCGGGCGCGAGAGCGTGGCCCGGCTCACTGGGACTGAGACACGGCCCAGACACCTACGGGTGGCTGCAGTCAAGAATATTCCTCAATGCACGAAAGTGTGAAGGAGCTATGCCGCGTGATGGATGAAGGCCTTCGGGTCGTAAACATCTTTTATAAGGGACGAACTAATGACGGTACCTTATGAATAAGGGGCTGCTAATCACGTGCCAGCAGCAGCGGTAATACGTGAGCCCCAAGCGTTGTCCGGATTTATTGGGCGTAAAGCGTCTGTAGGCGGTTTGATAAGTCGCGCGTCAAATCTTCAGGCTCAACCTGAAGGCTGCGTGTGATACTGTCAGACTAGAGGGCGGGAGAGGTGCACGGAATTGTCGGTGTAGCGGTAAAATGCGTTAATATCGGCAAGAACACCAAAGGCGAAGGCAGTGCACTTGAACGTTCCTGACGCTCAGAGACGAAAGCGTGGGTAGCGAATGAGATTAGATACCTCAGTAGTCCACGCTGTAAACGATGAATGCTAGGTTTCGGGAGTATCGAGCCTCTCGGAGCCGACGAAACAAGCTAACGCATTAAGCATTCCGCCTGGGGAGTACGGTCGCAAGACTAAAACTCAAAGGAATAGACGGGGACCCGCACAAGCGGTGGAGCGTGCGGTTTAATTCGATGATAAGCGAGGAAC
>JACRJU010000009.1 GCA_016219925.1 Candidatus Uhrbacteria bacterium
GGCATTGTTCGATACCGCAAAACTCTGCCACGAATCGTTCCATGAACTCGCCTGAGGATCGTATCTGCCAACATAGGAATTTGAGGCGTAATAGAGATATCCTTTCTCGACATAATTGTCGATCTGGCTATCACCGAAAAGCCCCAAGCCGCCCCACGCATTTGCATTGTCGTGAACCTCTGTCCAATTCGGCCAAATGAGTTGGAAAATTTTGCCGTCCAGCATGTTATTCACATAATTGGTCTGATTGAAAGTCGCGCTCCAATAAACATCGGCGAGCGTGGTGGGAGAAGAAGAGCTGTCGGCTTCTTTGATCATCTTGGCGGCCACGCGCATAAAGGGCGGCGTAAAATCAAAATCCAAACCTTGCGACCACCAAAACATGCCTGGTTCGTTGAAATTGCCGACACCTTTGTCGAATTGCGATGTTTTCCAAATTTTCTTTGGTAGTGCCATAAATTAAACAATAAATTGCTTTTGGATTGACGCCGTCTCCCCCGCGGACGCCATTCTTGCTAATTCTTGATCTCGCCACTTGGCGGTCATGACTCTTTCGAACTCGGCCAAATTCTGGTTTTCGAGCTCCGAATCTCCCTGCTGGTTGTAATAGCGGGATTTACCGAAAGCTACATACGCTTGGTGATATGGGGTTTCGATTTCTGGCTCGTCATTGTCGGTTGAAAACTGATCGCTGAGATGAACGAAAGTCATCGTGACCGTTTGGCCGTCAATGCTCGGCGTTTCTTTTGCGTAAAAATATTTGCCCAGAATCCAGCAGATGTGATCGGCGAAATCCTCCCGGTCTCGGAAATCTTTCAAAAGATACGGCAAGGTATCATCGCCGATTTTGAGTTCGATAAACGCCCGGTAATTATCGGGAAGCGTGAACTTATTGTTTCCGCTTTGCGTCTGGTAGGTCTTTTGATCCTTCAAGAAATCCCAGTAATCAAAGCTCTGGTCTTGATCCTGCGGCGGCCTCCAAATTTGGACCCGATCATCGGCGGACTGAATCCACTCGTTGAGCAATGAGTCGCTGATGGTTTGATCATCGACCTGGTCTTTTATCCCTGTTTTAATATCTCCTCTGGTCATAAGTTTTAGATGTCATCGCGGATCACGATGGTGATCTGTTTGTAGCCGGTCTGAATCTTGCCGTCTGGGAATGTGATCTCGACCTCGCCCAAATAAGTGCTCACGGTGTTGGTATCAGACGATGTCCACACATACCGGCATTTACCTTTGGTGGCATCGGTAATCGAACAGCTCGCGCCATTGATTTTCACCAAGCCGCTGGTCGCGTCTTTCATGTAAAATTTCACCGTTGCGCCGGTAAGATCGACGGGCGCCCCGTCTTGGGTAATCTCGAATTCGAGATACGGTTTCGTGTCGTTTTGAACTATTTTGATGCTGGCCATGTTAGGGTTTTAGTTTTATTTCCTCTTGCGCTCTCTTAAGGGCGACCCCGCTTTGCGCTTTTTTCAAATCGATGCCGCCTCGAACGCTTTGAAGCGTCACTTGCTTCTTCATGCTCGGCAGGTCAATACTCGTTTTTGCGGCCATGAACAAGAGGCTGATTTTAGCTTTCAATAATTCGATGGCGACTTTGAGCGTGGGCGGGATCGTCCATATCCTCGAGAAAAAGTCGCTGATTTTCTGGTTCTCGATCAATGTTTTTATGTAATTGACTCTGCGCGAGAAAGCATCGCCGATGGACAGCGCCGCCGATAAAATCTTGCCCGCGCCTTTCTTGAAACTGTCGGATATCGATAGAGTCGAGGATAAAAACCTGCTAATTTTTTTCTTTGCGCTTTCAACCAAAGCGATGATTTCGGACAAAATCATTTTTGTTTTTCTTGCAATGGCATCGCTCACGACGAAAACTTCGGCCAAAAACTTGCGGAATGTTTTGCGAATCGCGATCGAGTCCGACATGGTCAAAGCGTCGGCCGCCAGCCGCTTGAACACTCTTTTCAAACCGTCGGCAATGGATACGGCATCGCTCAAAATTCTTTTTAAGACATGAGAGACAAAATCCGTGACGAATAAAATCTCAGACAATGTTTTTGCCAGTTTTTTGGCGACTGTTTCCGTTATATTCAAAATTTCAAGAGCCAATGCTTTCACAAAAACCGCAATTTTCTTGAAAGCATCCGAAATACCCAAATTTTCCGACAAAATCTTCCCCGCTTTTTTCCCGATGGAATCAGCGACAAGAATAGTTTCCGACAAAATTCTTTTCGTGATTGCCTTAAAGGATTCGGCGACAAAAATAACTTCGGACAAAATTCTTTTCGTTATTTTTTCGAATGCGTCCGAAATATTTAAACTCTCGGATACGATTTTTCCGATGCCTTTTATTATTGAATCAATAGAATTCGCCGCGTCGTTTATGATTTTCTGGACAACTTTTGCGATATACAGCGAATCCGCCAAAGGCAATGCTTCGAACATCGTTTTTCGCAATCCTTTAATCACGCTATCCGCGATGGCAACCATTTCCGTAAGAGTTCTTTTGAACGAAGCGATGCGATTGAAAGTATCAGCAATTGAGAAAGCATCAACTAAATTTCTGGTTGATTTTCTGATTAAACCATCCGCCAATGCCACGGCATCGCTCAAAATTATCGCCAATTTTCTTGTCACGCTATCCATCACGCTCAAAATCTCCGACAAAATTTTTACTGCCGTTCTTTGAATCGAGTCGGTAACAGAAAGGACTTCAGAAAAAATCTTGCCTGCGCCGAAAGCGAAAATGTCGACAAAATTTATCGTTTCGAGAATTATCTTTCGCGGCGCCCTCAAAATAGCTTCGCCGAGAGACAAGCTTTCGCTCATGGTCTTTTGCCATGCCACCATGCCGGGAGTATTCAGTTTTGCCGAATTGAATGTATATTTGTTGAGCATATTTTTATCCCGTTGCGGGTATGTTTGTGCCTCTCACGGAATTCGCGCCCTGCAGTGAAATTTGCGCCGTGACCGCGTCTTTGCAGACATTGCCGATCACGAGATTGAAGTCATCACTCGTGCCGTTTTCTCGGATGTGGTAGGCAACCTTATTCGCCGCGGCCGCTTGGCAATTGTTGCCAATAACGGTGTTATAGGTTGAATAAGTAGCGCCATTATCATCGAGAAAAATATCGCTGTAAGTGTTATTCGTGCCCTGGCCGTTGTCGATCAGCATGTTGCTCGAGATGATATTTTTCGATCCCCGAATTCTTATAGCGTGTTGGCTTGTCGCGCGAATGGTATTGCCGACAATGGCATTTTGGTTGGCCCCGGCCTGCAAATAGATCGCTTCTTGGTTCGCCAGATAAATACTGTTGCCAGTAATCGTGTTTCCGATCACATTCGCATCGGCGGCCCCAAAGATAGCGCGATAGGGCTGATAGAAGCTGTTGCCGGTGATCGCAGTTCTGGCCGTACTCGCCGCCAGATAGATGCCGGTTTGGAAATATGAGACGCTTCCAAACCAATTGCCGGAGACATTAAAATTCACGACACCGTTGAGATATACGCCGTAAGAGGTGTTATCGATAAAAACATTACCGACCACATTGTTGTAGTGAGAATTTGAATAAACGCCGTAAGCATTGTGAATCAGCACATTGCCGATGATGTCATTCGTTTGCGAACTCGAGAAAATGCCTATCCCCGAGCCACTCGTGTTTTCGTCAATGGTATTGTTTTCAATGATGCTCTTATCGGCGTAAATTAATTTTAGACAATCCAAGTAGCAATTCGTGAGCCGGCATCCCCGCACGATATTGCGCAACGCCTTTGTGCCCGAAGAGCCGTAAATAACGACAGCCGATCCAAGAGAGGTTTGATTCGCTTTATTTCCGTCGACTTGCAAATCCTCAACAACGCAATCGTTCACGATGGTCGTGCCATTGCCGACTTGAATCATGTCGACATTTGTGGAATTGGCCAGCGTGATTTTGGTGGATTTTCCTTCGCCTCGCAGAGTGACATTGTTTTTCAGAATGTTGATGTTGCCGCCTATCGTGTAGGTGCCCTTTTTGAGCAAAACAACGCCACCGCCGGATGGAAGATTGCTTATGGCTTCGTTGATTTCAGATTCGTCTGACACTCCATCGGTGTTGTAATCGCCTGATCCGTCAGTGGCCACGATAATTTCGGTTCTTGTTTGGAAGTCGTCAAAGAGCTTGGCCGTGACCAAGAGTTCAACTTTGTCGCCGGCGTTCCATGCCTGTGCAGTCGTTCCTTCTTGGGCTCGGGTAATCGTGAAAGTATCCGTTGATACGGTAGTCACTTTAACTATCTCGCCGGAAGCCGGATCGGAAGAATAGAGCGTCACCTGAAATGGCGCAGACGGAAATTTCGCGCCATCGCCGGTTTGAACGCTTAAACTCGTCGCTCCGCTCGTGATGCCTGAAGCCAGTGTTGATTTGGCATTATTCTTTTTGTTGAGAAATGTTTTAGACACAAAGTCAGCATGTTCTTTTTGCTTGACCTCAAAGCAAAACTAAACGGCCAGTCCTTAGGACATCTGGAACTTGTAAATGACTTCCAGCGTGTCGCCGTTGGCGACATTGACCGCCGAGAAAGTTTGACGACCAAGCAGAGTGCCGGCGGAAGCCGCGTTGAAAGCGCCTGCCTCTGTCACGGCTTTCGTGCCGGTGACATTCCAAGTCGTGTCCAATTGCGCCGTGTCGTTGGTGACCGAAGTGGTCACGCGCGAGACCGTGGCCGATGCGCGAGCAAGACCGGAATCTATGATTTCGGTTTGCAACGCGGTGTCCCCAGCCGCCGGCGCAGTCGTGCCCGTTCCAACGGCCAAGTAAGTGAAGGCCGCTTCGCCGCCGGCCCCATTGCAACGGGAAGCCATCCCGGCTTTGCCGGCACTCACCACTAAGTTTTGGAACGACAATCGGTCAGTCCAGCGCCCCAGCAAGAAAATTCCCTGAAGGTCTATCCCGAAAATTTTTCGGATAAGCCGTCCAAGTAGATTTTCTTTCCAGAGTTTTTTGGTTCTACCGAATCTATCTTTTACGGCGAAGGTCAGTTCGCCTTTGATATTCGATTTGTCTTGTTTGAAGATGTTCATAGATCAGATTCTTTGCCGATTAAATTGTCTATTTTCTCCTGCGTTTTTTTGTCCTCTTCGGCTTTTATTTTCTCCTCTGCCGCAAGCCGAAGGTCACCGAAGAAGGTTTCGCAGGCTTTTCTTATTTCTTCTTCAATTTCGTTTTCCGACAATTCAACCGGAAATCCTTGATTGATGCGGCCGACCTCCTCGCCGCTCTCGTAAAACCTGGCGTCCACAATCAAGCGGTCGCCGTCCTTTGCGGCAGAAACGATTTTGTAGCTTCTTTCGCTCATAGGTGTGTTTTATTGAGCTTTTAGTCGCTCAACAATTTCCGCTTTGGTTAAGCTTTCGCTGACCTCAATGCCTTTCTTTTGGGCAAGCTCAAGGAGTTCTTGTTTCGTCAATGATTCAAGATTTTTCTCCTCGTTTTGGGCAGGACTCTTCACTTCCTCTTCGTCCTCGGGAACTTCGAAGAAATCCACGCCGAATGTCGGACGGTTTTTCAGATACTCAATGACTTTCTTGTCATCGGTCTCGAAAACTCCGCCGACAAAATCCGCCCATTTGCCGGGTTCGTCCCCGACTTTCTGGCCGTCTTTGTAGATCGGCTTAGCGGATTCAATCTTAATTTTCAGATTGCCGCTGTTCGCTTTATAGATGCGAGTTCTGAATTTTGCCATAAGCTTTTTAATTTATTTGACCTCGGAGTTTGGATCGCAGACCTCTTTGCGATTCCGCCCTCGCCTCCGCTCAAAAACTTGAGCGGAAGCCAGAGCAGAAAACTCTGGTTATCCCGTTGAGTAAGAGAGTCGGGATCACACTCCCTGGGTTTAGACGACTCCTTTGAGCAAGGCGTTCTTTTCGAAGTTCATCCTTTGCAGACCGGACTCGGTGAGGTATTGATCCACCTCTTCGTCCGCGTCGGGGTCTTGAATATTCGTCTTGAGCTCGGTGTCTCGACCGTTGAGCACCGCGTGCTTCAAGGTGTCGAGATCGAGCACCACGCCGATGCCGGTGTACTGATTGTCGAACATCGGGTGACGGACGATATTAAGGACTCCGAAGGGCGATTGATATTGCCGAGTTTGGACGCCGTAGGTCTTGTCATCAGGACGGACTTGAAGCTTCCCGGCCGCAAAGCTCTCGATGTACGAGAGAATCGCGTTGCCGCAGAAGAAAAGCTTCTCGGAAGAACCAAACTTGAAGGCGTAATCCCTCAAGAAGTTTCTCCACTCGGTCTCGGTAAGAGACGAGCTCGCTTCGTCCTGGACATTTCCAACCGCGTTGACCTGCTCGAGAATCCCGCCGGTGAGCCGCAAAGGCTTGCCATCTGGGCCGGTGACTTCTTTCTTTTCACCGAACAGATAGGCTCGCTCGATTTTCTTTGCGTGCTCGATGCCGCTCTTGGCCCGCTGGTACTTGAGATCGGCTCCCGGATTGCCTTCAGGATAGAGTTTCGAGGCGTTCTCGGTGAGCGTCACGCCAAATTTCGTTTTGAAAATCTGGGTGAAGTTCGTCACCTTCACGAGTTTAGTCGTGTTCGAATCGCCTGATTTCGATCCTTCTTCGAAGGCCGGGCCGATGATCAAGAGCCAGTCGTTGTCGACCAATGCCGCGGCCGCAGTCGCGCCGGCTCCGCGAGTAACCGTTAAGGTATTCGTGGAGTAGTTCACCGAAGTGATGCGCATGATTTCGCCCGTACGGACGACTTTCACGAGATCGTACTTGGTGAAGATGAGAGCGCCTGGAGTATCGACAATGAGCGCGGTATCCGTAGAAAGATATCCTGCGCCGTTGTTGATCTGCGCCCAAACGCCGGAATACGCATCCTCGAACTCCATGAATTCTGGATTGTAAACCGCGCGCTTCTGGAGAGCTTGCCCCTTGAACTTGCCGCCGCCATCGCCGATCTTGCCGATCTGCGTAAGGAAAGCGGTAAGCGGGGTTTCTCCCGGCTCCAAGATATAGATGCGATCATCTACATCGGGAATGCGCTGGGATTGTTCGATCAGAAGAGTATTTCGCGTGCCTTGAATGTGTGTAGGTTCAGCCATTTCGTTTTAGAGCTTGCCGGCGTTTGACCTCTGTCCGCCGGATTAAAGTTTGTTCGGATTTGCCGAACTGCCCACCATCTCATCGAAAGGATTCGATTGTGGGACTTTGCCTTTGGCTTGCGGAGAACCGCCGCCAACAGCCGCCGCTTCTTCTCTGTCGAGATTCGCGATCTCCTCTTTTTTCAGGGCGGCCTCGGCCGCTTTCTTTGCCGAACCTTCTTTGGTCAGCGCGTCATAGACGAGCTGGAGGGTTTTGGCGTTGAAAGGCAGATCGTCTTGCTCGACGACATCCAGAATCTTGTGTCCAAGTTCGCCGCTGTTTTCATTGGCGTCTGGATGCTTTTCGAACCAAGCATCGATCTCGGCTTTGGTTTTCGCCTTGGTCTCGCGCTCTTCGAGCTTCTTGTCGATGAGACCTTCGAGATCGCCGTCATCATCCTCGGGCTGGGCTTTCACGACCTCGGAGAGAGCAGTTTTGAGCTGATCCGCGAGATCGGGATTCTTGGCCAACGCTTTGTCGAGAGCCGAGAGGAATTTTTCGTGTTCCTGACCGGCGGCTCGGAGCTCGCCAAGTTCCTTGCCCTGCTCGCCGAGCTTTTTTTCAATCTCTGAATGAGCCTTTACGGCCGCATCGAGGGTTTTGAACGTCCCGGAAGAAACGGGTTCGCCTTCTCCTTTCTTTTCGACGGAGTCAGCGGCGGGTTGTGCTTCTGGTTTTTGGCCTTCAGCGCCCGGCTTTGGCGGTTGTTCTCCCTCTGGCTTTTCAGGAGAGCCGTCTATTTTATTTGCCGGTTGTTCTTTGCCGACCAGTTCATCGAAGTTGCCTTCTTTGTTCTGGGGTTCGGAGCCGGCTGGTTTTTGTTCAACACTCATATATGAGAATTGATTATCGAGTTGTCCGTCTTGACCTCATAGACAGGACGGGCTCGTTTCGAGCTTGTTGAGGGCTCGGGTCGGCTCTTGATATGCGCGGGCGATAAAAGTTTGAAAATCCCGTTTCAAGAGCCCAGCCGAACACTCACTTCTTTTTCTTATGTTTGGTAGTTCCCATAATGCTTGCTTTACAGATTCTAATGGCAAGAGTTTTATCTGTCCCTTTTGCCACATTCTCGGCGACGCAACGCTCAATTTTGGCGTTGTTTGCCGGCGTATTGATTTTCTTTGGTAATCCGTAAGGCATAATTATGCTTTCGCTTTTTTGTATGCGGCGACGCTTGAGCGCGGACCTCCGAGCACTCGAGCTAATCGCGGATTTTTCTTGACCGCTTTTGCGGACGCTTTTCTGGTTCTTGAAGCCAATATCGCTCGGGCTCTTTCGATGGGAAGCCCGCTTCTTTGAGCGATGCTCGATGCCACATTTTTAAATCCTGGATGTGTAGCCATAATAGTTATTCTCCAAATCCTTCTTTTTGAAATCTGCTTCGGATTTGTTTGATAAATTCAGGCAATGCCGCGACCCCAGCGACAAATCCCTGCCAATATCGCAAATCGTCATTGGGCAATGTTTTGGTAAGCAGACTGCTCACTCCTTGCGCGGCCTGCGTATTTTTCAAATGCTCCAATGCCTCGAAGTATTTCGACTCCGCAAGTTCCGCGAGCAGACGCTCTTCTTCGGTTGTCAGTTTATCTTCGTTCATATCTTGTTTGGATTTTTGTAGTTGCCGTATAAATCCGCTTTGCTTAACGCTTCGACTGCCAGCACTTTGAATCTGGCTCGCAATTCTTTTTCGTTTTCCATCGTGTCTTTGCCGATGGAAATTTGCTCGACCTTCAATCTCAATTCGTATTTGCCGCCGACTTTCCAATCCTTGATTTCTGGCAGTTCGGTTTCGTCAAAGGAAATTTCTGGCGGCATCTTTTGCGGCATCTCTGCTGATACTTTTGATTGTTTGATTTTTGTCATATTTTTATTGATTAACGGCGCCGGCCAGCACTGATCCCGCTTGCGGACCTGGAAGCGGACCCGCCGGCGTCGGCGAAGGCGAGGGAGTTGCCGGCGCACCCGGGCCGGGAACAACCGGCGCAGTTTCTTGTTTCCTTTCGACCACATACTGATCTTTTTCCCAGCCGTAGTCCTCGATGATATTCATCAAAACTTTGAATTTTCTTACGGTGTAGACTTTGCCGGATTCCTCATCCACCAAATCAGGGAGGTCTTTGATCATGTCCCAAAGCTCAAGGTCTTTCGATTTGCGAAGCTCGGTGGAGGTAGCCAGAGTTGAAGCTTGCTCAACGGATATTTCATATTCGTCAGGAAAGAGCCGATGTTTTCCGTTCTCGTCAAGCCACTGTTCGTCAGCGACAGGAAAGTCGACATCGGAATAATCATCCAAAATGGCGAGGGCTTTTTTCGGCACCACAGATCGCTTTGTCCAGTATTGCTGAATCATCTTTATGAAGTGGTCGAAGTGCCCCACATAGGCAAGCCGCAACATGACCAAAAACATTTTCACTCCCTCGAGTGTGGCTTCACGCAAGAATGAGGCCACGGTGGCGGTTTCTTTTCTGTCCGTGCCTTTTACGGTGCTGAATTCGTCAATGCCGACCGCGACCCGCATCGCTTCTTTGATATGGTCGGGTTCGATAAAAGCGGATTGATTTACATCGCCAAGTTTGATCGGCACGATGTTTCGCGGGTCTTGCGTCCATAAAATCCGCATCGGGCCTATTTGAAAGGTCGATCCTTTGTAGCCTGGAATCGTCACGGGGGCGGCCGCGATCATGCCGTGGATTCCAAGTGTCACCGCATCCACGCGCTGGTTCGTGATGGAGTTCAAAAGGTCTTGCAGTTTTTCGATGAGCTTCGGAATGCCCATCCAGTAGAATTGGAATGGCCGCGGGAAGAGACCGACTTTGCGGTATGGTTTCTCGCCATGATCATGTGGGTTATCGCCGTCTTTGAGTTCTACCGGAGAGCCGTTCGACGGGAGAAACACGGTGAACTTGTCATCCATCCATCGCTCGACAATTTCAAAAAGTTTTTCTTTGGTCTGGGGCGGATTCTGCGGACCCGGAGCCACAGCAGAGCTTGAAGTGGTCGCGCCGAAAAC
>JACRJU010000010.1 GCA_016219925.1 Candidatus Uhrbacteria bacterium
AATGTGGAGATGGAAGGAGGAGGAATTGTTGCGACATTCAACCGCCGGCAAACAACCCGTCGGTGCGATGATATGAACATAGGGGAATCCATAGGGTTCCTCCCGTGATTCACCTGTGTTCATATCATCGCACCCCAGGGGTCTGTATCTCCTGTGATATACTATCCATGCTATTTCTTAACTTCGTCTCTATGACTAAACGCCTTTCTCTTATTTCGATCCTCGCGACAGCAATCGCGCTTGCGACGCTGGTTGCCTTCGCCACGTTCACCCGCCCTGCGAGCGCCGCCACGCTCGTCACTCCAGAAGCGCTTCAAGCAGGCGACCTGATTCGCGGACAAAGTTATGCGGCCGTCTATTACTATGGCACCGATGGCTTCCGCTACGTCTTCCCCAACGACAAAACGTATTTCACCTGGTACAAAAACTTTGACACCGTCAAATGGCTTTCGGATGATGATCTCTCAACGATCCAAATCGGTGGAAATGTCACGTATAAGCCGGGGATAAAAATGATCAAGATTAATTCCGATCCGAAAGTGTATGCGGTCGGTGCGAGCGGAACCATCCGCGCTGTGACTTCAGAAGCCATCGCCTCCGGACTCTACGGCAACGACTGGAACAAAAAGATTGATGACATGCCAGATGGATTCTTCTCAAACTATAAGATGGGCAAATCCGTTGAGGCCGTCTCGGGCTTCAGCGTCACGGGCGAAATGGCTGATGCGACTGACATCAACACAGACAAAGGCCTCAAAGCCGCCACTAAAATTACGATCAGTGCAAGTGGCTTTAGCCCGTCGTCAGTGACGATCCAAGCCAAAACCGCCGTGCGTTTTGTGAACATGGACTCGGTCAAACACTCTGCCAGCTCCGACAACGGGACCTGGGGAACGGGAACCCTGCCCGCTGGCAAACACTTCTCCCGCTACTTTAAAGAGGCCGGCACTTTCACCTATCATGATGCCTACGGGAATTATCTTGGAACGATCATTGTGCAATGATTTGAACCGCGTGAGTGTCGACATTGAATAGACGAATCGGTCAGGATGATGTCCTGTCTCCGGGCCAACGGACTCGTCGCCGTTGTTCCCTCCGACAGGCATCATCCTGACTAATCATCTCTTTTTTCACTCGACAGAACTCCCGCGGTTTTATAATTCCAGGATCTGACCTTTGTGTTACAATGACTGCGTTATGCCGAACCTCACTCTTGGGCCTCGAGTACGAAAACCTCTACACTTGCACGATCGCGCGCTCAAAAAGCTTGAAGAGCGCGCTCTCACCATGCGCAAGGACCTCATCACCATGCTCGTCGAAGCGGGCTCCGGCCATAGTGCCGGACCGCTTGGTATGGCCGATATTTTTACGGCTCTATACTTTCATATCATGGTGCATGATCCAAAAAAACCAAACTGGGAATTGCGCGATCGACTCATTTTGTCCAACGGACACATCTGTCCGATCCGTTATGTCGCCATGGCACACGCCGGATACTTCCCCAAATCTGAACTCATGACCCTGCGTAAGTTCGGCACGCGCCTGCAGGGCCACCCCGAGCGCAAAAAATTGCCCGGCGTGGAAACGACATCGGGCCCGCTTGGTTCGGGTTCGTCCCAAGCCGTCGGGATGGCTTATGTCGGTCTGCTCGACCGCCGGCCTTGGCGGGTTTATTGCGTGATGAGCGATGGAGAACTCGAAGCAGGGCAAACGTGGGAAGCGATGCTTTTTGCAGGACGCAATAAACTCTACAACTGCACATTCATCATTGATCGCAACAACATTCAGATTGATGGACAGACAGAGGAAGTGATGCCACTGGAACCTCTGCAAGCTAAGTTTGAAGCGTTCGGACTCAATGTGATCCGATGCGCCGGCAATTCTATTCGAGAGTTTGTTTCATCCGTTGAACATGCCCATGGGGTGAGTGAAAAACCCACCGTCATCATCGCCGACACGGTCCCGGGTTACGGTGTAGACTTTATGGAATACGATTTTTCCTGGCACGGGAAACCCCCCACATTCACCGAAGGAAAAGAAGCGCTCGCGTGGTTGCGAACCCTTGGCGGAAAAATTAAGAGCGAACACGAATGATATGACACCGCGACGAACACAAACAGGCATCAACCACGAAGCGTATCTCGTACGCCATCTGTTTGATCCAGATAAACTCAAACAAATCCCAACACGAAACGGCTACGGAGAAGGTCTCGTTGAAGCAGGCAAAAAGGATAAAAATATCATGGTGCTCTGCGCCGACCTCACCGAATCCACCCGATCGCTCGCGTTCAAAGAGGCCTTTCCGGATCGCTTCGTACAACTTGGCGTTTCCGAGCAGTCTATGGCTTCGATCGCGGCGGGCATGGCGATCACTGGCAAGGTGCCGTTTATCTCAAGCTACGCGTGTTTTTCTCCCGGCCGCAACTGGGAGCAGATCCGAACAACAGTTGCCCTTCAAAACAGCAACGTCAAGATCGCTGGCGCTCATGCGGGTGTTTCCGTTGGGCCAGACGGCGCGACTCACCAGATGATCGAAGACATCGCGATCATGCGGGTGATGCCCAACATGCGCGTAATCGTTCCTTGTGACTCGGTCGAAACAAAAAAAGCGACTCTTGCCATAAGTGCCGCAGTCGGCCCGTGCTATTTTCGATTCGCCAGGGAAAAATCCCCGGTCTTCACGACCGACAAAACCCCGTTCAAAATAGGACACGCGGAAACGTATCGCTTCGGCGCGGATGTGACGATCATCGGAACTGGCCCATTGTTATACGAAGCGCTGTTGGCCGCACAAGTCTTGTCCGTTGATCACGGCATTGAAGCGCGCATCATCAATCTGCACACCATCAAGCCACTCGATGAAAAAACGATCGTCAAAGCGGCAAAAGAAACCGGGGCGATTGTGACGGTCGAGGAAGCCCAAGCGGCCGGAGGTCTTGGAGGCGTCGTGGCCGAAACACTCGCCCTGCACACCCCGGTTCCAATGGAACGCATCGGCGTGCAAGACCGATTTGGAGAGTCTGGAGAGCCTCGCGAATTGCTCGAAAACCTGGGTTTGACAGCTCCATCTATCATTCAAGCCGTCCTAACCGTTCTTAAACGTAAGTGATCCCCTATGTTTGATCTCATCACCATCGGCGACATTAAACTCGACGCCTTCATTTCGCTTGATCGGTGTAAAGATAAGTGCGACTTGCGTTTAAAAAAAATCGAGTTTGCTTTCGGGGAAAAAATCTCCGTGGATTTGCTGTCCCAACAAATCGCCGGCTCGGCGCCAAATGTCGCCACCGCGTTAAGCCGAATGGGAAAGCATACCGCAATCATCAGCCACATGGGAGACGACCAAACCCGTGATCACGCGATGGATATCTTAAAAAAAGAACAGGTAGAAACAGATTTCGTAGCGTCCTACCGTCGGACTTCGAGCGCTTATTCAACGGTTCTTTCCTTGCAAGGAGAAAAAACTATTCTCGTTTCTTATCTTCATAAAATTCTCAAACTCCCCCACCCTTTTCCAAAAACCAAATGGATCTATTTGTGCGAAATGGGAAATGCTTATGAAAAAACTTATCGGCAACTTCTGCGCGAACTCAAAAAAGATCACGTTTTGCTCGGGTACAATCCGGGGAATGAGCAGATCCGCGATCGCAAACCGGAATTATTCGACATGATCGCCCGCGCCAATGTGCTTTTTGTCAACGTCGAGGAGGCCCAGCGCATTGTGGGTAACACGCGGCTCAAGGTGAAACATCTCGCCGAAGCGCTCTTTGCCATGGGCCCGTCCGAAGTCGTCATTACGGATGGAAAAAACGGTTCCTACGGATATAACGGGACGTGTCTTTTTTTCTGCCCGGTCTTTCCGGGAGAACGGATTGAATCAACGGGCGCTGGCGACTCCTTTGCCTCCGCCTATATTGGCGCCAACATGAACGGAGGGTCCATGCAAGAAGCCCTGCGCTGGGGATCGGTCAACGCGGCATCTGTCGTGCACGAGATCGGGCCGACCCAAGGACTCCTCACACAAAAACAAATCCAGAAACGTCTACGGACCGCAACGGATTTCACTGTTTCAATGATCGCTGAATAATTTTTGTGCGTAGGGTGTGACCCTGACAATGCTTCAACAAGCCGAAATAGGATTGGATGTTCGAGCAGTCAACTCGCCTCAACATCCTCCGCTTTGTCTTTGTCCGAAGCACACGGTAATGCGGAAGGGTCACGTAACCCAAAAAATCTATCCCTTGCCTAAGTTTACGAATCTCCACTTTATTTGGATGGAGCCTAAGCCGCCGTTCATGCCACAGCCACTGTTCGATGATTGGAACAAGTAAAGATAACTTTTGATGGTCGGAATCAAGAATCACCGCGTCATCGGTATACCGAATATAATACGGGATCCTAAGCTCATCTTTGATAAAATGATCAAATGCATCCAAGTAGACGTTTGCAAATAGTTGGGAGGTTAAATTGCCGATGGGAAGCCCTGTCGGTTGTTTTGTTTCAATTAACGACCCCCCCCCCGACGGCGTTTTGTCTTGAAAAGCTTGAGACAACTTCTTGTAGCAAGTCGATTACTCCCTGAGCTTGTCGAAGGGCTAATCGACTTCTTAAAACATTCAACAAAATCTCGTGATCCACCGAATCAAAAAATTTCTTGATATCGAACTTCAACGCCCAACAAGGTTTCTGATAATTACGACTTACTTTCCGAGCAAACATCTCAAGACGATCAACGGCGGCGTGTGTTCCTTTTCCAATCCGACAAGAATAGCTATCAAAAATAAATGAACGATCTAACACCGGATAAAGAACACGATAAATCGCATGATGAACAAGACGATCACGCACAGTTGCTTTGTGAATGATGCGGTGCTTGGGATCAAAAATGTGGAACCGCTGATAGGAACCGTGTCTGTAACGACCGCATCGCAAATCATCGTACAACTGAAAAAGATAATCCTCGAGATCGCGTTCGAACTCCTGAACATCTGCTCTGCCACGCTTCCCGCGACGAAACTCGTACCAGGCAGAAAAGAGATTCTCTAAACTGACTATTTGTTCAAACATATTGGTATCTCAATCTTCGCAATATCCCAAAGCGTGATCGATTTACATGGGGCGAACACTGTGAAAATTTAGCTCTGAATCTTCTGAAGATAATCACCAATGCTCCATACCTGTCTCGAAACCAAAAACAAATTGAAATTTTTACAGCCAGTCAACTCGTTGATCAACTCAAAGTATTTTTACGGCTTGGACATGACCTTCATATTCTGCCAACAAAACATAGTATTCCACGACAAGCCGACTTGCAAGAAATCGGGCGCATGCTTGGTGGTTGGATAAAAACATTTTGAGAACAGCCAGGACGCGGAAAGCAATGTTGTCGTTCGGATTGTCGTGCCAGTTCCTGTTCACGTCCGCAAGACCACCAAGGTCACGGTAACCGACGACGAGGAAATAGCCAGCGTCGTACGAGTTGAGGCACCCCTCCCAGGAGTTGGTGGAGCCGAGGTCCGGCAGGCTCATGTTCCTGTTGACGTTCAGCCACAGGAACAGGTTGCCGATCAGGTTCCACTCCTCGGAGGTCGGCAGGCGAAGAGCGCGATTGGGGAGGCCGAAGAGCTTCACCGCCCTGGGCAGGATCGTCGCGGTCAGATGATCCCATGAGATCTTGAAGCGCGTCGTGATCTGAAGATCCTGACCGAGCAGGTCACCCTCGTAGCCCTTGGGGTCTCCCCAGTTGGGCTTCGCGATCATCTCGATGAGAACCCACCGACCGGGAAGAGGCTTGTGCTCGATCTTGCTTCCATCGATGTGACGACCCCAGGCAGGCTTCACGAAGCTGTCAGGATAGTCGTTCTCGGTGATGGAGGGCAGGAAGACGAGCAGGAGCCTGTAGCGTTCGATCGCTTTCCTCGTCTTGCCCTTGATCTTGGGAACGGACGGGATGTTGATCTTGCGGCCGAGGATTGCCTCCCAGCACTGCTCCCAGAAGGCGCGCGGATCGATGTCGTAGGCGGCCCAGCCGTCGGTCGGTTCCGTCGCAGTGGGACGCGTGCGCTCGTTCACCTGCTCAGCAAGCCAGTTAGCGAGCACATCCGGCGTCAACTTCCCCTGAGCGAAGAGTTCGCCCAGAGTGTTCGTGACCGTGTGATGGTCGAGCAGACCGTTGAGACCCGCGGAGGTGAAGTGAAGACGGTGCTCGAGAACCTTCTCGAGCCAGGAAGGCAATGGCATCAACTGATTCATCTTGTCATCTCCCACCTTGCTCTTCAGAACCGCTTCACCACTAGTGACTCGATCCTGACATTCCAAGGTGCAAGTTGTGCACGGTTCCGTCGTGCGGCGGGCCACAGGCAAGGTGCCTGATGAACTGAAATAAGATACAGAAATATAGCCAAAAAGTCAATAGACCGATATACTTCGTAATATGCTCACCTCCCTTTCTTCCATTCTCACAAAAGCCCAGCGCGGCCGTTATGCGGTCGGTGCTTTTAACATCAACAACCTGGAAACACTCCAAGCGGTCATGGATGCCGCACAGGCCGAGCGCTCGCCGGTCATTGTGCAAACCTCCGAGGGGGCGATCGACTATGCGGGGATGGACGAACTCGCCGCGCTCGTTCACTTAGCCGCCAAGCGCACGAGCCGGCCGGTCGTTTTCCATCTTGACCATGGGAAAAATTACGACCTTGTGGTCAGAGCGATTATAAGCGGTTTCTACACGAGCGTGATGTTTGACGGATCTTCCCTCCCCTATAAGGAAAACGTACGCCGCACCAAAAAACTCGTCGAGATGGCACACAAAAAAGGGATAAGCGTGGAAGCAGAACTCGGGCTTATCGCCGGCAAAGAAGATTTCGTCTCCGTCGCCGAACATGAAGCGGCCATGACCCAACCGGCGCAGGCGGCTGACTTTATCAAACAAACGGGATGCGATGCTCTTGCGGTTGCGATCGGCACGCGTCACGGGGCTTTCAAAATGAAAACAGAATCCACTCTCGACTTTGAACGTCTCAAACAAATTGCCGAAGCGGTCAGTGTTCCACTTGTCCTTCACGGCGCCTCGGGAGTTCCCTCACGCATCAAAACCCTCTGTACAAAATACGGCTGTGAGATCGCTTCGGCTAAAGGGATCCCCGATATTCAAATTAAAAAAGCCGTGTCGCTTGGAATTTGCAAAGTGAACATTGATACCGATTTAAGAATTGCCTTTGACGCCGGTATTCGAAAATTTTTGAAAGAAAAGCCTGGGGTCATTGATCCGCGCGAAATTTTGAAACCTGCCAAAGCCCTCATCACACAGGTCGCCCGCCACAAAATGAAACTGTTTGGATCATCAGGAAAAGCTTAGATTTGTATCCCCCTATGTTTGACATCATTACCATCGGAGGTGCCACGCGAGACGTCTTTTTGGTTTCCGACAAATTTCTCTCCATTCGATCCAAAAAAATTCCAAGCGGAGTTGGTGAATGTGTGGCGCTTGGGAGCAAAATCGAAGTGGACCAACTCGTTTTAACGACCGGCGGCGGGGCAACAAACGCGGCCGCGACATTTGCTTCTCTTGGTTTCCATACCGCAACCATGACGCGCATTGGGGACGACTCGACCGGAAAAGACGTCATCGATGATTTGAGTGCTTTCGGTGTTAGCACCCATTTTGTTCGGATGATAAAAGGCGGACAAACCGGCTATTCGGTTTTGCTCACCATGAGGGACGGCGAACGAACGATTTTGACGTTTCGTGGAGTCTCTTCACAGTTCGAACAAAAAGATATCCATTGGGGTGGTTGCGAACAAACAAAGTGGATCTATCTGACATCGCTTGGAGGGAATCTCGCCTTATCAAAAAAAGTGATCGAAAACGCTCGTCGGTGCAACATTAAGGTGGCATGGAATCCTGGAAAAGGAGAATTGAAATCCGGCATGAAATCGTTTTTAGCTCTTCTGCCGATGATCGATATTCTGACTATGAATCTTGAAGAGGCGAAACTGTTGACGGGGAAAAAACACGTGACTGGAATATTCAAAATGTTACAGAGCGACGGCAAAATTCGTCTCATCACAGATGGCACAAACGGATCGCATGTCTGGCGCGATGGGTGGATGGCACATGCTGGCACGACCGGAGTAAAAGCCGTGTCGCGCACGGGAGCCGGCGACGCGTTTGGATCTGGATTTGTCGCGGGATTTATTAAAAGAGAGGATATCAGATACGCGCTCGCCATCGGTACCTTAAATGCAGAGTCTGTCGTGCAACAATTTGGCCCAAAACTCGGTATCTTAAAAAAATGGCCTGGCACGCTAACGACCAAAAAAATCAAAATTCAAACCTTATGAGTTATGCTGTCTTCGTCACGCGCGATATCCCAGATCGGGGACTTCAGATGCTTCGCGCAAACAAAAAAATCAAACTCGACATTTATGAAAAAGACGAACAGATCCCGCGCAAAGAACTGTTGCGACGAGTAAAAGGCGCGGACATCATCCTTTCCATTTTAACGGAACGAATGGATAAAGAAGTGTTCGATGTGGCCGGAACTCAACTCAAAATGATCGCCAACTACGCGGTCGGCTTTGATAATGTGGATCTTGCGGAAGCAAAACGTCGAGGACTTGTGGTCACAAACACTCCTGGAGATCTCATTTCCGAATCGGTCGCCGAGCATACGATCGCGCTCATGTTCGCGCTCGCACACCGGGTCTGCGAAGGCGATCGTTATACGCGCGCAGGAAAATATAAAGCGTGGGGACCAAAACTCCTCCTGGGAACAGACTTCTACGGCAAAACGGTTGGAATTATCGGAAGTGGCCGAATTGGAGCTGGTGTTGTCAGACGTCTCCATGACGGCTTCAATATGAAAATTGTCTACAATGACGTGAAACGAAATAAAGAGCTTGAACTGAAAACCGGCGCCAAATACAGAACACTCGAACAACTTCTCAAAGAATCTGACTTTGTATCTGTGCATGTTCCTTTGCTTGCTTCAACGAGACATCTCATTGGCACAAAAGAACTCAAGCTCATGAAAAAAACCGCGTTTCTTATTAACACGGCGCGCGGACCGATCATCGATGAAAAAGCCCTCTTGCAAGCGCTTGCAAAAAAAGAAATCGCCGGAGCCGGACTTGATGTGTACGAATGCGAGCCCCTTATTGATTGCGATCCAAAGGACAATTTAGACTTACGAAAAATGGACAATGTCGTTCTCACTCCACACACCGCCTCGGCTATAGAAGCTACACGTCAACAAATGAGCGAAATCGCTGCAAAAAATATCCTCGCGTTCATCGTCGGCAAAACGCCCCCAAATATTATTTAATAATAGTGTCCCCCTTTTATTTCCGGAAACTTTCGCTTTTGAAATGTCACAACCATATACCATCCCCACGAAACAATTTTGTTATCTTTGCCGATAAAATCAAACCAGATACGTGGAAAAACCGACCGATCTAACCAACGAGTCGGTTCTTTTTCTTGTGGATCACACAAAATAATATTTTTATCGGTGACGTTCACCACCACGCTGTAGTGATCTTCATCTTCAGAAAACCAACCGATGATAACAGGCAATTTTTCTTTTTTGACAAAATATTCGAGTTCTTCAATCGAGCCCTCTTCTTTCACAAAAACAAATCCGTTCAATTCCTTGATCGTCGAGATCATTCCTTCATGTTCGGTTCCCTGTTCCAAAGTCGCTTAACCCAATTTTGCGAGTTCTTCTTCCGAATATGTTTTTGCAAAATAGGACAAAAGAATTTTAAGCGACGCCGGTCCGCACAGACCGGCTGTCTGCAGAAAATGTTGGACATGAACGTTATCAGACGGTTCTGTCAACCGCTCAATTGATATCATGGGTTCACTTTTTGGGGCTTCGTCTAACATAGTATTTTTCTCGAATCTGATCATCCGTCAATTTCGACCAAGGGTAATGATCGTCGAGTGGATAAAAGCCTCCGTATGCGCGCCGCATTTCCTTTTCAGCTGCCGTTGCATATTCGTGCGCGATATCATAACTCTTTCCTTTAAACATCATCTTACGTTCAATGGTTTCATGATGGATGGCAAAAGGAATCTCTTTGGGGTGAAGCGCACATTCAATCCAAATCTCCCCTTTTGGCACATAACGGTACACTTTTTCATGCCCTCCTTGGGTAAATTCAGGATCAAGGTACTGCCGGACCACCTTTCCGTCAACCAAAACGATGCGAGACCCGAGGCGCCAATGAGTTTTGACACGAAAATTTGGAATCGGTCCTTTCTTGCACAGTTTTGCCTTCAAATATTCATGAAAATCTGCGGAAGTTTTTATGGTTTTCGGATGCACAATCGCTTCGCTCTTTAAAAAGAAATCCATCTCATCTTTTAATCGGACATCCAGCCACCATTCTCCTTGAGGGATATAATACTTGGGCGTGTAGTATTTATGGATGGCCGTGGAATGACAATGAAGCGCCGAAAAATCCGGATCCAGTGTTTGCCGAATCTTGAAAGCGTCAACAAGACGAACCAACGATGGATCAATGCGTGGCATATCCTCCTTTTGATTGATTCATTGTAAACAAATTCTCAACAAAAAAACACCCATGAGGTGTGGTGGACCTGAAGGGGCTCGAACCCTTGACCTTCTGCTTGCAAAGCAGACGCTCTAGCCAACTGAGCTACAGGCCCAAAATCAGAAGAAGAACGCTGCGGATCTTAACAATCCATACCCCTCTTGTCAATTTCACTCACGACGATAGCCGAGGTATCATATCGGAACAAATATGCAACGAATCATTCTCTTGTCGATCTTTCTCTCCACCGCCATTTTTCCGCAAATCGCTCTTGCTTCTCATGGTCAAACGAATCCTCTTATTGTCGATCTCAAGAAAGATGTCCAGATTCAAACTCCTTCAGGAATGGGAGTCTCTGTTGCGGTTGCCGATCTTGGTGAAGACGGCGTGCCGGAGCTCATTGTCGCAAACGGTCTGGGTCAAGAACCTCGAGTCCGTGTGCTTCGACAAGACGGAACGGAAATTGGCAGTTTCCTTGCCTATGCTCCGACGCTTGGCGTGGGCATTCACGTGGTGACGTGCGATTTAAACGGCGATGGTAAACCAGAAATCATCACAGCGCCCGAACGTGGCGGCGGACCGCAGGTACGCGTGTTTGATCACCTCGGCAAAACCATCGGGGTTGGCACATTTGTCTATGACCAAACGTTTCGCGGTGGAGTAAATCTGGTTTGCGGAGATGTGCTCGGTGATGCACGCGATGAATTGATCACTCTGCCTGAAGCCGGAGGAGGCCCTCATGTGCGCGTGTGGAATCTGGAAAAAGAATCGCTTGCTCTCACGACCGAATTTTTTGCTTTCGACGCTACAGATCGTCACGGACTTACGGGAACCATCTTTGATCATCAGCTCATCGTCTCGCAACAGCATACGCACACCCCGATCATACGAACATTTTCTCTTACACAATCTTCGACGAAACGCATGGATGAACAATCTTTTTCTGTTGAAGCAACAGGAATCTCGTCCATGGTTATCCACAACCATCATCTGCTTGCCTCAACAACATCAAACGCAACCCTTGTTGATCTGACGGCGCATACAACAAAAAAAATTTCGGATACGATTGCAAGCGTTGTGCTTGTCTCTGCTGACCTGAACACGGACGGCGAACCGGAATTGATTCAAGCGCAAGCGCGACCTTCTTTCGATAATCAAGATAAGACACGTATTCTTGTCGATCTTTCTCAACAACGTTTATACGCTTACACGGATGGAATTTTAGAAAATAGTTTTCTTATTTCTAGCGGAAAAAACAATGCAACACCAATCGGAAATCATTCAATTTTAGCCAAAATTCCTAAAGTCAGGTATCGATGGGTCTACGGACCCGGTGATCCGCGCAACTATGATCTCGGTTTAGTCCCCTACAATCTTAGATTCAAAGAACATCTCTACATCCACTATGCCTACTGGCACAATAATTTTGGCCATCCCATGTCGCGCGGTTGCGTGAACGTCTCTTTGACAAACATAAAGTGGCTCTACGATTGGGCGACGCCCGGAATGGCTGTTGATATTGTGAAGTAACTGGTTTACACAAAAAACTTTTTCCCGCATGCTGTGTTCAACTTTTTTTTCTACTTTTCTCTTGTGACTTTTTTGTAATGCGCTATACTATTTACATCGTTGAGCATCGCGCCATGCAAACGATGACGAATCTGCAATCATTTGCAGTGCTCGATCGAGCACATTAAGTAACTAAGGAATGTAAGGAGGACTTTTTAAAACTTTCATTCCATCCCTAAGGAGGTGACTCACCATATGCCAGCAAAGAAAAAAGCCAAGAAGCCAGCAAAGCGCAAGGCCGCTCCAAAGAAGCATAAGGCCAAGAAGCCAGCAAAGCGCAAGGCCGCTCCAAAGAAGCGTCGCAAGGCTGCAAAGAAACACAAATAAGATTTGAGAAAATAAAAATCTCCCGACGGCGCGATCGGGAGATTTTTTGTTACAACAGATTTGCTTGTTTGGGTTTAGGCGCTCCGTGTTCGCCAAAAATTTTTACCTGACCATAAAGACCATCGTAGCCGGGCTTGATCGTAAGATGACCCGTCCGCATGCGATCAATGGCTTCAGCAAGAAGCGGATCAGAAGCCCAACGGCGGATATCTTCTAAAGGGGTGTCGAGCAAGAGAGTAAATTCGTTTGCGTGGTGATCGGTCAGACGGAAGTACTCTTCTTGAACACGCTTCGATGTGGTTGAAGCAACGCCGAACACTTCGGCGATAATTTCTGCAAGGGGAACAATGGAACGAAATGGAATGTGTCCCTTTGCAGACGAGTGAGGACGATCAGCCAGCGCCTCAACCCGATGATGCACTCCCAGCGTCAGTGGTCGTTTACAGTGCGGACAACGATAATCGATCTTTTTGCTTTCTGAAGGAGCACACGAAAACTGGCAGGCGGCGCACCCATCAAAATGATATTTGCCTTCTTGTGGATAGAACTCAATTGTATACAAAAACTTCGACGCATCTTTCTCTTTCAACACACGAACAAAGTCATCAAACGTCGGCGGCTCATCAAATGAAAAAACATTTGCCTCGCGACCCAGATTGCGCGGAGAATGGGCGTCCGAATTTGAAATCATGACAACCGAATCCAAAGCCGAGAGCTTCCAGTTCATTGCCGGATCAGAAGAAAGCCCTGTCTCAATCGCATAAATGTAAGGAGTCATGGAACCAAAACACTCCTCAATCGAATCAAATCCGGATTTGCTTCCAAAAATGGCGTACCAAGGTGTCCACGCATGAGCTGGGACCACGATCATTTTTTCATCGATCTCTTTAAGCCGCACATAAAGTTCCTCGGAATCAATCCCCAAAATCGGACGACCATCGGCCTTGAGATTGAATCCACGCGCTTGCATCATCGCGATCACCTTCTCGCATGTCTCGATTGAGGGAGAAAAAATAAGATTATGAACTCGTCTCGTTTTGTCGCCTTTTTTATATATTTGCGAGACTTCTTGAACCAACATGAATTCCGTTTCTTTCCCCTCGACTCGCTTCGCTCGCTCGGGGGATAACATTGTACTGCCTGAGCCTGTCGAAGGCCGTAGTCGAAAAATTCCTTGTCTTTCTTCGACTAAACATTCTTTGATGTGTTTAAACCACTCGGGATGTGTCCAGTCACCGGTTGTAACCACATCAATCCCCTTACGCACACACCACGGGGCAATCGTCGGCAAAACAAGATCTTTTGAACAGGCGCGCGCATACTTGGAATGGATGTGCCAATCAACAATGGTGCGCATATAAAATGATTCTAACCGACAAAACGACAAATTTCTTCTTGATCGACAGCGTCGAAATCCGTTGTATCGACAACAAGAGTTTCCCCCTTGAGCGGAAGTGGATCGAATCGATGTTGAAAATATTTTTGATCAAATTCCTCCATGACGTGATCAACCTGATCATTATGTCCAGGATGGCGTTCGGTCTGCGCGCGGCGGATAAAACGTTCGCGTGCTACCACAGGATCCGCGGTGAGCCAAATCTGATAAAGTTCTGCGCCAAAAGTTTGAGCCGCCTCATGAATCCAATCAGCATCACCGGGCCAAAGAAACGTGGCCTCGGCAATCACATCGTTGTGATGCTCCAAATGCAATTCGATCAATTGACGAAACGCTTGCCAAGCAATGTGACCGATGCGCTTGGACCACGCGCGATCACGGTTCCCTCCCACATCAAACAAATGCTCTTTAAGTACATCCATAGACACACAGGTGATCTGTGTCTTGTTTGAAAGAGCGGCGGCGATCGTTGTTTTCCCGGTTGCAAGAGATCCTCCAACAATAATCAGCTTAGACATAACGCTTCTCAAAAAGTTTTTCCGCGATCTCTTTATCTTCCGGCGTATTAATTCCAATGACTTCCTCCGGGGCAATATCAATAGAGGAAAGTTTTTCTCCTTGCTCGACCGCCATTTGGACGAGATCCGTAAGATAGTATTCTTTTTGCGCATTGTCGTCCTTGAGACGCGAAATATTTTTCCAAAGCCAGGAAGCTTCGAAACAAAACAGTGCGGGATTTATCTCACGAACGGCTCTTTCTTCGTCTATGGCATCCTTGAACTCTCGAATACCGCTGATGTGCCCATTGTCACCCCGCAAGATGCGCCCCCAGTGCCAAAAAGTTTGATACCACCCTTCAAATGAAGGAACCGTGGTCGTCATCATGGTGATGACATTTTCACGCTCCTCATGCTTTTTGGCTAAAGCTTGAATGGATGCTGTTGAAATAAATGGATGATCTCCATACAACACAACGACCGCATCAGTCTTTCCGACCTGCTCTTGAGAAACCATTACAGCATGTCCTGTTCCTAACTGTTGTTCTTGAACAACATAACGGCATGATCCACCAAATGTCTCGCAAAGTTTGATCCTTTCAGGACCGATAACCACAACGGGTTCCTCTCCAAGACCACTTCCAATAACGGATTCATAAAGATACTGCAAAATAGGCCGTCCTCCGACGAGCGTAAGTGTTTTAGGGAGATCCGAGCGCATGCGCTTCCCTTTCCCAGCGGCAAGGATAACAAATGTGAATGTCATAAAAGCGTCTGCATGATAACAAGCGCCTATATTTTGACAAGGTCGAACACTAAAACAACAAAAGTCAAAAGAATCCCCGTCAGCACTCCCACACAAAAAAGGAGGGCTCTCCTAAACAATCGACACAGGGGACATTCTTCATTCTGATCTTTCATAGACCTCCACCGTATCAAATGTTTGGGAACAAAAAAAGTTCTCTGTCCTGGCGCCTACCTACTCTCGCGCAATCGCACTACCATCGGCCCGAGGGGGCTTAACGACTGTGTTCGGGATGGGAACAGGTGTGACCCCCCAAGGAAATGGCACCAAGACAGAGAACTCTTTTGGAGTTCTCTGATTTGAAGATGATGTAAAGAAAACCGATGAGGATTCTTTCAAATCCATAAATGGTTGCAGAGCTTGACCGATTAGTACCACTCCGCTCAACGCCTTACAGCGCTTTCACGTATGGCCTATCAACCTGCTCGTCTCGCAGGGGTCTCAAATGAAGACCAATCTTGGGAACGGCTTCACGCTTAGATGCTTTCAGCGTTTATCCGCACCGAACGTCGCTACCCGGCAATGCTCCTGGCGGAACAACCGGTACACGAGAGGTTCGTCCATCCCGGTCCTCTCGTACTAAGGATGGATTCCCTCAATCTTCGAAGCCCATGGTAGATAGGAGACCGAACTGTCTCACGACGTTCTGAACCCAACTCACGTACCGCTTTAATCGGCGAACAGCCGAACCCTTGGAACCTTCTTCAGCTCCAGGATGCGATGAGTCGACATCGCTGTCGATAATCCATCATTACTGATGGCGCGGACTATATCTTCATCCTTCTGCAATTTCTCGCAGTGAGGAGATGGCGTGTTAGCATTCCGTACAGGGAACACTCGGGAAACTTTCGTTTCCACAGTCTCTACGGGGTCATGACCAACTTGTAGCGCATGCTTGGAACGACATGTTTCTTTATCATTTTCATGAAGGAAGGGATGGACTCTTTAAGAATCCTGATTCGATAGTATCGCTTATCCTTGTTCAGACGAGCTAATACTCCTACCTCACGCAATTGATAGAGTAATCGTTTTTGATCCTGCAAAGAAAACTGTTGGGTATTGAGATAAATATCGGATGCGCGGGATTTGCTCCCATCATCCATATACCAAATCGCCAACATCAAGTGATCTATTTTAAGATCAGTTGGAATTATTTTCTTCCCGTTTTTATAAAATCGACCGTAGAGCTGTGTGAGCTCATGGGTTTGATTCGTAAAAAAACGGTATGCGCGACGACCTTCAGAACCGGATGATCTTTCTTTCGATGGCGAAGTACAGATTCTCCGCAAGCCAGAATATTTGCTATCGACATACTCGCGAGCCTTGTTGGAATGATTAATTTCCAAAAAAGCATCGCGTCGTCCTGGAATGATTCGCAAATACCCATCACCAAGAAGACTTCCGATAATAATTGATCGTTCACGTTGTGTCAGACTTCCCACGGTATTGTCCATATTCGTCTCTATTTTAACATGGAGTTCACCGTTATAAGCCATGATTTTACAAGAGCTCTGTGCTCTTGATCCAGACTGCATCATTTCTGATGCCGCACCCCGATGTATTAAGGTGCCGAACCTCCCCGTCGCTGTGGACGCTTGGGGGAGACTAGCCTGTTATCCCCGGAGTAGCTTTTATCCGTTGAGCTTCCGCCGTCCTATTTCGTACGGTCGGATCACTAACTTCTGCTTTCGCAACTGCGCGACGTGTCAGTCTTGCAGTAGAGCCGGCTTCTGCGTTTGCACATCCAGCGCGATTTCCATCCGCGCTAAGCCGACCTTAGTAAACGCCTCCGTTACATTTTGGGAGGCACCCGCCCCAGGTAAACTACCCGCCAGATCCTGTCCCGGATACCGGTTTCACGGCGTCCAGTTAGAATTCACACAGCACAAGGGTGGTATCTCACTGGTGCCCGAAGGCTCCCACCTATGCTGAACAAGTGAAGCGTGAACCCAAGACCAAGTTGTAGTAAAGCTTCACGGGGTCTTTTCGTCTAACCACGGGAAGTGAGCATCTTCACTCACATTGCAATTTCGCCGAGTCCATCGTTGAGAGAGTCGTCAACTCGTTATGCCATTCGTGCAGGACGGAACTTACCCGTCAAGGAATTTCGCTTATGTTGTTCTTCACTTTTTGAAATGAATGGTCGACCAAGTTCGTCGACTCCTGCATGTCACCATGCAGATCGGACTATATCTTCACTCAGTTATCACTGAGGTTCGGCGTGTAGTCTCTGAGGATTCCCTTCGATTTCTCTCAGGGTCTTTCCTGCTGATTGTCTGACGTTTGTCAGAGTTTCCAGCATATAGCCAAATTTTTCACTTACGTCTTCTTCGGCACAAAGAAGTTCAATGAGAGGTCTTACACCTCACTAAGGCAGCTTGTGTCCACCTTAGGACGATTATAGTTATCGCCGGCGTTCATCCGCGCTTCAGTTAGAGGCTTCGCCCTTGCGGGCTAACCCCCTCCCTTAACGTTCGGACACTGGCCAGGCATCAGCCCCTATACATCACCTTGCGGTTTAGCAGGGACCTGTGTTTTTGATAAACAGTCGGTTGACGTCTTTCGCTGCGGGTCACCCTCTCCCGAGGGCAACCAGGCCTTATCCCGAAGTTACGGCCGTTGTTTTGCCGAGTTCCTTAACGATGGTTCTCTCGTACACCTTAGTGCATTACGCACCCACCCACCTGTGTCGGTTTGCGGTACGGGTCTCTCTCACATAATCCTAGCGGCTTTTCTTGGCTCCCCATCCTTTCCCCTTGCCCGCCCGTGAAGGCAGACTCGCGATGATGCCCGTGTTCGGGGTCGAACCCCAGTCTGACGGATTTGCCTATCAGACACCAAGACATCCCCAACGTCATAGCCATAGGACGCGGGAAATTGAAGGAAGCGTCCCCACATCGGTGTGAAAGAGAGTGCAGGAATATTAACCTGCTGTGCATCGACTACGCCTTTCGGCCTCGCCTTAGCTCCCGACTCACCCTGGGACGATTCACGTTGCCCAGGAAACCTCGGGTTTACGGTGGACGGGATTTGCACCCGTCTTTGTGCTACTCATGCCAACATTCTCCCTTCGCATCGCTCCACCAGTGGTCACCCACCAGCTTCAGTGCAATACGAATGCTCCCCTACCGCTCTTGGTCCAAAGACCAAAAACCCTCAACTTCGGCACGCCATTTAGCCCCGGTACATTTTCGGCGCAGGAAAGCTTGACCAGTGAGCTGTTACGCTATCTTTAAAGGATGGCTGCTTCTAAGCCAACCTCCTGGTTGTATAAGCCTTCCCACCACCTTTTACACTTAATGGCGATTTAGGGGCCTTAGTTTGAGATCTGGGCTGTTACCCTTTTGACGGATGGAGCTTAGCCCCCATCGTCTGACTGCCGGGAACGTGTGTTGGTATTCGGAGTTTGGTTAGGTCCGCTAGCCGAAGCCGCAAGACCCATTCAGTGCTCTACCCCCAACACACTATTTACCGACGCTAGCCCTAAAGCTATCTCGGGGAGAACCAGCTATTACCGAGTTCGATTGGAATTTCTCCGCTATCCACGCGTCATCCCCGTGTTTTGCACAGCACGTGGGTTCGGGCCTCCACGGATTGTTACACCCGCTTCACCCTGCACATGGATAGGTCACCCGGTTTCGGGTCGTGTGCGCGCCACTCTCTATCTTTCTACTCGACATCCTGCTGTAAACAACAAGATGGATCGAGTAGAGAGAAAGATCACGCGGATTAACGCTCGCTTTCACTTTGGCTCCGTCCCGGAGGACTTAACCAAGCGACGCACAGCACACTCGTTGGCTCATTCTTCAATAGGAACGCCGTCACCCACCCGAAGGCAGGCTCCGACTCCTTGTAAGCATACGGTTTCAGATACTATTTCATTCCCCTTCCGGGGTGCTTTTCAGCTTTCCCTCACGGTACTTGTTCACTATCGATCAGAACGTGTATTTAGTCTTGCCAGATAGTCCCGGCAGGTTCCTACAGGGTTTCTCGAGCCCCGTAGTACTCAAGGATGATCATCACAACAGTGTCGTGTATTTCGCGTACAGGACTTTCACCTTCTGTGGTGCGACGTTCCAGTCGCTTTCGCTATACAAGACATCTGCGGTCTGTCCTTGGAAGTGGACAACATGACCACCTTACAACACCGACGATCGCAACGGCTTCCACCTTTCACCACCGCTTGCACTTCAACTTGCGTCTCTGTGCTTGCCATGGTTTCACGATCATGGTTTGGACTGTTCCCTTTTCGTTCGCCACTACTTAGGGAATGGATTCGCTCTTCGTTTCCACGCGACGTGCGTGACCGGCAAAGCCGGTCGAGCGTGAAAACGCAGAGTGAATTAATACTTTTTATTTTCCTCTGGGTACTGAGATGTTTCACTTCCCCAGGTGCCCTCCTTGTACCTATGAATTGAGTACAAGGCGATGCGGCATTCCCCGCATCGGGTTTCCCCGTTCGGACATCTCCGGATCAAAGGTTGCTTGCCACCTCCCCGAAGCTTATCGCAGGCTGCTACGTCCTTCATCGGCACGTTCTGTCTAGCCATCCTCCGTATGCTCTTATATGCTCTGCAACCATTTATGAATTCGATTCACAAATGATTGTTCATTTTTTTATTCATGGTTCTCTTCTTCATCTTCAGTTGTAAGGAACTTCCTGTCCGATATTCCTCTTAGAGCCATTCTTCGGATCAGAGTTCCGTGTGATGACACGCTGCTCTGATCCCAAGGACCAAAAAACCGCCTTGCGGGCGATCTCGTCTGTGTAAATAAGGACGACGTTGGATCGCTGGTTTAGCCAATGATGGTCGTTTTGTTACACATATTTCACGAGAAGTTTAATGGAAGTCACAAACCCTGTCAAGAGCCTTATCCCGACTCCTTCCACAGCAAAAAATCAGGAAAAATCATCCTCGAGACTTTTCCCAGGGGCATATTCAAACGGACGTCCGGCGATCTCTTCGATAGTCTCAAACAAAATCGGATACTGCTCCCCCATAAAATGTCCGTCGTGTTCAGTTTCAACCAGACGAGCTTTAAAGGTCTGGGCGAGTCGCTTGCCATGTTCAAAAGGCACAAGCGTATCATCTTTTGAATGAACAACAATAAACTCGCGCGCCTTCCACATCAATACGTCTGCATCCAAATCCACTAAAAACAGACGGCGTAATTCGGGGCGCGACACATTCCAAGGCGCCGCGACCATAATGAATGCGCGCGGGGTCTCGGTCATTTCCACCGCTTCGAGATATTGCAAAATAATAAAAGCCCCAAGGGAATGTCCGAGCAAGATGTCATCATTTTTGAGATAGCCCACTTGGGATTTCATCTCTTCAATAATGAGAGGCAGATTCAATTCTTCCGTGGTTGATAACGACAGTTTAGGAACAACCACTTCAACTCCGCGGCCACGCAGCTGCTCTGCGAGCCAGGGATGGAAGTTGGTCTGGGGACTGGCGTTAAAACCGTGAACAAGGATCACACGCATAGATGGATGCAAAGCGTACCTTCTCTGAAATGATTTGTCGAGACAAGGCATTTGCATTGACAAAATAGGCACAATACGGTACGCTCTGTGGTCCGTCTCAAGGGTACGGATCGATGGAGGCTGACGTGAAAAGACACCGACTCGCAGCAAGGCGCGTCTCGGTGGTCATCCCCGCGTCGTGCCCGTCTGTCCAGTGGGACAAAAAGTTCATGAGGTCCCTACAACTCGCGTTCCTCTGGGGAAAGCGTGCCGTGCCACGCTTCATGATGAAAGAGACCACTGAGAAAGAGCTCGAACGAGCCTTCCCGGAATCCTTCATCGAGCGGTCGAATGGACACCGCGGTCGTCAACACCTCATGAATGCGTTTTTCCTGGCCGGAATGAGCATCGAGATCAATGAGGCCATCCAAAGGGCACAAGAGCCTCACGATGGCATCACCCCACTGTTCAATCGGGAAGGTCCACTCAAGAACCTGTTCCTGTCGGCCGCCCTGGCCAACAGGGAGCTCATTCTCGCACAGATTCAGTGCACGCCGGAAGACAACACCTTCATGGGGGCACTGGCACGACGCATCACGGAGCTCCCGTACCGGTGGTGGATCGCTCATTTCTCCGGAGCTCTCGCGGTGGGACGGCTTGCCGCATTTCTCATCGCGGAAGGATACAAAGTCTATCTTCCTTTCCTGAATGAAGATGTCGAATGGAAGATCGACTTGATTGCCAGACACTCTGGAGACCCCTTCGGTATCTGCTTCCAAGTCAAAGGAAGTGAAGCTGTCGAGTGGGTCGAATGCCGGGCACTGGGCCAAGAGTTGGGACCACACAGCGACGACATGACACGTCGTTTCTGGAACGGCGTCCGCGCATTTCAGCACACAACCCATGGTTTGTACGTGCCGGTCGAGCTCACTCTGGGCTCCCAGCACTTCCAGCAAGGCCAAATCATCGCCAAAGGACACATCATCGACGCCCTGCGTGACGGCCTGACGCGAGCCCTGCTCTCGTATCAAGAACCATCCATGGCGGCCAGCCACTAGACTCTGTTTCTCTTCGAGCCCAACGTGGGCTTTTTTTCTTGAGCAAGAGATAAAATTCGGATAGGATAATCGCGATGGGCGGGTGGCGTAATTGGTAGCCGCGTCAGCCTTAGGAGCTGATACCGCAAGGTGTGAGAGTTCGAGTCTCTCCCCGCCCACCACAAATATATAAAGACTCCCCCGAATGGATGTGCGATCCGTTCGGGGGAGTTTGTGTTGTGAGTGTCCGACCTTTGTGAAGCTGGAGCTAGAGATTGAGGACGAGACGTGCCCAGAACTGCCGATCGCCCTTGGTGTGGAACTGGTAGGCTCCCACAAGCGCCACCCGCCCCATAGGAACAACGATGTGCGGGCCGGCTGACAGATCGGCCGCATCTGTGTTGATCACGTTCTCGGTCTCAGCACCGACGAGCGCCACCTCTTTGGACAGGACGTAGTCAGCCTGCACGTAGGAGTAGGACGTGCCAGCGTCACCGGTCGCGATCCATTGCAGGTTGGCCCAGGTGTAGAGCGGGACTCCGAATCGCTTGGGGGTCAACTCGAGCCGAGCGTCGACGAGTGGTATGGTCTTTCCGGATTTCACGATCGCCCCGCCCATGAGCTCGAGGTTCCAGCCTTTGGCGCTGTAACGAGGACCAGCAATCATGAGCCACTTGTCGGAAGCGTCGGTGATCGAGGGTGCGACGACCCAGCCGGACACTCCCAGTCCGGACTCGTGAACCTGCTTGTGAGTGTGCACGAGCACACGCATGTGCGAGGTCTGGGCATGAGCTGAAACGGCCATGAAGATCACCGCCAGGACGGTGACCACTTGCGTACACTTCTGCATCTTCTGCTTCCTCCTTGCAGTGTCTCTCAAAACAATCGAAGTGAATGGTGATTCCACCCACGGTGAATGAACGTCGTCCCTTGATCTTCAGGACGAATTATGTTATCATAAAAGTAGTGAGTGGTAAATACCACCACACTAAAAACTGCTATGTTTGTTGAGTTATTTCAAAATCTGGGCCTTTCTAAAAACGAAGCGGAAATTTATGAGGCCCTGCTTGAACTTGGAGAAGCTTCTGTCTCCACTATATCAGCCAAGACAAACGTCAATCGCCGCAATGTCTATGATGTGCTTGACCGACTCATGGATAAAGGCCTTGTCTTTCCCCTGCTTCAAAAAGGCGACAACCGTTACAAGCCAAGCGAACCGGCCAAACTCATGGAAATGGTCAAAGAAAAAGAGACCATGCTTGACGACAACCTCCCCGAACTTGAAAAACTGTACCGATCACAACCAAAGGAGGACGAGGTGTACATCTACCATGGTCCGGAGGGATGGAAAAATTACATGCGTGATATGATCCGTCTTGGGGAACCTGCTTATTTCATCGCGGCCAAAGGAGCTTGGCTCGATGCCCGCGTCAAAAACTTCTTTCCGCAATTCTACAAAGAAGCTAAGCGCAAAAAAATCCCATTTCAGCACCTGTTCGATCACGAAGTAAAAACCGACTTTCCGCAAATCCTTAAATATGTCGGCACGAATTACAAATTCCTCCCCAAAGGCTATTCTGCCCCAGGGGCGATTGATATCTTCGGCAATCAGGTCAACATTCTCTCCAATATTCGCCTTGGCGGCTTCGATGAAGAATTTCGTTTTACTGTAATTGTCAATGAACAGATCGCTGAATCATTTCGCATTTGGTTCCGACTCATGTGGGACAAGGCGGCGAGCAAATAATCCACAACAAGTCCATTGACATAAACAGATTATTGTGATGAAATAAAATCAATAAAGAACCTCCCTGCTTCGATGCTGGGAGGTTCTTTTTTCGTCACGTGGCGCGGCTTTCGCGAAAGCTCTTTCATTCATGAAACATCCCTCTATGAAACGATTCCTCGGATCGCTTGGCGTGATCGTAGGCGTGCTTTGTATTGGTCTCATTCCGGCTCGGGCGGCTGAACCCAATGTCTTACTGATTTCTGATACGCAAGAATCGCAGCGGGAACAGATCATCATCATCGCCTCTCCAAAAGCTTTTTCCGATCCTCTCTTTTATTCACTGCTCTCAACCTATGGCAAACCCTTCGTCTCCTCTTTCTTTGTCGATACCACCGGACTGCGTAACCTTGACCAAGACGCTCGTCCTGCCGCGCAAGTTGTGGGAGCAGATGAGCCAGACACTCAGCCTGCAAGAGCTGACGGAGTTCGAGTCGTTGTTGAGCCACCCGTCATGGGAGCCACAGGAGGAATAACGTCTGAACAAGACGCCTCGGCGACCCAACCAACAACCTCAACACCATCGTCTTCAGATACTCAACCCTCCGTCACAACACAACCGACTCCTGTGCCATCTCCAACCACACTCCAACTAATCGAACTTTACCCAAACACGACCGGAGACGATAAACTTGAAGAGTATATCAATATCAAAAACGTGGGCGAGGCTCCTGTTGAGCTGTCGGGGTGGACGGTAAAAGACGCCTTGGGAAAAACGTTTGCGTTTGACCAAATGTCGCTGGCACCAAACGTCACCTATCAATTGCTACGAACCCAATCAAACATCGCACTCAATAATGATACAGACACGATTTCTCTCATTGCACCCGACCTTCATGTTGTTGATGCGGTGGCTTATGAGAAACCCAAGCAAGGCGATAGGCTCATGCGACAAGATGAAGTCTGGCGCTGGTCGTCTGATCCGGCGTCCGCAACAGAGACAAACGCTGGTGCTGGAGCGCATGAAGACCAAGCCCAAACACCTGACACATCACAACCAGCCAATCAACCAATCGAAGAAACCGCACCTGTCGTGATCACAGATGCGCCAATTGCCCAACCGGAGGTTGTTTCTTTACCAAACAGTCCTCCCGCATCACCCCCTGCAACCATTCCAGCAGTCGATCAACCGTCCTCCTATACATCCTCCGCCGCAGACCACTCCATAGTTCCACACACTTTGATGATCTCTCAAGCCAAACAACTCGAGGATGATACGCCTGTGGAAATTCACGGGATCGCGAGCGTATCCCCGGGAATACTTGGAAAACAATTCTTCTACATTTCAGATGAAAGCGGAGGCGTCCAAATCTATAAGTATGATGCCGACTTCCCGGCCATCACGGTTGGGACACCGGTCGTCGTGCACGGAATCATGAGCACATCCGCAACGGAACGGCGTGTAAAGGTAGATAAAACCGGTTCGATCAGCACACAGGCCGATGGTCCCGCGCCAGACGCCATGACAAAACGTGTAAGCGAGCTTGAAACAAATGATATCGCATCGCTTGCGCGCGTTGAGGGCATACTCGTGACGACCGCGACGGATCATATGCAGATTGAATCAGAAGGGGTGGCGCTCGAAGTTGCCATCGCAAGCTACACAAATATCGACAGCACCGCGTTTCATCCGGGTGATGAACTCATCATCACCGGCATCGTCCGACCGTTTGGTGACAAACTTAAACTCACCCCCCGTTCTCAACAAGACATCGTCGTGAAGGAAAAACCGGCACCCGTGGCAAGCACGGCGACGATGGGAACCGGCAAACAACAAGGCGCACGCACAGATTAGATGATCGCGCTCTCGCTTCTGGCAACAACGGGGGTGATCTTCGCTGTCTGGATCACTCGATCATTTATTCATCAACGCCGCACGCTCTATGCCAAACACGCTCTGGGCGTCCAAGCTGAAACAATCCGTTGAACGCAAGGCCTTCGCCTTCGGCGTCTCACCAGCCGTTTCATCTTTGCTTTCCGAATACGTTTTAGAACTTCTCACTCACCCCTCTTATGTCAGAACCACAAACAACCAACTGGTACAAAACCCTCGCCGACAACGCCAACTCACTCTGTGAAGAATTCGGCCTGAGCGACACTCAAACCAATCGCTTACGCGACTTCGTCGTTACGGTTGCCAAAAATCAGTATCGTATCGGCAATAAATCCGGCGCCGCCTGGGCATTCAAACAAGCCCGCGAAGGCACAGCTGAACATTCCCCTGCGCGCGTATCGGTGTAACATCATCCCCGCCCTGATCAAAAAGGGCGGGGATTTTGTCTTGCAAGCCGCAAAAAACCGTGTTAGACTCACAAGCGCAAAATGCGGTAATAGCTCAGTTGGTAGAGCGTCTCCTTGCCAAGGAGAAGGTCGCGAGTTCGAGTCTCGTTTACCGCTCCATATCAAAGCTCCAGTTCATCTGGAGTTTTTATATGGATGGACGCAAGCAAGCCACCTGCGTGGCTTGCGGCGAGACTCGAACGCCGGAGCCTTGTGCAGCCAGCAGGCTGCACAGGCGAGGCGGTGCCCAGCCCGAGCCGCTGCAGCGGCGAGAGGCGCGGGCGAGTCTCGTTTACCGCTCCAACAAAAAGCCCCAGCGTGTCTGGGACTTTTTGTTGTATACTGGCCGCATATGAGCCGACGTTTGACCAATCGAGAAATCGCGAACCGCTTCGATGAAATCGCTCTCTATCTACGAGCGCAAGATGTGGCCTTCAAGCCACAAGCATTCGAAGTGGCGGCCGAAGGAATTCGTAGTCTTTCGGAAGAACTTGTTGATCTCTACAAGCGTTGCGGAAAAAAATGTGTTGATGACATCCCCGGAATCGGAAAAAGCCTTGCGGACAAAATCATCGAGGCGATAACCACTGGCCACATGAAGGAAGACAACGAGCTTAAAAAGAAATTTCCTTTTGATATGCTCGGGATCACACAAATCCCAGATGTTGGACCCAAAACAGCGCTCCTTCTTTACAAACATCTGCATGTCAAAACTCTGACACAGCTCGAACGCGCGGCAAAGACAGGAAAAATCGCCGGCCTGCCACACCTCGGGACTTCAAGCCAACGCAACATTCTGCGTGGAATTCAGTTTCTCAAAGGAGGACAAGGTCGACGCATCATTCACGAAGCTCTCCCCTACGCGCGCCTGATCGTTGACTCCCTAAAAAAAATCCATGGCATCACCCATCTCGATATCGCCGGTTCCCTCCGACGGCGCAAAGAAACGATCGGCGACATTGACCTTATTGCCACTACATCAAAACCCGCTGACCTTGCGCACGCATTTGTTCGCCTGCCACAAATCGAGCGGGTCATAGAACAAGGCCCAACCAAAATTGCCGTGCGCTACAAAAACGGCATGGCCGGTGATCTACTGATCCTCCCACCGGATGAATACGGAGCCGCTCTAGTTCACTTCACGGGTTCACGCGAACACAATATCCTTCTTCGCGAACGCGCCAAGCGTCGAGGATTAAAGCTGTCTGAACACGGATTATTCAAAGCAGAGAAACGAATCACAAACCGGACAGAAAAACAGGTGTACGCCTCGCTGGGACTTCAAGAAATTCCACCCGAGATGAGAGTTGGGAGTGATGAAGTCGATCGCGCCGCGCAAAAAAAAATCCCATCGCTCATTGCGTATGGAGCGCTCAAAGGGGATTTGCAAGTCCAAACAAACTGGAGTGATGGAGACGCCTCGATCGAACAGATGGCACAAGTCGCCAAAGCGATTGGATTATCCTACTTGGCCGTGACTGATCACACCCAGTCGCTGACGATCGCCCATGGCCTGGATGAAAAACGCCTTCTCGCCCAAGGGAAAGAAATCGATAAAATCAACAAAAAACTCAAAGGATTCCGCATTCTTAAATCAACCGAGTGCGACATCAAAAAAGACGGTTCACTTGATTTGAAAGATGAGGCCCTCAAGACACTTGATCTCGTTTGCGTTTCCATACACTCAAACCGCGCCATGAAAAAAAACGAGATGACACAGCGCATTATCCATGCGCTCAAACATCCGTTGGTGAACATCTTCTTTCATCCGACCGGACGTATTGTCAATGTGCGCGACGGATACGAAGTCGACATGGACCTCATCATCAAAGTCGCCAAACAGTATGGGGTGGCGCTTGAAGTAAACGGCTCACAGCGACTTGATCTGCATGAGGGCTATGTGAGACAAGCTCTCGAAGCCGGAGTGAAATTGGTTGTGAACTCGGATGCCCATTCTCCAGAGCAATTTGCCAACCTCGAATATGGTCTTGCTCAAGCCAGGCGCGGCTGGGCGAAAAAGGTGGACGTGCTCAACACAAAAACCGTTACCGAATTCCTTCGCTCCTTGTCATCCTGAGGCCTTGAACCTGTCGAAGGGCCGAAAAATTTCTTCTATGCCTCAATTTCTGCTCGAAGTCGAACGCGAGCTCAAGAAACTCGCGGATCCCGCCTACAAAACATCCAATGACCACTTCAACGTCCCGCGCTCGGTCGGCGTTTCTTCAATAAAACTCAAGAGTCGAATCAAGCATAGCTTTTCATTTTCAAAACAGCCTGAAACCGAACAGTGGAAAATCTGGAATTTCATTTTTCGCAATAGCCACCAACATGAAGCACAAATGGCGGCACTGCGTTTTGCGGAAGATCGTGTGCAAACTAATGGTAAACGCGAATGGAACGTCGTACGTGGTTGGGTTGATTTCATTGATAACTGGGCGCATTCGGACGTCCTTTCTAAAATTTACTCTTTCCTGCTTGAACAACATCCTGATCTTGTTCTTCCGCAACTCAAAAAATGGAACCACTCTTTCAATCCATGGAAGCAACGCGCCTCGCTGGTCTCTTTGATCTATTACGCTTCACCTAAACGCAAAACCCCGAGCGTAAAAACCGTCCTCGAATTTGTTGAGCCACTCATCAAGAGTCGCGACAAATACGTTGCCAAAGCGGTTGGTTGGACCCTGCGAGAATCGTACAATGTGTATCCCAAAGAAACACTCGCGTTCATTCGTCTGCACGTTCGTGATCTTTCAGCCGATGCCTTCTCTTATGCAACGGAAAAACTCAATAACAAAACCAAAGAGGAGTTGAAGAAACGACGCAAATAAGTTATCTTCGTTTGCGTGGGCGAGTGGCGGAATGGCAGACGCGTGGGACTTAAACTCCCTTGGCCGCAAGGCCGTGTGGGTTCGACCCCCACCTCGCCCACCAGAGTATGATTGAAGTGGAACGAAAATTTCTTCTTACAGACGATGAAATTGAGCGGCTCACGGCAGACGCTCAATTTTTTGGTGTCGTGGTCAATGTCGACACTTACTTCGATACTCCGACATTCGACCTCACAATAAAAGACATTTGGCTGCGACAGCGAGGCGAGCGGTTCGAAATAAAGATGCCAATGCACACCAAGCTCGACCGCATCGCAAATCAATACGACGAAATCGAAGATGAAATGAAGATCAGGGAAATTCTGAACCTCTCAACCGCAGGTAAAATGGCCGATGCTCTTGCGTCTTCGGGCTATGTTCCGTTTGGCTCACTCAAAACGACACGAAAAAAATACCGCAAAGGAGACTTCACGATCGATCTGGATCTCGCAGACTTCGGCGACTGGACATATCAAATCGGCGAGGTGGAACTGATGGTTTCGGACCGATCAGAAATCGAATGGGCTCTGCAAAAAATGTCTGACTTCATCCAAAAACACAGACTTGAAGAAGCCCCGGTGCGTGGAAAAATTATTGAATTTCTCAAACAAAAAAGACCGGCGCACTACCGGACGCTCGTCGAAGCTGGAGTCGTAAAATCTGGCGAGTGCCAATAAAAAAAGCAGGTTAAAGACCTGCGAGTGGGAGCTTATGTGTGCATCCACGGAATGTCCTTAGGCTAGCGATCCCGCTTGCGCGTGCGAGCGCGATCAAGGTCGTCCCGCGCTTCGGTCAGGCGGCGCTTGGCCGATTTCGATCGTTCGTCGAGGTCCGTGTAGAGCTTCGCAAGTCCTCCCAAAACCTGGACGAGGAGCTCCTTCCCTTCGATCGTCGTCTTGAGCCTTGTGGTCTGACGGATCGCGTCCTCAAGTCCGCTCAGCTCCTGCCTGGCGTTCTCGAGCCGATCGAGAGCCTGCGTGAGGTCGTGAACGGCCGTCAGGCGATCACCTTCGATGCTCTCAACCTCTTTGCGGCTGGCCTCCAGCTCGTTCTTGTACTTCAGAAGCGCGTCCGAAATGCTCATGACGCCAGTGCCCGGCGAGTTGGCAAGCACGAGCAGTCGGATCGCCTCATCCACCGGCAGAACGATCCGTTCGTGTCTACCGTCCGAGGACGGATGTGTGTAACGCAGTTCGACGAGCACAGCTCCGGTGTGCCAGTGGATCGTGTGGAGTCGAACGCTCCAGTTGCGCAGAAGGCTCTCATGCGTGATTGCCTTGCTGTCCTTGCGGATGCCCGTTCCAGCGAATTGGATCCATCCACCGAGTCTGAACTCGAGCTCAAGGGCGCCGAGCATTCGAACGAAGGAAGGGTCTAAGCTCGAGTCGGATTCAGATGGCACGACGTAAACGCGCCAGAGCCGCACCTTCTCATCTGATGACATCCAGAATCGCACGAGGTAGCCACGGACGTTGCGCGTGAAGTAGGATTCGATCCAGTTGCACCTGGCACCCGTGACGAAGTAGAGCGGAATGGTAATCAGAAGCGCACCTCCGCCGAAGATGCCAATCGCGCGCCTCGCTTCTTCGGACAGATAGGTGTCGGCCGTGAGGACGAAATATATCCCGAAGGACACGACCACCATCAGCACGAGCGCGTTCATGAGTCCCGCGAAGAACTTCCACCCTCCGTGGGGGATGGGCATGTACCACTTGAGTTGCGTGAAGTCCGAGGAATCGATTGTACGAACAGACATGATGGTTCTCCTTTCGGCCTTGCTATTGGCAAGGCGGATAGTGGGCGGCACTTGTGCGCATTCACACGCAACTGACGGCCCACAGTGGGAGACGCATCGAGCTAAGCTCGATGGCCACGGAAACATTCCGTAACCTGAAAAACTTAAGGATTTTTTGCGAAAAAGTCAAGACGAGATAAGATGGGTCCAATAAGACCTCCAGGATCTATGCTTGAACGCGAAGAAAACAATATCCCATCCATTCTCTCCCCTTCTACCAGCTCGGGGGATACGGAAATCGAAGTGACTCTGCGCCCGCAGACGCTTTTGGAATTCGTCGGGCAAGACGATCTTAAAGAAAATCTCTCCGTCTTCTTGCAGGCGGCCAAAAAACGAAACGAGCCAATTGAACATGTGTTGCTGTATGGCAATCCGGGGCTTGGGAAAACCACGCTCGCCCACATCATCGCAAACGAAATGGGCTCCCAGATTCGTGTGACCTCCGGCCCCGCCCTCGAAAAAGTCGGAGACCTTGCGGCAATCATTTCTAACCTCGGACGAGGCGACATTTTGTTCATCGATGAAATCCATCGTATGAACAAAACTATTGAAGAAATTTTGTATCCCGCCATGGAAGACTACGCGCTCGATCTCATCGTCGGCAAAGGACCGACCGCGCGTACACTTCGGCTTAATCTCGAAAAATTCACGATCATCGGAGCGACCACGCGCCTCTCGCTTCTCACCTCTCCTCTGCGCGATCGCTTCGGCGCGGTTCATCATCTGAACTTTTACACGGATGCGGACATCGCCAAAATCCTTCAGCGCAACGCCGACTTGTTGCAAATCGCGATCGACCCCGAAGCTCTTCAACTGCTCTCTGTGCGGGCACGACGCACCCCACGCATTGCCAACCGCCTCTTGCGGCGCGTACGCGATTACGCGCAAGTCAAAGGCAATGGGGAGATCACCACAGAACTGTGCGCGCAGGCTCTCAAAATGTTGAGTATCGATCAGGAAGGGCTTGATCAAACGGACCGACAAATTTTGCAAACGATCATCGAAAAATTCGCCGGCGGGCCGGTCGGCCTTTCAACCATCGCCGCGGCCACCCAAGAAGAAGTGGAAACGATTGAAGAAGTCCATGAACCGTTTTTGCTTCAGATTGGATTTTTACAACGCACCCCACGTGGCCGCATCGTGACAGACCGAGCCTATCAACACCTTGGACACGACATTCCGACACAACGACTGGTATAATGACGCTGCCACCCCGACAAGCTCGGGGAATAAAATGCGGCTCGGGGATATCTCTATGTTTGAGCTCCCGCAATTTTCTTTGCCCCTCTCCATCTTTTTGTACGTCTACAGCGCCTACATGCTCTTTTATGTTCTCTATAGCTTGTTCAACATCTACCATCTCATTCGCTATGGCGTTTATGGCTTTGGACTCTATCTCATAGTAACCTTATTTACCGGCGGCACGATTCTTCTTGTTGGTGGCTCCTTGTATCTGCTGTTGGGCTACGATTGGACACAAATAGTTTCGCTCAATGCGTTGTTTGAAAAAAACGCGGGCGGCATTTTTCCCGGACTTTAATCGTTATGTTTCATCTTGACCACCTCCCAGATCAAAGAGAAAACGAAAAAGTGGTGCTGTTTTTGCGGCGCCACTGGATTTCCGTGTTGGTCATTGTGGTGGCCTTTCTGTTTCTCACAGGAGTCCCTCTTTTCATCGGTTGGTTTTTTTCTGATGTGATGGAAACATGGCTTGCCTCACCTACGTTGGGCCCCATCGTTGTTGTTGCGGCAAGCATCTACTTCCTCTCCATCTGGCTCTTCGCTTTCCTCGAATTTACCGATTACTATCTCGACACATGGATCGTCACCAATCAACGCATCATCAACATCGAACAAGAAGGGCTCTTTAATCGCATCGCTTCCGAGCTTGATTTGGCGGCTGTACAGGACACGACAGCCGAAATCCGCGGCATTCTTCAGACGATGCTCACCTATGGACAGGTGTACGTGCAAACGGCTGGTGAAAAAGGACGTTTTCATTTTAAAAATATTGATAACCCCGAACAAGTCAAAGAGACGATTGCGCATCTTGTCGAAGAGGACAAACAGCGCATCGCGAGCGGCGGGATCGTTCCGGGACGGGTTAAATCGATTCTCAAATAACTCCCAAGACCTCTGTCTACAGCCTTCGACAGGCTCAGGCAATAATGAAAAATTCTGCGAAGGCCGCTAGCTTGATTTCTCCCAACGATATACCCCCCAAGCCCAGTCGGCTAGACGCTTGGCATCATCAAACGATTCCACGCGTGATCGGGCCCCGAACAAAACGATGAGCAATTCCCGCTCGTCGTTTTTGTCTGGCTTGATAGACTCCACCACGTTCCAGCCGGACTCATCGAGATACCCGGTCTTCCCGCCCGTCACCCACACATCATCATAACGCGGCTTCCAGAGCATCCAGTTTGTGTTGATCATCTTCTTGGAAACGCCGGTGTTCGCAACACGAATGAGACGCGTGGCTGTCGTGGTGACTTGTTGAATAGAGTTGCGCGAAAAAGCATCGGCGGCCAAGCGCGCAAACTCCAAAGGGGTTGAAACGTTCCCGAGTTCAATACCGGTTGGATCAACAAAATGGGTCTGTGAAAGATTGAGTGCTTGCGCGCGTGCGTTCATCACCGACACAAAATCTTTACGGTTCATGCCCGTTGTGCGCGAAAGCGCATTGGCCGCATTGTTGGCAGAAGCGACCAGCGCGGCATACAACAAATCGTTCACCGTAAACTGATCGCCATTATTCACGTACAATTTGGCTCCTCCCACATCATCATTGTTTCTCACGTCCGCCATCTGATCGAGACGAATGCCTTGATCCATCACAATCGAAGCGGTGATAAGCTTCGTCATCGAAGCAATCGGCCACACTAGTCTTTCGCGCTTCACGGTCAGCACCGTACCTGTCGCTCGATCAATAACCGCATAAGCTTGCGACCCGATGATTGATTCAACCTCGCGCGAGTTGATACGCCGAGGGATCGCGGTGCCGGGGACAGGTCCAAAAGAACGCAGGGGAGGATATTCTTTCCATCCGTACTGGGCCGCCCAGTCTTGCAAATCAAGAAGTACCCCCGCGCCCGATCCGGAAATCGCCCGTAGCGTCACGGGATCAAAAACTGTTTGTAAATCCGCGCGGGAATGATAAATCGCAAGCAACGCATCCGTCTGCGCGCTCGCCCTCCATGGAACCAACAAAAGACACAACATCACAAAAACTCCCTTCGTCCACCAAAGGGAGTCTTTTTTTTCAGTTCCATTTCTTTTTAAGATCAATGCCTTGATAGAAATATTTTAAAATATCTTGCCACTTCTGCCCGCCCTCGTCAGCCATGCAAAGCGCTTCGCTCGCGCTCATCCCAACACCATGACCCCAAAGCGTGCGCCCTTTGCGAGCATCGCACGGAGCCGGAACAGACTTCAGCCACGCAACCGATCCACCCCACACTTCGCTCCAGTCGCGCGTGCGACCATCCGAGCGTGAAAAATAGGGGGTCAATGCGGTTCGATTATCATAGGTGACGACAACTCCGCGTGTTTGCGTGGCGGCCCGACCAATAGACGGGTTGCGAATCTCATAGCCGTATCCTTTATACACTTGATCATCGGCTGTCGAATTCATGTGAAAAAATTCACTCGCATGCTTGGTCGCGCGTTCGTAGTGATAAAGGGCGTATGTGCGCGCAACGGTAATCAGAGCCTTCTTAAATTCCGGATGAGAAATCTCCGAAGTCTCGCCAAGCCCCGCAAGATACGACTCCGTAGGCAGTTCATTGATGATCCAGGTTCGGTCTTTCGTATTGTTGTAGCGGAGCTCAAGTGTGCCACGGAACTGATTATCCGCGTATGCGGCATTGCGCGTCTTTCGGCGATCAAAATTTTGAATGATACAGACACCACCCGGATTATTTGGGACAAACCGTAAAAACTGATACGTCTGCTCGATCCCTTTGCCCCGATTGAAATAGTACCGCTGATTTTTATAAAACGCGCGCACCATATCACTTGAAGTGAGCTCACCCAACAACCCGCCGGCGCCATCAATCAATTTCCAATCCCCATCACAACCGATCTCCACTTGCCAATCCGTTTCATCATCAACGATTAAAACCCCGATACGCATGACCGGCTCATCAATGAGCGTGCCGGCCTCGATCTGTCCTTCTTCTAAAGTCAACGGACTCTCCAGAGCCTCCTGCGCGCCCGTGGTCACTTCAACCGGAATATCAATTTCAAAATCCGGAACGACAGATCCATTCACCGCAAGACGATATGTCACCACATGCTTGCCTTTGGTCGGCGGCGCGGTAAAGCTAAAATCAATTAAATCAAGCGCGCCAGGTTTGACCTCTCCCGCATCGCTCATAGCCACCTGCGTTGCACTAACCCAAGAGGAATGGTAGGTATTCACCGCGGCGGCCGCAACGTCGTTGGGGCGAATCTCGCGCGTCTTCCATATGACCGTTCCAGTATTTTTTACCCCGACCCGATAGCGCACCTCTTCTCCTGCTTCGGCGGTGACTTCTTTGGCTGATCGCAACAACAAAGTCGCGGACAAACCCGCACTGGTTACCGGAGAAGGCGTTCCATCCGTTGTTGTCGGCTTTTGAACAACCGGTGCTGATACTCCTTTTACTTTGATGCTCAACGTAAACTTCCCTCCGGGAATCCACACGGTATTTTCCGCGGCCAACTGAAACGTCTCTTTATAATCGCCGACACTTTGAGGAGCTTTGAGAGTGAGATCAACGTGTCCGACTTTTCCCGGAGCCACGGACGCTTCTTTCAAAACGGCCGCTTGAGTAAAGTCTTTCCAGTTGTCCGCATGAAAATCGCTCACGCGATACTTGGGATCGTAGGTATAGATGGAGACGTAGGCTGAACCCGTGTTCACCCATGTCTTTGTACCCATGTTTTGAACAGTGATTGAAACGGTTTGTGTGGCACCGGGAGCCATCTCAAACCCTTGCTTAGGAGCCGACACTTGCAAAGCTTCAAATCCTTTCTTCGAAGCCGCGTGCGCAACAAGCGATCCTGAAAAAAAAACAAAAAAAGCCGTTACGACCATCAAAACGGCTCGCGTGAAAACCGTGGAAGTATTCTTCGCGAGATGTGCCCTCATATCCATTTCTATCATAACAAAAAAAGAGGCCTCCGTCAATGCAGGATTTTCGTGATACACTGCCGTTATCTATGCAAAAAGGCATTGTGGCGAGAAATTTCGCCGTGCAAGTATCTGGAAAACTTCTCGCTGTTTTGGTTGGACTCATTTCAGTTGGTGTCCTGACACGCCACCTTGGAACAAATGGGTTTGGAGAATACACCACAGCGATCACGTTCCTTCAATTGTTCGGGGTCGTGGTTGATTTTGGTCTGACCCTCACCATGGTCGTCATGATTTCAGAAGAGGGAGCGGATAATGAACGGATCATTGGAAACATTTTTGGTCTGCGCCTCTTGAGCGGGGCGCTGATTTTCAGTTTCGCTCCGCTTGCGGTGCTTTTGCTCCCGTGGTCCGCGCAGGTAAAGGACGCCGTACTGATCGGAAGCGTCGCGTATGTGCTTATGGGAGGAGCGACTCTGCTCGTCGGAGTCTTCCAGCGCTTTCAAGCGATGTGGCGGTCTGCACTGGCAGAAATGGTTAACCGCATCGTACTGGTGATTGCCATCGTGATATTCGCGCAACTCAACTTAGGAGTGGTCTGGATGGTCGGAGCTTCGATGATTGCCAATGCGGTTTGGCTTTATGCCATGGTTCGACTGGCTCGCCCTTTCGTACGCATCCGTTTTTTGATGGATAGACATCTTTGGCAACAGGTGTGGTCTCGTTCTTGGCCGATTGCGGTCTCCATTTTTTTTAACCTGCTCTATCTCAAAGGGGACGTCCTCTTCCTTTCTTTGTATCGAAGCCAGACAGAAGTCGGTCTTTACGGAGTCACCTATCGCATCATCGACATGCTCACCGCCTTGCCGGTGATGTTCATGGGCATCCTTTTGCCTTTGGTTGTGAACACGTGGTCGGCTGGAAATCACGAAGAATTTCGCACTCATGTGCGCCGTACATTTGATTTATTTATGATCGCCGCTATTCCGATTGTGATTGGAACACAGGTCGTGGCTGGACGGCTTATGCGACTGATCGCCGGGCCTGGATATGAAGCTTCTGGTGATATTTTGCGCTTGCTCATCTTCGCGGTCCTGGGTGTTTTTCTCGGCGCGCTATTCGGACATCTTGTGGTCGCCATCAACAAACAAAAACCCATGGTGTGGGGATATGTGAGCGTCGCGGTGCTCACCGTAGCCGGCTACTTCCTTTTTATTCCCCCTTATGGCATGTGGGGTGCCGCTTGGATGACGCTTTTCTCTGAAGGTTTGATCGCAATCATCACGTTTGCGGTGGTCTATCACACGACCTCCGCCGTCCCACACTTGGGCGTGACACTCAAAGCCATTTTCGCTTCAGCCATCATGTATATCTTCCTGCAATTTCTCCCTACCCCATTTGTGCTTCTTGATCTTGCAGTGGCCGCCGCTCTTTACTTAATCGTTATGCTTGTTATCAAAGGAATCAAGCTTGAAGAACTCCTCGCGCTAAGAGAAGCGCGCAATGCGATTGAATGATATGACCGCGATACTCCTTTTGATCACCCTCGTCTTTGTCGTTCTGGCTTACAAACGGCTTCCCCTCGCCGTCCTTTTGGTGATAGCCCTTCTGCCGAGCTATCTGCTTCGTCTCACCCTTTTTGGGATCCCAACAACTTTGCTTGAACTCATGCTCGGCGTTGTTGTTGTGGTTTGGCTCGGACAAAATCGTCATCGGCTGAAAACGATCCTCGCACTTGAAAGACGTTGGGCGATTGCGATTGCTTTGGTGATTCTAGCGGCGACGGTTGGAGCCGTCGTTGCTCCGGATACCATCGGCGCTCTTGGCGTTTGGAAAGCGTACTTCATCGAACCCGTCGCATTGTTTTATGTTCTTGTTGATTTGTGCCGAAAAAAAGAATTAGACAGCAGCCGCATCATCAACGCGCTTTTGCTTGGTGGCGCGATCATCGCCGCGCTGACCCTCGTGCAGTGGGTGACGAATCTCGGCATTCCGATCCCATGGGATTTCGAACGCCGCGCGACCAGCCTCTTTGATTATCCCAATGCTGTTGGTTTGTTTTTAGGTCCGATCGCGATCATCACTTTGTACAAAAAATCCACGCGCGCGCTTTTCCTGCTCTTTCTGATTGCCATTGGGCTTGCACAGTCCGAAGCGGCTCTTGGAGCGATGGCAATCACGCTTGTCGTGATGGGACTTGCCTCTGCCCATATTCGAAAAACAACGCTCGTATTATGTCTCGTGGTCGCAACTCTCCTTTTGGTTATACCCACCACCCGCACCTATCTGATCACCAAGGTTACTTTGCAAGACCCTTCAGAACAGGTACGCGTCAGTCAATGGCAAGAAACAATCGCCTTTCTCAAAGATCACCCGTTTTTTGGAGCAGGCCTCTCGGGATATCCTAAAGCCCTCGTCCCCTATCATACCCACCTTCAGTACGAAATTTTTCAGTATCCGCACAATATCTTTTTGAACATCTGGGTAGAACTCGGTCTTTTGGGACTCATCGCTTTTGTTTTTTTAACGGCAACGCTTCTGCGTTCTCTTCTTTCTTCTTTCTTCTTCCTTCTTCCTTTGCTCGAAATCCTCCTCCATGGCCTCGTTGACGTTCCGTATTTCAAAAATGATTTAGCCGTGCTCGTGTGGATTCTGATCGCTCTTGTGTATGTCGAATACACCAACGCAAAACACGCCTCATAAAAAAACCCTCTCAATCGGCGTCGCCGTCGCCATTGTGGTTTTGGTATCAGCGGCACTCTTGCGATTGGTTCATATCGTGAAACCGCAAGCGCCTTTGCCCCTGCTCGCAAGCGCTCCGGGACTCATTGAGCTCCATACGATTGAGGAGATCACGGCACAGAGCACGACCTCTGTCATTCCGCCAAAACGGACATTTGATGCCGAGCTCGCGACGATCGGCATTTATCCAGATGCCACAAAAACCATTCCTGCCGGAATGGTCACTCTTGTGTACACGCGAGAGCACAATCGATTTGTTGAAATCGATTACCGCCCTGGGACGAACGCCGAAAAAGAACTGACGGCTATTGGAGCACAGCAGAGCGAACAGATTATTCTGATGCCACAAGTGAAAGCGACATTTGTCAGAATGCGAAAATTCGTTGCGTGCAAATCGCCTGTCGCTGAACAACCCGGGGTCTGTCAATTCACTCGCGCGATCGTTTTTGATCTCCTTACGGAGACGGTCGTTTTATTCGCCGACGGGGAGCACGCAACCGATGGAGAACTGATCGAAATGGCTCGTTCAATCGTTGACGCAGGGTCTTTTGAGTGATACGCTCGTGCCCGCATGGAGAGGTCGCATAGTTGGTCTAGTGCGCGCGACTCGAAATCGCGTATGCCGCAAGGCATCGAGGGTTCGAATCCCTCCCTCTCCGCCAGTTATGAACAAAACACACACTTTGGAACTTTTGCAAAAAACGTTTTGCCGACTTCAACCATCCTCCATTGAAGGGGTTGGGGTGTTTGCGGTCAAAGAAATCCCCGAAGGGGTCAACCCATTTGAAGGCATGCGTGATGATTTTTTCGTCATTGAAAAAAACGGAACGGTTCGCATTCCGCAAAGCGCCCTCAACGGCATGGATATGTCCTTTTATGTTAACAACTCCGACCATCCCAACCTCACCACAACCGACGGCTTCCTGTTTATCACGAGTCGTCTCATCAAACCTGGAGAGGAATTGACTGTCGCTTACGCAATCTACGACGAAAAGTACGCCACATCCCTATGATCCGATTCTGGATCATCGCCATCATTTTTTGTCTGCTGCTTCTCGTTGTTTTGTACTACGCCTCGAAAGAATAGGCGGCTTGTTTTATAATAGGAACATCCTATGACGATTCGAAAAGCCATCATCCCTGTTGCTGGCATGGGCACGCGTTTTTTGCCTGCTGCCAAAGCCCAGCCAAAAGAAATGCTCCCCGTGGTCGATAAACCGATCATCCAGTATATCGTTGAAGAAGCGGTGCAAAGCGGCATCGAAGAAATCATCTTCGTCACCGCCATCGGTAAACATGCTATTGAAAACCATTTTGATCGAAACTTCGAATTGGAATACCGCCTTGAACAAAAAGGGAAACTCAAGGAACTTAAAGCCATATCGGAGATCGGCAGACTCGCCAAATTCGCCTTCGTGCGCCAATCCAAACCCCTTGGTGACGGCCATGCCGTATTAAGCGCCCTCCCCTTTCTCGATTTGCACGAACCGGTCGCGGTCCTTTTTGGCGATGACATTATCGAAGGCAAAACTCCGGCGCTCAAACAATTGATTGATGTCTATAATAAGTACGGAGATTCAGTCCTCGCGTTACAAAAAGTGCCAAAAAACATGGTGAACCAATTCGGGGTGGTGGATGGGAAAAAATTATCCAAAACAACGTGGGAGATCAGGGGCTTCGTAGAAAAACCCGACATCAAGGAAGCTCCAAGCGATTTAATCGCAATCGGACGCTATATCCTGACTCCAAACATTTACACGCTTCTGGAAAAACAAAAACCCGGCAAGGATGGTGAAATCCGTCTGGCTAACGCGTTTGAGACGCTCCTCAAAAATAACGGAGTCTTGTATGGATGCCACTTTGAAGGAACCTGGCATAACTGCGGCGATAAATTCGGATTCGTCAAAGCGCAAATTGAACTGGGCCTTAAACATCCCGATGTTGGTCCGGCTCTCAAAAAATATTTCAAAACCATGAAACCCCTATGAGGAGGACCTCTTTCAAAAAACTTTCCCTGCTGTTCGCTCTCATCCTGCTTGTCGGTGCAGGATGCACAGGCCCATCGGCCGCGGAAATTTCAGCTACCAAACCCGCCACCATTTCCATTTGGCAGGTGTTTGACTCGGAAGAATCGCTCTTGCCAATCATGAACGCTTATCGCGCCATCCATCCCAATATTTCCTTTGAATATCGCCAGCTTCGTTCAGACGAATACAAAAATGAACTCCTGCGCGCATTTGCGGAAGGAAAAGGCCCAGATGTTTTTGCTATTCATAACACCTGGGTGGGCGAATATGAAAGTTTGATCGCTCCGTTGCCCGCGTCGCTCCAAATCGGCTATTCCGAAACGCGCGGCACCATCAAAAAAGAAACCATCTACACCTTAAAAGAAGAGCCGACGATTTCCCTGCGAGCGCTCAAAAATGATTTCGTGGATGTGGTGTCCAAAGATGTGGTGCGTGCCTACCGCGTCAACCAGAATACCGAACCTCAAGATCGGATCTTCGGCCTTCCCCTTTCCGTTGACACAATGGCTCTTTACTACAATAAGGATCTGCTCAACGCCGCCAATATCCCTGAACCGCCAACCACATGGACGCAGTTTCAAGAACAGGTTGGCAAACTCACCAAAATTGGCCAAAACGATACGATCTTACAATCCGGCGCGGCCGTGGGCACGGGAAAAAACATCGAGCGCGCAATAGATATCTTAAATCTTCTCATGCTCCAAAATGGCGTCGAGATGGTTAGCGACCGTGGATCTGCTATCTTTGCCACAGGATCAGACAAAGAAAATCTAGCTGCAGATGCTGTGCGCTTCTATACTGATTTCGCCAACCCTCTTAAACAGGTGTACACCTGGAACGACTCTCAACCCAATTCATTTGACGCCTTCGTCAACGGCAAGGCCGCATTCTTTCTTGGCTATGCTTACCACGCGCCTCTGATTGCCGCACGGTCGCCAAAACTCAACTTCGCCATCGCTCCTGTTCCCCAAATCGAAGGAGGAAAAACCGTGAACTACGCAAATTACTGGGTGGAAACCGTTTCACGCCAAACGAAAAATCTTGATACCGCTTGGGATTTCGTTGAGTTCGCCGCCTCAAAAGATCAGGTTACAAAATATCTCGATCTTGCCAAACGGCCGCCTGCTCGGCGAGCGCTTGTGAGTAGCCAACTTGAAGATGAAACCCTCTCGATCTTTGCCTCCCAAGTGCTCACCGCGCAAAGCTGGTATCATGGAAGAGACGCGGGGGCTATGGAACAAGCCTTCATTGACCTCATCGGAGCGACCCTTTCAGGTTCTGATACACAAGAAATTTTGACGATCACTCAAAATAAAGTGAACCAAACGCTTTAAGCTTTATGCGACGAGCTTTTGCCTTTCTGCTCATCACCCTTTCCGTTGCGGCTTTGCCGTTTGCTGGATTGGCGTACTCGAGCAACATTTGCAAAGGCCCGACCTGTGATGTCTCCGAGGTGGGACGATTTATGGAAGGGATTACGCGCGAATGTGGAAACCTGGGCAACTGCTCGATCAATGATATTTTGATGGTGTTTGCCAATGCAGGAAACTTCGCCGTCGGCATTGTGGGAGCGCTTGTGCTTCTCATGTATGTGATCGGGGGAATGTACATGCTTTCTTCAGCAGGATCTTCGGACCGAGTCGCAAAAGGAAAAAAATATCTCACCATCTCAACAACGGGGCTCCTCATTGTCGTCTTTGCTTATATTGGCATTAAGACGCTCGAATCGGTTTTGAGAACAGCCGGAGGCGAGGGTGACTTCGTCGAGGCTTGCACCGAGTCAACGATCGGCCAGCCTTGCGGACCGTCCAAACAATGTTTTCAAGCTGATGGTGCGTCAAGTGTTTCCTGTATCTCAAACTGTGAAGCTTTTACTCCAGGGGCGAGTTGCAAAAATGCTTCAAATCCTGCATGTATTTCAGGATTATGCCCTGGAGAAGCCGTGTGTTGTCCTCCAACGCCTTAATCCCATTGCTATGAAACTTTTTTTAAAACGATTAACTCTCCTTCTGTGGATTTGGTCCATGCCCCTTATGGCATTCGCCGCCGACCCGGCAGAAAAAAAATTGTTTAATCCTCTTGGAACTACGAGCATTCAAGCGGTGATCGCCCGGCTCATCAAAGCTTTGCTTGGACTTAGCGGAAGCATCGCCCTTCTGATGTTTGTGTGGGGAGGATTCTTGTGGCTTAGCTCTCGAGGGGAAACCAAACAAATCGAAAAAGGGAAAGAAACCATCAAATGGGCCACTTTCGGGCTCGTTATTATTTTTACTGCCTACATTTTGGTTGGAGCAATCATTGGTGCGCTGATAAAAGGAACAGCTGTAGAGGCCCCAAGCTAGCCGTGTGGATAAGCAGAGTTCTTTCTTCCCAAAAAAACGAGTAAAATACCTATAACCTTTCAATCATTTAACTTTTAAGGAGGCAACAATTTCTATGACCATGGTACAGAAAAAATATCTCGGTTATGCGCTGGGAGCCGCCGTAGCCCTGCTCATTGCCGCGCCGATCGTGCTGGGAGGCGCACACAACGCTCTCGCTGCCCCCGGGCCACTTACAAAGGATGAGCTTTTCGGTGGCAAGGGTAAAACAGGCGATACATTTGCGGCAAATGCCGGACTTGGAAATGCGAACCTGATCGATACGATTTCTTCGATCATTCGCGTAGCTCTTGGTTTCCTCGGTGTGATTGCAGTGGTGATCATCCTGCTTGGTGGATTCAAGTGGATGACCTCGGGCGGAAACGATACCAAAGTTGGTGAGGCTAAAAAGCTCATCTTCGCAGGCATCATTGGATTGGTGATTGTGTTATCCGCATACGCGATCGCGAATTTCGTTATCGGCCAAATCGCGGGCGTCACCTCTAATCCTGTCCCTCCTGTCGGTGCTGGCTAATGACTCATGCCCCCATCCCCCATCTTTTGGATGGGGGTTTGCGTAAGCTGATGAGAGGATTCGTCTGCTTACGCAAATATTTATGCAACGTTTTTTCTTGCGCATCGGCGCTCCAGCGATCATCTTTCTTTTGAGCGCCCCGTCTGCTTTGGCAGAGTCCGAAGCGGCAAAAGCGCTAAAGGGCGGACTCACAGATACCGCCAAGTTGGCTGGCTACCAATCAACATCTTTGCCTGTCATCATTGGAAATGTCATCAAGGCTTTGTTGGGTGTGGTCGGTATTATTTTCCTTTTGATTACCATCTATGCCGGTATTATGTATATGACGGCCGCGGGAGATACCGGAAAAGTCGACAAAGCAAAAAAAATGCTCACGCAATCGCTTATTGGCCTGGTGATCATCATAGGCGCCTATGCCTTTGCCAATTTCGTTGTGACTCAACTGGCTGTAGCAACAACGGCGGCACCAGTAAAAAAATAGTATGAAAACCTTTTCAAGATGGCTGCTCATCGGAATATTTGTCTTGCTTCCAGTTTCTGCCTGGGCCGGCCTTCTTGATTCGCAACTAAGTACCGTAGGCAGTCAATTAGGAAAAGACGGTGGGGTCCCAACGAGTCTCCCCGTATTTATCGGTGGACTCATTAATGTCGTTTTATCGGTTCTTGGTCTCGTCTTTCTCGTTCTCATCGTGTATGCTGGATACATGTGGATGACGGCTTCAGGCGATTCAACCAAAGTTGATAAGGCCAAAAAACTTATTGGACAGGCTCTCATCGGCATGATCATTGTTATCGCTTCCTATGCGATCAGCGCGTTCGTGATCGACCGAATTTCAGGCGCAATTACGGTAGCGCCGGCGGCAGCCCCCACAAAATAACTTTCTTGAATCTTAATTATCTATGAAAAATCTCTACTACACTTTCAGCGCCTGGATTTCCGTCTTGGGCCTGTCGCTTTTGCCGGCAAGCGCCATGGCTCAACTTAAACCATCAACAGATGCGGCGAGTGATCTTGGTAAGATCGGCAAGAAACTCGGCAACGAGACTCCAAACGATCTTCCAAACCTCATTGGCGGACTCATCAACATGTTCCTTTCGATTCTCGGCATCGTCTTTGTGGTGCTGGTGATCTATGCCGGATACCTTTGGATGACGGCATCTGGCGACGCTACTAAAGTTGATAAAGCCAAAAAACTGCTTGGCCAGGCCATCATTGGAATCATCATTATTGTGGCGGCCTACGCGATCAGCACGTTCGTTATTAATAGGATCGTCGGAGCGGTTAAACCGTAGATTTAAAAAAGGCAGAGCCGCGAGGCTCTGTTTTTATTTTGAAAATAAACATCCCCTGACCGACTCCACGTGAGGTGGATATCGACCAGGGGATAGGATCAGCGCTTCCACCCGTTAGTGGCGTGGGTGATGCGCCGATCAAGGCTCTCGACGCGGTCGAGTTCGACCCGGACCGCGTTGCCCCACAGAGTCTGGGGCGGCAGGCCGGGGATCTCGACCAGACTGCCGGTCGGAGCCAGGTAGATGATCTCGATGCGGTCGCGTGGGCCGACCGCCGAGATATAGAGCTCGTCGTAGGCGGCCGGGGCGACCGCGCTGTACGGGGTGCGGTCCGGACGACCGTCCCCATCGAGATCGGCGTAGACCGTCTCGATCGAGCCATCCGCATTGCCGATCGGGATGGCAACCCCGTTGCGCTTCACGAGAACCCGCGAGAATTGGGGGTTTCGGTGGGTGTGCCAGCTGACCCCACTGGCAAGCCCGAAGACTTGCAAGTAGGGGCCAACCACCTCGAAGGTCGTGGCGGCGTATGCCCCTGGGGTCGGGATGACCCTGTAGGGCGCGCCACCGACCATCATCGTGGACGGTGGTAGGCCTGCGGGCGGACGGTGGTAGGCCTGCGGCTCGGCTGGTTGAGCCTTGCCGTCCTTCGCCTTCCGATCGCGGAGCGTCCGAAGACGCGCCTTGATCTGCTGCCTGGCTGTGCCAGCGGCAGGCAGCTCCGGCTGCTTGGCGTCCGGCACTGCCTGCTGGGACGCGAGCTTGGCTTTGGTCGCCTCGAGCTCCTGACGGAGCCGATCGACTTCGGCCTTGAGCCCGCTCTCGCCGGCTTTGAGCCGCGCCTCCAGGATCTTCACGTTCTGATCCTGGATGCACAGCAGTTGCTTGAGGCGGGCACTCGAGTCGGTTCCGGCGTAGCGGGCCTCGCAGAATGCGACGGCCTGCTTCGCTTCCTTCGACTCTTCAGCGTGCAGGGTGGCGGGGACGAACAGGAACAGGGCGGCCGCGATGGCCATTTCGAACTTCATGGATTTCTCCTTGTGGTCGGACGTGCCGACCGTCTTCGTCTTTCGAGACGGCCGGCACGGACCACCCGAGCCGACCTACTTGCGGTGAACTCGGAGGAGCTCGTTGAGGTCGCGGCGGTTGCACGCCGCTTCCTCTGCGGGGTTGGCGGGCGGGCGACCACCAGGGCACTGGCTCGTGCTCGCGGGCGCGAGCGCTTGCGGAGGTGGCGGGCCGTAGTAACCCGGGGCGACCGCTTCACCGAGCGGCGGGAGGTAGCCTCTGGCTCCTGCCCGCCATCCAGCCTCGATCATGGTCGTCTCCTGGCTGGCTCCCGGATAGTAGACAGCCTGACCGTACGGCCCGTAGCCGCCGGCGGCGTAGGGGTAGGCCCCCATGCCGTACGGCCCGTAAGCGCCGTAGTAGCCCGTGTACCCGGAGGTCACCTGACCTCCGCGGGTGCTCACCTGCGTGGGCACCCCCTTGTCAACCGACGCGCGGGCCGTTGCGGCCGCGCGCTCGGCCGCATCGCCGTCATGACGCGTACGCTCGAGCTGGTCGGCGGCGGCAAGGAGCGCTGCCGCTCCCCCGGTGGTGGCCAGATCCTGGTGGACCTGGACCGAACCGATGACCCGACCGCTTGCGTCGGTGAGGTCGCGCTTGAGCGCGACGCTCGCGCATCCCGTGAGGGCGGCGAGCACGATGGCGAGGATGGTCTTCATCTGCTTCTCCATGTCGACTCGCCTGCGGCTGCCGACTCAATTGCCCTGAAAAGGACGGTTTGTCCCAATTTGGGAACGTAGAAATATACCATAAAATTGCCTTTTTGTCAATAAATCCAACGAAAAAACGCCCTTTTAGGACGTTTCCTCAAACATTTAAAAACGGGCTAACGCAAGTATCCCCAATTATGCAAAAGATCCGAATCTCTCTCCCAACGGTCCCCGATATCCGTGCGGTAATACATATTAGGCACCATGACGTTTTGCACACGGTTATACACCTGTTGTTGGGCGGCCTTCATCGTGGCCCCAGTCCCGGCAACCGTCATCACCGCCCCGGCATGCCCAGCCACAACCCACTGACCGTTTAACACTTTCACCTCCTCAATATGAATCCCATCAAGCGTGTTGCGGCGCAGATAAATCGCGGCATCTTTTGAGTACGTTTCAAATGCTTTATGGTCATCAAACGGATATGGCGGCGTGCGCAAACGGACTCCGACCTGGAACCCTTTTTTTGTTTTGATCGCAAAGCTCTCACGATTGGCTAGCCGATAGAGGAGCTCGGACATGGGCATGAGCAGTCCCTCGTGCTGGATCGAAATCGTCGGGTAACCAAAACGGCTTGTGAACTCAAGCGGATAAATGCCGTTCCCGTTGACGATACAGTTAAGATCGAAGTAGCCAACATATCCCTCGCGCGAAAGCGTCTCTTCCATTTTTAGAAGCGTGGCGTTGAACAATCGGTTGGGCTCGGACCAATACATGGACGTTCCCATTTCCCCAGTCGAGATCCCGAGGTTCCCAGGAAATAATTTTTTGTGCTCAAAGTTGATGTTAATCGGGGACAAAAACCGACTGCCATTAAAGAACGCTCCAACGGCCACTTCCACACCGGAAACGTGTTTTTGTAGTTGAAACACTTTGATCTTTTTAAGCCACACCCGCTTATACGCCTCCATAATGCCAATGACATCACTGCCGTCGTCTTCCGTACCGACAAATAGAAGGCGTTTGAGGTTGGCCGCCTCGCCGCTTGGCTTGAACACATAGCGTCCGGGATGCGCGCGGACATATGCAATGGCCTCATCAAAATCCGCGAAGGTTTGATAAGACAAAATCGGAATGCCATGCTTTTTAAGCTCTTCTTGACCAAAACCGCGATCATCTTCGAGCTGGTCGGTGTAAGCCGTCCCTCCGATCACCGCTTTGCCGGTGCGGCGCAGACGATCCGCTTTGGCTCCCAAGCCAAGCACATCGTCAAACACAACCACATCTGCCCAATCCACCTCCTTCTTCCAATCCTCTACCTTTTCGATGAGCCCATCGCCGACGTCCTGTGACGCATCAGAGTCAACGTACATCTTCACGCGGTGACCCTCACGACTCACCTGCCAGGCTACATCGACACACAAGGCATCGAGTGTGACAAACAAAAAATTTTTCGAGTCCATATATGTTGGTCATTATAGACGCATGAAAATGGAAGTCAAAAAATTCTGTAAAAGAAAACGACGGCAGCAATCCTTGGGAAGGAAAGCTGCCGTCAGAAGCGGCTACTTGCAGCCGAAGGCCTGACGACCTTCATAGCTAAGCGCCGCGCAGTCGACTCCGTTGGTGTGCGTGTGCGGCTTGGAAGCCGAACGCGCGCTGGACGAAGTCGGGGGCGTCGTGGCGAAGGGGTCCATCGTGTGGTGACCCACGAACCACGGAACGCTCACCGCGACCATGAGTGCGCAGAGGAAGACCGCGAGGTGGCCCACCAGGGGGTTACTCCCTTGAGTCACGTTCAGGATCGATCCTGACTGCACCCGTGTCTGTGCGAGCCGGCGCACGAGCCAGTACCCGGGCAGGTACACGAGCGTGAAGAGGACCGCGCTCGCAACCCACTGATGAGTCCCGAGGAAGCTGAGGCTTGCACCCCAGGCCGCGACAGTCGCGCCCCAGACGGCTTGCGGCCATCCGTGACGGATCATCCAGTCTGCGGCGATGATCCCGATCGTCACCAGCCACCCGTACTGCGCGCCCCGAAGAGCAAGCAGTTGGGCCTTGGCCGGCGCGCCCGCGACCTTGAAGCCCATCCCGATGCACACGCCGACGAAGGCGAGGCCCAGGATGACGACGCGTGCGCTGAGCGACACACCGACCTCCGGGATGAGGCCCAGAGCGATCAGGTACGCCGGCATCAGCATGAAGGTGAACCTCCAGCCGAATTCGGCGAGCCAATCGGCGGGCCACCCGAGCACACTGACAACCAGGGGGTGGAGCAGACGCTGCCAGATCCGCAGCGTAAAAAACATGATGATCAGCACCGTCGCGCAGATGATCGCGCGCAGGCTGTGGTACATGCTCGGGGCACTGAAGAGGCTCGAGAGCATCCACCAGAACGCCGTGAGGAACATCACCACGGTCGCCAGGTTGAACACCACGATCCCGACCGCCGAGCCGTAGAGCAGGGCTTTGAGGGTCCCGCTCATGGCGCCGCGGTTGTGCCAGGCGCTCGAAGCGCCGCGCAGGGCCTTGTGCCAGAGCGTGAGCTCCGCACCCAAGGCCGTGTCGAACGCGGCGATGATGTCGTCGAGATCTTCGGGGTTGAACCGGTCCTCGGGGGTCGCACGCGGATTGTAGTACTCCGCGAGCGTCCTGAGAAACGGCACGCCCTTCTTGTCGACGACGTCCTTGACGATGTCCTCGCGCAGGGCGTACTGCAGGGCCGTTCCCTGCCGCACGCTGCGGCTGATGAGCAGGAAGAAGCGCCGAACCTCGGGTCCGACCGCCTCCCACCACTCGGCGGGCTTCCTCAGAAGACCCTCGAGGATCTTGAGCTCTACGGCGCTGACGCGCTGGGTATCCCCCATCTGCGCGATCGCTTCCGCGAGCTTCAGGACCTCGTGCGGGAAGGACTCGGCCGGCACACGCTCGGTGCGAGGCTGTTGGCCCTTGCCACCGCCGACCTGCTTGGTCGTGGCTTTGTGGGTGTCATCCCAGACGCTCTTGTAGAGCGCCCAGGTCGGATCCAGGATGACGGGCACCTGGTCGGCACCCACCCGAATCTTGCCGTCAGAGTCCCGGGCCGGAACGAAGATCTTACCCGGAACGAGCCGGCTGACAACAACCCAGTCAAGAGTCTGGTTGGCATCAGCGTCTGCGACGCCGGGGTCGGAGCGGGCCGCGTCGACCTCGCGATCGATCTGGCTCGCGGCATCCGCGTACCCGGTGAACACGCCCAACAGGGCGTGTGGGCCAACCTCCTTGAGGAGGAGCTTGGCCTCGCGAACGACCGGACGGGTGTCGCCCGGAAGAATCCGCTCGACGAAGTCGCTCTTCTTGAGCAAGGCCGCGACGGCCGAGCCCGCGAGTGGGAGGGTGAACCCGGGCATGGTGCGCGCCAGGGCCATGACCGGCCCGGCCGCTCCGAAGATGCCCTTGAGCGACCGCTTGGCGATCGCCTTGCCGGACTCTCCAGCACCCGCACCCTCGGTGAGCTCGCGCTCGAGGTGCTGGTGCACGGCCTGTTCGGCGGCCTCTTCGGCCATCAATCGAAGAAACTCGTTCATCTCTATCTCCTGTGCGGCTCTTGGCCGCGCAATGGGTTTGGAACACGTGAAAAGGGCGAAAAAAACCTTTTCTCCAATGCGCGTTGCCGCACACAGAAGGGACTTTTATATCATATTTCGGCCGTTTTGTCAACGGCCAATGACTCATTTTTCTTAAATTCCTTCATAAGTCACCCAGTGGGTAATAAGAGATTTGTGACCTTGTCTTCGGGCCGACGGACTCATCGCCGTCGTTCCCTCCGACATGGTCACAAATCTCTTTAGGGCTGTGAAGAATAAACGAGTCACAGCCAGTGGGGAGGCGGCCATGGGGCCCCCACTGACCTTCTCTTTGTGGGCTTCAAGCGAACCCAAGCGGGTGGTCGAAAAGACAAAAGGGTTATTTGAATTCAGACGCACGACGCTTCTCCTGAATCATTTTGGTTATAATCGGCCGATCGGTGTTGCGCCCGACAAGCACGGCGCCAATAAGCTGGCCTGCCCGAGAAAAAAGTTGTGTGATGCCTCCCTGCTCAACCGAACCCACCAACCGAACTTCATCGGCATGCGCGCGCGACACATCACCCACAAAAATAATTTCCAAACCAAGAGCGTTTGTGGCGTAAGAAGAAACCAAAGAGAACACAGTCTTCTCCCCAGCCATATTCTTTGCCACCACACGTCCCTGCATCTGCGCATTCATCCAGTTACCCACGCGCACATGACGGCCAACATTGATATCGTAAAACTCGGCCACATCGCCAGCCGCAAAAATGTTTGGCTCTGATGTCTGTAAAAATTCATCACACACGATGCCCGCCTCAACCTTCACTCCTGCTTCGCGCAACCATCCATCATCCGATTCGATCCCAATTCCCACTCCAAGAATGGTGCAAGGATGCTCACCGAGCGAACTGATAAATCCGGTGAGTTCGCGCTCCCCCATGGTATCGACAAAAAGTCCGCCCGGATGGAGCTCAACACCCTTCTTGATTAAATGTTGATTGATAAGACGCCCCACTTCGGGCTCGAGCCCTTTAGACCAAAAATGGTTTCCTCGAAAAATAACGGTTGTCGGGATCCCAAAATGGGCAAACAAGTTGATGTACTCACAGGCGATAAACCCACCGCCGTAAACGCCGCCACGGCAAGATGATCCCTGCTCGGCAAGTAGTTGATTCAAATGATCCGCGTCATCAAGCGTACGTAAATAAGAGACACCGCGCACATCCAATCCGAGAGTACGCAGTTCGCCTCCGGTTGCGATGAGTAGTTTGTCATAGGGGAGTTCGCGGCCATCTGAGAGTTCGACGAAGGTATTTTTCGGGTCCAGTTTTACAACCGAAATTCCGCGCACCCACTCAATCTTTTGTTCTTCATACCACGACTCTTTCTTCAAAAAGACCCGCTCGCGCGGAATTTTCCCTTTCAAATAATGCGGCAACAGCACCCGCGAATAGAGGGCGTGCTGTTCCTCACTCACAAGCGTAATCTCATCGCTGGAATCGAGCTTGCGCAATTCTTCCACGGCCGTTGTTCCGGCAATGCCTCCGCCGATGATGAGATAGCGCATAGACAAAAAAATCCAAAAAGACCTCTTAGAGCTCGGGGAAAAGTTGTTTCCCGGCTTCATCAAAAATAAAAATTGCGAGTGTCGGGCAAGACTGGGCGGCAAGCAAAATATTCTCCTGTTGCTCTTGGGTTACCTCAAGCCATCGTTCATAGGTGGGACCACCTGGCGCTTGCCCATGGTCATACACCTCGGCTTTATTTTCACTGTTGAGTTGAAATGTTTCGGGCGCGATGGTAACGCACGAAGCCGCCCCGATACACAAGTCCTCATCGACTTTAATTCGAATCTTTGGCATAGACCTCATCAACCAAAATATTTTTCTTTATAAAAACGAATCAGCTCTTCGACGGCCGGCAAACAACTGGGATTGCCAATGCCCACTTTGGTCTTTTGCTGAACGAGCTCAATTGTATGCGCACCATCGAGCACCGCCTCCTCGATATCATGATCCGTCACTTTTGAAACCTGATCAATAATCCGAAACGCTTCAACCAATATTTTATCAGTCTGTCCGCTTCTGCGGTAATAGTCATTGATCGCATCGCGAAGCGCTTTGTCGCACAGCACCGAGCAATGAAACTTTCGCTGTGGGAGACCTCCCAAACGCTCCATAATATCTTGCGGCTTGAGCTGACGTGCTTGCTCAAGCGTCATTCCACCGTTCTCTGTCACCATGACCGATGCCATCGATGTTGACGCGATCGCGCTTCCGCATCCGAATGTTCGCCAATGGAAATCTGTAATGCGCTCGGTCGTTGGATCCACCTTCATCCAAACACGCAACTCGTCGCCACAAGCCGGCGATCCGACTTTGCCGATGGCATTGTATTGGGTTTCATCAGCCTGCTCATGCATGAAATTGCGCGGATGGAAAAAATGATCCTTCACGATATCCGTGTAGAACCACGATTGGGTTTTGTCGCGTGAGGATACATCAGCCATAAACTTCATGGGGATCTCTGCAAAACTCGATGAGATTTGCTCAAACGGGCTGTTGATCCCCGCGAACCCTACTGAAACGTAGGGAGAGCAGGGTCAACGGGCGCACGTGAGAGCAAAGATCGCGAGTTTTGCAGAGGTCCTAGCGAAAATATTTTTCATCAACCCTTACTGGGCTTATTGATCGTAATTTGGCAACCAGTGGCGGAAGAGTTTCAAGCACATAGGCGATATCCTCCTTGGTTGTCGCGTGCCCGAGGGTAAACCGCAATGATCCGTGCGCCACCTCATAAGGCATCCCGAGCGCGAGAATGACGTGGGACGGATCAAGCGATGCGCTGGTACACGCAGAACCTGTTGAAGAAAAAATACCTGCGGCATCAAGGTACAACAGAAGTGCCTCCCCTTCAATATCCATGAAAGAAATATTCACATTGTTGGGAAGGCGTTTCGTGCGATGGCCGTTTAGGCGCACTTTCGGAATTGTTTTTATGATCCCTTCGATAAGCTCATCGCGCAGGGGAATCAGACGCTCTGATTCATGCTGAAGATCGCCCTGAACCAGTTCAAACGCGCGCGCCATGCCAACAATACCAGCCACATGTTCTGTCCCAGGACGCAAACCGCGCTCTTGAGGTCCGCCAAACAAGAGCGGCTGAAGTTTGATCCCTCGTTTTACATACAAAACCCCCACTCCTTTAGGACCGTACATTTTGGAACCGTTGATCGTCAATAAATCAACATGAAGTTTCTCAACATTCAACGGAAAAAACCCGGTAGCTTGGCAGGCATCCGTGTGAAAAACTGGCCAGGCTCGCCCCTTCTCTTGGCGAAATTTCTGAATCACGTTCCCGATTTCACTGATCGGTTGAATCGTCCCAATCTCATTGTTGGCGGCCATGATCGAAACGAGAATTGTATCCTCGCGCAAAGCCCTTGCCACCTGCTCTGGGGTAATCAACCCTTCTTTATCCGGCGAAAGATACGTCACTTGAAAACCTTCTTTCTTTTCCAAATGCATCACGGCTTCCAAAACCGCATGATGCTCAATCAAAGAGGTGATGAGATGTTTGCCTGTTTTTTGATTGGCTCGTGCATATCCGAGCACGGCGAGATTATCTGATTCTGTGCCAGAAGATGTAAACAAAAGTTCATCCGGTCGAGCCCCCAAAATTTCCGCGATGGATGAGCGCGCCTCGTCTATAGCATCTTTGGCTTGTTTACCCAGTGTATGGAAACTCGATGGGTTGCCAAAACGATCTTTCAAATACGGCAACATGACCTCAAGCACGCGAGGATCAAGGGGAGTGGTGGCGGCATGATCAAGATAAACGGAGGGCATAAATCAAAAAGACGGTAACAAAAAATTTCCCTACTTTCAAGAGTGGCCACCTACTCCAACTCCTCATCCTCTTCAAAATCCGCAAAAAGCGCAGGGTCTTCCAAATAACGTTTCAGACATTTTTCGCTACAAAATGTCAAAAGCTTGCCAAGATACTCTCTCGTCACGGCCTGTGTGAGATCCATTATGGGGATATGGCACACATCGCACTCATTCGTTTGCTCACCTAACGACATTTCGTGGTTCATACATTTATCCCAAAATACCAATTCACCGCGCGCGCAATCACATACCCAATAAGCGCGGCGGAAAGCGAGATGATGGCCATTTCGACCCCACTACGAAAAGCCGGGCGTTTGGTAAAATGCGATGACCAGACCCCGACTAAAAATAACACAACAGCGGTAAGAGGAATCGAGACGATAAGGGCAAAAGAAATGGGGAACAAAAAATACGGCAATAACGGAACAACCCCACCAACCAGATAACACAGGCCCATGACCATTGCCGCGCGGACAGGGCTCTCTTGTGTGTGGGGGGAAATTCCATCATGACGATGAATGACCGCCTCGGTTTCCAAGGCAGATTTTGAGGAAAGATAACTGCCTGCCGCCATCGACGTGCACTCGGCAGCCAAAATAACGAGTCCAGAAAGAATAACGATAAAGGTGTTGTTTGCACCAATCGCTATTCCTGTCAGGGCTCCGAGCGTCGAGACGAGAGAGTCTTCCAAACCAAATACAATTTCCCGTATCGACTCGGAGATCCATCGCTCCAAAGAGAGGTTCGACATATACCGTAATTATAATGCCGGGATTGATTTTCGGAAACGTTTTTGATACATTCCCCCCAGTCGATGCTTCTGGCCACGTGGCGAAGTGGTAACGCAGGGGTCTGCAAAACCTCGATGCGCCGGTCCGATTCCGGCCGTGGCCTCCAATCAAAACACCGAGCGCGTGCTCGGTGTTTTGATTAAAAAATTTCAACCGTCACATACTTTAATCCAAACTGTTTGGCCGCATCTTTCTGTTTCATCCAGACGTCCAAGTGGTATCGATAGCGCTGGTTCATGCGATCCTCCACATAGAAAACACGGTCCCCATACAACTCTGGAATACGTACGCGCGTCCCCATAGGCAAAAAGTTAGCTGCAACGATATTTTCGGTATCGCGCTCACAAACATCGAGTCCAGAAGCTGTCACACAAGGAGAATTATCCGTTTGACCAACCTCGGAAGTATAAGCCGTCACTGGAAGACGTATCGTTCGGCGCGCGCTGGCCTTATCCGATTCAGGTAAGTGGCCGTAAGGACGCGTTTCGTTTTTCATCTGCTCAATAATAAGCGCAACGGTTTGATCATCAAGCGTAACCTGTTCGCGTTCCATGTCCGCATTCGCAATGGTCGGAAAAAGCACGTAGGTTCCCAACACGGCCACGAGTAAAAGAACGGAAAAATCCAAAGCAAAGTGTTTTGCTTTACGAACAGGAAAAATAATCGCGTGAGAAACTTCAGAAATCCAAGAGACTCCCGCCTGAATTTTCTTCTTTAGAGCATTCATCATACCCCGTACCATCCTCCTACAGAGGCACGAGACATAAAAAATGCACAATGTTCCACCTAAATAAAAAGCTCCCCTTGTCTCTTGGGAGCTTATTTAGGTTACCATAAAAATCGTGTTTTGTCAATCGAAAGTTATCCGCACCTATTCCCTCGCATCATTTTTCCCTATATCCTTATATCAGCTATGTCCCAATATACGTACAGTTCGCACGGTTGGAAATCTCGTCGCCCTCTGCGCAGTCGCTTGCCAAAAACCGGTCTCATTAAAAATCTCGTCCTGCTCGCCATCGCGCTTGGATTTGCTGGGTCGCTTGCCCTCCTGGCTCTTTTTGCGGTTGCCAGTCACAACCTCCCCAATCCAAACGCGCTGACGAAACGTTCTATTTCTCAAACCACAAAAATCTACGATCGCACAGGCGAGCATGTGCTGTATGAAATTTTCGGTAACGAAAACCGCACGCTGAAAAAAGTCCAAGAAGGCTTTTGCAAAGACGACCTCAAACTGGAAACAGACCCCAATGGCATCCCCTTGTTTGCTTTGCAAGCGACCATCGCCGCTGAAGATCGCAACTTTTGCAAACATGGCGGATTTGATCTTAAAGGAATCGCGCGCGCATTCTTCCAAAACCTCACAGGCAACCGGGTAGGAGGATCAACGCTCACCCAACAGCTCGTCAAAAACGCAATTCTATCGAATGAAAAAACGCTCATGCGCAAAGTTAAAGAACTCGTCCTCTCGATTGAACTTGAACGCCGTTATCACAAAGATGAAATCCTCCAGATTTATTTCAATGAGATTCCCTACGGCTCGACCTACTACGGCATTGAGGCCGCCGCACAAAATTTTTTTCATACCTCCGCAGATAAACTGACTCTCGCGCAAGCTGCCACCCTCGCCGCTCTCCCTAAAGCGCCAACGACCTACCTTAATAATCCAGACCGCTTGCTTGCTCGTCGCAACTATGTCCTCGATCAAATGAAAGGGCTTGGATTCATCAGTAAAGAACAGGCCGTCGCTGCGGAAAAAGAACAAACCCCTATCGAAACTCGCCTTTCCAATATTGAAGCTCCACATTTTGTTTTATACGTGAAAGAACTTCTTGAAGAAAAATATGGACAACAGGCCGTCGAAGAAGGAGGCCTCAAGGTGATCACCACTCTAAACTACGACGATCAAAAAATCGCCGAAGAAGAAGTAAAAAAAGAAGTGGAGGCCCGAGGAAAAGAACGCGGGTTTTCCAATGCGGCCCTTATCGCTCTTGATCCCAAAACTGGTCAGATTTTGAGCATGGTAGGATCAAAAGATTATTTCGATGACTCAATTGATGGACAAGTCAACGTCACAACCCGCTTGCGCCAACCCGGATCCAGCTTCAAACCGATCGTTTATGCTAAAGCGTTTGAGATGGGATACACCCCCAACACGGTGCTGTGGGATGTCGAAACGACCTTCCCAACTGTAACAGGAGCTTATACCCCTCATAACTACGATCTCCAAGAGCGCGGACCTGTTCGTCTGCGCGATGCTCTTCAAATGTCGCTTAACATCCCTGCTGTTAAACTGGTTTATCTCGTTGGGGTTGAAAACGCTCTTGATTTTGCCACATCGCTCGGTTACAGCACGTTTGGCGATCATAGCGCTTTTGGTCTTTCAATTGTTTTGGGTGGAGGGGAAGTTAAACTGATCGAGCACACGGCGGCTTACGGCGTTTTCGCAAACAACGGCGTAAAGATGGACACGGTTTCTCTTTTGCGTGTGGAAGATAGCGACGGAACGGTGCTCGAGGAATGGAAACCAAACAAAGGGAAGCGAGTCGTTGACGAAAATGTTACGCGTACCCTGACGCATGTCCTCTCTGACAACAACGCGCGCATTCCGGTCTTTGGGGCCGCGAGTCATCTTCAACTTGGCGATCGTCCGGTTGCGGCCAAAACAGGAACCACCAACGACAACAAAGACGCTTGGCTCATTGGCTATACCCCCTCGCTTGTGGTTGGGGTATGGGGCGGCAACAATAACAACAAACCGATGGTGAAAGGCGCAGGCGGTTCTTCGGTCTCGGCACCGATCTGGAACGGATTCATGCGTCGCGCCCTTGCAAACACCCCCATCGAAACCTTCATTCCACCCGTCATCAAACAAACAGGCAAGCCGATCCTCGACGGACAAATCGGATCAACCAAAGCGATCGTTGATAAAACAACAGGGAAACTTGCCACACAGTACACGCCAGAATCCCAAAAAGAAGAACGCGTGTTTGCGCAGTATCATTCCATCCTACACGACGTAGATCGAGCCAATCCCCTTGGAGATCCTCCCAAAGACCCCAACGCCGATCCTTATTATACGTCGTGGGAACAGGGGATTGCTCGTTGGATCAAAAAACAGGAAGAAAAAACCGGAAAAAAAATCGTGTCGCAAGATCCCCCAACGCAGTTTGACGATGTGCATATTCCGGAAAATTTCCCCACCATCAAGTGGATCAAACCCTCCGATGGTCAATTTGTCTCACGGAACCTTGAGGCAGAAGCGTTTGCGAGCGCCCCGCGCGGTATTGCTCGCGTCGAATTCTTTGTTGATGGATTTTATCTGGGTTCAGATAACACCCAACCGTTTCAATTTTCTGGAACCCTTCCAAGTTCAATAGACCGAGGTCTGCACACACTCAAAGCGGTCGCCTATGACGATGTAGAAAACTCGGGGTCCATCACACAAAATATTCAAGTTGCAGAAGAAGCCCCGGAAGAAACCCTCTCTCTTGTTGACCCAAAAAATGGACAGACCATCGAACAAAATGACGAACCTTATCGAGTCATCTTGTCCCTCAAACATCCCAGTCAGTACAGTTCGGTGCGTCTCTACGCCAACCCCATCGGTCCAGGACCAAGACAACTTATCGGAGAACAAAACCATCCTACAAGCGTCTTTCAAACGATCGCATGGAAATTACCTACATCCGGGAATTACGCGTTGTTTGCTGAAGGCACAACGATCACAGGAGCGACGGTCAAAACCGCGGGGATCACCGTTTCGGTTGTCCAAAAAACCCCGCAGGGCAACACCTCGGGGACTGGAGGAGAACTCTTTACTCCAACGAATCCGCTCAACCTTTTTTAAGAAAGATACGCGCTTTGCATCACACCTTCTTTAGCAAGCTCGGAGGCTGAACCAGAAACTTTGATACGGCCTCCGGCGAGCAAATACCCGCGGTCCACATAATGCAGAGCGAACCGAACATTTTGCTCTACGATCAACAGCGCGGTTCCTTCCTGCGCGAGTCGCTTTAACACCTCAAAAACCTCATGCATCAGTTTAGGCGAAAGACCAAGCGATGGTTCGTCCAGCATGAGCAGTTTTGGTTGCGTCATGAGGGCCCGGCCGATGGCGAGCTGCTGTTGTTGGCCTCCTGAAAGATTTCCGGAAAGTTCGCGGCGTTTTTCACACAACACTGGAAACGTCTCATACACATGCTGTAAATTCGCGCGACACGTTTCTTTGTGATCAAGAAGATAGCCACCTATTTCCAAATTCTCTTCAACGGTTAAGCTCGAAAAAACCTGACGCCCTTGGGGCACATACCCCACCCCCTGCTCGATAAGCCCATGGGTCGGCAGATGGGTAATGTCTATTCCATCAAACAAAATACGGCCGGCGGTTTTTGTCGTCATGGCATAAACCGATTTAAGCACAGTGGATTTCCCTGCCCCGTTTGGACCAATCAGAACCACCATTTCTGAGCTGTCGACCACAAGATTCACGTCTTCAAGGACGTGCAGATCGCCATAGCCGGCCGAGAGATTTTCAATATGCATCAACATATTAGGTCAGCGTCGCGGATGGAAATTCATCCGGTTGATGAAAGTCTGGTTTATCGCCTGGCAAAGGGCTTAAAGAAAGAAACTGTCCGGCCATGTACACGAAAACGTTTAGGGCGCGCACATTTTCCGGAAGCAACCGATTTGGAATGACACATGCACTGATCCATGTTTTATGCGGGGTCTTCGTATATACGAGTGATGGGGAGAATTGGGAGAAATCATCACGACGGTGTCGGATACGATCGAACGAGAGCGCAAGAAAATGTCCACCCGCTCCTAACTCCAGTTCGAAATATTGATGCCCCGGACCTACCAAAAAAAGCTCAATGACATCGTCGTTCCAAAGTCCTTCCACTCGCGCGCCAATCGGCGCCTCTTTTGGGACCCGCATCTCAGGCAAGACTGGTCCTTCTGCTTTAATTTCAAGCCCTTCAGACACGACAGATAATTCCACTTTTCCCCACACGCGTTCATCCGGACAGAGCTGACCGTTCCACAGCCGATCAACGCGCAAAGCGAGGGTCTCTGGGTGTCTGGGGACGATGAGCATCATAGGGCCGGTCCTAAATAGGCTTCCAGGACACGGGCATCGGACAGGACCTCGTGCGGCAGACCTTGTGTAAGAACGCGACCTTGATTCATCACGATAACCTTATCCGCGACCCGACGCACGAAATCCATGTCATGCTCAATAAGCAAAACGGTCTCTCCTTTTTCCCTAAGCGCGCACAACGTTTTCTTAAACTGATCGCGTAGAACCGGATTCACTCCAGCCACCGGCTCATCAAGCATGAGCAGGTCGTGAGGATTCAAAAGGGCGCGGGCAAGATCAAACAGTTTTTGCTGGCCATAGGACAGATCGGTTACAATGGTGTGTGGATCCTTATCCAGTCCGACAAACGTCATCATCTCTTGTATGCGGCTATGTTCTTGAGGGTCGGCTTTGATCGTGCGCAGGAACATTTTTAAAAATTGGTCATCATCTTCACGCAGAGCAATCAACAGATTGTCCTCAATAGAGAGATTGCGAAAGAGACGTGAAGTTTGGAAGGTGCGCGAGATTCCCGCGCGCGAGCGACGCCAAATGTTTTGATGTGTTAGGTTTATATTTTTAAAAAAAATCTCCCCAGAATCAACAGGGAAGAACCCAGAAATCAAATTGAACACTGTAGTCTTACCGGCGCCGTTTGGCCCGATAAGCGCGGTGATTTTTCCAGAATCAATTTCAAAATGACAACCGTCCACGGCCTGAACCCCTCCGAAATGTTTCGTTAGATTTTTTACAGAGAGCATAGGGCTAGTCGAGGTCGGCGCGACCGAGTAAACCTTTTGGTCGCCACAACACAATGATCACAAGGACCGCCATAAATATCATCACCCGCAAAGGCCCAATGAGTGATGAAGGAATAGCAAAAAATCTAAGAGACTCCGAAATCACAAACACAAGAATCACCCCCACAAGCGATCCGCGCAGGGACGCGAGCCCGCCGATCACAACAGCCGCGAGCGCAAGCACAAGAGGGTCAAGCCAAAAGGTCCCGGGATTGATGAGCCGCAAAAAATGAGCAAGGAGTGATCCGGAGAGACCAACAAAAAACCCAGAAAGAGCCATGGCTGTGATCTTCGCACGCTCCACATTTTTCCCAAGGCTCTCAGCCACTTGTTCATCGTCACGGATAGCTTCAAGCACACGTCCAAACGGAGATGAAACCGTTTGATTCAAAATGATATAAGCCACCGCAAGCACGAGCAAGACAAGAATGAAAAAGAAAAATGGATCGGTGAAACCCTCTGGACGCATGATGCCGCGGACACCAAGCGTCCCGCGCGTAAGACTCGTCCAATTGATAAACACAGCAGAAGTCACGAACATAAAGCCCAAAGTCAGCAAGGCAAAATAATCGTCCTTGATGCGCCGGCTCGGAAGAGCAAGCAAAGCCCCGAAGACAGCGGCGGAGATTCCCGCAAGCACAAATGCTGGAAAAAACGAAAATCCAAACTTCGTTGTTAAAATGGCACTGACATAAGCGCCAATCCCCATCAGTCCAACATGCCCTAAATTCACCAGACCTGTGTAACCCATCGCGAGATTAAAAGAAATGGCGATCAGGCCATAAATAGCCACGAGGGTAAAGATGTGAATGAGGAAGTTGACCATACTGTTATTTAAACTTTCTCATACCGAACAATCCCTGCGGACGAAGAAGGAGGAAAAAGAATAAGAGGACAAACGCCATGGAATTTTTCCATCCAGCGCCGAAGAACCAAACAGCAATCTGTTCGAATAGTCCGACGATGAATGCTCCAAAAATCGCGCCCCCGATTGAGCCAACGCCGCCAATAACCATCGCGGTGAAACCTTTAATAGCGAGGTACACCCCCATGTTGGGATCCAAATTGAACTCCAGACCAATCAAAATGCCAGCGATTGCTCCGAGTAAAGAACCAACCAAAAAAGAGAGTCTTCGAATGTCGCGCGTTTTAATCCCCATGACCTCCGCCACTTCTTCGTTATCCGCTGTGGCGCGCATCGCCTTGCCAAATTTCGTTTTCTTGACGATGAAAGAAAGGGTAAGAAGGAGCAGGGTGGAAACGATGATCAAAATAATCTGCATTAGCGTAATGTTGAGATCAAAAAAACGATACACTTCTGTTTGCACGCTGAACGCTTTGAGGCTCGATCCGAACAAAAGAAGAACCAAAGCGTTGCCGATCATCAAAAGAGCAATGGTTGAGATGAGATACGCCATCCGTTTGGCTTTGCGTTTACGCTGGGTCTCATAAACAAGTTCGTTCATGATAAGACCTGTAGCCACAGACACAACAATGGCGCACACCGCTGCGAGCGCTGGGCTGAACCCCAGAACCACCCAAACATAATGAAACACATACCCCCCAAGTAAAATCACCACACCATGGGCCAAATGAAAAATCCGGCTTGTCGCGTAGATGAATGTGAGGCCAGAAGCCACCAAGGCATAAACCGAACCGGCGATAATCGCGTTGATAATCAGCTGAAGAACAATCTGCATACTTCGCTTATCATAGAGAAAATACAAAAGACCCGCAACAAGCGCGGGTCTTTTGTTTTGTTTTACGGCGTGTAGGCACCCAGATCAATTGTTTCGCCATTAACGAAATGTTTGATGTGGTAGCCGATAATCGGATCACCGTTTTGATCAAATGAAGTATCTCCGAGAGCTCCCGGCCAATTTTTTACTGCATAGAGCCAATCTCGAACCTTCAAAGGATCCACACCAGAAACAGGGAAGGCGTCCTTCAGCATGTAAATCTGGTCATAAGCCGCAGCCATGGACGCTGGATATTCCGGAGCGTGGCCATAGGCGGCCTGAAAATTGTCGAGGAAACGCTTGGTCACTTCACGCGTAGAATCAAGTTCGGGTGTTGGCGAATAAATGTCTGCGTAGAGAGTTTTGTTTTTAGCAATAGTGTCTGAACCCAACATCACGTCTGAAACAAGAAGTTGGCCTTTAAATCCATTCTCTTTCAATTGTTTGAGAATCTGAATTCCGGCGGCAGGAGTCTGTGGAACGATATAGAGGACATCTGGAGCGGCTGTTGAAATTTTGAGAACCTGCGTTCTAAAATCTGTGTCTCCGGTGTTGAACGTTTCGTCTGCCACCACTTCTGCGCCATATTCTGCAGCCGCGGCCGTAAACGACTTGCGCAAACCTTGCGCATAATCTGTCTGTTCAGAAATTACGGAGACTTTCTTTGTCCCAAGTTTCTTGATGCTGTACGAGGCGATCACGTCTCCAGCCATGGCATCAGATGGATAAGAGCGGAAAACGAGGTCTCCAGCCGTTGAAAGATCTGGGCTTGAGGCCGCCGCTGAAAACAACATCACTCCTGCTGGCTCCGTGAGAGCGGCGGCGGCAAGGGCGGCACCTGAACAGTCTCCACTCACAATGAATTTAATCTTATCAACCTCGATCAGTTTTTGGGCGGCTGATGAGCCGTCTTGTGGATTGCACTTCGAGTCCTCCCAAACGAGTTGCAATTGGTGACCATCAATTCCTCCAGCCGCGTTAATTTCATTGACGGCAAGCATCGTGGCGTTCTGAAGCGGAATACCATAAACGGCACCATCTCCAGTAAGAGGATCCATCGCTCCAAGAACGATCGGGCCCTCTGGAATTGTGGCTTGAGCTGTGGGTTGGGCCTGCTCCTCTGGAGCTTTGGGAGCTGGTTTTGAAAAGTACACGATGCCGAGCACCACGATCACGATCGCGATGACCCAAAGCAGTGCACTGCTGGATTTTCCAGACATAAGTCAAAATGGGTATTTAATCCCGTTTTCGTGGGTGCGATACGGGTTTTATGAACGAATAGGCATGAGCACATACCGGTACGCCTGTGTGCTCTGTGCGGGACTGATAAGACAGGGGTTGGCCCCATCAATCATTTCAAAGACCACCTGATCTGAAACGATCGCTTGCAGGCCATCGAGGAGATAGCGATAATTTACCGAAACTGTGTTTGGCTGTCCAGAAATTTCTGCGCCGCAAGAGCTGATGTTATCCCCACGGGTTGCGTCTGTCGCCTGAACATGGAGAGCCTCCGCGGTGGGTTCAAAAGCCAAAGTGACGTCAAATAAGCCATTTTTTGAGAATAAACTAGCGGTTTTTACAGCTTTTATAAAGTCTTCTTTATCCAAAATAGCCCGTGTTGAAAACTGTTTTGGGATAATCTGCTGGTAATCAGGATAATTTTCATCAATAACCCGTGAAATAAGTTCAACCGGACCAAAAATAAATACCGCCTGACTTTGCGAAAGCTGTAAGCTGACAGTTGTTGGTAGTTCAACATCATCTTTGAAAACGGAAAGAACGCGTAGAACCTCCGAAAGCGTCTTGGCTGGGACAACGACACTTCTTTCTTGTCCTGGACGATCCAGAAGCGTTATGGTGGCTTCTGAGAGCCTGTAGGAGTCGGTTGCAACCAGCTTCAAACGCCCCTCACTCTCAAATGAAGAAAAATGCATGAGCACACCCGTGAGTTCTGGACGTGATTCGTTTGTTGCTACCGCAAAGAGGACTTGAGATAAGGCGGCTTTTAAATCACCAACAGGAATCCGATAGATCTCCTCCCCATTCACTTTTGGCACAAGAGGGAATTCAGAAGCAGAAAGTCCGTTGATTTTTGTTTTGTGGTTTCCGCACTGCAAACGAATATTATCATCATCCGTATCAAGACGAATTGTTTCGCTTGGAAGGAGCGAAACGTAATCATAAAATAGTTTTGATGGGACGGTGTGCTCCCCCGGTTCATCAACTTTGCCTCTCACAACACAATTCACTGCAATTTCTAAATTTGTCGACGTAAATTTTATTGTTCCCCCCTCCGCTTTAACAAGAACATTTTGTAAAATCGGTAAATTAACGTTCTTCGTCATGAGATGGCTTGTGATGCTCAACCCTTGATGGAGATTCTCTTTCGTACAAGACAGTTTCATATTTTTGTTCTGTATTATTGTTTTTACAAAAGAGATTAATAAATAAAGTAATAGTAGTAAGGGGTGTGGATGAAGTGGAAAACAGAAATTTTTAGCTTAATTGAGTGATGTTTTAGCTTATGGATTTGTGGATGAACTTAGGTGTTTGGTTGTGGAGTCTTGGTGAATATTTTTGAACACTTTATTTATTCACTCTTTCCCCCACCTCTTTCACAGAGGGTTACCCACGAGAAGTGCACTGTATATTAATAGGTGTAGAGTTTTTGTTTGATCAGTTCAAGATCGTGTTGAAGTTTTTCATCCGCCACAAGACAATTACAGATTTTTTCATAGGCGTGCATAGCTGTTGTGTGGTCTCGTCCTCCAAGTTCTGTTCCAATAGATGGATAACTCGCTTTCATTTCCTCACGCATGAGATACATGATAATTTGTCTTGGAAACGCCAGCCGTTTTTGGCGGCTCGCTCCAAGCAGGTCAACGATTTGGACATCGAAATATCCAGCGACTGTCTGAATAAGCTGTTTGGGGGTAACGGTTTTTCTTGTGTTTGAAGGAGTGAAGCTTGAGAGGATTGGTTTTACAGAATCAAGAGTTGCGCGGGTGTTTTTGAATTGATGAAACGCGATAATTTTGTTAAGGGCTCCTTCAAGTTCTCGAACGTTCGTTTGGACAACACTTGCGATGTGATGAACGATGTCGTGTTCGAGTGCGTAAGTTTTTTCTCGGCACTTGGTTTCTAAAATTGCTACACGTGTTTCAAAATCTGGAGAGCCCACGTCGGCCATCATTCCCTGCTCAAATCTTGAGATAAGCCGGCTTTCAAGTTGGGGGATGGCTTTTGGTGGACGATCTGAAGAGATCACGATCTGCTTGTTATTTTGGTAGAGCTGGTTGAATGTGTGAAAAAACTCTTCCTGCGTTCCCTCTTTTCCAGTCATAAACTGGATGTCGTCAACCAATAGAACATCAACCGTTCGGTAACGATTTTTAAACTCAACCATCCGCCCCCCCTTAAGCGCCCCAATGAAATCATTGGTAAAACGCTCGCTTGTGACATATAAAATGCGCGTTTGTGGGCTTTTTCGTATAAGTTCGTTGCCAACCGCTTGTAAAAGGTGGGTTTTTCCAAGGCCGACACCACCATAGATAAACAAGGGGTTGTAGACGCCTCCTGGCTGTGCACACACAGCTTGAGCGGCGGCGTGGGCCAGCTCATTTTGTTTGCCAACAATGAACGTTCCAAAACAGTACTTTCCATTAAGAGAAAATTCCCCTGTGCGAATTTCTTGAGGTTCGTGACTGGTTCTGGGTTGGTACCCGTCTGATGTTGGTGGTTCGTTCTGCGAAGACCCATCGAACAGCGGAATAATTTGTTGAGGAGCTTGTTGGCGCGCTTCCACGCGGTACGTCAACTGTTTGATTGTTCCGTTCGTGAGATCCTGCAAAGACTGCATGATTTCTTTTGAATACTTCTTTTCTAGCCAGGCTTTTGTAAAAAGATTCGGAACTCCAACGATAATGGCATGATCACGCACTTCTGAAATAAAAGTTTGTTTAAACCAGGTGGTGAAATTTGCTTTACTCAATGACAATTCGAGTTCGCCAAGAACCGCTTGCCAGAGTTCGTTGGTGTTCATACGGGGCGTAGTGTAGACTACTTGTCCACATGTGAGCAAGTGCGTGTTTCGTGTACAAAGGGGTTGATGTTTTGTGGGTAACTTGTTAATATCTTTGTGCCTAATGTTTTACCCCTATGCCAAAGCGCACACATCAACCAAAGACGCGTCAGCGCGCCAAAGTTCACGGATTTCGCCAGCGCATGACGACATCAACTGGAAAGAAAGTGCTCAGCCGTCGCCGCGCAAGCGGGCGCAAGCGTTTGAGCGTGAGCGACAAGTAACATGCTTCCCGCGGCCCATCGGCTTCGTCATGAAAAAGACATCAAAACGCTCCTGGCCAAAGGCAGGAGCGTGTTTGGTCTGTTCATGGGTTTCCGCATTCGTAAAAATACTCTTGATGTTTCTCGGTTCGCGGTCGCTGTGGGGACCAAAGTGTCAAAAAAAGCCGTTGTGCGGAATCGTCTACGCCGACAGATTCGCGCGATTTTGTTTAAACATCTTTCTGCCATTACCCCAGGCTATGATTTTTTGGTTATGGTAAAAAAAGAATCCATTGGAAAAACATCAAAGGAACTCGAAACGGATTTGGTAAAAACTTTGCGAGGACGAGCTCGCCTATTGCGATGATTTGGCAATTTTTTCCAAAATACATTGCCCTAAGAACAATTCGTCTGTATCAAAAGACTCTTTCTTTTGATCATGGAATATTTAAACGGCTTTACCCAAGCGGATTTTGCCGATTTCATCCAACATGTTCTGAATACGGCTATCAAGCCGTTGAACGATTCGGGGTTTTGCATGGTGGGTGGCTGGCCATTGGCCGCATCATTCGATGCAATCCCTTTTCAAAAGGCGGGATAGACGAAGTCCCAAAACAATAGACGGGCTATCCGTCTATTCTATTTCTATTTGTTTGATTTTTGCGGTTGCTCCTCGCACAAGTGTCAGACGAGACGGAGCGATTTTCAATTCCTGAGCTAACACCTTAATGACAGCGGTATTGGCTTTTCCCTTTTCTGCCACAGCGCACACAGAAATTTTGAGAGTATCCTCATCTAACCATTCTAGCGATTCTTTTTTCGCCCGAGGTTTCACATGAACGGTTAGCAACATAGTCCGGGCCCCCCTTCAAGGGAGTTGGTGATGCCAATCAATTTTTGGTGTATGAGCCCATTGGTTGCGACCAGATCACGACTCTGATGGCTCCAAAGGTTTCCACAATAGTCTGATATTTTTCCTCCAGCTTCGCAGACCAACAGAGATCCCACCACCGTGTCCCATGGATTATTACCAGTAAGGATCACCGCATCGGCTCGTCCACTTGCCACATATGCGAGCATAATTGTCGCTGAACCTAAGCGACGGAAATAGGTTGTTTGTCTTTCAAGAGCGGAAATAATTTGAGCATGGCGCTGTTGGTCTTTTTCTTTATATCCTCTTCCCGCAAAAAGCATCGAGCCGCGCGCGGCGTCTTTGGTTGAGACATGAATAGACGTTCCATTGAGGGTTGCTCCTTGCCCTTTCGCGCAAACGAACATTTCATCATGGAGGGGATCATAAATAACCCCAAGGAGTGTTTCATTATTCTCAACAAGCGCAATGGCCACAGCAAAAATCGGAATATGAGCGAGAAAATTTGAGGTTCCATCTAATGGATCGATGACCCACGTACGTGAATTGGTGATCTGTTTGTGAAGGGCGTCGGGCGATTCTTCACTCAGTTGGAGGTCATTTGGAAAAATACGCGCAAGCGATTGTGCGATGTACTCGTGGGAAATCAGATCCGCCTCTGATACGAGAGTCTGGTCTTCTTTTGTCTGAACGTGGTTTGAATTTCCGAAGCGATTTTTGACAAGAGCGCCTGCGGCTCGGGCAATATCCACAACCACATCACATTCACGAAACATAGATGGGGGCTCCCCCTTTTTTATCTAACGGCGTTTTTGTGATGTGGTCAAGACGCGACTTATTTCACCATCACTGATTTCAAAAATTCGATGACTTTCCGATTTCTTAGAATTTGTTGGACATACTCACGATATTCCGGGGCGTAGATTTGTTCTTTAGCTTCTTTATCTTGATAATGTTCTGCAACACGATCCAACTCCGTATCGATTTCTTTTTCCTCCACAGTTGTGTGCTCTTGATCGGCGATCGCCCGCAGGACCAAAGCCACTTTGATGCGCGTCAGAGCTTGAGGGGTGAAGTCCATTTTCAGTTGTGCGAGCGTGCGTTTGAGATTAGCTATGTAGGTTTCAAATTCAAGCCCCTGGGACTCGACCCCACGCTTGAGTTCCTCGATCATTTTATTGATCTCCTCGTTAAGCAAGAGATCCGGAATTTCCTCAAAACGAGATTTTTTTGCGATGAGTTCCAACACCTCGCGCTCTTGTCGCTTAGCCTCCTCTTGTTGTTTTTCTTCGAGGAGGTTCTTGTTAATGATGGCTTTTAAGGCTTGCAAATCCTTGAGACCGTGGGTCACAGCAAACGCGTCATCGAGTTCTGGAGGTTGCAAGTGATAGACTTCTTTGATAGTGATTTCAAATTCCGCTTGCGATCCAGCAAGCATTTTTTGGACATGATCTTTTGGGAATGAAAGAGAGAACGCTTTTTGTTCGTCCTCTTTAAGTCCTATCAGTCGCTCCTTAAGGCCTGGGATGTAGTAGTCTTCGTTGAGGTAGATCATGTGGTTTGGGGAAGAACCTCCTTCGATCGCCACCCCATTTTTTTTTATGATCATGGAGACGACGACCTTATCCGTTGCGCCGATCGGCGTTTCTTTTGGCGCACGAACTTCTTTTGTTTGCATGCGCTGGAGATCGCGCAGGGCCAGGTCGATCTCTTTATCTTCAACGACAATAGTTTTTGGCTCAACACGCAAATCTTTGTACATAGCAAGTTCGGACGCTTTTGGCATGCGTGTCACTTCGGCTGTGAAAACGAGGTCATTGTCGGGCGCCAATTTGGAAACATCAATTTTCGGTGATCCAACCGTTTCGATGTCGTGGGCTAACAGAGCTTGAACATAAGAGGAACGAACAATAGACTCGAGAGCTTCCTCGAGGATTTTCATTTCACCAAATCGTTGTTTGACTATGTCGTAGTTTGCTTTCCCCGGACGAAAACCAGGAATTTCGGAATGCTCGGACAAGTGCGTCGCCGCATCGGTCAAGTATGGAAGCAACTCTTGCGAAGTGAGTGTGAACGTCAGTTTTACGAGATTCTTTTCGAGATTTTCGATTTTGACATCAGGCATAGTGGGCTGCTTTCTTAGACGATGAGCGCCACGATAAGAAGCGCAACGATATTCAAGATTTTGATCATGGGGTTGATGGCCGGACCCGCAGTATCTTTGTAAGGGTCTCCGACGGTATCACCAGTGACAGCGGCTTTGTGAGCATCCGATCCTTTGCCACCATAGTTTCCAGCTTCAATAAATTTTTTGGCGTTGTCCCATGCTCCACCGCCAGTTGTCATCGAGATTGCCACGAACAGTCCAGTGATAATCGAACCAATAAGGAGCCCTCCCAAAGCCTCTGCTCCCAAAGCAAACCCAACGACCACTGGAGCAAGCACGGCGAGCAAAGAGGGAACGAGCATCCGACGTAGAGCGGCTTGCGTCACAATATCAACCGCCTTGCCATACTCCGGTTTTGCCGAGCCATCCATAATGCCTCGGATTTCGCGAAACTGGCGGCGCACTTCTTCAACCACCGCACCAGCGGCTTGCCCAACAGCTTGCATGGCCATCGCTCCAAACAAATACGTCACGAGTCCGCCCAAGAAGAGTCCGGCAATGACGCGCGGATCAACGAGGCTAAAGGAGACATGGACACCCCGTGCTTCGATGGCATGAACATAGTCTCCAAACAATACGAGTGTTGCCAAACCAGCTGAACCAATAGCATACGCTTTGGTGACGGCTTTTGTCGTGTTGCCAACAGCATCGAGTGGATCAGTGACATCGCGCACTTCAGAAGAGAGTTCGGCCATTTCGGCGATTCCGCCGGCGTTATCCGTGATGGGGCCAAAAGCATCGATTGCAACGATAATACCAGTGAGTGATAGCATGGCCATGGCGGCGATGGCGATGCCGAACAAACCAGAGAGCTGATACGAAACGAGAATACCAAGGACGATCGTCAACACAGGGAGGGCGGTTGATTTCATCGACAAAGCGATTCCGGCAATGATATTCGTGCCATGTCCGGACTGGGAAGCGCTGGCCAAATTTTGTACCGGCGCATATTGAGTGCCAGTATAGTATTCCGTAATCATGATCATGAGCGCTGTTACGAGAAGTCCAACCAGAGCGCTGAGATAAATGTTGGTGATGGAGAGTCCGACGATTCCCGCAAGGACCACTTTTGTGACGGGATAAAACCCAATCGCACTCAAGACTCCTGCGACGAGGAGTCCTTTGTAGAGGGCTTTCATGATTTTTTTGTCCGAGCCGATCTTGATGAAGAAACTTCCAATGATCGAGGCGACGATCGCAACAGCCCCAAGAGCGAGGGGATACAAGATCAAAGCTTCCTTTCCTGGGAACAATAAAGATCCGAGAAGGATGGTCGCCACGCAAGTGACCGCGTAGGTTTCAAACAAGTCTGCCGCCATCCCAGCGCAATCACCGACGTTATCACCGACGTTATCTGCAATTACCGCGGGATTGCGAGGATCATCTTCTGGGATTCCAGCTTCTGTTTTTCCAACAAGGTCAGCTCCGACATCAGCGGCTTTTGTGAAAATTCCACCACCCAAACGTGCGAATACACTGATAAGAGATCCTCCGAATCCAAGCCCGACTAACGCCTGAACATCATGGGTGAGCGCATAAAAAACCGTGACTCCAATCAAAGCGAGACCGACAACAAACAGACCAGTGACCGATCCGCCGCGCGTGGCCATGTCCATCGCTTCTGAAAGACCCGTCTTAGCGGCTTCGGTGGTGCGAACGTTGGCACGGACAGACACCGCCATGCCGATCACCCCAGCAAGTCCTGAGAGCACAGCGCCTACAAGGAAGCCAAGAGCGAGTTTCCAAGACAAGATAAACCCAAGTAGGAGGAAAACAATGATACCGATACCGGCAATCATTTTGTATTGACGAGCCATATAAGCATTCGCCCCTTCTTGGATCGCAAGAGCGATGCCTTTCATTTTTCCTTCACCTGCTGGTTGTTTAAGGATCCATTGAATAAGAATGCTTCCATAAAGAAGTGCGAGCACGCCCGCGACGATCGCTAGAACGATAATAGACATAACATCACAAATGAAATTACAGATTATCAAAAAGACGATGATATACTAGAAAAAAAGACGGGTTGTGTCAACGCTAACATGTCAAAAATGCCCACATTTGCATATGAACGGCGGCTAATCACTCAAGGTTTTAAGGTGATTGTTGGGGTTGATGAGGTGGGGTGTGGGGCGCTAGCTGGACCGGTATGTGCCGGGGCCGTTGTGCTTCCTCTTGATTCGCGTTTGGGAGCCATTCGCGATAGCAAACTTGTTGGGCCCCAAGAGCGTGAGCGTCTTTATGCGCGTATTGTAGAACGGGCAGATGCATGGTCTGTTGGCTATGCGGATGTTCAAGAGATTGCCACACTCAACATCCGTGGCGCGACCTTTTTGGCGATGCGTCGCGCGGTTGAACAGATTCCACAAGCCCAAGTGCTTTTGATTGATGCTTGGCGAATTCCAGGAGTTGATCTTCCTCAACAAGCCATCATTCACGGAGATCTCTTGGTGAAATCTATTGCGGCCGCTTCGCTCATTGCCAAAGTGTCTCGCGACCGAGTCATGCAGTCGTACCACGAGCAATACCCGCAGTACGGGTTTCCTATTCATAAAGGATACGCAACAGCGTTGCACAAAAAAGCGATCGCGATTCATGGCCCCTGTCTTATTCATCGCCTCGGTTTCCGAACATTTTCTTCATAGGCGGATTGACGAGAGGCTCGAATTTTGGTAGTCTGAGGGACGTTAATTGTTGTTTTCTATACCTCTTAAATTCAAACAACTTCTTGTCCGTGTCCTGCTTTCGTCCCTGCGAGGTCTGTTGGCTTTCAAGCGACACGGAGGAGGATGGCTTCGATGGTTTTCGAAGCCTTTTTCGTTTGTCGGGGTCTGGCTCGTTCGTCTTGTAGGCATCCCTGTTTACCGTGTCTTCTTTTTTATCAAGCGGCAGATTGCCAACATTGTTCGTCCTACGAAGCACGGTTTATTACACATCATTACCAATCGATATACCGTGCATGTGGTTATGATTATTTTGGTGGCCTGTGTGATTGGACTAAACATCAAAACCCGTGCCGTGCGTGCGGAAACATTTGGACAGAAGAGTTTGTTGTATGCGCTTGTATCGGTTGATGATTCTCAAACCATTGAGATCGTTCAAGCGGACCAGAGCATTCTTCCAACAGGAGTCATCTCACGGTATGAATCGGATACGGTTTTAGACAATCAAGCTGATGTTGATTTATCTGATTTGCAGTCGCCTTATACCACCCCAACAACCGGAGGGACACCGCAGACGCCACCAAGCGTTCCCGCGCGCAGTGCGGTTGAAACGTATGTGGTTCAGGAAGGTGATACGCTTGGGAATATTGCGGATCATTATGGGTTAAATTTGAGCACGATTCTTTGGGCGAACCAACTTACTTTGCGAAGCACCATTCGTCCGGGCCAAGAGCTCTCCATCCTTCCAACGGACGGAGTGCTTTATAAGGTAACCTCTGGGGATACTCTTTCGCGCATTGCTCGACGCTTTAATGTTGATGCGGACAAAATTTTGTCACAGAACCAATTAGCCAGCGCTGATCGGTTACATATCGGTGATCGACTCCTCATTCCAGGCGCAGAACCCTATCAAGCCGCTCCACGCATCACCGCACCGGTATCGAATTTGTTTGCTCCATCTACAAAAACTCCTCCTGCGACAGGTGGTTGGATATGGCCGACCGATTGGCATGTCATCACCCAGTATTTTGGATGGAAACATACCGGTGTTGATATTGATGGGGATTACACCACCAACAACTATGCTGCGCGCGATGGGGTGGTTATTTATAGCGGATGGCGCGGAGGGTACGGGTTGACGGTTGAAATTGATCATGGGGATGGATATGTCACACGGTATGGTCACCATTCGAAGATTTATGTGAAAGTTGGAGATTATGTAACCGCAGGACAAGCCGTTGGCCGCACTGGCACGACCGGACGTTCGACAGGAACTCACCTCCATTTTGAGGTGATTAAGAATGGACGTTTTCAGAATCCGCTGGATTACGTAAGATAACAGCATGAATACTTGTACCAACTGTAAACATCTTGTTGAAGAATGGAACCGAATTTGCAGACAGTGTGGGTATCATTTGGTTTTGGAACCTGAGGCTGATGTCCGCGCGCGGTATTTGCGCGGGCCATCACTAGGGGCTCTTTTGTTTACGCAGGTTTGGTCAGCGGGTGCGCGGCTGTATGTATGGTTTCTGATCTCGCTCGTTCCCGGAGTCGGTTTAGTTGCTCTGTTTGCTTGTCTGTTTTGGGGTCGGCGATGGTCATGGAAGTCCGGTGGCTGGCAAAGTTGGGAAGCTTTTACAAAACGCATGCGTCTGCTCGATCTCCTTGGGCTGTGTTGGGTTTTGATATTGGTCGGGTTCTATCTATTTAGACGATTCGCTTAGAGGCGTTCTTTGTACTGAAGGGCTTCAATGAGATGGGCTTTTTCAATCTGTTCCGCTCCGGCCAAGTCTGCGATCGTGCGGGCGATTTTTTTTATGCGCGTGTAGCCACGCATGCTGAGCATCCCTCTTGCGAAGCACGCATGCAAAAGTTGGGTAAGTTGTTTGTTGAGCGAGCAGTAAGCATCCAGATTTTTTTGCGAAAGTTGTGCGTTCGTCTTGATGCCGATGATTTTGTAACGATCTTGCTGTCTTTCGCGCGCTGTTTGGACGCGTCTTTGCACACACGCAGAAGTCTCGGATACAGAGGTTTCCAAATCTGAGACTTGGAGGTTTGGGACAGAGGCGAAGAGATCGATGCGATCAAGAAGCGGACCAGAGATTTTTTTTCGATACCGATCGACTTCTCCAAACGCACACGTGCATGCGCGTTTGGGGTCATTGAAATATCCACACGGACAAGGATTCATCGTTGCGATGAGTTGAAACTGTGCAGGGAATCTCACAGTTTCGTGTGCACGCGCAATAACAACCTCCCCTTCCTCCAGAGGTTGGCGCAGATGTTCAAGCACGCGTGAAGAAAATTCAGGAAGTTCGTCTAGAAATAAAACCCCGCGGTGGGAGAGGGTAATTTCTCCCGGTCTAGGGAGAGATCCTCCACCAACAAGAGCCGCCGCTGAGGCGCTATGGTGGGGAGATCGCAGTGGACGTTGTAAAAGTACACCAGGATTTAGACCGATTCCCGCTATGGATGCGATGCTCGTCACCTCGAGCATCTCTTCGCGCGTAAGGGTCGGCAGGATACCAGCGATCGAACGTGCCAAAAGCGTTTTTCCTGTTCCTGGGGGTCCGCTTAGTAAAAGATGATGCCCGCCACTTGCTGCAATTTCGAGCGCGCGTTTTGCGGATTCTTGTCCGCGAATCATCGCAAAGTCCACACGATCTTCTTGGCTCGTATTTGGTTGAGTTGGGGGTTGTTGGATTATCGGCTGGTCCCCTCGCATATGCGCGACCAACTCTTGTATCGTCTCAATACCAAATATTCCAATACCTTCAACTAATGCCGCCTCCGCGGCATTGTTTTTTGGCACAAAAATACGCAGATGACCATTTTGTTTTGCCATCAGAGTCGTAGCGAGAACGCCGCGCTGTGTTCGGATTTCCCCGTGAAGCCCCAATTCTCCTAACAAAACTGAACTCACTAAAGCATTTTCGTCGAGCTGGCCGCTTCGGCACAGGATGGCCATAGCGATAGGGAGGTCATAACAGGCTCCTTGCTTGCGAAGGTGGGCAGGAGCGAGGTTGACGGTCACATGACCACGGGGAAATTGGAAGCCACTGTTTTTAATCGCCGCCTTGATCCGATCACGCGATTCTCTGACCGAGGCGTCCGGAAGGCCAACAATGGTAAATTGCGGAAGTCCCGAGGCAATGTCTACTTCGACAGAAACCGGTATGGCTGTGGTGCCGAAAATTGCCGATGAGGTAATCGAAAACATAAAACCTCCCAATAAAGGGAGGTCTTATCTAGCACTCGTGCTATTACCTTACACGATAGGAACGGTTTTGTCAATATTTTTTTTGCGTGAAGTCAAAAGCAGAAGGGCGATAACTCCCAGGACAATCACCAAATCAGAGAAGTTGATGGCACTGCGGCCAAAGAAAATAAGATAATCAACTGTGAAGCCGTAAATAAGGCGATCAAAAAGGTTTCCCGCCGCTCCGATAAGGATCATGAGACAAGCAAAAGCTACATGAGGCTTTGTGAGAATCGTTTTGCTCACGACGCGAATCAACACAAGACCGATAACAATGCTGACGAGCACCACAAGTTCATGACGAAACGGGAGATCGAAGGCGAGTCCGAAGTTTTTATGAACCGCAAAATCAATCAGATGAGGTGAGGTCAAAAAAGTCTCTTCTGGAAAATATAAGAGTGCCTTTGCTTTGAGCCACTCATCAAGAATGACTGTCAGGGCGATCGGAAAGAGCAAAAAATAAATGTCGAATTTTGAACGTTTCACACCTCTTGTGTCAGGGTTTTCTTGCATTGGATGCAAGATGTGGAAGTTGGTCGGGCCTCCAAACGACGTTCGTCAATTTCTTGTCCGCAGTATTTACAAGTGCCGTAGGTTCCGCCATCGAACATTTTAAGAGCACTCTCGACATCACGAAGAGCCTTTTCGAGTTCTTCTTCCAAGGAAAGATTGTCGGAGAAGCTCGCGACTTCGGAGGCGTTTTCATCTTCTTTGTCGCCGATATTCTGAAAATCCGTTTCAAATTCGGTTTCTTTTGCTTTTGGATTGCGATGGGCAAACTTAGACAACTCCGTCGTCAATCGGTTTTTCTCCTCTTCGAGCGTCGTCTTCATTTTTTCAAGAAACTGCTGGTTCATATCAGTCAAAAATGGCTTAGTTTGGATACCTTATCAGCTTTTGGATAAAAAAAGAAGAGGGCAGTGAGCCCATGACAAGTGTTGTTTAAGGCTATGCCCCCAAGGCAGGATTGATGGTGGCTTTGGAGGCGTCGGGTTATGGGTTCCATGCTTGAAGCCCATGACTCGACGCCCTTAGAACACAACCGACTCAATCCTAAGGTTCCTACACCACCTCTCTACCATTTCATGGTTTTACCTGCGGATGAATCCTGACGGATTCACATCATTGCAGGCGAACCTAGATGTTTCGTTTTTGTTTTTGTTTGGAGGATATCGAAACAGTAGAGCGGCGAGACGTTTTCCGAATAACGCGCGAGCGTGGGGTGCTCACTCACCATTGAAGGCAAGCGTCTTCGGAAAACCTCCCAAGAGTGTGTAGAAAGAACGAACGATCAGTGGTTGATCGTATTTACATAGTAACAAAAAAATGACGTTTGGTCAATTGTCATTTTTTGCCTGTGATTAGCTTAGAAGCAGACGTCTTGAAAACAGGATGTGTTCATTATGTATTACTGTAATTGCAAAGTTATCCACAGAATCTGTTATTTACCCATAACTTATCCACAATTAAAAACACAGATGAAATTCCTCTTGTTTTCCAGATGTTTTGACACCAATAGCTGAAAGGTTGTTGCCCAAAAGTCTAAAGACATCACTGCTATAAGCATTTGTTGGATAGGATTTTGATTCGGCGAGACTTTTCATTGAAAGATAAGCGGTATTTACATCACAGGGAACAGCTTTTTTATGCTCTTTTTGTGGTTCTTGTAACCATTCCTTCAGAGTTTCTTCATCGTTTGTGAAAATAAATGGGTCATTCTTGCTCACAAAAAGGCCATCATTTCCGTTTGAAGCATGAAAAAATTCAGTACCGCCTACAGTGATTTCTTCAACCGGGATGAGGCTTGGGTCAGCAATGATTTCTTGTATTGTTGTGGAATCCGGCAGAGATCGCGATGTCATTGTTGGTTTTGAGACTGACAAGATTGTTTGAATCAACTTGGATCGATCAGCTTGAGCATCTGTATGGATCATTGAGACAAGGAAAACAGGATTTTGTGGGTTTTTTAAAATGATATCCCCGGTCATTGATGAAAAATTGCTAAAGAGCGAAATAGAAGATTCGGAGAGAAGTGGTCCTGCAATAGGCGTGAATATACTCAGAAAGCCATTGGCAACTTTTTGATTTGTTGACACTGGCGTATGCAAATAGAGATATAAACTAGTGAAGTCTAGATTACGATATCCTATGTTGTTTGCGTTTTTTTCTTGCAGAGGAATAATAAGACCATTCTTATCTTGGAAAATTGCAGAAAGTTTTTGGTGATCCTTTTCGTAAAGATTCCCAATGGGAGCGTTGAAGATCGACGAGAATGAAAAGCGTGGGTGTTTCACCTTTAGCCCGCTGATAGCTTGAAGTTTGTCAGAAAGGAGCAACATATTATTACCGATGGGTTGGACGATAATATGGTTAGCATCGAATAGGGGAGTTTTAAGATCACTTTTTTGCGAGCGGATGGCCACAACTCTTGATCCATCATCCAAAAAGAACCAAATGAGTTCTCCATGCGTAATAGGTTCAAGATCCTCCAGAGTGAAGTTTCGGTTTGAAATCAACGGAACGTTTCTTAGAACGCGTTCAAGAACAGGTTTTGTTTTTGGGTTGATAAATAGTTGGGCAGCTCCGATGGTTCCTTCTGGAGCCGCGATGAAAAGTCGCGTCGAACTTAGGAAAAAAAGTCGTGTCCAAGAAAAGACAATAAAACCAAACCCCAAAAGAACCACCAAAAGCCAAACAACCCACCAAGATCGGCGGGTTGTTTTATGACTGCGGGAAAGAGGGATATGAAGTCTTTCTCCCATGGGTTTAGAGACCTTTAGGGTTTTGCTGGTGGGCGCGGTCTAAACGGTTTTCGGCCCATTGGTCGCTGGCCGCCAGAGTCCGGAGCCCCTGCTGGACGTTCGGGATAGGTGTTGCCCGGAGCATCTTTCATGGAAAGACTGATTTTTCCGTCTGGTGAGAGGTCCATGACCTTCACCATAACTTCATCGCCTAACTTTACGATATCAGAGACTTTCTCAACGCGCCATGGAGCCATCATACTCACATGCACCATGCCGTCCTTTTTGGGAAGAAATTCGACAATCGCCCCGAAGTCCATCACACGCACCACTTTTCCTTTAAAAATCTCCCCCACTTTCGCCTCTCGGGTCAACGCTTCAATCATGCTTTGGGCCTTGGCGGCACCATCGGCATTTGTCGAAGTGATCATCACAAGCCCGTCATCTTCGATATCAATCGCTTGAACCCCAGTGGTGGCAATAATTTCGTTGATGGTTTTTCCAGACGGTCCAATGACGCTCCCGATAAGCTCTGGATTAATGTGAAGGGTAATAATGCGAGGCGCATAAGGAGAGAGATCTGGACGTGGAGCCGCGATCACATCTGTCATCGCTTTCAAAACTTCCAATCGCGCTTCTCGCGCTTGCTTGATCGTCTGCTCAACAATATCGCTGGTCAGGCCGTCGGTTTTGGTGTCCATCTGAATGGCGGTGATGCCTTCTTGGGTTCCGGCGATTTTGAAATCCATTCCCCCTTTACCATCTTCCAAGTCTTGGAGGTCTGTGATGACTTTCCACACCCCCTTTCCATCCGTGGCGAGTCCCATCGCAATACCTGCGACCGGCGCTTTGATCGGAACTCCCGCATCCATAAGTGCGAGCGTGGAACCACACGTTGAACCCATTGAGCTTGACCCATTGGATCCCAAAACTTCCGAGACCGCCCTGATAGTGTACGGAAAAGCTTCTTTGTCCGGCATCATGGGCATCAAAGCTTTTTCCGCCAGTCCACCGTGACCAATATCGCGTCGTGATGGGCCGCGCAGAGGTTTTACCTCGCCGACAGAAAATGGAGGGAAGTTGTAGTGATGGAAATAGCGCTTGGTGCCAACCAGTTCCATACCATCGAGTGTCTGGGCATCGCCGGGCGCGCCCAGAGTGACCACAGTAAGCACTTGGGTCTCCCCACGCATGAAGTGTCCGCTTCCATGTACGCGTGGAAGCACGGCTACCTGCGAAAGCAACTCACGAATCTGGGTGATCGCCCGTCCGTCCACACGTCGTTCCTCCTGAAGGATCGCGCGAGAGACTTCTTTTTCCAAAATTTCCAAAACGATATCCGTTCCAAAGTGGAGCTCCTCTTCCACCACCCCTTGCTCGACCAAAAATGTTTTGGTGTTTTTTTTGAGCTGTTCTTTTTGTGTTGCCCGTTCTGTTTTGGTGGCTTTTGGTGATCCAAAAAAGAGCTCTTTGACTTGTTGGGTGATGAATGGCGCGGCGATATTTTCTACGCGTTCTTGTTGAACGGTCTTTTCTGGGATGACCTCGCGCTTTTGTTTTCCAACAGCCGCACGCACTTCCTCAATGAGTTTTACCGGAACATCAATATGCTTGAGACCAAAAGCGAATCCCCCAATCACCGTCTCTTCTGGCGCTTCGTTGGCTCCAGCTTCAATCATGATCACTTTATTTTTGGTTCCAGCAAAGGAGAGGTCGAGGATAGACTTATCTCGCGCCTCGTAGCTCGGGTTCATGACCCACTCTCCGCCAATGGATCCCACGCGGATACAGCCGATTGGACCAGCCCAAGGAATATCGCTGATGTGCAGGGCGCAGGAAGCTCCGATGAGGCCGAGCACATCCGGATCATTCTCGCCGTCAAAAGACAGTGTCGTCACAATGACCTGTACATCATTGCGCATGCGGTCATCAAAGAGCGGACGAATGGCGCGGTCGATGAAGCGTGCTGTCAGAATCGCTTCATCGGTTGGGCGACCTTCTTTTTTAATGAATCGACTTCCTTTAATGCGTCCGGCGGCATAGAGTTTTTCTTCAAAATCCACCATAAGCGGAAAAAATCCCATGTTTTCGCGCAACTCTGAACTCATGGTTGCGGTTGCAAGCACGATGGTGTCGCCATATTGAACCGTGCAGGATCCCCCTGTTTGGTTTGCATATTTGCCCACTTCAATCGTGAGCGTTTTTCCGCCCCACGGGGCGGAAAAGGATTTGGGTTGGATCATAGAGTATGGTGATCCTACAGAGGCAGAAGATGTCGAGGCAACCTCGAAATCTCAACGTCTCCGCAGGAATCAAAAATAAGAATCAGTAAATTAAAACTCAAGCCGACGGGTTCTGGATTCATCCTGATTATCATCCGAGGCTTCCATCACAAAACTCAAATCGTCACTTCCCCCTTCTTCATCAACCGAGTCTCCCGCGGTCTCACCTCCCGTCTGTGGAGCTTTGCCAACCGGACCGATGAGATACCGGCGTTTGTTTTTTGAGAGATCCGTATAGTCATCAACAAAATTTGTCAGACTCGTCGAAGTCGTTTCTCCAAAAGCCATTACTTCGGCAATGCGCCCACGACTTTGGATATGTTCGACCAGAGGAATGAAGTCCCCATCGCCAGAGACGATAACCACAACATCAAGAACATCAAGCATGCGAACCACATCAATCGCAAGACCGACGTCCCAGTCGGCTTTTTTGTGGCCCGAGGCATATTCCATGAGCTCTTTTTCTCGCGTTTCAATGCCGGATTTTTGCAGGGCTTCGAAGAACGGCTGTTCTTCGGCGGTTTTTGTGCTCACGACATACGCTAGTGCACGAATGAGTCGTCGGCCGGCCACAGCGTCCTCAACGATATTTTTGAAATGGACTTTGCGCTGAAAAAGAGAGCGGGCGCTGTAGTACATGTTTTGCGTGTCGATAAAAACACCAACGCGCTGATCTTTGTGTTTAAACATAGGGGAAGAAAAAAGAGTTGAATTACTTCAACTCTAACTCTTTTTTGATTTTCAAAAAGGCCTTTTCGTCTTCGCGTTCGAGATATTTGAGCAGACGGCGGCGTTCGTTCACTTTTTTGATGAGCCCACGACGAGAGGAAAAATCTTTTTTGTGGGTACGCATGTGCTTGGTCAGCTCGTCGATTTCTGTCGTGAGAATCGCGATCTGAACTTGTGGCGACCCGGTATCTGAATCGTGGGTACGGAATTTTTCAATGACTTTCTGCTTCTTTTTGATGTTGAGCATAGATAAGGAGAGTTCACGCGCGGGGCCGAGTGAGGGGGCTCAATCCCTAGCCAAGCCAGCGCCAGAGTGATTTATGGCAAAAGCATAGCAAAAAGCCCACTTGGCGTCAATTATTCTGTCGGAGGTCATCCTACTCGAGCCGGTTGCTGTTATACTATAGACCATATGTCTGAACCCCTAGCCTCTTCTTTTCCGGCAACGCATCGCCGCTCGATCGCCCATCTTGGTGCATTCCCCACCCTTGCCTCAAATCGGCTTATCGGATTTATCGGGTCGAGTATGCTTGGGGTTTTTCTGCCGATTTTTTTATATGAGTTTTTTGATGCCTCCCTTTCGTTCGTCCTGTTGTGGTTTGCGATTGATTTTTTAATTAAACTTCCGTTTTATGTTCCGGCCGCACGCGCGTTCTCTCGCATCGGGTTGGTTCGTTCCATGATGATTGGGACTCTTGGAATGGTTCTTTTTTACGGAGTATTTTTCTTGCTTGATAAAAACATCTCTTTTCACCCATTTGTTCTGATGGCCATTGGAATGTTCGGGCTCTCGCTTGATAGCACGTTTTATTGGTCACCGTTCCACATCGACATGGCGAAGTTTATGGATGCTAAGCGACGCGGGATTCAGTTGGGAGCCTACTATAGTCTTCAGCAAATCATGTCCGTGGTCACTCCTCTTGCGGCGGCGTTTCTCATTGCACATTTTGGCTATCGTGCCAATTTTTTTGCTGGGCTCATAATCTCATTTCTCTCGATCATTCCGCTTTTTTTTGTTCCCGAGCGTCGCGTGCGGTATGAATTTGGCTATCTGGAAAGTTTACGCAAACTTTTTTCAAAAAAATTTCGCGCAATGTCTTTTTCAATGATGGCGCTTGGGGCGGAAAACATTGTGGCATCAGTTGTGTGGCCCATCTTTTTGTTTTCCCTTTTTCGTGGGAGTTATCTTGAAGTCGGCGGCGTGACCGCCGCGATTATCGTTATCTCACTTGTGTTAGAGATGGTGGTCGGAAAAGAAACGGATCGAATGCGCGCGGGCTTCATGATCAAATGGGGAACGTGGATTTATGCTTTGGGTTGGGTGGCTAAAGGGATTGTAAGCACGCTTACCGGGGTCTTTGCAGCCTCGACATTTCATAGCTTTAGCTCGATTGTGGTGCACACGCCTCTTGATGCCCTCACGTATCAGCAAGCCGCGGATTCTGGACACTACATTGATGAGTATACGGTTTTGCGTGAGATGTCGCTTGGCATCGGGCGCGTCGTCATGTTGCTTCTTTTGATTCCTCTGACGACTTCCTTTTCGATCGGCTATGCTTTTTTTGCGGCCGCGGTTGTCTCGCTTGGGATGAACTGGCTTGTGCAGTATCACGCGCAAGAATCATAAAACTCCCGAGAGCTTCGGGAGTTTTATGATTCTACGTTTTGAGAAGTTGATCAATAGCCGCTGATACAGAGCTGTATGGGAGAGCTCCTTTGATCGGGATCGCGTTGCCATCTTTGTCGATGATGAAAGACCCGGGGGTTCCGTTCACTCCTGCGTTTGCGCCATCTTGGGACTGTTGTTGGATCTTTCCGTCATACTTGCTTTTGCGGTAGCAGTCTTCCCATTGGTTGACGTTCAGACCAAGCTTGCCGGCAAGCTGTTTGTAGTACGCATCGGATTCAGAATCTTGATTCGCGAAAAGATCATCTGCAAATTCCCAGAATTTCCCCTGCTCGGATGCACACTCCGCGGCGTTGGCGGCTGGAAGAGCGTTGGGATGAAATGACAATGGGAAATGTCGGTAGATCCAGCGCACTTTTCCATCGTAATTTTTCATGACTTGTTGCATGGTGGGATGAAAATTTTGACAGAACGGACACTGGAAATCGGAGTATTCAATAACGGTGATCGCGGCATCTTTTGCCCCGCGGATATGATCCGCATCTGTGACAACTGGGACGGCTGTGGGCTCGGGAGTTGGGATAGTTGTTGGATCCGTGACTCCAGCGTCAGCCACGGCTCCCGCGGCGGATGGGGCTTTCAAACCGAGATTGATTGTCCCCCCTTTGAGTATTTGGGTGCCGAGAATGATGAATCCAACCGTGCACAGGACAAGAATGGCGGTCACGAAACCAAGCCAGAATGCACTTTTGGCATTCAAGACATCAAAAAGAGATGAGGGTTTGTTGGGTGAGAGTTGATCCATAGAGTAGAGGTTAAAAATACCAAAAAAGAAGCGGGTCGACCTCGGGTCTTAAAATCCGTGTGTGGCAAAAAGATAAGGGAGAAATTGGTCACCTAGAGGCCCACCTCTGCGACGGAGCCGCCATTGTTTGATCAAAAAACTTACGGACGGACGGAGAATATTAACCAGAGGCAAGAGCACGACAACGAGAGTCATCACAATCAGACTGATGTTCATCTGAACACTCGTCACCATGCCAAGTTGGTTGCTTGAAAGAGGAAGTGGGGCGCTGATATGTTCAACCGGGCAAAATGATCCGTGTTCATGTTGCGTTTCAAATAAGCCGCAGTGCGCGCCAGCGAGAAGAAGAAAACTGGAGAAGGCCAACAGGATCACCAGAGTCCATGATTGATTTTTGAGGGCGTGCACAGTCATAACAGGCGTCATTGTAGCACGGGGCTCTCTTGGGTGAAAAGTACAAGCGTCGTATAATACAGAGGTCTTATGAAATCTCTTCAAGCCTTTATCACGGATTTTTTGGAATATCTGGAAGTCGAGCGTGGTCGCAGTGCGCGGACGATTCGCAACTACGATTTTTATTTGCGCCGGTTTGCGCAGTTTGCTGGAAATATCCTTCCACCAAAGATTACGCGTGAAACCGTTCATCGCTATCGGTTATTTTTGAATCGTCTGGAACAAGGCCGTCAAGAAGTGACGCTCAAAAAAAGTACGCAGAATTATCATCTCATTGCCTTGCGCTCATTTTTGAAATATCTTTCGCGTCATGATGTTGCGAGCCTGCCCGCTGAACAGATCGAACTTGCCAAGCAGTCTAAGCGCACCGTGGATTTTCTCGAAGCTGATGAACTTGCCCGACTGTTGGCGATGCCGCAGAAAATCCATTCCGGTTTGATCGCCCTGCGTGACAAAGCGATTTTGGAGTTGTTGTTTTCCGCAGGTTTGCGCGTGAGCGAACTCACCGGACTCAAGATCGAGCAGATCAATCTCAAACGTGATGAGTTTACCGTGCGCGGCAAAGGCGACAAGCCGCGGCTGTGCTTTTTGTCTGATTCGGCAAAAGAAGCCATCAGAGGCTATCTTGAGAGACGCCGCGATCCTTCACCGTTTTTGTTTGTTTCTCATGATCGGGCCAAAAGTGGTCGTAAAGACGGCGGACCACTCACCCCTCGCTCAGTTGAACGCTCGGTTGAACACTATGCGGTGAGCGCTGGCATCACAAAAAAAATTACTCCTCATACGCTTCGTCATACTTTCGCTACGGATTTACTCATGAGCGGCGCGGATATTCGTTCGGTGCAGTCGATGCTCGGGCATGAATCCATTACGACAACTCAGGTTTACACCCACATCACGAACAGCCAGATGAAGGAAGTTCACAAACGGTTTCATGGGAAACAAAAGAGTTAGCGGTAGAGTTTTTTTAGGAGTTTTTTGGTCGGCCATTGACAAAATGGCCGATTTTTGATAAATTGAGCTCTTCATTCCTGCTGGAAGCGGTTGCTTTCAGAGCGCGGGGGTGGGGTAACAACTTACCGGAGGAGAGGCATGATCGACCTGACAGCCGCTACCTTCGACGGGGTCGTCAAGAAACACCCCGTCATTCTCGTCGACTTCTGGGCGGCTTGGTGTGCACCTTGCCGCGCCATGATGCCGGTCATCAGTGGGCTCGCGGAGGCCATGCCCGATCTGGTGATCGGCAAGGTCGACATCGACCCCGAGCTCGAGTTGGCGACGCGCTTTAGGATCAGCGCGATCCCCACGCTCATGTTCATCGTCGAGGGACACGAGGTTGCGCGCCTCACTGGGGCCACGTCGTTGCCCAAGCTCATCGCTTGGGTGCGCGAGCACCAGGGCGCCGTGGAGACGAACCCGAACACGTAGCCGGAGCGACAGAGAGTCCCCCGGTCTTTTTATTTGTCTTGACGCTATGGTACGCTTTGCCTATCTTCATAACCTGTATGCCACGCGAACAAAAATTGTATTTGGTCGAGAACGAGTCAGTTTCAGAGGAACGACACGAACCTCCAGAGATGGAAACGCCAAAAGAGATTCTTGAAGCGGGCGCAGTGAGCAACACCGCGATTGTCGAAGAATTGGAGCAACACGATTTTAAGTTTGATGGCGCGCGCGAGCGGTTAAGCAGTGGTGTTTTTGGTCCGCTCTATCGCGTGGAAGCAAAAACAAAAGAAGGCGAGTCCGTAATCATGGTGGAAAAGGTTTTTGCTCCTGGTGATAAAACCAAAACCAAGCGATTTTCTATTTATGAGTCCGATGCCGCTTCGATGGAACAAGCCAGCGTTAAACAGCGCGCGCGTCTTGGACTCGTGGATTCTTCCTCTCAAGAGAGGAAGCTTAAAAAAGTGATTATTGATTGGCTTTACAATGAAGAGCGCGCGCTGAGCGAGCTTTCCGATATCCCCGGCATCCCAAAATCATACGGGGCTGTCTATGAGGGATCTCGTGGTTCTCTGCTTGAACAATATATCGAAGGGTTTGATTTGTTCGACCTTGCTCAACAAGCACAGTCTGTTGAGCAGATCAACGACATCTTTGATCGGTATCGAGACACCTACACACAAGCAGCTGAGCGCGGGTACATCTATAACGATCCTTATGGGTCAACGGTCATGGTTGATCAACAGACTTTTCAACCCTACCTGATCGATTGGTATAAACACGCCGCCGGTTCGATCCAATCGGACGGTCCGGCCAAGGAAAAATTTGAACAAGGCTTGAAAGATTTGGAACAATTCCGAAAAGACACTATCAGTCAGTTTGAGGAAAAACATCTCGCAGAAGTGCGGGCGGCTTTGTGATTTTTTAAGATTTAAAGGTGTTGTCTGTTTATTCGACAGAGGCCATTGGCCTCTTTTTGGTCTCTTGGTAGGGTACAGATACGACCTGGCATAAGGCTCGGTCAAGGGAGGCCATCATGGCACACGTGACCCATCGCGATCTGCTCTTTCCCATCGTCGTGAAGTTCTGGGGGGTCCGCGGATCCTTCCCGACCAGCGACGTCCGGATCGGCGGGCACACGACATGCCTGACGCTCCAGTTCCCCGACCAACTCATCATCTTCGACACGGGTTCGGGGATGATCGACCTTGGCAACCATCTGCTCGAGCCGGCGCTCGTGCCTGGAACGACCCTCAAAGACATCGAGGTGTTCACCAAGGTCTGGCTCGGCCAGACTGGCAACAAGCCCGAGGATCTCGGGCGCGCTCTGCAGGAGCGGTTCCAGGGCAAGAACGGCGGGGTCAACGCGACCGTGATCCACAGCCACGTCCACAAGGATCACCTCGACGGGCTCACGGCGTTCAAGCCCGTGTTCCGTCCGGACACGGAGCTCACCTTCATCGGCTCGCGCCACAATGATCTGACGATCGAGCAGGTCATGGAGCGCTTCGTGTTCACCCCGCCGGTGTTTCCGGTGCCCTGGAAGGTCCTGGGGTCGAGGCGCACCATGCGCGAGATCGCTCCGTCGGGCGACACCTTCACGATCCCCTGCGCGGTCGGCGACGACATCCGTGTGCGGATGCTGCCGATGAACCACCCCAACCAAGCCTACGGGTACCGGTTCGAGTGGGGCGGTCGTGTGATCGCGGTCACGCTCGACCACGAGCACGGTCACGACTTCGACCGCAACGTCGTCGAGCTCGCGGACAACGCCGACCTGTGGATCACCGAGGCGCAGTACACCGATGCGCAGTACGCGCGGTGCAAGGGCTTCGGCCACATCAGCGAGACCGCGGCCGCCGCGCACGCCAAGGCGGCCAAGCCCCGGCTCGTCTACACGACCCACCACGATCCGGACGCCGGCTTCGACGATGTCCAGCAGATCGCGCGCACCATCCAGGAGTTCTCGGGCGTCGAAGCTCGGTACGCCTGGCAGGGTAGCGAGGTCCACGTCTGACCCTTCTTCACCAGCTTCTGCTGGTGCTTTTTTATAGGGCGTTTTTTAATCGTGATATCTGTCCGATCAACAGAGTGTTTGCTGTCAGGATAATTAAAAAGATGAGGATCAGGGAATTACCACCAAGAAAGATGCCGCCCATCATGGCGACGACGGATGCCCCAAGGGTCGTGACGATGTTGTCCATTGCAACTCCGACGATCGCATCACCAATGCGGCCTTTGGGATGAATGGAAAAGCGATGCACAACGATCATCTCCCCAAAACAGCCGATGAGCCCGGCCAAAATTCCGGTAATGACAAAAGGGATATGAGTCAGGTGGGAAAAGACCTCCAGAGTTTTGACCATGCTTTCTGCGGCAAGTAAAATCGCGATTCCAGATAAGATGAGATCGAACCAAATGCGCCATGATCCGTGACGGTCGTAATAGCGTTCGCCCTGCGCGATTTTTTCGACGGGTGAATCCGGCCGATCATTTTTGCGGAAGAGATAAAGTACGGCGATGCACACGATAAATAAAATGATCCCGACAGGAGGAATCAGTTGATACAGATCGCCAACCATTAATGTTTCAGTTTGCTGAATCTGTCCGAAGAGCACCATGCTGACGGCCACGAAAGCTGTCAGAAGCGTAAGTGTTGTTAAGATGTTGATGGCGCCGTCCATTTCTTGGCGAGAGGGTTTGACGGCGTGCTGTTTGATGGGTTTGAGCGTTCCGCCGGACGTAAACGGAGGAAACATGAGAACGATTTTGTTTTTTCGGTCTGCGATATTTTGACGAAACAGACACCAAACCGCATGAACAATGTTGTAAATGTTTGAACCGAACGTGGTTGATGCCGCGATGATGGCGAGTTGGATCGCACGGACTGGGTCGGTGTCTTTGACTTGAAGAGAGATAAAGGCCGCGACGATACCGATCACCATGTCGGGGAATGCGGTCCCGAATGCTTGGAGGAATCCGCCAGCCAATTTGGTGCGGTCTTTGAGAACATCAGTTGTTTCTTCAATCACTTGGGCCGTGCCGCGAAACACGACGCCGACACCGATACTAAAGACCGCGACGATGACAAGCGTCTGGAGCCATCATGAATCTGAAATGGGCAAAATCTGATCAATGATAAAAAACCTAAGCCCGAGCGCAAGAGCGAGGTACAGAAGGATTCTTAAAAAGATCATAGATGTGGTGGCCCGGGAGGGACTTGAACCCCCAACCCTGTGCTTAGAACGCACCTGCTCTATCCAGTTGAGCTACCGGGCCAAATTCAGTAAACTGAATCGGAAGCGTAGATAAATTTTATCACAAAGTCAACCCATATGCGTACGCGCGTGATTATTGTTCATGGGTGGGGAGGTTTTCCAGAGGAAGGCTGGTTCCCTTGGCTGAAACAAACATTGGAACAGAAAGGATATACGGTTGAAGTTCCTCACATGCCTCATCCCGATTCTCCGGAAATTTTCCCGTGGGTTTCAACACTCGCTCAAGTGGTTGGAGATATTGATGAGCACACGTTTTTTGTTGGGCATAGTATCGGCTGTCAGACGATTTTGCGTTTTTTGGAATCTCTGCCAGCGGGTCAGACGGCCGCAGGGGCAGTCTTTGTGGCGCCATGGCTTGCTCTTCAGCATTTAGGTGAAGAAGAAATGGAAATTGCCAAGCCATGGTTGCAGACGCAGATTGATCTTGTGAAGGTCTTAGAGCATCTTCCAAAGAGCGCGGCGATTTTTTCTGACAATGATCCGTTTGTTTCTATTGAACAGCAGGATATTTTTCGTGATGAGCTTCATTCGGAAATTGTAATCGAACACAGGCTTGGACACATGAGCGGAGAGGATGGAGTGTCAGAGCTTCCTTCAGTTTTGGTTCATCTTATTTCGTTATTTCCGTTGGAGTCGTCGTCTTGATTTTTTTTTCTTTCGTTGCTATTCTCTTCGCGTTCGCGCATGGCGGCCATGGTGAAACGGTTATCACAGCAGGTTGTGGTCCTGTCGTTACGGGTTCGATTCCCGTTGGCCGCCCCACACAAAACCCCCGGCTTTTGCCTGGGGTTTTGTGTGAGAGATAAGAATCGAACCCGTAACGACGATCAACAACACGGGTACGATGCTTGAAGTGAGCGAGCGGAGAGGCCGAGCGGAGCTCGGACTATCCCGAGCGAGCGAGAGCAATATGGGCGCCAGCCCATATTCCCGTTGGCCGCCCCACAAAATAGACCCCAGCATGCTGGGGTCTATTTTGTTTGGCCAACGGGAGGTGAAGGGGGCATGTCTCTTTTCTCTTCATTCTATCCACACTTGACACCATTTTTTCCTTCAGGCATACTTCTGCGGGTCTGCTTGTGAGGTGGCTATTTCAGCCAAAATTGCAGGCATCCCGGCTGGCCGGATAGCCAGAGCCAGGCCAAACCGGATCGGTTTCCGGAAAGGCCAAACACCAGAAGCCCCAATGGGGCAACAGAGGCTACAGATGAGGAACCTGTTTCAGATCGCGGTGGAGAATCTCGGCATCGAGAAGCGTCGCGTCGACATCAACGGCGTCACCGTCACGGCCATCAAGGGCTCGCCCGACAACATCGCGCGGGTCATCGGCACCGCCCTGCGCGAGGAGCAGTACGACCTCAGCAACCTGATCGGCATGGGCATCTCCCGCGACGGGCAGATCCACCTGATCGGCTTCGACCCGGACAACGGCGGCAAGATCTCCAAGGCCGAGCTGCCCGAGAACGAGCTCGGGGGGCTCTACCTCGACGGCTTCGACTATGCGCACTTCGTCGGCTCGATGAAGGACGGCATCGTCGTCAGCGCGTTCGCCAAGGGCGTCCAGGCGACCCCGCAGAAGGGCCAGGCGCTGGACACCTTCGTCAAGGCCGTCTTCGCGGACGGCAACGTCATCGGCGCCGAGGACACCACCAACACGGTGCTGCTCATCGGCCGCAAGGGCGACCGCGTGCTGTTCGCGCTCGACACCGAGAAGCCGGACCTGTTCATGCAGGTGACGACGCCGCAGATGATCGGCGAGCCGCGCTACGCGCTGGTCGACCAGCAGACGCTGCTCATCGCCGAGGCCGGGACCGACCAGGTCTACGCCACCACCGCGCAGGAGCTCAAGACGCTCTTCGAGACCGGCGTGGAGCCGACCTGGCAGATGGCCGCGCTCAAGGGCCTCAGGATCGAGGACATCTCGCTCGGCATCGGCGACACCAACACCGTGATCGTCACCGCCATCCAGGGCCGCCAGCGCAAGCTGATCCCGACCTGGGCCGGCTGGAAGCCGACCAATGAGGGCGAGCAGAAGTTCCTCATGAACCCCAGCTACGCCGACGGCGTCGAGTCCGGCACGACCGCCCCGATCGTCCGCACCACGAGCAGCACCTACGTCGCGGTCGACGGCAACGGCGGCACCTTCCCGCGCCTCACCATCGGGACGCCCGAGGACATCAACCACCGCCTCGCGGTCATGGTCAAGAAGGCCGAGACCGGCGGCTACGCCAACCTGGCCCTGTAGGCCGCCCCCCCACAACGTCAGCGCACACTCGCGCTGACACGCTCGCACCGCTTCTCGGAGCTCCTCCTCCAAGCGGTGCGTTTTTATTTTCTGTCTAGATTTTCGACAACACTTCCCCTTTTTGCATCTGCACGCTAATGTGACACTATATGCGTATGCATTATTCGCCCGATGTCATGGCCGGACTTAGGGCTTTCGGACTTGACGAGAAAGATGTCAAAGTCTATTTGGCAGGCCTTGAGCTTGGACCATCGAGTGTGCTTGAACTTTCGCGCAGAACACAACTCGCTCGCACAACGCTCTATCCGATTCTGGAGCGTCTCGAACGACAAGGGGTCTTTCGTGTTGGGCTTGAGAAAAAAACAACCCTCTACATCGCCGAGCCCCCAGCGGTACTCCAGCGCCTGTTGGATGAGCGCGAGGGGGCCTTTGCCAAGGCGTTTCCTCTTTTGGAAGGACTGCGAGCTACAGCGGACGATGCGCCCGGGGTGACGATCTACGAGGGATCGGATGGATTCAAGCGACTTTGGAAACAACTCCTGCGTAGTGGAGTTAAGGAATATCGATTGATCACCACCGGCGTTGGGCTCCTTGATTATGTGAAGGAACCGTATCTCATCAAACAAGTGATTGCGGAACGGCTTGAGCGCGGCATCAAAAGCAAGCAACTCATCCCCATGAGCCGTGACGCTAAAAAAATTGTCGAAAAAGATCCCTCTGAACTTCGAGAATCTCGATTTTTGCCCGCGGGCACAACCCTCCCAGCAACCGTGATCATTTTTGCCGGCAACATCGCCTTTATTACAACCCGAAAAGAAAACACGATGATCGTTCTGACCTCCGGCGATATTGCTCTGACTTACGCAACGCTATTTGATTTGATTTGGGATAAGGCCAATCAAAACCATATCGAGTTTTAAGACGTTTTTTGATACACTCTGGGCATGTCTGAATCGACTCCCCTTTTTTTGATTCTCGACGGCAATGCGCTTTTGCACCGCGCCTGGCACGCCATCCCCCCTCTGACGACAAAAGACGGGCTGGTTGTGAATGCGGCGTATGGATTTACGATGGTGATCGAGAAAATGCGCGAGCAGTTTAAGCCGGATTACATGGCGGTTGCCTGGGATTTGCCAGGCAAGACGTTTCGGCATGAAAAGTTTGAAGCTTACAAAGCCACGCGCCAGAAAAAAGAACAAGAACTTTATGACCAAATTCCGATCATTCAGAAGATCCTTAAAGCGTTTTACATTCCTTCTTTTGAAGCGCCGGGGTTTGAGGCGGATGATTTGATCGGGACGCTCTGTGCGAAGGCTGAAAAAAAAGGCTATCGAACTCTTATTGTGACAGGTGATCTGGATGCGCTCCAGCTGGTTTCAAAAAAAACACAGGTTGTCTTTTTTCAAAAAGGCATTTCCGAAACGAAAACGTATGATGAGCCGGCTGTGCGTGAACGCTATGGCCTGACTCCAACTGAACTCATAGATTACAAGGCATTGCGTGGGGATGTCTCGGACAATATTCCGGGCGTTTCTGGCATTGGAGAAAAAACAGCTGGTGCACTTGTTCAGACCTATGGTTCGCTCAAGGGGATTTTTACGGCGCTAAAAAAAGGAGAGATTGAAGAGAAAGTGGCAAAGAAACTGCGCGGACAGGAAAAGAACGCCGAGGATTCTCTCGAACTTGTGACGATTGTACGCGATGTTGATGTGCCGTTTCATTTTGATGCGGCCAAGACGCGCCAGCCGGATTGGGAGGCTCTTTTAGATCAGTACCGCCAACTGGAATTTCGCACACTTCTTCGCAAGCATACGCAAGATCTTCTCGCGCCACCTCTAAAGACGTCTGGACGGACGACACCACAGGAAGTTCATATCGTGCGTGAACTTGATGATCTTAAAAACAGTCTTGCTCGAGTTACAACCCCTTGCGGTCTTCTGCTCGCAACACAACAACCAGATCTTTTTGGAGCGACGCTGGCCGCCTTGGCGTTGAGCGATGGAAAGCAAACCGTTGTTGTTACAAATCCTGCGGACAAACAAATGAAACTCATTGAGGCAAAACTTAAATCGTCCAAACTTATCATCACACATGATCTAAAAACCACGTTGCATCAGTGCTCCCTCTTCTCCCCCTTCTTCCCCTTCCCTTCTTCTTTGTTCTTCGACATCATGCTCGCTTCCTATCTTCTCCATTCCGGTTCGCGCGCGCATGATCTTCCGACGATTATTTCTGACCAGCTGAACATCAAATTTCCAGAATTGCCGATGGCGTATGCTTCGCAAAAAGATTATGAACGATTAGGTGCAGCTTCTGCCTTATTGCCCAAACTGGCCACAAAACTTCGGGAGGCTCTTCAAGCTTCTCACATGGAGACGATTTTTGATGAGATTGAGATGCCGCTTATTCCCGTGCTCTATCGAATGGAACGTCGGGGCATCGAACTTGATACGGATGCACTCGGTCATTTTTCCAAGCAATTGAAACAGCGCATTGAAGATTTGGAAAAACAGATCCACACGGCGGCAGGTGAAGATATCAACGTCAACTCCCCACTTCAGCTTGCACAGGTTTTGTTTGAGACTCTCAAACTGCCGACCAAAGGAATCAAAAAAACCAAAGCGGGTTTTTCAACGGCGGCTTCCGAGCTGGAGAAACTGTGGGACGCGCATCCCATCATCCCGCTTATTTCCGAACATCGTGAATTAGCTAAACTTCAGTCGACGTATGTGGAGGCTTTGCCTAAACTGGTAGACCGCGAGGGCCGAGTGCACACGACGTATCATCAAACCGTGGCCGCCACAGGCCGACTGTCTTCTTCCGATCCCAATTTGCAAAACATTCCGATCAAGACGGAATTGGGGCGCGAGATTCGAAAAGCGTTTGTGGCGCCTCGGGGCAAACGGCTTTTGAGCGCGGATTATTCACAGATCGAGTTGCGTCTTGCCGCGGTGATTGCCAAGGATCGTCCGTTCATTGATGCGTTTCGCGATGGAGCGGATATCCATACGCGTACGGCCGCGGAAGTTTTTGAGATTACAGAGGAAGCTGTGACTAAAGAACAGCGTCGCGCGGCCAAGGCGATCAATTTTGGGATTCTCTATGGGATGGGACCACGTTCCCTTTCACGTTCGACTAACCTGTCTCTTTCACAAGCCAAGGAGTTCATTGAACGCTATTTTGAAATTCATTTTGCGATCAAAAATTATTTGGACGAGACCAAAACAAAGGCGCATGTAGATGGATATGTGGAAACGCTTTTCGGACGGCGCCGCTCGTTTCCAGAGATTCAGTCGGGCGTGCCGATGCTCGTAGCGCAGGCCGAACGCATGGCCATCAATATGCCGATTCAGGGAACGGCTGCGGACATTATGAAAAAAGCGATGCTTTCCGTTGATGGGTGGCTTTCACAAAGCGGCTTGCCCGCGGCGATTCTTCTTCAAGTGCATGATGAGCTTGTCTTGGAGGTGGAAAAAGAAGCGGTTGAGGCGGTGGGACATGGAGTAAAGGAAATGATGGAAGGTGTGGCCAGTTTTGAGGTGCCGCTTATTGTGGATGTGGAAGTGGGGACGAATTGGGGAGAGATGAAATAAGGGTATGTTGATTTTGATTTATGGCGACGATACCTTTCGAGTGCAAGAAAAAGTGCGCCACATGCGGCAGGCGTTTTTGGATAAGTTTGATAAGTCCGGGATGAATCTTGCCGAGTTTCCCGTGAAAGGCTCGAGTGCGATTGTGGCGTCAGAGGTTTTGCAAGCCGCTTGTTCCTATCCTTTTTTATCACCCAAACGCATGGTGATTGTTGAGGGGCTCATCAGCGCAACAAAAAAGGATGAACAATCGGTGTGGGTTCAGGGCTTAGCGCGCATTCCGCAGTCAACGATCGTGGTGCTTTGGGAATCTATCGAACCGGCCGCACTGGAGAAGAAACCATTTTTTAAAGAACTTTTGAAAATGGCCGAAGTGCACACCTACCCTTTTGTGAACCTTCAAGGTCCAGCTCTTTCAAAATGGGCGAGCGACCGTGTGGGGGCAAGAGGCGCTCGAATGAGTCGAACCGCTTTGCAGGAGTTGGTGACGCGCGTCGGAGGTGACCTTTGGCGTTTGTCGCAAGAAATTGAAAAGCTCATTGCGTATGCAAGCGGTCAGGAGGTGACCAAAGAAATGGTTGAGGCACTCGTCGAGGCTTCTTTTGAAGGAAAAATTTTTGAGTTGATGGACGCCATTTCTAAAAGACAACCCGCTCGTGCTTTACAGTTGCTAAAGCAGGAGCGACTTTCTGGAAATGATGATCACTATGTGCTGACTATGCTCGGACGGCAGGTGCGCATTTTGCTGAGCACCCGCTGTTTCCTGGATGAACATCCGGGAGCGAATAAAAATCAAGTTGCCGAAGCGATCGGTGTTCATCCTTTTGTGGCGAGCAAAGCCGTTGAACAAGCGCGCTTGTTTTCTTTTGATCATTTAAGCAAAGCACACGATCTCTTATTCTCGTTTGATCAAAAACTAAAGACCGGTCGCATCAGCGCCGGTCTTGCGGTTGATTTGATCGTCGATCACTTTACGCATTCTTGATTGCGTTGATCTTCTGCATCATGCGCGATTTAAATCGCGCGACAGTATTTTTCTTAAGGACTTTCTTGGCCAGCGCTTTGTCCAGCTTTTTGCCGACGATGTGGTAAAGCTCGAGAGCTTCTTTTGCCTGCTTCGCGGTGAGCGCTTTGCGCAACTTCACACGCAAGGAGTGGATTTCAGCCTGAACCAATTTATTTCGTGTGGCTCGCTGAACACTCTGGCGCAGGGCTTTTTTTGCATTTTGGAGATTTGGCATAGAAGTAGATGAACGCGGCTAGTATAAATGAACCAGACAAGCTGTCAACCCTTAGGCTTATTCTTCAGCGACAACAACCATATCGATTTCGACAGGGTCGAGCTGTTTACCTGATGAACCGTCTGTGATTTTATAGATATCCTTATCGATTTTTTTGAGTTCGCTGGATGAGGCCGAGTAGGCCTTTACGGTTGTCTCAAGATGTTTGCCCAAGCGATTATGATGATCTTCGTAGGCCTTCATATGGCGCATCAGTAATTCGGTGTGTTTTTGAATGTCCTTTACAGATTCCTCAATTTGCAAAGCCTTGAGTCCCAAGATAACAGTTTGAAGATAGGCAAAAAATGACGTTGGCGAAACTATCATGACATTTTTTTCAAAAGCGTACTCGATCAGATTTCTTGTGTTGACTTTCACCGCGCCGACATCTGCAGAAATAAGATTATGGTAGACTCCTTCGGCTGGAACGAACATAAAAGCAAAATTTGAGGTTCCCATTTCCGGTTGAACATATTTGGAAGTTTCATCTATTCTAAGCTTTACGTCTGCCTTAAATAGCTTTTCAAGCTCCTCTCTTTTGTCAGGATCGGTTTCTTGGACAATTCTGTTGTAGTTTTCTAACGAAAATTTTGCGTCAATAGGTATCAACATTTCTTTGATGAAAATAACCGCGTCCGGAATCAATTTTTGGCCAGAATTTTCATCGACCCCGAGCAAATACTGCATCTGGTATTGGTTTGGCGGTAAAACTTGACCCAACAACGTATCAAGCCAATATTCACCCAGAATCCCTCGCTGTTTTGGGTTTTTTAGAATGTGTTCGAGGCTTTTTAACTGGTCAGAATAGTTGAGAATTTGTTTATTTGTCGAGTCCAACGTGAAGAGACGCTCATTAACATCTTTGAATATTGAAGCGGTCGAGTGAAAATGTTTTTGGAGCGCCGAAGAGGAGTCCGTCATGTTTTTTATGAGCCGATCATGCATCGAATCAAGCTTCTCTTGTACTTCCCTTCTTTGAGAATTCGTAGTATCCTGCAGCTCTCTACGCAGGTCATTCATGAGCTGTATAAGAGCCTCGTTGCCTTGTGATTGTGAGTTTGGTGAGCGTTTTGTTGCCAAATAAACAACGATAAGGATGAGAACGGTTGTTGCTATAATGAGGACAGTATAAAGAGTCATACCCGCGCATTATAGCAGGTATTTGATCTGCGGTTTCATTATTTTACGACTCATGTCCTCGTAGCTCAACGGATAGAGCAACAGCGTCCTAAGCTGGGGATGTAGGTTCAATTCCTGCCGGGGACACCATTAAGCTAGTGGCCGGTGCAATACAGATATGGATCAAGTGCTTTCATTTATTCGATCACAAGATTTACTAGCCATAGCCTGCTCGTTGAATGAGTCTATTTGGATCGCGAACGTTTATTTTGTAGCGGATGATAAAGGAAAAATGTTCTTCATCAGTCCAGAAGGCACAAAGCATTCATTGATGATAAAACAGAATCCTAAAGTGGCATTTAGTACGGCATGGTTTGATCCAAACAACCACAAAAATCGAAAAGCCGTGCAGGGATTCGGTATTTGTAGACAGGTTAATGATATCGCGGAAGTTTCTGAAGGATTAAAATTGCTTTGGAATAAATTTTCCGACATGCGGGATATTCTGAGCCCTGAGTGGATCGCAAAAAATATTTGGGGCACTAGGCTTTGGACCATTGAAACAGACTATATAAAGTACTGGGATGACGAGATTTATGGTGACGACGAGTTTGCAGAGTATAATGTTTCACGTGAAACATTATAAAAGTCTTAGAGACAGCGTTGCTAGGAATGTTCACTCAACCGAAGAGCTTGCACCCTTATTGCGAGGGAGATTCAAACCACAGACGCAATTTCGAGTTTGCCATGCTACTGCTGGTTGCCTGCAATTACACTAACGAATTGAATCCTATTACCTCCGCTGTGAATTTTACGAATGCAAATGGGGAAATAATTAGTGCACTACCCTTAATAAGTTGATTTGTAGCAACGTCCGTTCAAAAACAGTGAATAGTAGCTTGAGTTTAGTGATAATAAAATATGGGCCTGTAGCTCAGTTGGTAGAGCGTCGCATTCGCATTGCGAAGGTCAGGGGTTCGACTCCCCTCAGGTCCACCAAATTTGTAAAAAGGTCCTCATTACATGGTGGCCTTTTTTAATTAGTTTCACGTGAAACATTATACAGTGCAAAATTTTTGTCATTCATCTACAACATGCAATTTTTGATTACTCCTGTGTACACAAAAATGGAAAAAATGTGGATAAGTCATCAGAAAGTTGTCTTTTAGTATTATTGGACATTTTTTCCACAGTTTTTTGTAAAAATTGCCATATTTTTTTGCTAAACTTAGCATAATAATTTGTTGACTACTTTTTGTGTTCATGATATACTATTTTTGTAAAGGAGGACTATGCGAAGACTCATGACAACCTTTGCACTTGTGGGGGTTTTTGTATATGCGCAGTTTGCGCAGGCGGCAATGTCCTCCACAAATTATCAGATACGGTGGGACGCACTCAGCACCGGTGGTTCGGATACCTCGAGTTCGTCTTCCTATTTTCTTCGTGACTCTGTTTCGGGCTCAGCCACTGGAGACTCGTCGAGTACCAACTATCAGGTCGAGGCGGGCTATCGGGCAGGGGTATACGATCAAGTCATCAGCTTCGATCTTTACATCCAAAATACGAGCGGACCTCATGAGCTTTCTAGCCTTTCAGGCACCACAGCAACCATGGCAACAACGAGTGGGCTTTCAGTTGGTGATTATGTTGCCATTTTACAGAACAGAGGGGCTAGTCAGGTCAGTGCCTTTGGAAAAATCACGAGCCTGACATCAACAACGGCGGTTTTGGACCGCATGGCCACAAACGGTACGACTCCTACAGTTGATGGCTCGAATGATTACCTCTATGCCCTTACAGGTTCAGCTCTTTCGCTTGTTCCGGTCGAGACGACTTCCGTCGCCTCTGGAATCCTGGCTTTTGAAGTCACTGCGGACAATAACAACGGTTATGTGATCCAAGCGTATGAGGACGCCAATCCCACTCAAGGATCTTATACCGTTGCAAGTGTCTCGGATGGGGAAGTGACGGCAGGAAACGAGGAATATGGTGCGCGATCGAGTGATACAAGTCTCGCGGGTTCTTCCTTTGATACACAAGACGCCGCTTTAACGACTTCGGCGCAGGACATCGTTACCAAAGGAGCCTTTGCCTACTCTGATCGCTCCTTTCTCACCGTCAAGCTCGGGGTCTCTTCACAGACGCCCTCAGCGACGTATCAAAACTCCATCACAATAATCGCTTCTGGAAACTTCTGATATGCGTTGGCCCTTCCTTATCCTAGTCGTGCTCATCATTTTCATGCCTCGAGTGGTCATAGGGGCTTCTGTTTCACCTTCTGTCATTGAACTTTCCGGCAAGCGAGGTGAGGTCGTCTCTTCCAAATTAACGATCATCAACTCGCAGTCCGTAGATCAAACCTATTATCTTGGAGTGATGTCGTTTGAGCCTGATGAAACCGGGACGCTTCCACATTTTCTTTCTGCGAAAGAGGATCGTTCAGGTTTTACGCGCTGGTTGAATCTTGATAACGAGCAGGTTGTTGTGAAGGCTCAGTCCAAAGGTGAAGTGCCGTTTGAACTGAACATTCCGGTTGATGTTGCTTCAGGTGGTTATTATGGCGCGTTGACCGTTTCAGGTTCTCCATCGGACTTGGTGGTGGACAATGGAGCGTCGGTTGAGGCAAAAACAGCCGCGCTGATTTTTCTAACGGTTCAAGGGGAGACAATGGAAAAACTTGCGTTACTGGATTTTTTTTCTTCCAATCGATGGTCTTCGGACCTTCATCACTCTTTGACCTACCGTTTGCAAAATCAAGGGAACGTCCATGTCACCCCGCAAGGTAAAGTGAGCCTCAAAGATGTTTTTGGACGGACGATCGCTTCGGTGGACGCCAATCCTTCACAAGGTCGCATTCTTCCCAACTCGACACGTTCATATTCTGTCGAAGCAGAAAGACCTTCGGGATGGATAAATACCCTTCAAGCACAGATGAGATCATTTGCCATCGGACCGGTGACAGCGCAGGTGGCCTTGTCCTACGGCCAAACCAACCAAGTCATCGAGGCGTCGACATCCTTCTGGTATGTGCCTTGGCAACTTTTAATCAGTGTCATCCTTCTGGCCGCTATCGTGATTTGGCTCTTTGAGCAGGCTTCCAAACAACAAAAAAGATCTGAAAAAAACTAATCGTGTGTGCGCAACATTCTCTTACACAGATGGAATCTCAACCTGATTGCCGCTTTCATCATCGCGGCAATGATGTTGGGGTTTCACGCGTCTGGCGCAACAGTCTCAAGTGCGAATGATTATCCAATCACGCTTAAGACAAGCCAGACGAGCAACCACCAAGTGATCTTTACAACTCCAACCGGTGTTTCAGAAGGACAAACGATCACCCTGACATTTTCCACATCTTTCGACACCTCTTCTATTACCGAGGACGATGTTGATGTGAGTGATGATAGTGTGGATCTCACAACCGCTTCGAACTGTTCTGGTTCAGAGCGAGCTTCGGTGGTGATGGCTTCCGATGTGTTGACGGTGACGATTTGTGCGGGAGACGGCGGAGCGATTGCGGCATCCAGCCAAGTTGCCATCGAGATCGGCACCAATGCGACCAGTTCCGGAACCGGATCCAATAAGATCACCAATCCCACCAGTGTGGGGACAGCATTCATCACGATTGGTGGAACGTTCGGTGACTTCGGATCGATCGCGCTTCCCATGCGTTCGGGGAGCAATGGAGTAACCGTGACTGCCACCGTTCCTGCGCCACCAAGCACAGGAGGTGGATCGGCGCCATCAACGCCACAGCCGGGAGATACGACTCCGCCGAGCATCAGCAACATCATAGTGTCTGGGGTGACGGGGGCTACGGCGACGGTTAGTTGGTCAACCAGCGAGCCTGCGGATAGCGCCATTGACTATGGCCTAACGGCTTCTTTCGAACTGGGATCTGTCACAGACTCGCAAGCAACAGGAACGCACAGTCTTGGTGTGAGCGGACTTTCAGAAGGGAAGACCTATTCTTTCCGCGTGCGCTCCAAGGATCCAAGTGGCAACGGAGCGACTTCCGCGACGCAGACGTTTACGACGCTCGATCAGACGGCTCCGACCATTTCAGGGATTACGGTTGTGGACATCACCAAATCGAGCGCGCGTGTGACATGGTCAACGAACGAGGCTTCAAATAGCCTCATCGAGTACGGTCAAAACGTGACCTACGGTTCAACCAAATCGGATAGCAGTCTCGTAACCGATCATAGTGTCACGCTGAGCGGGCTTGCCTCGGGCAAGTCGTATCACGTGCGCTTGCGCTCCACGGACGCTTCGTCCAATACCGCTCTGTCCCAGGATCAGACTTTCGCGACCCTCACGGATGTTCCTCCGGCGAATGTCACAGGATTCACAGTGACGGCAGGGAAAAGCCAACTGGCACTCGCATGGGTAAACCCCTCTGATACCGATCTTGCCGGAATTCGTGTTTTGGAATGCACGGATACTTTTCCGAAGGATCAAAACGATGTCACAGGATGCACGCAGGTTTCCAATGCTCTTGTGAACACTTTGACACGCACCGGACTGACAAAAGACAATATCTATTACTACGGTGTGTTCGTCTTTGATGACGCAGGGCAGTTTTCTTCTGGAGCGGTTGGCTCAGGTACGCCAACCGGTTCAGAAGCAGAGGTGCCACCTGCACCGCAAAAGCCAGAAGCACTTCCCGAGGCCCCGCCGGAGGGACCATCGGGACAGTCGGCCACGCCAACAGGTGGAACCGGACAAAGTTCTCCTTCGGGAGAAGAGGGGCAACCTCAAAGCGGTACGGGATCATCAAGTGGCGCCACAGTACAGCCGACCTTGTTGGGTGCGGGGAAGGCGAAGCTGGAACGCGAAGACGTGGTGGTCACGGTGTCAGGCGGGAAGATCGTCCTTTCCATGGGTGCGAAGGGAACGATTGACGTGCTGCCTTCGACACGCATGCGCTTGGCGGTTTCCCAAGATGAGATTTCTGACAATGTGGAGCTCCTGCAGATCTCCATTGGGTCAGAGGTGTACCTGATGCGCCTTGCAAGTGAGCAAGGCGGAAACGCTCTTTATGTCGCTGATGTGACGACGCCATCAACTCCACAGCTTTATCTTATGGGGGTGGATGTGACGTACGCCGGCGGAAGTCATGAGTCGGTTTCTTCATACCTGAATGTGGTTCCTTGGGGGATCACCTCACAGGTCATCGATGATGAAGAAACACAGGTATCAGGGGTGCAAGTCATTCTTGAGCAGATCGTGAACGGAAATTCTATCGTATGGGATGGGTCCCCATACGATCAGTTCAATCCAATCACGACGAGTCCAGAAGGAACATTCGGGTGGTATGTTCCCAATGGGGCCTATCGACTACAAACTTCCAAGCAGGATTTTCTGTCGTATCGCGGGGACGTCCTGGCGATTAGTAATCATATCGTCAATCCCCGTGTGCGTCTGGTTGCGGTTCCAAAAAAAGAGGAGCTACAACCGTTCGCACCGGCACTGATCCAAACCGCCGCGACGCTCAAAGCGTCTCTTGAGAAAGTTCTTTCTACACCGGTGGCTCAAACGGTTCAACAAACGCTTCAAACGGTTCGTGAAAACGAAGCGGTTCAAACAACCGTTGATGTCGCCACGCCAGCCATCGCTGTCACAGCCGGTGCCAGTGTCTTGGTCATGACTGTGGCGTTCGATTTCCTCCCGTTCCTTCAATATCTGTTTACGGCCCCGGTTTTGCTCTTATGGCGCCGTAAACGAAAAGGGTTTGGCGTTGTCTATAATGCCATTTCCCGAACTCCGGTTGATCTTGCCGTGGTGCGCCTTTTCCGTGTTGAGGACGAGACCGCGTCCGGACCCGGTCGGCTTGTGAAAAGCCGCGTAACCGATAAAGGCGGGCGATTCTTCTTTCTGGTTCAACCAGGAATGTATCGTCTGACGGCCACAAAAGTCGGTTTCCGGTTCCCCACGGACTATTTGAAAGAGGCGAAAGATGATGGAGTATTTCTTGACGTCTACCATGGTGAATTCATCAAGGTGACGGAAAAGGATGCCGTCATTACGCCAAACGTGCCACTTGATCCCGCTCAAGTTGGCGCAACTCAAACACCGAAACGTGTGGTTTGGCAAGGCCGATTGCGCGTCGTGCAACACATTGTTGCGCTTAGCGGCGTCATCGTTTCGATCGCCGTTTCCATCATCAGGCCGAACGTGCTTGCGGCCGTGATGATTGCTGTGCAGGTGGTGGTGTACCTGCTCTCGCGACGCCTTGCCAAACCACGAAAACCAAAAAGTTGGGGGATCGTCTATGACGAATCGACCCATCGTCCGCTTTCTCATGTGGTGGCTCGTATCTTTGAGCCGAAGTACAACAAATTGCTCGATACGCAAATGACCGATGCCAAAGGGCGTTATGCTTTCTTACTGGGGCCGAGCGAATATTACGCGGTATTTGAAAAGGGCGGCTACCATTCCACGCAAGTGCGACCCATTGATTTGCGTCATAAGGAGGGGTCTCAAGATTTTGGCATCGATGTTGAGCTGACGGGGAAAAAGGATGAAACTTCCGTATGAATAAAACCATCATGCGACAATTCATTGGCGCTCTGACCATCGTCTCCATGCTTGCGATGGTCTTTGGCGTGTTCGCATGGCCAGCGCTGGCGGCAAGCGCGCCCAACATCGTGACGTATCAAGGGCGCGTTTTAGACGCCAATGGCGTTCCCGTCACCAGTTCAAGTTTATCCATGAAATTTTTCCTTTACACGGCCGCTTCAGGCGGGACCTGTGTCTGGTCGAATTCATCGGGCACGTGTAACGCCAATACTCCCGGCTCGACCACAGCCAGATCTGTCACATTAACCAACGGGTTGTTTACAGAAAATTTGGGTGACACCGCTGCGGGAACGCCTTATGCCGCAATCGCCGATTCGACGTTTGCGGATAATGCCGGAATTTATCTTGAGGTGATTATTGCTGGTGAGACCTTGTCTCCACGCAAACAACTCGTCGCCGCGCCTTATGCGCTCAACGCCGACACAATCGACGGATTAGATTCAACTCAAATTGGAGGAACATTTGAGACCGGAAGTAATGGAGCTTATGAAGATGATGCTGCGGTTATTGTGGGTACCGATGCAGCGTTTTCATATGCGTCAGGAGGGGTAGGGGATTTGCGCGTTGCGGATCAACTTGAAGTCATGAGCGATGGGTATCTCGATAATAATCTCGTCGTTGGAGCTTCCACATCATCGACTGAGACCATTTCAAATGCCGGCTTTTCTTTGGGAGGGAATGATCTGTTTGTTGCGGGTGAGGCTGGTATTGAAGGCATCCTTTATAATGACGGCGGGATCACTTCAGCTGGAACCGTTACCGGAGCTGATTTCGCTTGTACAGATTGCTTGGATTTTGCCGAGCTGTCGGATACTCTCACACTCGATGCCAGTACATCTATCACGCAAGATGGCACGAAGACATTTACGATTACAAATTCTGGAAGCGGCGACACCGTCGTGAATCTTTCCAGCACAGGAAATTTTGTGATTCAAGACGGAGGGTCGCCGTTGTGGACGTTTCAGAGTTCTGGGAAGGTTCTTCTCAACACAACAACGGGCGGAATTGCCTATTTCGTTTTTGGAGCTGACCAGACTCGCTATGATGATACAGACGGGAACATGCTTTTTGATGTAACGGACGCAGGGACGACGGGGAATATTCGCATTACGGGAGATCTCGAAGTGAGAGGTGGGGATCTGACCACTAACCAAACAACCTTTAATTTAGTCAATACAACCGCGACCACGCTCAACGTGGGTGGAGCGGCGACCACGGCTTTGAATATCGGTGCGGGGAGTACGGCTTATGCCGGCATTAATATTGGAACGGGGGCTGGAGGAAATACGATCAATATTGGAACGAACAACACCGTTGCCGATGACACCAACATAGGGTCTGCCCAAGATCAAACTTCGATCGTCGGCGATGATTGGTCGGTTACCGATGCGGGATTAGCTACCTTTGCGGCTAATGTGAATGCAAACGGAGGTCTTGATGTCGATGATGCGTTTGTGGTCTCTGATGGTGGTGGACTGACAACGAGCCAATCCGCAGATTTTAATGGTGATATTTCCATCGCCGATACCAATATCGCTTTTGACGGAGCTTCAACCACCTTCACCACAACCGGGGCTTTCACTCTGACCCCCAGTGGCTCCGTACTGCTTGGAGATGGAGGGGATACTTTGCAAATTAATTCGTCCGACTGGGATGTTTCAACCACGGGAGATTTTTCAGGGGTTGGAGCCATCACCATGGACGGTGCGTTGGCAGCAAATGGCGGATCTATTACTTCTACAACAACATTGGATGTCAATCCTACCGGTGATTTTTCTGTAACGCTCGCGGCTGGAGAATCCTTTGTCGTTGATGCTTCGTCAACAGCATCCACCAATACCGATGGAGCTCTTGATCTCAATATCGCCTCAACCACCGCGAATGTCGTTGGCTTAAGCGTGAGTGCGACTCAAAGCTCCGGAGCGATTGCAGACGCGGAACTATTGGGACAACAAATTATTTTGACGGGAAATGATGCCGATGGGGAAGTGATCGGACTTGAAATTAGCAGTGCGGCAACGGCTGCCGCGATAGCGGATACGTATTCAGCGTTGTTGCGACTCACGAATGCTGAGAACACCGCGAGTGTTGTCACGGATGCGATTCTTGTGACATCCACTTCAGGAACTTCAGGAGACATTGTCGATGCTTTGGACGTTTCAGCGACGACGATCACCAACGCGCTTAACGCTGGTCAGAATTTTATCGTTTTTGATACCACCCGACAGTTTGGCTCTGCGGCTGGAACGATCACTTGGGAAGACACCTCTGGCAATGACCTGATGACACTCACAGACAATAGTGACACTGGAGATGTTGTTTTGTCAGGCGATCTGGCTGTAAACGGCGATGACATTACCAGTGATGGAACGCTCACGATTAACCCATCTACGTATACACGCATTGGAAATGTCTCAACACCTGGAAACGCCTCAACAGATGATGATCTGTATGCATCAGGGGCGTTTGAAGTTGATGGGACAAGTTATTTTGACGGCGTAATAGATGTGGACATGGCTGATGCGACAACAACAACGACGTCTGGCATTTTGGACATGGATATTACAGCTGGCGATGCCGCTGTTTACGGCCAGCTCCTCACGCTTACGCAAGCCAATGGGGCCACGGCCGCTCGAGAAGCTACAGGCCTTGGCATTCTTCTTGATGCGGAGGATAGCGATGGAAATTTGATTGGCATGAACATCACCAACCAAGCGGGAACGAGTTCGGGTGTTGCCGGAAATTATGAAGCTTTGTTGCGCCTTACAAATACCGAAGTAATAGCGAGTGTTGTGACAGATGCTATTCTTATAAATGATACAAGTGGAACTGGAGGAACCATTGTTGATGCCATTGATGTTTCTGACACAGAAATCACCAACGCGCTTAACGCGGGTCAGAATTTTATCGTCTTTGATACCACCCGACAGTTTGGCTCTGCGGCTGGAACGATTACTTGGGAAGATACGTCTGGGAATGACCTGATGACACTTTCAGACAATGGTGACACTGGAGATGTTGTTCTGTCAGGCGATCTGGCCGTAAATGGAGATGACATTACCAGTGATGGAGCGCTTACGATTGACCCAGCTACTTATACACGCATTGGAAATGCCTTAACACCTGGAAATGCCTCAACGGATGATGACCTATATGTGTCAGGAGCCTTTGAAGTTGATGGGACAAGTTATTTTGATGGAATGGTGGATTTCGACAATGCTGGTTCTACGTTTACCTCAACGGGCGGATACGTCGATGCTGACCTTACGGTTGGCGATCAGGGAGTCGGAGGTACAGCGGATTTCTTTAACATCTCATTAACGCAAGAGAATGTTGCGGCCGGACGAGATGCCGTCGGAATAAATGTCAATCTTACGGCCAATGACGCGGATGGTGATATGTTTGGCATCGAGATTGCCGGAGGTCAATCAAGTGTCGCGACCGCAGGTTCTTACGAAGCCCTTTTGAAACTGGTTAACCTAGAAGATCTCGCAAGCGTTGTCACAGATGCTATTAAGATTCTTTCTATTTCTGGAACGGATGGAGACATCACGGACGGTCTTGATGCTTCCGATGCCAATATCACAAACGCGGTGAATATTGGAGGAAATGCCATTGCTGGAACGAATTTTAGTGTCGATACATCTGGAAATGTTACGGCAAATCTTGCCACGTCGGCCACGGCAAACGGACCGTATGCTCTGTGTCACGATACCAATGTGGATGGCATCAATGAAGCCATCAAGGATTGTAACGGTGCTCCGACAGCCGACTATGCTGAGCAATATCCCGTCACATCTGGTGTGACCTATGGAGACATCGTTGTCCCAGGAGCGCGCAAGATTACCACGACGAATGGACAAACGATTGTTCAACTCGTGAAGTCGTCGCAACCCTATCAAGGTCCTGTTGCGGGGATCGTGTCTGATAATTCCAGTGACTTTACGTCAGCGGGTTACAATGTTCCGGAAAGTGAGAACCCCATGCCTGTTGCGCTTGTCGGACGCGTGCCAGTCAATGTGACAAATGAAAACGGTTCGATCAAAGTTGGAGATTATCTCACAACTTCTTCAACATCGGGCTTTGCCATGAAAGCCACGCAGGTCGGTCGTGTCATCGGTATGGCTCTTGATGATTTTGATGGCACGACGGGACAAGTGATGGTTCAGGTAAACAATGGATGGTTTTTGGGTGACGTCATCACTCATGAAGGAACTTCGACGCTCATGACAAGCAATGTTGTCATGGCACCGCTTTCAACTGCAACCGCCGCGCAACCAAGCGCAAATTCTTATGGATTGTCTTTGCGTGGTTCAGGGTGGGACGGCTCGCAGGCAAAGGCTGTAGAAATGCTCTTGAGCACGAGCGTGGCCAGTGCAAATGACTATCGTCTTTCTGTTCGCAACACCGCGAACACGGAAGTGGCCTATGTGACCAACACGGGAACTCTACAAATCGCTGGCGATCTTGTTCTTGCTGGAAAAATTTATCCTTCCGACCGCGGCGTCGTTCAGACAAGCAAGTACATTTATTATGATGGCTCCGAAGGGGCAGGGGGCGACTTCATGCGTACCAATGCGAAAGGATGGTCAACGGGTTCGTATGATTTTGCCGAGATGTTCCCATCGGACGAACAGCTCCAACCGGGAGAAGTCGTGGTGTTTGCTGGCGATGGACAAAAAGTGAAGCGGTCTATGGGAGCGGATTCTGGAACGATCGCTGGAATCGTTTCGACGCGTCCCGGGTTTTTAGCAGGTGACAACCTCCCCGGAGCCCAACCTATTGCCTTAGCTGGACGCGTCCCAACACACATCACTTCTGAAAATGGAGCCGTCGCCGTTGGTGATCCTCTGACGCTTGCCACCAAACCGGGATATGCGATGAAAGCGACTCATCCCGGTCCTATCGTCGGTTATGCGCTTGAACCGCTTAGCTCTGGAGAGAAGGATATTCTCGTCTTCGTTCAGGCTGGCTATTGGTCAAGCGAGGCTCTTTCTTCCGCGCCCGGGACGCTCAATCAAGCTTCAAATTTTGCTGGCGCAACAAACAGCAATTACAGCGCGCTCAACATGACCGGCAACATTTATCTAGCTGGAAATGAAATCTTGAGCGTCGGACGCATTGCGGGCATTGGGGATGCGTGGAAGATTGAGTCGGATGGGACCATGACCACATCTGGCTTGTTCAAGACCGTCATTACTTCCTATACCAATGAACCCGTAGAAACCATTGCTACAACTTCTCCTGATGTGATGATCACTCTGACGGGGACTGCCACACTTTCGGGTGGTAAGGCCGAGATTCGATTTGAGGACGTCTCTCCGACGTTTAATGATGTGATTGATGCCGAGGGTCCGGTGCGTGTTGTGGTGACCCCAAGTGGTCCGGTTTCGCTGTTCGTTTCAGAAAAAGACAACAATCATTTTGTCGTGAAGGCGTTTGCCGGTGAAGACAAAGCGGTTGCATTTGATTGGATGGTCAGCGCCTATCGAAGAGGATACGCTCCTGCATCTCCGGCGAGTCCGGATGAACCCCCAGTCGATTCTTCGGTTTTAGATGAGGGCGGCGCACAAGCCGAGCAACCATCAGAGCCGATTGTCGAACCCGATTCAGGCGACACCACCCCGATCGCGCCTGAAGTGGATCCTTTATCGTCTGTGCAAGAAGCTGTCAGTGAGTAGACTTAAACCGGCTTCTTGCGTTGGCGAAACGTTCTTTTCACAACGCAGAACAATCTCATAGCGAAACGGACGGGCTCCCCACACCTGTCCGTTTTGCGTTATACTGAAACGGATAATCTTCTCGTATGCTTTCACATCGTCTTCATCGTTGTCTTTCCGCTGTGCGTGCTCTGCTTTTGATCGAGCTCTTCGCCGTTCCACTTTTTTTTCTTCCCGTGACCGTGGATGTTCTCGATCTGAATAAACAAGCTTTATTTCTCTTGCTCACCTTTTCTGCGGGTCTTACCTGGCTCGCCTGGGTCGTCATGGGAGGCCGATCTTCCGTACGAGGCTGGCTGATGCATGCGATCCCCTGGGTGGTCGTTATCGGGGTCGCCTTATCCGCTTGGCACTCATCGAGTCCGTTTCTTTCCTGGATCGGAGGTTCTTCGCAGGAGTTTACAAGCGTAATATCTTTTTTTGGTTTTGCGCTTGTGTGGGCGCTCGTCATTGAAACTTTTAACGATCGCACATCACACCGGTTGGTTCATTGTATTTTTCTTATCTCGGCATTGCTCGTGGCCGCCATCACGCTATTGAGCGCGTTTGGGGTTCCGTGGCCTCTGCATTTCGCGCCGCCTCGCGCTTTCAATCCGATCGGCTCGCCTAGTGATGCGGGAATTTTTCTCGTCATTGCCACGCTGTTTGCCAGTACGCTTTGGATTTCTTTCCGCCGCGGTGATCCTCTCACTCTCATCAGCCTTCTTTTGATGGGACTTACCTTCGTTTACCTCCTTATTTTTGATGACGGTCTCTTGTGGTTTTTGTTTATCTTCGGCCATGCGCTTTTGTTTGCTTTTGTTCTGTTTCGTGCCAGCGAGTTTCGTTCGCATGCTCGAATGATCGTGCCGATCGCCCTGATGATTCTTGCCATTCCCTTTTGGCTTTGGTTGCCCTCTCCGTTTTCTTTGAAGATCCCTTTGCAAGTCACCCCAAGTTTCAGTACCAGCCAACAGATAGCCAAACGAGCGCTTGAGGGCTCCCGTGTTTTACTCGGGTCTGGGCCGGGAACTTACAGTTTTCTCTACGCGCGCCACCATAACGCACAAGTGAATCAAACGGATTTTTTCGACACGCGTTTTGATAGAGCTTTTTCGCTTTACCTCACCCTACTGCCGACGATCGGATATGTCGGGACGGTTGTTTTTCTACTTTTCCTTATTATTTTAGGCGTCAAAGCGACGATTTATTTATTGCGTTCACGCGCTCGCGACCAATGGCTCCACGGTTTGCTTATAACCATTCCTTGGGTCACCCTTGTTGTCGCTGGCGGCTTATTTCCATTCAACTTTACACTCATGTGGCTTTTGTTCGTTCTTGGAGCCCTCCTTTTTACCCAAATTCTTCCGACCTCTGCGCACGAATCAACATCAGTCGGAATGTCGCGTATCCGCTTGGCTTCATCGGTTGGTCTCACGCTAGGCTCGCTTGTTTTTTTGGTCGGAATTTTCCTGACGGCCCAGCGCTATCTGGCTGAAGTGGCCTTCGCGCGAGGGGTGCAAGCGGATCGTTCGGGTGCGCCGACGGATCAGGTCGTGAAATGGTTGGATCGCGCGGCAACGCTCAATCGGTTTGATGATCGGTTCTACCGGGCGCTTTCACAATCGCTCTTGTTACAACTCAAAGATCAACTCAAGGGTATCAATAACCCTTCAGATTTGACTGATGCCTCGCGGACGTATGTGCAGTCGCTGGTTGCGGCGAGTGTGAATGCGGCCGTGCGGGCTACGGAAGTTTCTCCGGAGAATAGTTTGAACTGGATCGCCCGAGGCAATACTTATCGTGAGCTGATCAGTTTTGTGCCCAACGCTTCGACGTTTGCCGTGACGGCATTTGAAAAGACGATAGAACTTGAGCCCGTGAGCCCAGTGAGGCAGACAGAATTAGGAGCGGTCTACTTAGCCGTTGCGGAAAAGGAGCGTCCGTTCACCGCGTCAAAAGATGCACAAGCGGCTCAGCAAGCCACCGCACTTGTAAAGGACAATATGACGAAAGCGCAGAAGGCGTTTGATCGCGCCATTGAACTCAAATCCAACTATGCCCCGGCCCATTACCAACTCGGTTTGGTCTATGAACGTCAGGGGCGGCTTGATGAAGCGATCGGCAAGATGGAATCGGTAGCGCGGTATAACACACTTGATGTCGGGGTGGCGTTTGAACTGGGACAACTGTACTTGAGAAGAAATGGGAAGGGTGATTTGGACCATGCGCGCAATGCATTGAGTTACACGGTGAAGCTTGCGCCCAGTTATAGCAATGCAAGATGGTTTCTCGCCTCGGTTTATGAACAGCAGGGTCATCGAGATCTGGCTATTGAACAAATCCAAAAAGTCCTTGAGCTCAATCCGAACAATCAACTGGTGAAAGGCAGACTGGATCGTCTGATTAACGGGCAGGGGAGTGTGCAGGCTCCGGAACCGCTCCCATAGAGTGATAGAGAAATCGTTGAGCACAACTCTTTACCCCCCGAGTCTGCGACAGCCCCGTCGAATGGACGGGGTCGAGGGGGCATGGATCACTTTATCCCCCGAGCCTGTCGAGGGGGCAAATCGTCTGAAAGCCAACTGCTGGCAGTCAAGCTTGACCCGTCAGCGGTTTTTGTTACACTAGGCCGCGCAGTCCACGCGAATGCGCTGTATGCGCCAAGAAACCCATGGGTTGTGAAAAGAGGAAGACCGTTTTGAAAGGAACGGCAATCCCACCAGACGGCGCTTGCGTCGTCACGCAACTGAAAGGGTGTGCCATGAGCGAGTTTTCGCGTGAAACGGTCTTGGTGGGTTGGGGCGGTTGCCGCGCGCCGATGCGGCCGGTGCCCGTCTTCTTCCCGGGCTTCGAGACGCTGCCGAGTACGGTCAAGCTCGGTTGGCGCTTCCCGCCGCTCCAGCGTCGATACGCTCCGGCGTCCCTCAACTGACCGGACCGACTGCCGCCACCCGCGTGACGCACTGTGGCAGGTTCCCGCCACGCGGGTGGCTCTCTTCTCTTGCGACCTTCGACTGGTCGCTTTTTTTTCTCCGATTGTGCTCTTGAACCCTGTAGGCGCTTCGTGTATTCTTTTAGCGCTCTCTTTCATTCAAGGGCCCTTAGCTCATTTGGTAGAGCGCTTCCATGGCATGGAAGAGGTGACCGGTTCGAGCCCGGTAGGGTCCACCAAATTTGATTTGATTCTGCATTGACCCTTTAGTTACTTTTTGTTACTCTTTGAATATGAACTTACAAGCGCGAGCACAAATGATGATGGAAATGATGACCTCGAAAAACGAAGGCGCTTTTTCTTAAACCTGAATTTATAGAAATAAACTAAGAGAAACGGCCTTCGCAAGAAGGTCGTTTTCTTTTAGTCAATCAAGACAATATGAACATCACAATCATAAACGACTGCCGAGACGCAAATGCTGCTGGAAGACAGATAGCTAGAGTAGGTTCGCTTTTGAATAGCCCCGTCTCTTTTGTTGGTGTGACCAACGACATTCAGGCCGCAGGCAACATTATTGATATTTTGGACGCCATTGAAAAAAATTCTGGCATTATCCTCGTGAATGTCGCTCCCAGAAACGGGAAAGCAAAAAATGGTCTAATGGAACACCATTTGGTTATTTTTGGTACAAAAAAGTTCTTATACTCGCAAGTATAGATGGTTTCACACTTTCTCTTGTTAAAAAATTCAAACTTACAAAAAATGTAACCGTTCTTGATATACCAAAAACTTTCGATCAACTTGTCGCTGGCGGTGCATTAAAAAACAATCTAAAGGATTCAGTCATAAGAACACAGTTCAGAAGTTTCGATTTTTTGCCTCGTGTTGCGGCGTATTTGTTTATTGGTAACACCTTAAAAGGTGCAAAATTATCTATCGAACATATTCCTGATGCACCATCAGCGATTTGGTGGATTGATAATTTTGGAAACTGTAAAACAACTCTCTTGCAAGAAGATATAAGAAGTAAAAATCGTTTTTCGACCAAGTTCAAAGAATTATGTTATTTTGAAAGATTGAAAGATGTGCCCGATAAAGTTCCTGCCCTCATTTTGGGAAGTTCCGGGCTTGGCGAAAAACGATTTTTGGAAGTTGTAGTTCAGGGTGGAAGCGCGGAGAAGATATTTAATATTAATACGGAAGATGCTGTTTTATTTTAACTCGTTTCTTGACAAATCTATTCAAAATAGGCATACTTCCGGAGCTTTTGGACAGAGCGTCCATTAGGATGATCACAACGGTTCACAAGGAGGAACCATGGAGCTGCAGTTCACCATCGACCCGGATCCGCGTCTCGATTCCAACCAGGTCAGCGTCATGCTGTCCTGGAGGATCGTCGAGGAAGGCGGGCGCATCTCGTTCCAAGACGTCACGTCTTCTCCCCAGGGCCTCTGCCCGGACATCCAGGGGTTCTTCTTCGACAACAGTCTTCCGCCCGTCGTCGGGGAGTACGAGGCCAGCGTCAACGTCGACAACCGCACGGAGCTGAAGACCCCCGAGGCGATGTCGGGTCAGGACCGCTGGAAGCTCGAGCTCAAGATCGGACCCGTGCTCAACAACCCGCGCAGCGACCTCGTCAGGTTGCTCCGGCGCTGCCCGACCGATGACGAGATCGCAGAGGCCGCCGGGCAGATCATCATGTTCGCGCTCTCCGATGGTGCGGACCCGAGCCGCTCCGAGATCGACCAGACCACCCTGAAGGTCGCCATACCCCCCGCCGACCACATCAAGCCCGGCTTCATCAAGGTCGAGGCCGTCGCGTGTGCGAACTGCGGGATCCGAGGTTCCTCGTTCGAGGCTTCCAGCCTCAAAGAGGTCTTCGAGCACGTGCTCGAGCGCATGCTCGACAGCCACCCCAACTCGCTCTCGATCGGCGAGTTCGGCCGCGCGTTCGTCACGATCGAGGACGGCCGGGTGACCGCGAGGGTCGGCTTCGCCACGCACCACGATCCCGCGTCCGAGCAGGTGAACCAGTGGTTCGCCGATCGGTTCGCGCAGATCCTGGAGGCCGTCAGCCCGCAGGTCGTCCGGCAGGTGACCTACACGCTCCACTCGGCCCTCTCGCAGCTCCTGGATCGCCAGCGACAGATCGCCGCCGCGTTCGGCGTGGCGATCGAGGGAGACACCCCGGAGGAACTGCCCGCGGACGCGATGCAGGCCGAACCCGCCGCAAGCGGCGCGGTCGACGACCACGACGGCACGCCCGACATCGACGGCGCCGACGACCCGGCCTTCGCCGACGCCGCGATCCCGCCGCCCCCGCCCCCGATCTAGGCGGGCCCATCCACCGAACACCCTCGCAGGTTGAACAAGCCTGCTTTTTCTTTTATACTCCGCCCGTATGCTCCAAGTTGGAATCGTCGGCCTGCCAAACGTTGGCAAATCAACATTATTCAAAACGCTCACCAAAAAACAGGTTGACTGCGCGAATTTTCCTTTTTGCACAATCGAGCCAAACGTCGGGGTGGTTGAGGTTCCGGACGACCGTTTGAGACAACTCGCGCAAGTGAGTGCTTCGCAAAAAATTATTCCGACCGCCATTGAGTTTGTGGACATCGCTGGACTGGTTAAAGGCGCACACAAAGGCGAAGGGCTTGGTAATAAGTTTCTTTCAAACATTCGAGAAGTGGACATGATTTTGCATGTCGTGCGAGCATTTGAAGATCATGAGGTTCATCACGTCGAAGGGTCCGTGGATCCAGCGCGCGATGTCGAAACGATTGAGATGGAGCTTGCGATGGCCGACCTCGTCGCTGTTGAAAAACGATTGGACAATGTGCGTGGCAAAATGAAAGCCGGTCGGACGAAGGATCTTGAAACCGAAGAGCAGGCCGTGGCGAAATTGTTTGGCGCTGTGGCTGAAGGAAAAATGGCCAACACGATTGAGCTTTCGGAAGACGAAGAAAAAACCATCCGTGATTTACCTCTTCTGACGCGCAAGCCCATTCTCTATGTGGTGAACGTCGCAGACGGTTCGAACCTTTCTGGATGGCAAAGCCCGCTTGGTTCTGGCCGTCCGGCGTTGCCGATTTCGGTGAAGCTTGAATCCGAGATTATGGAAATGCCGCTCCAAGAGCAACAACTTTTCTTGGATGAAATGGGCCTGAAGCAGTCTGGCCTTGATCGGCTCATTACGCGCTGTTATGAGATGTTGTATCTCATCACTTTTTTTACTTCAGGCGAAAAAGAATCACGCGCATGGACGATCACCCAAGGCACGAAGGCTCCGCAAGCCGCCGGGGTGATTCATACCGATTTTGAAAAAGCCTTTATTCGAGCGGAAGTGATTGATTGGAAGGATTTTGTGGCACTCGGTGAAGGCGGCGCGCGCGAAGCCGGGAAGTTGCGCGTGGAAGGGAAGGAGTATGTGATGAAAGATGGTGACGTGTGCCATTTTCGTGTCGGTGTCTAGCTCACTTCACCCTTAGTGGTTTGGGTGTGGAGAGATCGATGGGACGACTTTTGTTGACTCAACACCGGCTACGCGTCAAAAAAGTGTCCCATAACGATCTCTTCAACCGTTGGGGTTATCAGAGGTTTGTCCCACGACCATCTTTCGATCTGCGAGAGGTTGGGGTGAGAGAGATCAGCCGTATTGTCTTGCGGTTTGTACCGTGTCTCCGGGCCAGCGGACTCCTCGCCGCTGTTCCCTCCGACACGGCACAAACCGCAAGCAGATCAACAGCGAGCAGACGTCAGTACAACAATCTTGCTTTCTGTCATCCTGAGCGAAGCGAAGGATCCCTCACAAGGATAAGACAATGTCTGTTCGCTCATAATCTGTTTATATGCTTTTTTTCATTCTCGGTTCACATCCAGAATTATCTGTCGGCGAAATCAAAGCTGTGGTTGGCGACAAGCCCGTCATCGCGCAAACGCGGCAGGTGTTCGTGTTGGATGAGATCGAGGAACCAGTCGATGCTTTGCAAGAACGTCTAGCCGGAACAATCAAGATCGGGCAGGTGATTGGGGAACTTTCAAAATGGAACGCACAAGAGGCTGCGGATCTCATCGGAAGTTTTGCATGCGAAGCGGCTGGCAAGAATAAAATTATTTTTGGCATCAGTACGTATGGCCTCATACAAGAGACCAGAACGCTCGGCAAAATGGTGAAGGAATATCTCAAACAGACGGGTCGGCCGGTGCGATTTGTGACAAGCAAAGAACCGGAACTCTCATCGGTCATCGTGACCGAGAATGGTCTGCTTGCTTCAGGCGGCGAATATGTCATCGTCAAACTGTCGGATCGTTTTCTGATCGGTCAAACACAAACCATTCAGGATTATCACGGCTGGTCGAATCGTGATTTCGGTCGTCCTGCTCGCGACGCTAAGTCCGGTATGCTTCCGCCAAAGCTGGCGCGCATGATGATCAATTTGTCCGGCGTTGCTCCTCAAGGTCACAGTATTCTTGATCCGTTTTGCGGTTCAGGCACCGTGTTGGCTGAGGCCATGCTTATGGGCTTTGATCAGCTCATCGGTTCGGATATTTCTGCCAAGGCGGTCGAAGACACGGCTAAAAATATCACTTGGCTTGTGGCGGCCGAGCATCGTTCCGCCCCGTCACTTTTTCTTTATCAAAGCGCCATTGAATCGCTCACGGCCTCGGTTAAAGAACCTGTGGACGTGATTGTCACCGAGACATTTTTGGGAGACCCTAAGTCGCGGATATTCACTGATCGTGAAGTCACGCAAGCCTCCGCCCAACTTGGCGCGCTCTATCAAACTTCGGCGCGCGCGTTTGCCTCTTTGCTCAAACCTGAAGGTCGACTCGTTCTGGCCGCCCCAACATTCAAAACAAAATCCGGTTTTCAACCCATTGGCATGGATGCCCATTTGATCAAAGGCGGTTTTAAGGTGCTGAAGCGATTTGATTATCACCGCAGTGACCAATACGTCGGCCGAGAAATTCTCGTCGCCCGCCTTGCTTGACCTTTTTCGTTTTATTCCTTAGGATAAGCCCGCTAATTCCTTTATTGTCCATGGCCGCTCAGGCCGTCTGGGACCACCCAGACCAATACCTATGAACGAGTACGAGCTTTTTTACATCGTCTCTTCTCAATACACTGACGCCGAGATTGAGCAGATCAAGGAGCAGGTGTCTGGAGAGATGACGACGCTTGGTGGAACGATGGTGTCCACCAAAAACCTTGGCAAGATTCGTCTTGCATATCCGATTAAGAAACAACATCACGGGTCGTACGTCCTAACCTATTTCGATGCCCCTGCCGAAGTGATTGCGACTCTTGATCGCAAACTCACGCTTCGCGATGACCTGTTGCGCCACACCCTGTTGCGCCGCCGCCCGGGTTCCGAGAAGGAAACCTTTGAGCTGACCTCATATGTTGCGCCGCTTTCAGAAGAAGCTCGACGTGAGCGCCACAAAGATTCCGCCGAAGAAGGGACCTCGCGTCCTGCGCCGCGCCGCCGCGTGGTCGAGGAAGTCGCACCTCCAACTCCCTCAAGCACCTCTTCAGAAGAAAAGAAGATGAGCATTGAAGAGTTGGACAAGAAGCTCGATGAACTGTTAGATGCAGACATGACAAAAAACATCTAACGCTACACCTATGTATTCTCTTAATCGTGCAACCATTCTTGGAAATCTCACCCGTGATCCCGAAGTGCGCCAAACTCCTAATGGACAAAGTGTATGCACGTTCGGCGTTGCCACCAACCGCACCTGGAATGATGCGGCCGGAAACAAACAAGAAGCCTCCGAGTTCCATAATGTCGTCGCGTGGGGCAAGTTGGCTGAAATTTGCGGTCAGTATCTTGCCAAGGGCCGGAAGGTCTATGTGGAAGGCCGTTTGCAGACTCGTGATTGGGAAGGACAGGACGGTATCAAGCGTTATCGCACCGAAATCGTAACAGAAAATTTGATCATTCTTGATCGTGCTGGCGGAACCTCCGGTGGTTCGTTTGCGGCCGGTTCATCCGCTCGAGCCGGTGGGTTTATTCCTCCTCAAGCGCCTCCTTTGGAAGATCGCGCGGTCAATCCCGACGATGAAATTAAAGTCGAAGATATTCCATTTTAAACTCTATGGAAAAACCTCAAAAGGCCAAGAAGAAAAAAAAGTGTTTCTTCTGCGCCAATAACAACAAAGCCATTGATTACAAAGACTTGAAGACGATCCGCCGCTACATCTCTTCGTTTGCGAAGATCGTGCCGCGCAAGCGCTCTGGGGTGTGTATGAAGCATCAGCGCGAATTGTCTCAAGCGATCAAGCGCGCGCGCATCATGGCGCTGATCCCTTTTGTCCAACGCTAAACATCATTCAAAAGAGGGAGACGTGAGGATAGTCCTCGCGTCTTTCGTTTGAGGGTGAACGATCGGTATGAAAGATTTTTTTAAAATCGCAAAAGAACGCGAAGTCATCAATGACGCGATCCGCTCCTTTTTGAAGGAGAGGGGTTCTGTTGAAGTCGAGACCCCCGTGGTGGTGCGTTCGCCGGGCATGGAGCCAAACTTGAGTCCGTTTGAAACAATCGTCATTGAGCCCAACGGCTCAAAACATCCCGCGGCACTGATGACAAGTCCGGAATATGCCATGAAAAAATTGCTCGGCTTGGGTTTTGAAAAAGCCTTTACGCTCACCAAAGTTTTTCGCAATGGAGAGGAGTTCGGGGGAACGCATAATCCGGAGTTCACCTTGCTTGAATGGTATCAACAGGGCGCGGACTACTGGGCGTGTATGGACGAAACAGAGGCCTTGATCCGCCACGTGGCGCAAGCGATGGGACCGCAAGCGTTTGCGCACGTTCCTCAAACGCTTAAACGCTTTCGTGTCCGGGATTTATTTGTGGAGCATGCCGGCGTTGATTTAGATAAGGCGGATGTGAAGACACTGACTCAAACCTGTCGAGATTTGGATATTCATTTTGATAAGACTGACACGTTGAGCGATTTTTTTTATCGTCTCTTTCTTGTCCGTATTGAGCCAGAACTAAAAGATGGGTTTGTGTACGACTATCCCGTTTATCAAGCCGCGCTTTCAGAGCTCTGCAAAGATGGGAAATACAGCCAACGTTTTGAGCTTTATATTGACGGACTCGAGCTGTGTAATGGGTTTACCGAGCTGACGGATGCGCGCGAACAACGCCGCCGATTTGAACAGGAAGCGCTTGAACGTAAAGCCCTCGGCAAAACAGTCCATCCCATTGACGAAACCTTTCTGGAGTTGCTACCATCCGTGCGAACTCCGAGCTTTGGCAACGCTTTGGGCGTTGATCGACTGCACATGGTCCTTACCGGACGCAAGAAAATTGAAGAAGTGTTGTTGTTTCCTGCGAGTGAAATATTTAATCGTTGTGATGGTAAAAATTATGTCTTCCCCAAACGACATTAAAAAAAGTACGGTCATCAATCAAAATGGCGAGTTGTGGATCGTGATTGATTTTCAGCGTGTGAGTCCCGGAAAGGGGAGCTCATTTGTCCGTACGCGCATGAAAAATTTGAAGTCGGGGAAAGTGCAAGAGACCAATTTCAAGTCCGCTGAATCTTTGACATTCGAGGATGTCCAGTACAAACGTATGCAGTATTTATACAACGACGGGAACCTGTATACGTTTATGGATAACATGACTTACGAACAGTTTTCCATTGCCAAGGCTGACATGGAGGACAGCTTGCCGTACATGAAAGAAGGGCTGGAAGTGACGGTCGTGCTTCATAACGGTCAGCCGCTCACCATCAATTTGCCTCAAAAAATTCAATATACGGTTGCGTACACAGAGCCGGCCGTGAAAGGGGACACCGCATCTGGAGGGGTGTTAAAGGAAGCTGAGCTAGACAACGGGCTTAAAGTAAAAGTGCCAGCATTCATTGCACAAGGCAATGAGGTGCTCGTGAATACAGAGACGGGTCTTTATAGTGAGCGCGTCAATGGATAAAAAACAGCTCGGAGATTCCGAGCTGTTTTTTTATTCATGAGCCACCTGTTCCTGCGCCGACCCCCCTTCAATTTTTCCTATAAGAGCCTCGCGGATTTGTTTTTGAAGTTCCGGTCGTTCTCTAAGTGTCGTTTTGGCATTCTCACGGCCCAACCCGAGTTTTTCTTCTCCGTAGTAATAATTACTGCCGCTCTTTTTGATAATCTCCAGCTGGGTTCCAAGATCAATCAGATCACCAGTGATGGAGATCCCTTCATTGTACATGATGTCGAATTCGCATGAGCGGAACGGCGGGGCCACTTTATTTTTGACGATCTTTACTTTTGTTCGGTTCCCGATAATCTGTTCGCCTTGCTTGATCTGCGCACTGCGTCGGATTTCGACACGAATAGATGCATAGAACTTTAAGGCGTTCCCTCCAGGCGTTGTTTCTGGATTACCAAAGACTACGCCGATCTTCATGCGGATTTGGTTGATGAAGATAACTGTCGTTTTGGATTTGTTGACGATCGCCGCAAGTTTGCGCAGAGCTTGGCTCATCAGCCGTGCCTGCAAGCCCATATGTTGATCGCCCATGTCGCCTTCGATTTCAGCTTTAGGTGTCAGAGCGGCTACGGAGTCGATGACGATCACATCAACAGCGTTTGAACGCACGAGCGTTTCCACAATTTCAAGCGCTTGCTCACCTGTATCTGGTTGAGAAATAAACAACTCATCAATATTTACTCCGATTTTTTGAGCATACTCTGGATCAAGAGCGTGTTCGGCGTCTACATAAGCCGCCAAACCTCCTAGTTTCTGCACTTCCGCAACAACATGTTGAGCCAGCGTTGTTTTTCCAGAGGATTCTGGTCCATAAATTTCAATAATACGGCCTCGAGGCATCCCTCCAACTCCTAAAGCGAGATCAAGAGAAAGGCATCCGGTCGTCACCGCCTCCACCTGCATGGTCTTGGCCTCCCCAAGGCGCATGATGGCTCCCTCACCAAAACGTTGCTTGATTTGTGAGATGGCATCCAAGGCCGCGCGTGACCGTGCGTCCGTCTCGACATCTTTGGTAATTTGTTTAGCCATACGCTTTCGCTTTCATTAGGATTAGGTAAGAGGGATCGGACTTTAGCCTAGCAGAGTCATTTCATTCTATCAAAAAATACCAAAAAATCAAGGGTTTTGTTGATGTTTGATAACACCAAAATAAAAATATCGCTCTATGAAGCGATGGGCATGCGTTATAAAAAGTTGGCATCTTATGGCTTGTGGCCTATTTATCCACACGCGGGGCTAGGCTCACTTGTCCGTCTTGTTCAAGTACAACGCGGCGGTACACGATGGACGGTCGAGAATAACGCTTGACGCTCTCGATTTTGATCACATTAAGCCCGCGCTCTAAAGCGACCTCAACATCGAAGTCCCCGCTTGTCGTCAACAGCACGTCCGATCCATTGATTTTTACTTGAGAATCTTTTTCGACTTCTCCCGTCACTTGAATAGTGGCATCGTGAGTCACGATTCCATCGGAAGGCTCCGCAATCACCAAAACAGGAGGGCGCACAATCGAACGCACTTGGAAACCGAGATAAGTGACAATACTCAATGCTCCCAAGACAAGCGCGGCGGTTTTAAGAAACCGGCTTGCGACCAAAAAACGATGTGCGCGTGCGCGCTGTCTGGGTAGGCGTGCTTGTTTCACAAAGTCGCACGTGCCACGCTCCTCTTCAAACAAGTTAAGATAATAAGTGTCTTGAGTTCCCAGAGCGTGAAGATACCCCTTTAAAAAATTACGTGTATAGATCGGATCGGGGAGTTTGTCCCAAGCCCCGGCCTCGAGTAAGCGGATAAGACCTTTGTGGATTTTTGTTTTTTCTTGCATTTCTCCAACCGTAAAATTTGCGGCTTTGCGCAGGGCTTTGAGCTTGTCGCACAGACGCTCGTGATGGTCGAATTGTCTGATGGTGAAAGACATGGCTTTATTTTGAAATCCAACTGTCGTCTACGACCTCTTCCCAATTGGTTTCTTCCTCATCTTCTTCAGGAGTTTCTTCCTCGGGCTCTTCTGTTTCATCTTCTGTCATCTCGATCCCCGGTTCTTCCTGGCCTCCCCATGCTTCTTCGTAGTCATCTTGCGCCACCGGCATACCTTCTTTCAAATCTCCGCCTGGCGGCCAATGGCTGATCAAAACTTCGCGTGGCTTTGAACCGTCCTGCGGACCGATCACTCCAGCTTGTTCGAGCAGATCCATAATGCGCGCGGCACGCGAGTAGCCGATGCGAAGTCGGCGTTGTAACAAAGACGTGGAGGCCTTGCCAGCTTCCAGAGCGACACGAATACAGTCCTCAAACATCGGGTCTGAATTTTCCGGATCGTCAAAGACAGTTCCCGCTTTCGTGATTTCTGTGATGGCCAAATTGTAATCAGGCTCACCGCCTTTTTGACGCAAAAATGAAACAACGCGTTCCAATTCGTTTGAAGATACAAACGCGCCTTGCAAACGCTTGGGCTTTGCGAGCTCGGCGCTCGTGAACAGCATATCGCCACGCCCGAGCAATTTTTCTGCGCCAGATTGATCGAGAATCGTGCGCGAATCGGTTTGTGAAGCTACGGCAAAAGCCGCGCGGCCCGGGATGTTGGCTTTGATCAGTCCGGTGATGACATCTACGCTTGGCCGCTGGGTGGCGAGCACAAGATGAATACCCACCGCTCGGGCCATCTGCGCAATGCGGACGATTGTCGCTTCCACTTCCCGTCCGCTCGAGCTCATCAGATCGGCCAGCTCATCAATCAGAACAACAATTTTGGGCATCCGCTCTTCGACTTTTGCGTTGTAGTCATCAATGTTGCGAGCTTGATGTTTGGAGAGCATGTCCAAGCGTCGCTCCATTTCGCGCACCGTCCATTTTAGCGCGTTGACCGTATCATCCACACTTGTAATGGGCGGCACCAGAAGGTGAGGGATGCCGGCATACGCGGTCAGCTCGACGCGTTTGGGATCAACCAAGATGAACTTAAGCTCATCAGGACCATTTTGATAGATGAGAGAGATGATAATGGTGTTAAGGCAGACGCTTTTTCCCGAACCCGTTGCTCCAGCCACAAGCAGGTGGGGGAGTTTATCAAGCGCGATCATCCACGTGTTTCCGGACACGTCCTTCCCCATCGGGACCGACAACAGACTCGTGCGTTCGCGGTAGGGTTTGGATTCAAACAGATCGCGCAGGGTGACGGTTGCGACTTTGGTGTTGGGTACCTCGATGCCTACAAGCGACTTGCCGGGGATGGGGGCTTCCAGACGAATGGGATGGGCGGCCAGCGCAAGCGCGAGATCATTTTGCAAACTCACGATGCGAGCGATTTTCACCCCTTGAGCTGGCCGCAGGGTATATTGCGTGACCGTGGGACCGACGGATGTTTCTCCCATTTCCACATCAATGCCAAATTCTCTAAAGGTCTTTTCGATGATCTGTTTATTGCGCTCGATGTCGCCGGATTGCGCTTTGGAGGTTGAACGATCAAGCAGAGTGAGCGGCAGGGTAATCTGTCGGCGCTTGGAAGTCGCCAAAAGCGTTTCGGGTTGAGCGTGCGCGACAACAGGTGTTGTATGGAATTCGTGCTCTTCATGCTCCGGTTCGACGGATTCCTCTTCTTCATCCTCGCCGTCTTGTTCATCTTCCTCTTCTTCGATAGTCTCCTCTGGAGTTCGCGGTTCATGTCGTCCAAAAAAAGCTAAGAGGTTAGTGAAATAAATGTGAATGCCAAACAAGGAACGCAACGAAGTGTTAAAGATGAGCATGATCGATACAAACAGGACCGCGAGCGTTACGACGAGCGCTCCCCAATAACCCATGATGTGGGGGAGCATCAAGCCGAGAAATTGTCCAAGCAGACCGCCTGTTGAAGTGAGGTCTTGCGTGAACGGCTCTGGGCGATTGACGAGCAAGAGGTTAAGTGTGGCATTGAACGAAAGGAAAAAGAAAAACAGTCCGAGATAATTCCATGAAGAAAAGGTGCCGCGTTCGGGATAGGAGAGCGTGGCGCCGATCATGATGAGGACCAACGGAACGAGGAAACGATCAAAACCGAAAAATTGGGTCAGGCCGGAGTTGATCCACGTGCCCAAACTTCCAGCGATTTCAAAAAACGACAAGGACATGAGCGCGCTAAGCGCAAAAAGCAACACCACGATGATGCCGCGTTTGGTTTCAGGATTAAGCTGGATCCACACGGGGGAGGATTCTTTTTCTTCCTCGCGTTTTGTGGAGCGACGTTTTCGACGAGCCATGTGAAGCTATTTTATCACAGTTTGTTTTCCAGGTTTGTCGCAAATGAGGGATAGATTGACAAAATGGTCATTTTGTGATATCTTGTTTGGTCTTGAACATTTGAATTACAGAGCATTCGCGTTTCTGGAGAGAGTCGCGGATGCACAAAAAAGTCCCATGTTTGGCCTGAATTCGGCTTATTCTCTCCAGACATGGGATTTTTTTCTGTACTGGTAATCAACTTCTACACAAGGAAAGGAGGAGAGATGGTTGAGGTGTTCGTGGCGTTTCGGGGTGGGGTGGCTCACGCCCTGCCCGAATTCGAGGATCAGATGATCGAGACGCTCGGCGCCGAGCCGGCCGAGACGGTCGTCGGGTGTGAGCCCGCGTTCACGCGCATGGATTCGCACACGACCGCGTACTTGGTCGCTCGCAGCTACGGTGGCTCGAGCGTCGCGGACGGCTTCAGCCAGCCGTACTCGGAGTCGGAGCGCGACCGCGGCCGCTACCCCAAGCGGTCGTGGAAGCGCTACCGGCGTGAGCAGTACCGCGCCGCGTAGCGGTTCGTGGGGGGGTCGGTTGAGTCACACCGGCCCCTCCCGTAGCATCTTCATTCAACCCGTCGCACTTCGTGCGACAAGGAGGACATGATGGCCAAGAAGGCCAGGCGTTCCCAGCCGGTCCCGGCGCCGAAGGAAGACGGCAACGTCATCCACATCGAGCTGGGACCCATGAAGTTTCGCGCCCCCATTCTGCCGGGCAGGCGCCACCACACTCGCGAGCGCGACGTGCTCACGGGCAGGCGGCGCAACCCCAAGCACAAGGGGCGTCAGTGCGACTAACCCAAACCCCTCGACAAGCTCGGGGGATCAAAAAGGAGGAACTTGAGCTGTCCGACGTCAAGACAGCTCGCTCACTTGGCAGATAACGCTCGTTGTCTTCCAAGCTAGGCGATTCTATCTTTAAAACCGTTTATGGAGGACGAGAACCCCACACGGCGTTTCCCCGATGCAAACAAGGTTTACACTTTCTTTGCACCGAGCGGATGCGTCGCGCTCTTAATGCCCATGGCTTGCCTGGGCCACTGGAGAGCATTCTCGACCTCCATGAGCGGTTTTTTGATCTTTGCTATCTGGACGCCGGTCTCGATGATTACTATCATAGGAAAGCCTATTGTTTGAGAAGGTGATTTGCCGCAAGAGCAGGAGAGAGCTTTTGCGGGAGGTCGTCTTCGTAACAGAAGACATCTGTCCGTTCCGTCACCGCTTCATCAAGGAGGAGACATGAAGCAAAACAAAGTCCCTGATCCGGTGGTCGCAAAGCCGGTCGGGCGCGTCATCGTGACGCCATCATCTTCAGCGCCGGAGCGCATTGAGTTTCGGCCGGCTCTGGCCAACACAAGTGGCCCTACCGAGGTTCTGCCCGTCACCCGCGACATCGCGGGGCCGGTCGAACTTCGGCCGCTCATCCCTCCGCGCCAACCTCGCACGGCCCCGCGTCCGAGGCCTCGCCCTGTGCGCGAGGAACCTCGCCACTTGCCTCCGCCTCGTCTCACCCCCATGGGCGGGACGCTGGCAGACGAACTGCGCGGCAAGATCGAGGAAGCTCGCCTCAAGGGCGACGCTCGCGGTCTGGCTCGAGCGGCAGCGGCTGGGGCCGCGATCGGTCTGGATGATCCGTTCGCCCAGGCTGTGCGCAAGTCGAGTGACCAAAAGCGTGCCGCGAAGTTCGCTGGCGCGGTGAAAGCCGCTCGTCAGGCGCTCGCGACCGCGCGCGCGATGAGGTCCGAGCTCTCGATCGAACGTGCGGTCGAGGAGTTGCGTCGCCATCTTGGCGTCGCCAGCAAGCTCGACAACAAGCGGCGCGGCAAGGCCACTCTGCTCGAGCTCATCGGCACCAGCGAGGAGGAGCTCGATCTGCTCCCGATCCGCTTCTTCACGACTGTCACGATCGTGCCGGTCGACTACGAAGCCCTGTGCCGGGCCCAGAGCGCGCGCGATCCGGACTTCAACGAGAAGACTCCGGTCAGCGCGACCGCCACCTACGAGCTCCGCCGTTCGCGCGAGTACTCAAGGGGTCATCGGCCCACGGAGCGCTCGACCGCTGTCGGTGAGCGGCAGGTCGTGGTCGTCTCGATCTCCGGCGCGGCTCCCAACGGACCGATCCGCACGATCGAGCCGGGCGAGCCCATCTCGGGGCCACCACTCCCCAAGATCATCTACCACTCTGGAGAGCAGTTCGGTCCCAAGCCGTTTCTGCTCATGCCTGATGACCGTCTCGCCTTCACGGGTGAGATCGGTGGCGAAAAGATCAAGCTCATGGGCGAGGGGCAGTTCGCGCTCATGTGTCGCATCCCGGAGTGGGATCGTGGGTGGGGGTACTACCCACTCAACTCCGACAACAAGTACGACCCCCACAGGCCGTACCTGTGCACCCCCGAAGGCTCCTTCACGACCGTTCTGCCCAACGAAGGTCGGATCGTAATGGAGAAGTACGTCCAGGAGCCGCTGTTCCTCTTCACCCACGAGGTGAGGGCGGAGCGCTACATCTACCTGGCTGTGCTCATGAAGGCCGGGAACGTCGTTGTCTACGAGGCGCCTTCGTCTGGCGACGTGGACGTGTCGGAAGGTAATCTCATCGAAATCGCCTGTGGGTTTACCCCCGCACGCGAGGAAGGTGAGCTTGCAGTCCTCACGACCAAAGCGGACACGGCGCAGCCGGCCATCGTCTGAGCCCATGCTCACGGGTTCGGGTCCCCCCGCCTTGGGACCCCTTTTCTTCCACCAATAACCCTAAGGTTTTTGGAGGAAGTCAGGGAGAGACCGTTGAAAAACTCGCGATCTTTCGTTTCACTGGCACCCAGGCACCTCTTCAACGACCGTTTAAGGTCGTTTTCAGAGGATGCCAGCCCGTTCAACGAAATCTCATCGAGTTTTTCAACGGTCTCAGGGAACCTCTTGCCACAACTCAAAAAAAGACTACAATATGGTGTGCGTTCGCCTGCGGGAGGCTGCGGGGCAGGGTACGATTTTTCCGAATAAAAACAGCGAACATCGTTGTGTCCTTACGGATGCGACAAAATCTCTCTCCTCATGTTCTGATGTTTTGACTCGGGACTCTATCGTGGCTCCGCTTCGCAGCCTTTGGCAGGCGAGCGATTGTGGATAATTTTAGACAATAGACGCCATATGGATGGCGTTTTTGCTTTTTTAAGCGAAAAAACCAATATCTTGACAACTTCCATGGGATGTCCGTTTGGCTATTGACGGGCTAATTTCCGCATGGTAAGATCCGTCTGCATTTGGTCTTGTTTTTGCTAATTTAAGCAAAACTTGACAGAAACCGTCACCTCGTTTCCTGCTGAATTGTCAACCAGGTTTCGGCCATCTAAAGAACCTCACCCAATTCTTTGATGGTTCCAGCCTCCCAAAGTTATTAAATGAAAGAACGTCCTCCCATGGGCGTACTTTTTGTTTCTTCCCACCTTTTATACCCTCCTATGCCCATTTACCGACGCACCCCGGTCAAAACCCGAGAACGCAAAGCATTCGACGCGGTTACGGACGCCCTTGAGCTTCCGGATCTTATCGAAGTCCAGCGCCGTTCTTATCGCTGGTTTTTCGATGAAGGAATCCGCGAGTTGTTCCAGGAGATCACTCCGATCAAGGATTTTATCGGTCGCGACCTCGAGCTCTATTTCGACGATTACTATTTAGATGAGCCAAAGTTTGATGAGAAAACGTCGCGTGCGAAGAACGTCACTTTTGAGGCCCCGCTTCGCGTCAAGACGCGTTTGGTGAATTTGCGTTCTAAACAAGTAAAAGAGCAGGAGATTTATCTTGGCGATTTGCCGATCATGACTCCGCGTGGAACGTTTGTGATCAACGGGGTCGAACGCGTTGTCGTTTCTCAGCTCGTGCGATCCGCTGGAGCGTTTTTTACCGCCGAGGTTTATCGTGGCCGCCGTTATTACGGCGCTAAAATCATTCCGAACCGCGGAGCTTGGCTGGAGTTTGAAACGGATCCAAAAAATGTCATCTGGGTGAAGATTGATCGCAAGCGCAAAGTGCCTGTCACTGCGCTCATGCGCGCGTTTGGCATTGTGAGTGATGAGGAGATCACCGCTTTGTTTACTGACATCGATACCCACCCCATCAATCACTACATCGAGTCCACACTCAAAAAAGATGTTTCTACAAATGAGGATGAAGGATTGATCGAGGTATATAAGCGTATTCGTCCGGGTGATCGCGCGACAGCGGATAACGCTAAGGGGCTTATCCATTCAATGTTTTTCAACTTCGATCGTTATGATTTAGGCAAAGTCGGTCGTTATAAGTTTAACCTGCGATTTAATGAGGATACCTCGCCTGACGCGGTTGGTCTTGAAGAAAATCGTATTATCAAAAAAGAAGATTTGGTGAGAATTGTCCGGGAGATCATCTCGCTCAACATTGCCCAAGGCGATCCTGACGATGTGGATCACCTCGGCAACCGCCGCGTGCGCGCGGTGGGCGAGCTCATTCAGGGGCGATTCCGCGTCGGACTGGCGCGCATGGAGCGCATCATCAAAGACCGCATGTCAACCCAGGACATCGACGCGCTGACCCCGGGCCGGCTCATCAACGCCCGTCCGGTTATCGGCGCGGTGCGTGAATTTTTTATGTCTTCCCAGCTCTCGCAGTTCATGGATCAAACCAATCCACTCGCCGAGCTCGAGCACAAGCGTCGCCTCTCGGCGATGGGGCCGGGGGGGTTGTCGCGCGAACGCGCCGGATTTGAAGTGCGCGATGTGCATCCCACCCACTATGGCCGCATTTGTCCGATTGCGACTCCAGAAGGCCCAAACATTGGGCTTATCGGTCACCTTGCCTCTTACGCCATCATCAACGATTACGGATTTATCGAAACACCGTACCGAAAGATTGAGAAGATCGAAACGAACGGAAAAGTCCGAGCTCGAGTGACAGATGAGACGGAATACATCAACGCGTTTAAAGAAGAACGATCGGTAACCGTTCCGGCGACGACGAATATTGATGCAGAAGGATTTATCGTTGATGAATTTGTCGGGGCGCGAAAATTTGGTGAACCAAAAATTGTTGCCCAATCTGAAGTGGATTACATGGATGTTTCATCCAAACAGATTGTTTCGATTGGTACCGCTCTTATTCCGTTTTTGGAACATGATGATGCCACGCGCGCGCTCATGGGAACGAACATGCAACGTCAAGCCGTGCCAACCATCAAACCAGATGCGCCGATGATCGGGACCGGTGTTGAAAAGCGCGCGGCCAAGGACTCGGGTCACGTGGTGGTTTCAGAACAAGATGGTGTGGTCAGTGCTGTAGATTCTAATCACATCAAAGTGGCGGACAGTAAAGGAAATGAGTTCGATTACGAACTCAAAAAGTTTTTGCGATCCAACAACTCGACCGCCATCAACCAGCGTCCAGTTGTTGATAAAGGTCAGAAGATTAAGAAAGGTGATGTTGTTGCGGACTCTTCCGCGGTGGATCACGGAGAGCTTGCGCTTGGTCAGAACTGTTTGGTGGGCTTCATGGCTTGGGGTGGATACAACTATGAAGACGCGGTCATTATTTCTGAACGCCTTGTGCATGATGATCGTTTCACCTCCATCCACATTGAGAACTACACGATTGACGTGCGGGACACGAAGCTGGGTCCGGAAGTCGTGACTTCAGATATTCCAAACGTCTCCGAAGAAAAGCTCAAACATTTGGACGCCGAAGGGATTATTCGCATCGGAGCGGAAGTGAAGTCTGGCGACATCTTAGTGGGAAAAATCACTCCTAAAGGAGAAACCGAACTGTCGGCCGAAGAAAAACTTTTGCGTGCGATTTTCGGCGAGAAGGCTCGCGATGTGCGCGATTCTTCGATGTATCTTGAGCACGGGGAGCATGGAAAGGTGGTAGATATCACGATTTTCTCGCGCGAAGCTGGCGACAAGCTCTCTCCGGGCGTGATCAAATCCATTCAGGTGACGATCGCGGATTTACGCAAAGTGCAGGTTGGCGACAAGGTGGCTGGACGTCATGGAAACAAAGGCGTGATTTCCCGCGTTGTGCCGATGTCGGATATGCCGTTCTTAGAAGACGGCACACCGCTTGATGTAATTCTCACCCCGTTGGGTGTGGTGTCTCGTATGAACCTCGGGCAGATTTTGGAAGTCCACCTCGGGCTCGCGGCAAATGCGCTTGGCTATAACGTGATGACTCCTGTTCTTAATGGAGTTGCGGAGACGGCCATTCATGAGGAACTCAAAAAGGCTGGCATGCTTCAATCAGGTCAAACCATGTTGTTTGATGGCCGCACCGGAGAGCATTTTGAACACCCGGTGACCGTGGGCTACATGTATATCCTCAAGCTTTCGCACATGGTTGAAGATAAGATGCACCAACGTTCCATTGGTCCGTATTCTCTCATCACCCAGCAGCCGCTTGGGGGAAAAGCCCAGTTTGGCGGACAACGATTTGGAGAAATGGAAGTGTGGGCTTTGGAAGCCTACGGCGCGGCTCACACCCTTCAGGAAATATTGACCATTAAGTCTGATGATGTGCCCGGTCGCTCCAAAGCGTACGAGGCGATCATTAAAGGGGAGCCGATTCGAAAGGTCAACATTCCGGAATCCTTTAACGTGCTCGTGCGTGAACTCAAGGGACTCTGTTTAGATGTGGAACTGATGAAAGATAACAAAAAGGTCGACCTCCCAGGGGAGAAGCAGAGCAAATAATTTCCGATGTCCAAACGCATATGTTCAAAAAACAAGATACCCTCAAATCGACCGATTTTGACTCCATTCGCCTGCGCCTCGCCTCTCCAGAGGTGATGCGCGCGTGGTCGTTTGGGGAAGTGACCAAACCGGAAACGATCAACTACCGCACCCAGAAGCCGGAAAAAAGTGGATTGTTTGCGGAGGAAATTTTTGGGCCTTCAAAAGACTGGGAATGTTATTGCGGCAAATACAAAAAAATTCGTTACAAGGGAATCGTCTGCGACAAATGTGGCGTGGAGGTCACCCACTCGATCGTACGTCGCGAGCGCATGGGCCACATCGAACTAGCCGCCCCGATCACGCACATTTGGTTTTTGCGCGGGGTGCCATCCAAGATCGGCACCGTGCTGGACATGTCCATTCAAAATTTGGAAAAGGTTATTTATTTTGCGAGCTTCCTTATCACCCACATCAACCAAGAAGCGAAAGAGCAAACGGTTGAGCAGGTGAAACAAGAGAAAAAGACCAAGCAGAAAATGATCGAAGGGGAGTTTAAGCGCGACGTGGGTCGTTTGGCAGAGAAGTATCAAGATGACGAAAAGAAAATCAAACAGGAGACCACCCGACTTGAAGAAATTCGCGATCAAAAGTTTGAAGAGCTTGAAGCGGATTTTGAGCAGGTCACGTTGGATCTCAAAGAGATGGAAGTGCTTTCGATCATCTCCGAACAAACCTATCACGAATGGTCGCTCAAGTATGGGCACATTTTTGAAGCCGACATTGGGGCCGGCGCGGTAAAAGAAATGCTTGCGCGCGTCAATGTGGATGAAACAATGAAGCGGCTGGAAGAAGAGCTTGAGAACGCGACCAAGACCAAGCACGATCGCCTCTTGCGCCGGCTCAAACTGCTCAAATCTTTGAGCGTCAACAAAATTAAACCAGAGTGGATGGTGCTCAATGTCCTCCCCATCATCCCACCAGATTTGCGCCCCATGGTGCCGCTTGATGGAGGTCGTTTTGCGACATCGGATTTGAACGACTTGTATCGCCGCGTAATCAACCGCAACAACCGCTTGCGCCGGCTTTATGAACTCAATGCACCGGAGGTGATTTCACGCAACGAAAAACGCATGCTTCAAGAAGCTGTGGATGCGCTCATCGACAACAGCGCTCGTCACAGCAAAACCGTGATTGCCGCCACCGGAAAAAAACGCCAACTCAAGTCGCTCGCTGACCAGCTCAAAGGAAAGCAAGGCCGCTTCCGTCAAAATTTGCTTGGAAAGCGTATCGATTATTCTGGACGTAGCGTGATCGTGGTAGGCCCGCATTTGCGGCTGGATCAGTGTGGTCTGCCAAAGAAAATGGCCCTTGAACTCTTTAAGCCGTTTGTCATTTCAAAATTGATTGAACGCGAATACGTCCACAACATCCGTAGTGCCAATCGTTTCATCGAATCAGACCGTCCGGAGACATGGGACATCTTGGAAGAAATCATTAAAGATGCTTTCGTCCTGCTTAACCGCGCCCCGACCCTTCACCGTTTGGGTATCCAAGCCTTCCGTCCGACGTTGATCGAAGGGAAAGCCATCCAGATCCATCCGCTCGTTTGTGATGCCTATAACGCGGACTTTGATGGAGATCAAATGGCTGTTCATGTGCCGCTCACGCAGGAAGCGCGCGCTGAAGCGCGCGAGATTATGCTCGCCACAAAGAACTTGCTCAAACCGGCTCATGGTGGTCCGGTGACCACTCCAGGGAAAGACATTGCATGGGGCATTTTCTACCTCACCATGGAACTCACTCCCATGCCAAAAGAAGAGAAAGGTCTTCCGTGGTTTGCCTGCGAAACGGATGCGCTCTATGCGGTGCATTCCGGTGCCATGAAGTGGCGCGATTGGTGCGGTGTGCGTTTGTCAGGTGGCGATAAGCTTATCACCACACCGGGACGCGTCATGGTGAACCAGCAGTTCCCCAACGAAGTGCCTTACATGAACCAGACGCTCGGCAAAAAGGAATTGTCGAACATCGTGAAATATTATTTGGAACTCAACGGGCCAGAGATGACTTCGGAGTTTTTGGATCGCCTCAAAGAGCTTGGATTTAAGTATTCCACCCAATCCGGATATTCCTGGGGTATGGGGGCTTTGCCGAATATCACAAGTAAGCACGGGCTCATTGCCGAGGGCGACACGCGCGTGCGTGAGATTGAAGATTACTTTTCTCAAGGGCTTCTTACCGCCTCGGAGCGCCATTCTTCTATCATCAAAATTTGGTCGGAAATCAAAGACCGGATTGCCGATGAGGCCAAGAAGAGCTTGCCTAAGGACAATCCAGCCTACACCATGATCGAGTCCGGGGCGCGCGGCACATGGGGCCAGATGACACAGATGGTCGGAATGAAAGGTCTGGTGGCGAACCCGGCTGGAGAAATTATCGAACTGCCCGTGAAGTCGTCATTTAAGGATGGCTATGATGTGCTCGAATTTTTTATCTCATCTCACGGTGTGCGCAAAGGACTCACGGATACGGCGCTTCGCACTGCAAACGCGGGGTATCTCACACGCCGTTTGGTAGACGTGGCCCAGGATGTGATTGTGCGCGAGCCGGATTGTGGCGATGACCAAGGCGTGCTGTTGACCAAACAGGAATCCGATGAGATCGGCGAGCCGTTGTTGATTCGCATTTTGGGACGCACCGCGCTTTCGGATATCAAAAAACCCGGTGGCCGTAAAGTGATTGTCAAAGCTGGTGAGCTCATAACAGAACAAGATATTCGTGAATTGGAAAGCGCAGGGGAGGATCTGTTGGAAGCTCATGTGCGCTCGGTGATGACGTGTCATTTGCGCCGTGGGGTCTGTCAAAAATGTTACGGCTATGACCTGGCCTACAACAAGCTCGCAAAGATCGGCACGGCCGTTGGGATCATGGCCGCTCAATCCATCGGGGAGCCAGGAACTCAGCTTACGATGCGTACGTTCCATACTGGTGGTGTGGCTGGGAAAGATATTACTCAGGGATTACCGCGTGTGGAAGAATTATTTGAGGCGCGCAATCCTAAACAGAAGGCCATCATGTCTGAAGTATCCGGGAAAGTGACGATTGAAATCGCTCAGCGCGAAATCGTGCAAGCCGGAACAGGAAAACAAATTCTTGATACGCGTGCCGGACAGAAGTCTGTGAAAATCGCCCATCAAGGCATCGAGGAAGAGGTGATCGTCATTGGAAAAACAGCTAAACTTTTGGTCAAAGATGGTCAGAGTATTAAAGCCGGGCAACCGGTTGCCGAGAAATCGTCCGGGGCGATTGAAACCCCTGTGTCCGGAACTGTGGTGCTCGGAAAAGCTGGGGTCGTGACCGTGGTTCATGAGACGGAAAAAATTCGAGAATACATTGTGCCACCCGGCTACACGTTGTATGTTAAGGATGGTGATGAGGTACAGGCTGGTGATGCCCTGACGGATGGGAATTTGGATCTTCAGGTGCTCTTCAAATGTAAGGGGCAGGATGCGGTTCAGAAATATCTCTCAAAAGAAATTCAATTCATCTACGCAAGCCAAGGACAAAAGCTCAACAACAAGCACATCGAGATCATCATTCGACAAATGTTTTCTCGCGTGCGGGTGATGGATCCAGGAGATACAGATTTGCTTCCTGGCGAGGTGATCGAGAAGGCGACGTTTGAGGATGCCAATGACACCGTGGGGAAAAATGGGAAGCCGGCGCAAGCGGAAGCGTTGTTCCTGGGTATCACGAAGATTTCGCTCTCAACTGATTCATGGCTTTCCTCGGCCTCCTTCCAAGAAACCGCCAAAGTTTTGATCAATGCGGCCGTCACCGGGAAAGTTGATCAACTCGGTGGTCTTAAAGAGAATGTCATCATTGGTCGACTTATTCCGACGGGAACAGGGTATGAGGGGATGCAAGAGTCGCTTATCGGTAGGTTTGAGAATCATTCGAATGAACCCGAGCCTCGCGAAAAAGTCGCCAAAGAAGTCGCAGGGGAAATTGAAGAAGCGTTTGCGGACAACCGTCAGATTGGAGAGGAAGCCGAGAAAACAGAAGAATAAAAAATGCCGTCGGTGAGCATCTATGACCGATCACGGATACATTGTTTTAGGCCTTGACCCAGGTTATGGGCGTATGGGGTTTGGGGTTGTTTTTACGGATGGAAAAACCGTTGAACTCATTGATTACGGAGTGGCAGTAACGGTTTCTGGTGATGCTTTTGAAAATCGTCTGCTTAGCATCGCCAACGATCTGCACGCGCTGTTTGAACAACACCGTCCCCACATGGTTGCGGTTGAGAAATTATTTTTTGGGAAGAGTTCATCCAATGCCATGAAAGTTGCTGAAGCCCGCGGGGTCGCGATGCTCATGGCCGCTCAATCAGGAGCCCCCATCGTCGAGTTCACTCCGGCTCAAATCAAAAAAGCTTTAACGGGCGATGGGAAGGCTCCAAAAGCGGGGATGCAACGGATGGTCAAAGAAACACTGAAACTTCCCGCTCCGCCTAAACCCGATGATGCGGCCGACGCGCTTGCAGTTGCAATCGTTGCGGCTCTTAAGAAGTGGTGAATAAAACAGCCCTGACGGTGTCAGAGCTGTTTTATGGAGCGGGTAGCGGGAGTCGAACCCGCATCACCAGTTTGGAAAACTGGGATAATAACCGCTATACGATACCCGCGCGTTGCGCACATACTGTACACGGACCACGGGAATCGTTCAAGAGTCTCCCTTTCTATGGCCTTGTGGCATTCTGTTATTGAACATCTTTCCTTGAAACGTTCTCCCAATCGAACCCCACTTTTTTTTCTTAGTGCAATGCTTCTGTTCTGGACCCTCTATGAGGGGATGATTTCCTATCTGACCCCAATCGCCGTCGAGCATGCGGGGTATTCCAAATCCATGATCGGAGTGATTCTCGGCTCTTCTTCCATTGCCGGAGCCGTGTTTGATGTGATTGCTTGTCGAGTTTTTCGAACCTCGACTTTTCGAAGAATGTTTTTGATCGTTTTTGTCTTGTGTTTAAGTTATCCCATTATATTATTTCAAGCTAACACTTTTGTCTGGTTTTTACTTGCCATGGGGGTCTGGGGTATTTATTACGATCTTAAAGATATCTCCAATCTCGATTTCGTGGCACGCTTTACCCAAAAACATGATCATGCCGGAAGCTTCGGTATCCTCGGATCTTTTCAAGCGGCAGGCTTTTTGCTCGGTCCACTCATCGCAGGAATTTTCCTCGCACAAGCCTATGACTTCCAACCGTTTGCCATGGCGTTGATCTTTCTTTCTATTGCGTTTGTTTTCTTTCTGGCTCTTCTATTTGTGACCCGCAAACAGATGAAGATGGTCCATGTCACACCTATCAAACGCATCGGTTTTTCCGCCGAACTTGTGTTGTGGAGTCGGCTTGGTCGCGTATTGTTTCCGATTTTGTTTTTCGGGATGTTCCTCAACGTGATTGATGCGTTTTTTTGGACGATTGGTCCACTGATTGCGGAGAGTTTTAGTCATATCAAAACGTTTTCCGGACTGTTCATGACTGCTTACTCTTTGCCGTCCCTTCTGATCGGTTGGTGGGTTGGTTCAATAACAAAAGTCTTTGGAAAAAAACGAACGGCTTTTCTCTCGCTTCTCGTCGGCTCGGCGATTTTAATTCCCATGGCCTTTCTGTCTTCTCCGGTCATGACGATCGGTCTTGTTTTTATTGCCTCTTTTTTTATTTCATTGTCTTGGCCATCGATCGCCGGTGCCGTAGCGGATTACGTGAGCGAAGCGGATGGATATGCCCGTGAGATCGAAACGCTCAGCGACTATGCCTCAAATCTTGGCTATATCGTGGGGCCTATTTTGGCTGGATTTGTTGCTGATCGTTTTAGCAACACCGGGGCGTTTTTTTTCTTAGGGGTCCTCGGGGTTCTGGTTTCCCTTGCTTTGTTCGTGCTGGTTAAACAGAAAATTAATGTCCTTAAACAACTCCCGAGAGTCTCCTAATTTTTCCGTGTTTTGTGTTATACTCTGTTTATATGACACGATTTTTTAGCGTTTTGATTACGATAGCTTTTCTTCTTGTTGAAACCATTTCTTTTCCGTTGTCCAGCTTAGCGGCCACTCGAACCGTTACATTCGACAACAGGGAATGGAATGTCAAAAGTGGAAATTACGGACCTGGACCGAATTTTTGGACTAATGATCCTAGTGACGTTTACGTTGATGAAGGAGGGGCTTTACATCTTACCGTGGTGAATCATTCCGGAACGTGGTATTCCTCGGAAGTATGGCTTCCTTCTTCTTTGGGTTACGGAGTATATGAATTTCAAATCGATTCTGATATTGCCTCTATAGATCCTAACCTCATTGGGGCTCCATTTTTATATCAAGACGATACACATGAATTAGATATCGAATATACTCGTTGGAGTGATTCCACTGCGCCGAATACTTGGTACTCTATTCAGCCAGCTTATCTGAAAGGACATCAAACAACATATCGGACAACGACGAATGGTGTTGGGATCACGGCTCGTATCGAATGGACTTCCGATCATGTCACTTTTTCAACATGGCAAGCAGGAACCATTTTGAATAGTTGGACCTATGCCGGGTCAGATAATTTCGTTCCTGGTAACGAGCGACTTCATATCAATTTTTGGCAAAACCAAGGATGGGAACCTCTCAATGGAACCCGTAATGAATTTGTCGTAAAAAATTTTCGTTTTACACAGGCTTCTTCGTTGTTGATCACGAACCCAACGACAACGACCACGATAGCTCCAACCACGACCAAACAAAAAAAGGTTCTTTCAAAAAAACGGCGCTGGCGATAATTCAAAATCCAGACCCATTAAGGATCTGGAGATTTTATGTCTTGATTGGTCGGGATGACAGGACTTGAACCTGCGACCTCCTGGTCCCAAACCAGGCGCTCTAGCCGACTGAGCTACATCCCGATGTTCGCCGCGTCAATATATCAGACAAAACCAAGCAGATCAAGCTTTTAGCAACCTTATCGTATTATGGAGGATTTTAAAAAATTTGTCCGTCTGGCCATCAAACAAGGAGCCTCGGATTTGCACCTTGTCGCTGGGGCTTTGCCGACGCTCCGCGTCCATCGCAAGCTCGTCACTTTAAAAAAAGAGCCGCTATCCTTGGATGAGGTGCAGAAGATGGTGACCGCCTTGCTCGGTCAGACTCAACTTAAAGAATTAGGAGTCTCAGGGGATTTAGATATTGGAGTCAGTGTGGAGGATGTCGGATTGCGCGTGAACATTCATAAACAAATGAATGGTTTGGGGTTGGCGATCCGGGTGATTGCTTCGAAGATTCCGACTCCGGAGGAGCTTCAATTTCCTGATTCGCTCAAACAAGTTGCGGATCTCACGGATGGGTTGGTGATCGTCAGTGGTCCAACAGGTTCTGGAAAATCCACAACCCTTGCCGCAATGATCGAGCAGATGAATCAAAAATCCACCCGTCATATTTTGACCCTTGAGGATCCTATCGAGTATCGATTTCATGCGAGTCAGTGTCTGATTGAACAACGTCAGCTCGGAGTCGATTTTCCTTCTTTTGAGAAAGGGCTTCGCCACATTTTACGCCAAGATCCAGACGTCATTGTAGTGGGGGAGATGCGTGATCCTGAAACGATTGCTTTGGCGCTGACCGCGGCGGAAACAGGGCATCTCGTGCTTTCAACTCTGCATGCGCCTAATGCCTCGGAAGCGATCGAGCGGATGGTGAATGTCTTTGAAGGGGCCGTTCAACGACAGATTCTCCTCCAGCTTTCAGCGACTCTGCGGGTTATCGCGGCCCAGAGGCTATTGCCAGGCAAGGCTGGGGGCATGGTTGCGGCTCGAGAGATTCTTATCTCAACAACAGCCATTCGTAGCGCGATTCAGAGTAATAATCTCTCGTCCATGAAGTCCGCCATTCAGACCGGAAAGCGCTATGGAATGATCAGCATGGAGCGCGCGATCGAGGACTTACAAAAAGCGGGTGCGATTTAGCTATACACAGGGTTCTTTTGAAGCGAAAGGATGTTTAGCGGTATACTGGCATAGTCATCCCATCATTCATTCATCGGTTTTTTAACACAACGATTCTATGCAGAACTCCAATAAAGGGTTCACACTGATCGAGCTCCTTGTGGTGATTGCCATTATCGGAGTCCTCGTGGCTGTCATTTTTGTGGCTCTTGATCCAGCGACTCGCTTCAAGCAAGCTCGTGATGCCGTGCGTCAGAGTGCGGTCCAAGAGGTTCTCTCCGCGGTTAAGCTTTATCAGGTAGATAATAATGGCTCGCTTCCAGCAGAGATCGATGCGTTGACGAACGATCAGGTCTATATGGCCGTGAACGGAGCCACAATGGTCAGCGGGTGCGATGACGATAACGCCAGTTGTACCACAACTGTTTCATCTGATACGCACTGTGTTGACGTTTCAGGATTATTGACAGGGGGGTACCTCAAGAGTGTTCCCGTAAGTCCGACCGGGGCCGTGACCTGGGATGATGGAAGTTCTGCCTCGGGAGAGGGAACAGGCTATACCATTTCAAAAGATGCAAACGGACTGGTTACGGTTCGTTCCTGCGAGAATGAAGCTGGCACCACAGAGATTTCCGCGGCTCGATAAGAAAAAGAAACCGTCTGGCCTTTGGCTGGACGGTTTTTCGTTTGAGAGTTTCTTTTTCTGATATAATAAAACCCTATGGCAACCACACGCACGAAAAAGAAGGAAGAATCCGTCGGACAAGAGAAACTCACGGAGGCCCCGATGAAAGTTCCGACACGCGAGCACATGGATGAGCACATTAAGAAAGCCCTGCAGGACAAAACAGGTAAATCAACCGCCAAGCTCTACCTGGAATTGATGATTTTCGCTCACGCTTCTCGTGCTTCGGACATTCATCTAGAACCTGGTGATAAGACGGCGATGATTCGTTTGCGTGTTGATGGCATTTTGGGGGATACCTTTACGATTCCCATGACTTTGCATGCGCGGCTGATCGCTCTTTTGAAGATTCGCGCTCACATGCGCACCGATGAGCATCGAGCCCCGCAAGATGGTCGCGATAAGTTTGAAACTCCGACGGGCAGTGTGGATGTACGCGCCTCGGTTATGCCGACGATCATTGGCGAGAAGGCGGTCTTACGCTTGCTCTCCAGTGAATCGCACAAGTTGACCCTTGAGCAACTGGGTTTTGAAAAAACAGATTACGACAAAATTCTTCGGGCGATTCATCATCCGTGGGGAATGATATTAACGACCGGACCTACCGGATCTGGAAAGACCACAACGATTTATGCCATTTTGGAAATTCTCAATAAGCGCGCAGTGAATATCTCAACCATCGAAGATCCCGTTGAGTTTTACATCCCCGGGGTCAATCAATCTCAAGTAGATCGGGTCGCTAAATTGACTTTTGCCAACGGACTTCGATCTTTGCTTCGGCAAGATCCGGACATCATTATGGTGGGAGAGATTCGAGATGAAGAGACGGCGCAGATTGCCGTGAACGCGGCTTTAACTGGCCACAAACTCCTTTCCACTCTGCACACCAACAATGCTGCGACCACCATCCCACGTCTCATTGACATGGGGGTTGAACCATTCTTGTTGGCCTCCACCTTAGTCGTTTCTGTATCCCAACGCTTGTTACGCCGAGCCTGTGATGCCTGCCAAATTAAAAAGAGTTTCAAACGAGAAGAACTTTCAGAAAGTATTGATTTACAGACGTTAGATTTGCTTTTCGGAAAGAAAAAACTTCTCGACCTGATTGATGTTACGGGATGCAAGCACTGTAACGGGACAGGCTATCTGGGTCGTATTGGTATTTATGAAGTGCTTGAAGTGACGGAGGAGATCCAACGGCTCGTTTTGCAACGAGCCAGTAGTGAGTCCATTCACACCTTGGCGCTTGAGCAAGGAATGACTTCTCTTGTCGACAACGCTATCCAGAAAGTGCTCTCCAACGAGACCACTATCAGTGAATTCGTTCGTGTCATGCAGGACTAATTTTATGGCTTTTCAAAGGCTCCATCAGTTCTGGCAGAGGTTGAACATTCAGCTCTCGGCAAAAGAGCGCCTTGTATTTGCAAAATACCTGGCTGTTTTGCTTGGCGCTGGACTGCCCATTGATGAGGCGATTAACGTCTTAAAAGAACAATCAAAACGTTCACTCGCGCGCATTTTGGAAGGGCTTTCGGTTCACCTCAAACAAGGGGATACCCTTGCCGCAGGCTTGGCGGATTTTCCCTATGTTTTCAGCCCGCTGTTTATTAATCTGGTCGCTTCTGGGGAAGCTTCAGGCAACTTGCAAGAGAACCTCAAACAACTCGTTGTGCAGATGCAGGAAGAATATGAACTCAACGGGAAAATTCGTGGAGCAATGGTTTACCCTATTGTCATTATCACCGTGGCCTTGCTTATCGCGGCGGGTATTTTTATTTTTGTCCTGCCTAATGTCATCGGTCTTTTTGAATCATTGAAAGTGGAGCTTCCTCTCACCACACGCATCCTCATCGCGATCGCTCAATTTGTGACTCATCATGGAACCGTCACGGCGATAAGCGTTTTTGGGTTTATCATCGCTGTTCTGGTCGCTCGCAAAATCGCCTGGTTTCGCCCGGCATTTCATCGTTTCGCTCTGCTTATGCCAATTTTTGGTGGGATCGTAAAGAAGGTTAATCTCGCTCGCATGACGCGTTCTCTTGGAACCATGCTCCACAGCGGCATTCCGATCGATGAAGCCATCAATATCACGCGCTCCACCGTTAACAACATTCATTACCAACGACTTTTTGATGAGCTAAAAACCGCGATTGAGCTCGGAGGTGAAGTCTCAAGCGTCTTCAAGAAACATCCGCACCTCGTTCCGCCCATGGCTTCGCGGGTGATTTTTGTGGGGGAGCAGGCTGGATCACTTGATGAGATGCTTATGTACTTGGCGGATTTTTACGAGCAGGAGGTATCGGAGGTCACAAAAAATCTTTCAGATCTGATCGAGCCGTTTCTTTTGATTTTGATCGGCGTGTTCGTTGGGGGCATCGCTCTTTCTATTATGACGCCGATCTATCAAGTGCTGGGGTCTTTTTAAATGTATGTGGAATCACCGACGAGGATTCACTTTGCTCGAACTCGTGATGGTTGTCGGAATTTTTTCTTTGCTCATCACGGTGGCGGCCACATCAGCTTTTTCTTTCTCAAAGAAGTTGAATATTGGCAGAGCGGATGTTCAACTCGTCGACGTCTTAACCAACGCCACTCTCAAAGCTCGTTCGGGAGATGGGGCGCAGAGCTGGGGAGTCTATTTGCCGTATAATGAAGCCACACGCGTAGCCGATGAACTCGTCGTGTTTCGTGGCACTTCCTATGCCATGCGCGACAGGGCTTTTGATGAAACATACCCCTACACAACTTCTTCTCACTTCGATTCCGCGGTTCTTAGTGGAGCGGGTGTTTCGACTGGAAATGATCATGAAGTTGTGTTTACGGCTTTTACAGGCGCGACATCTCAATATGGAACTATCACCCTGAATATCTTTGGGGTGGATCAGACAATTCTTGTGACTCCCGAGGGTTTTATCACACGAGAGTTTTAATTTTATGACTTCACGCGGCTATACCCTTTTGGAGGCATTGCTCGCGATTGGCCTTGCGGGGCTCATTTTTACGGCCGCCTTTGGACTGTTCTTCACGGGGCAAACTTCCAGCGCGGAAGCGCTACGAGCCCAACGGGCTCTTTGGGCCGCCCAAGAAGGTCTCGGCGCTGTGGAGTCTATCGCGTTTTCAGATCTTTCTCCTACGCAAAATGGTTCTGTTCAGTTCAGCGCAGGCCAATGGACCATTTCTGGAACGGGACCGGAATCGCTTAGTGGCGAGTTGACTCGGACGATTCAGGTGAACCAGGTCCTGCGCGATGGAGCCTGTGCAATCGTCGGAAGCGGAGGGAATGTTGATCCGGACAGTTATCAAGTTCAAAGTCAGGTTGATTGGACGGATGCCAAAGGACGTACCCATCAAGTCACACTTCAACGGTTGCGCACGAACTGGCAGGCTCCTGTGGGAAATTGTTTCGTTGGGGGAGATTGTTCGCGTATTGATTGGAATGTGTCGCAAGCGACATGGTATGGGGGGAAACAGTTGCGTGAGGTTTATATCACAAACTCGTCAGACCAAGAGTTTCATTTAGAAAAAGCAACGTTGACGTGGACAAATGGAGCCAAAGTATCGCAAGTTTTTATCGGTTCTGATAAATTTTGGTCCTCATCCGGTCCGGGAACCCCGAGCGGGACCCAGGTGAGCGGGACTCTGCTCGACGGTCAGAATCTTGACATCGACGAAGGCGAAACGCTTGAGATGCACAAAATTCAATTTGACAGTTCAATGAGTGGGACGCAAGTCGAGATTGTTTTGCAATGTGAAGATGGCTCCTCAACCGATTCAGGGCTATTCACGCCGGCTTTATGATATCCAAAGGATTCAGTCTTCTTGAGACCGTGATTTATATCGCCATCCTGGCGCTTGTTTTGCCGATGATGATTTCGGTAACGCTCGGGCTTATCCAAAAAACAGATAAGCTTGATCTTAGGGGAAGACTGATGGAGCGAGCACAACTTGTATCCGTCGAGCTGGAACGTGAGCTGACCGAATCACCATCTGTATCAATCAGTACTTCTCTTTTGGATTCTGATGATGGGACGTTGGTTTACGTGGATCTTAATGGAGTCACGGTGACCATCGATCGCCCGACGGTATCGATTGATTTTCCAGGAGGAGCGCAAAATATCCATCGCTTGCGGTTTACCCGTGCGGGTTCTTCACCGGAGTGGGTGACGGATGCGGACATGGATGTTGCCGCCTGGCGCCTTTCGGCTGTTCGTGATTCAACAGGAATTTTGACGGGTGTACGCGTTCAAATGACGTTCCAAATGTTGAATCCTCAAGGTGGCCAAAGTCGCAACGAGGCCTTTACGGGTTCGCAGACGATTCATCTGCAACCACAAACAACAGAACTATAGTTCTCACTTTATGACCTTGCGACAAAATCAAGACGGAGCGGTGATGCTTTATACGGTTTTGGTTATTGGCCTTGCGGCCTTGGCTTTTTTGTCGGCCCTCTCGCGCACGAGCATCGGGGAGTTTTATCAGATTCAACGATCCATCGAATCGCAACAAGGGCTGGCTCAGTTGATGGGATGCGAAGACGAACTGCTTATTCAACTTCAAGCGGATCCAAATTTTTCAGCCACAACGATTGAGAGTGGGACGGCGACGTGTGATCTTGCGTTATCATCTCCACAACCGAGTACGCGTTCCGCGAATCTTTCGCTCACTTCAAACAGCTTAACTCGGCAGATTCATCTTGATTTTTCTGTTTCTCCTGTTGTGGTGACAAGCGTTTCGGAGTCTTTTTAAGGGCTTGACCCTTGAGGGGATGTTCGGTAAACTATTCCCGTATTTTAGGCCTGTTTGTAGCAAAAAATTCGGGCGTGTAGCTCAGGTGGTTAGAGCGCAACACTGATAATGTTGAGGTCGGAGGTTCGAGTCCTCCCACGCCCACCAGGCCGAGGTAGCTCAGTGGTAGAGCAGAGGACTGAAAATCCTTGTGTCGCCAGTTCAATCCTGGCCCTCGGCACCACAACTATTACGACTGGATCACAAAAAAAACGCCACAAGGCGTTCTTTTGTTTTCTCTACTTTGTGATTGCAACGTTAGTTCATATTGTCCGATCAAACCGTTTTTGATCTCGACCTAGGATCATGATCCGGCAAAGCCGGATTGATATCCCTAAAAGGAGGTGATCCACCCACAGCTTCCGCTACGGGTGCCTTGTTACGACTTCATCCTTGTTATCAGTCCTACCTTCCGTCGCCCTACGGCGACGTTCGGGTATTACCAACTCCCTTGATGTGACGGGCGGTGAGTACAAGACCCGAGAACGTATTCACGGCCGCGTGGCTGATCGGCCGTTACTAGCGATTCCGGCTTCATGAGGTCGAGTTGCAGACCTCAATCTGAACTGGGACCGGCTTTGTGGGATTGGCTCCGTCTTGCGACTTGGCTGCCCATTGTACCGGCCATTGTAGCGCGCGTGTCGCCCTGGACGTAAGGGCCATGCTGATTTGACGTCATCCTCACCTTCCTCCCTCTTGCGAGGGCAGTCTCCTGTGACACTTGTAACGCAGGATAAGGGTTGCGCTCGTTACCCCACTTAAGGGAACAGTTCACACCACGAGCTGACGACAACCATGCAGCACCTTCACAGTACCCTCGAAGGAGCCCTCCTTTCGGAGGGTTAGCAACTGTGATTTAAGCCCAGGTAAGGTTCCTCGCTTATCATCGAATTAAACCGCACGCTCCACCGCTTGTGCGGGTCCCCGTCTATTCCTTTGAGTTTTAGTCTTGCGACCGTACTCCCCAGGCGGAATGCTTAATGCGTTAGCTTGTTTCGTCGGCTCCGAGAGG
>JACRJU010000012.1 GCA_016219925.1 Candidatus Uhrbacteria bacterium
CGACATGGTCACAAGTCCGTCTTATGGATGGTGATGAGGTAAGAGCGGGTCCTGTCGTGCATGCTGGCCAGCCAGGCCCCCACTGGCTGTAATGCGTATCCATTCGCGATGCGACTTTATTGCCCGAGCCTGTCGAGGGCTAGCTCGCGACACGACGCAGTTCATACCCCCTCGACAAGCTCGGGGGATAAACGCGGCTCGGGGGATAAAGACGTACTCTTATTGCCTGAGCCTGTCGAAGGCTGAAACGAGTAGACTAAAAGTTGTAAAGGCTATTTTACGATGATCGCGCCGGTCATGGTGATCTGTGGGACGAATTTTGAGTAGAAGGTCCATGTTCCTTTTTGCTTGAAGTATCGCGTGAAGTGTTCGCCAGGTTTGAGCGTGCCGGTTCCCCAGATACTATCGAATTCCGAAGCGGATTGGCTGGTTGAACTGGTGTTAACGAAGCGAACGGCTGTGCCGGATTCAATAGTTGTCGTTGAAGGGGAGTAGGCCGTTGCCCCGATTGAGATGACCGTTGGAGTTTTGAGATTTTTGTCGGCATTGATGTTTGTCGCGTCCGCTTTTTCCGCTGAAACAGAATACTGGGAGGCCAGTTCAATGAGCGAACCCATTTTGTAGTTGGAGAAAAATCCGTCTGGAACATCATCAATCTGTTTGTTCCATGTGGCTCCGTAAAGCGATTTAGCAACCGCTTCTGATGCAACCGCGCGGATGGTTCCGCCCGAGCCAACCGCGTATACTTTTGGGTCGGAGTTGATCTTGACCATCTTCACTCCCGGCTTATAAGTGACATTTCCACCGATCTGAATAGTGGCCAGGTCTGCGTCCGAAAGCCATTTCACACTGTTGAAATTGCTGTACCAGGTAAAATATGTTTTGTCATTAGGAAAGACGTAACGTAAACCATCTTCGCCATAGAAGTAGACTCCCGAGAGGGATGTCCCACGAATCAGGTCGCCGGAATGGAGCGCTGAAGCGGGAATGGTTGAGGCGGCAATTGCCGGGAATGTCGACAGGGCAAACACGAATGCGGCCAGGCCGATAGAGAGAGTTTTTTTCATAGACAATCGTTTAGTTCTTTGAGTTTATCACTTGGATTTGGGGATCGGAAGAGCAGTGATCCGACGCAGATTCTTTTGACTCCGGCTTTTATCAGAGGGGTGATCAATTCTTGTGTGACTCCTCCATCAATTTCTATCGTCAAATCCGGGCGATGGTTGCGGGCTTGGGCGATTTTTTCAAAGATCGCCTCCGGATTATCGAGGTGAAGTGCATCACCAAAAGCTTGGCCTTGGGTGCCCGGGTGCACACTCATGAGCGTCAGCTGGTCGATCAGATGAAGAACTTCCTCGATTTCATGGAGCGGAGTTTCTGGATTGATTGCAACGCCGATTTCGAGCCCCAAAATATCTTTGATATGACCAACCACCGCTCCGAGCGGACGGTGCATTTCGGCCGAAACAATCGCGCGCGTAAATGTTGGAACGTGCTCCTTGAACGCTTCGACGATCGGGATCGGATTTTCGACCATCAGGTGCGCCTCCATAGCGACGCGCGTTTCGATCGCACCGATCGCACGAGGATCGTACCAGCTCGTGTGAGGGAAGAGACTGCCATCGAGCACATCCACTTGGATGAGCGCACAGTCGTTTTCAACCGCGCGCAGATTCTGTTCAAAATCTTTTTTCGATGCGACGAGGAGGGACGGGACAATTTCGCTCATAGACCAAATTCTTCATTTTCAATCTGCTCAACTTTTTTCAATCGTCGCATATGACGGTCCGCGCCGGAAAACTCCGTTGCGAGCCAAGTTTGAACAACCTGTTGGGCGGTTTTATTATCCATGTGGCGGCCGGGCAGACACAGGATGTTGGCGTTGTCGTCCTCGCGCGAAGTCTTGGCGACATCCTTATTAAATCCGGTCGCCGCTCGCGCCCCTTTCACCTTGTTGGCCACGATGCAGATCCCCTGCGCGTTGCCGCAGATCACAATGCCGTGTGAGCCTTCGTCGGTGACGACACGTTTAGCGACCGCATAACCGAAATCCGGATAGTCATCGTCCTCGACCAGATTTTGGTTGCCCATATCCACAACTTTATGCCCTTCTCTTTTAAGAGAGGCCTCAAGGCTTTCCTTGAGTTCCCAACCGGCATGGTCGGCTCCAATGTAAATCGTCGTTTTTTTCATAACATCCCTATTCTACCATAGCAGAGAATTTTGAAAGGGTTCTTCATGAAGGGGTTATGAGTTGATTTTTCGCGCTCATATTGGCATACTCGAGGGCGTATGGATTTTTCAAAACAGGAAGAAGAGATGCTTCGTCAGTGGAAAGAACGCGGTATTTTTCGAAAATCAATCGAGAAAGATGCCCCCAAGGGTCCGTTTGTATTTTTCGAAGGGCCGCCCACGGCCAATGGCCGTCCGGGCATTCATCATGCCGAGAGCCGGGCATTTAAAGATTGTATTCCGCGTTTTCGCACCATGCAGGGGTATCGTGTTGTCAGAAAAGCCGGCTGGGATACTCATGGTCTGCCGGTTGAAATTGAAGTCGAGAAACAACTTGGATTTACGAGCAAGGCGCAGATTGAAGAATATGGCATCGCGAAATTTAATGAGCTGTGCAAGCAGAGCGTGTGGAAATATAAAAAGGAGTGGGAGGAGTTTACCGAGCGCCTCGGATTTTGGGTGGATTTGGAGCAGGCGTACGTGACCTACGATCCGGCGTATGTGGAATCGTTGTGGTGGATTATCAAACAAGTTTGGGATCGCGGAATGCTGTACAAAGATTACCGCGTGACGCCGCACTGTCCGCGTTGTGGAACTTCACTGTCGTCTCACGAACTCTCACAAGGGTATCAAGAGGTGAAGGATCTGTCTGTGACGGCGAAGTTTAAGGTTGTTGGAACACAGAACGAATACATTTTGGCGTGGACGACGACGCCATGGACCCTGCCGGGGAATGTGGCGCTCGCGGTAGGGGCGAACATTGTTTATGTCAAAGTAAAATTGGGAGAAGAATTTTTATGGTTCGCCAAAGATCGTCTAAATGAAGTGAAGGGAGAATATGAAGTGGTTGAAGAGGTAAAAGGCGAGACGTTGGTTGGAAAAAAGTACGAGCCGCTGTATCCATACCTCCATTCCGTCATCCTGAATTCTGGGTCTTTCGCTGGCGCCCAAGATGACAACAGAGAGGTCATTCAGAATGAAAAAATGTTTACCGTTGTTCCAGCCGATTTTGTGACCACACAAGATGGAACCGGAATCGTGCACACCGCTGTCATGTATGGACAAGACGACTTTGAGCTGGGACAGAAAATCGGCTTGCCCAAACATCATCTTGTTAAACTCGACGGAACGTTTATTGATGGGATGGATTTTCTTTCGGGCCGTTTTGTGACGGATGAACAAGTGGCGATCGACCTCATCAAAGATTTAGCTCATCGTGGCCTGTTGTTTTCTAAAGAAAAATACGAACACTCTTATCCGCACTGCTGGCGTTGTAAGACCAAGGTCATTTATTACGCCAAAGATTCTTGGTACATCGCCATGAGTCGCCTGCGAGACGAGATGCTCAAGCAAAATGAACAGATTCACTGGGAGCCAGAACATATTAAGGATGGGCGGTTTGGCGAGTGGCTCCGCGAGGTGAAGGATTGGGCATTCTCGCGCGAGCGGTATTGGGGGACCCCATTGCCGATTTGGGAGTGTACGAAGTGTCAGCATCAGATGTGTGTGGGGAGTTTTGAAGAACTCAACTTGGGGAACGATGGGAGTTCATTTGACCCTCACCGTCCTTATGTCGATGAGATCGTGCTTGCGTGTGAGAAGTGTGGCGGGCAGGCCAAGCGCGTTGCGGACGTGTGTGACGTGTGGTTCGATTCGGGTTCGATGCCGTTTGCACAGTGGCATTATCCGTTTGAAAACAAAAAGCTTGTCGATTCCGGCGAAGCGTATCCGGCGGACTATATTTCAGAAGCGATTGATCAGACGCGCGGGTGGTTTTATACTTTGCTTGCCGTATCCACTCTGCTCGGGCGCGAGCATTCATTCAAAAACGTGATTTGTCTTGGCCATGTCCTTGATGCGCAAGGGAAAAAAATGAGCAAGTCGCTTGGCAATATCGTTTTGCCGATGGAGGCGATGAAGACGTATGGCGCAGATGCGATCCGATGGTATATGTATGCGATCAATCAACCGGGCGAGAGCAAACGGTTTGATGAAAAAGTGCTCACAGAGATGGTGAGACAGAATTTTGGGATTCTCTGGAACGTGGTGGAGTTTTACAAGATATTTCCGGGGGAGTGGGGAGAGAAGGCAGAGAAGAGAGAAAAGGTTCATGTGCTTGATCGTTGGATTCTCGCGCGACTACACAAGCTCATTGAACAGACGACGAAGCGGCTTGAGGCGTATGTGATCACCGAAACCGTGCGCGAGCTGAGCGCTTTCATCACCGATCTTTCGACTTGGTATGTCCGACGTTCGCGCGAACGGTTTAAAGGAACGGATGAGACGGACAAACAGGCGGCGATCGAAACACTTCGGGAATGTTTGCTCACGCTTTCCAAACTGATGGCTCCATTCGCTCCATTTTTCGCTGAACGGGTGTATGAAGCTGTGGGGGGACACAAAGAGTCGGTGCATTTGGAAGAGTGGCCCGCGGCTGATCCTGCGGCAATGAATGAAACTGTTTTGAATCAGATGGCGCGTACGCGCGAGGTGGTGTCGCTGACTTTGGAGCGCCGCGCGAGCGCTGGTATCCCCGTGCGCCAACCGCTTACTACGCTCAAAGCGATGATGCCGTCAGGAACTCTCTCGGCCGAATATTTGGAAGTGATTAAAGATGAGGTCAATGTGAAGACGATTGAGCTGAGGGAAGGCGAGATGGCGGTTGAACTTGATCTGGCATTGACCCCTGAACTCGTGCGCGAAGGATATGTGCGCGAGATTGTGCGGCGCACCAATGCGCTACGCAAACAAGCCGGATTGACCATCGAGGATCGTATTGAACTCATTGTGACAGGGCCAGAAGAGATCATGTCGGCGATGAAAGATCATGAGCAGACTTTACTGCAGAGCACTCTTGCCCGTTCGCTCGCGACGACAGGCACCGGCCTTCACACCGAGACGTTTACTTTGGGCGAACATCGGGTCACCATTGCTTTCTAAATTAAACACCGAGCCCTGCTCGGTGTTGTGATATATTGTGGAAGTATGGATGTGAAAAAGACGGTTCTGATTGTGCCTCCTAATGATGCCGAAGCGATTTTGATTAGCCAGATTGCGGATAAAATGGAATTGCCCATGATCGCCTCCAAACAGACCCATGGGGCTTCGATTGATAAAGGTCGTGATTACGTTCCGTTGATCAAAAAAGGCGGTTACACGCGCGTGGTCATCGTCGAGATGCCCGGTCCAAAAACCGAGGCGCATCTCAAACAGTTGGGATTTGAAGTGGTCGTGATTGATCACCACCACTACACCGGTCTTGATCGCGCGCATGATGCCAGAGGTCGCATGCTCCCCTCCTCGCTCGAACAATTTGTGCGTTTGTTTAAGCTCACTCCCGCGCGGCTCAAAAAGTTGGGTTTTGATCCGCACCTCGTAAAAGCTGTTGGCATTATGGATCGGGGATATGTGTGGGGCTTGCAAGATGAAGGATTTTCCAAAAAAGAAATCTCTGACGTTCTTGCTTATCAAGATAGTCTGCTTGGCTCGGTGCGCAATCCGGCGACCGAAGCGCGCAAACAGCGTGTGGCGCAACAAGCGTGGAAGCGGCGTAAAAAATGGAAAGGGTATCTGGTGATCGAGTCGCGCGCCGATGTGCAACTACGTCCGCGATTGTCGCGCATCGTGGCTTTACAGATCGGCAAGCCCACGGCGCTGATTGTGATCGAGCGCGCGCGCGGGCTTATTTACGTGCAGGAGTCAGATCACGCGATGGAGTTATTTGGACGTTTCGGTGGGTTCACGTTTGGACTGGATCGCAACTGGGGGTATCGCAACGAAAAAGGAAAGCCCAAGGTATGGCTCAAAGAGGTGCAAAGTGTTCTCATATGATTTCATTTTTTATCGGTTTGGTTGGTCCGTCGGGTTCGGGAAAATCCACTCTTGCTGATGCGATCGAGAAAGAAGGCGTTGCTAAGCGTTTTCGCATGGATGCCTATTACAAATCTTTTGAGGCCTGTCCGAAAACTCCAGACGGGCGTGCCAATTACGATGTTCCGGAAAGTCTCGATCTTGAACGACTGTACAAAGACCTTTGTGCTCTCAAGCGTGGTGAGACCATCACCATGCCGGTTTATGATCGCGCGCAAGAGCGCCCTGTTGGCACGGAACTTTTTTCCCCAGTCCCCGTCCTTCTCATCGAAGGACTTTTTTTATACAACGAGCCGCGCATTCGCGATTTGATAGACTTGCGTTTGTGGATTGAAGCACCAGAGGCGCTCATTAAATCTCGTCGGGCCGACCGCCAAGGGAGCACCTTTGACGAAGCGTATTATACCCATGTGGTGTGCGAAGGTCAGCGACGATATGTCGAACCTATGAGACGCTTTGCCAAAGTCGTTTTGGATGGTTCCGAGCCGACCGAGGTTGTCGCGGCCCGTGCGAAAGAGGCGATCGAAAAGTGGTACAATAGATAAATCCTATGATCCAAGAGTCAGAATTTTTTGATGCACATATGTCGCGGATCGAAGCAGACCCCGCGCTTTTTGAGCGCGCCGAGGCCAAGCTTTCGGGCGCGGCAACAGCCGAGCCCTTGATCGCCGAAAGTCTGCGAGCGCCCCAAGATATCCGTTATCACGCCGAAGGGCCATTCGTGCGCGATCACTTGCGTCTTATTCTCATGAGCCTGTATGCGATCGCGGAAGGGAAGCTGCGTCTTCTGGATATTGAAGAATTGGCTCGGCTCAAAGAGTATGCGGGGGAGATTGAGACGTTAGAGGAACTCCTGCGCGAGCACGTGTCGTGGTTTGAGGCGTTTGCCCTTGTGCATGATAGCGCCAAATGGAACACGCTGGTGTTCAAGTCGCCGGAAGGTTCGCGCGGTGCTGAACTTGGATTTAACGCTCCATTGAGCTATGAGCCTGATGTGGATTTACAGACGCGAGCAGAACTGCGTGAACGCTATTTGGAGCTTTACCGAGGGTTTGAAGCACAGCATCCCAACGAGTCGGCTCGGGAGGTTCAGTCGCTGTTTTATCTTACCTACGAGATTGACGTGAAGTATCCTCATCACGATCGTATTCTGCACACGCCCGTTTATTCTCAATTGCTCGAACGTTTTGCGCGCGCGCATGAGCTCACGGATATCCATACCGCTATGCTGGAAGATGTGGTGACGCAACATCTGGCGTTTAAGCGATTCAATGAGATGCGCACAAGCGACATGAGCCCCTTCTTCCATTTGGCCCGGGTGCGCGGGTATGATCTTGATGCGTTCATGGCGTTTTTGAAGGGGGCTCTATTTCTGGATTTTGTGTGCGGTTCTAAACGACTATCCGACCACGGCTATTGGCATGAGGTCGAGATGTTAGCAAACGCTCTGCGCGCCGAGCACGAGGTGGATCCTGCACGTCGCGCACAGCGGGAGCATCTGCGAGAACAGAGCGAACAGCGTCGACGTCTGCGCGTGTTTCAACAAGTCGGGCTTGATGGGTTATCGCTGATGGAACTGCTTGGCATGGAGCCGGGGCCAGAGTTTGGCCGTACGCTTCGCGAGGTGCAGGGGGCAATCGTGGGCGAGCGGCCGATGCCGGTGTTTGGCAAAAAAGTGAATGAGGAGATTTCGCGCCGAGCGGGGGAGTATTATCAAAAGGTGTTTGAGAAAGGAGAGTAGTCATACGTATGATTGTATCCCTTAAAGGAGTCGTCACGTATCACGGGGTCGGGTTCGTGATTATCGAAAACGCCGGAGTCGGCTATCGCGTAATCGTGCCGGAAGATCAAGCGCATGCGCTTGCCGGTGAGGTGTTTTTGTATACGCATGAAGTGGTGCGCGAGGATTCGCGCGAGCTGTTTGGGTTTTTGTCCGTGGAAGCGCTTGAGCTGTTTTGGAAGCTGACGAGCGTTTCTGGGGTCGGTCCCAAGAGCGCGCAGAAGATCGTGTTTGCCGCACCAGTTGATCGCGTTAAAGAGCGTGTCATGGCTTCGGACATTTCTTTTTTGACAAACGTTCCCGGCATTGGAAAAAAGACTGCGCAAAAAATCATTTTGGAACTCAAAGGCGCGCTTGCCCAGGAGCCGGAGGTTCCGGCTTGTGATCCTGATGCGGTTGATGCGCTTGTGGGGCTCGGCTACACCAAACGTCAAGCCGAACAGGTTCTCATTGGACTTCCCGAACAAACAACGGAAGAAAGGATCCGGTCAGCGCTTAAAGTTTTGGGGAGGTGAATCGTATGTGGCAACGGTTGGATCATGAGTTTACGCCGCAGACATGGGATGCTTTTGTGGCACAGCACAGCCCGCTTTCGGGTCGGTTTTTGCAATCGTGGGAGTGGGGAGAAATTCAGGGGGCGCACAGATGGGTGCGGACAGAAGGCCAGAAGGGAATTGCCAGCGTGATAATGAAAACGTTCCCTGTTTTTGGTTCTTATGCCTATTGTCCGCGCGGACCGATTGTGACGGGATCATACGATGAGGCTTTTAGGGGTCTCTCCGATGCGCTTGGACTAGTGATTTTTTTGCGCGCAGATCTTCCTGTTGCGCCAGAAGAGAAAATCCATTTGCACAAAACGATTGATCTTCAGCCTGCACACACTTGGGTGACGGATCTCACTTCATCCGAAGAGCTTTTTTTCGCAATGCATTCCAAAACGCGTTACAACATTCGCACTGCAGAGCGCCATGGGGTTTCGGTTTCGTTTGATGCCCACGCGTTTGATGCGGTCTGGCCGCTTTTTGAACAGACGTCCGGTCGCGGCAAGTTTCGACTGCATACAAAAACGCACTATGCGCTATTGCTTCAGACTCTGAAGAGTGAAACGTGCAGGGCGCATCTCGCAGTTGCTTCTTTGGAAGGCAAGCCGGTCGCGGCCAACATCTTGGTTGATTTTGCAGACGTGAGGACTTATCTGCATGGCGCTTCTTCTTATGCGCATCGTTCGCTCATGGCCCCACATCTTTTGCACTGGGAATCTCTGAAGGATGCCTGTGCGCGCGGGTTGCAAGTGTATGATTGGTGGGGGGTTGCGCCAGCAAACGGGTCTCATCACCCTTGGGCGGGCATCAGTCGATTCAAACGTTCATTCCCAGGGCGCGAGCTTTGTTATCCAGGCACTTATGACTTGGTGAAAAAGCCGCTTTGGTATACGTTGTACGGGCTTGCTCGTCGTTTGCGTCGCGTGGCATAAGCCCCTGTAGTTTAATGGATAGAGCGTGAGCTTCCGGAGCTCGAGATTGTGGTTCGATTCCACGTGGGGGCACCATTCCTAAAAAATATTTAATCTCTTATCATTTTTAGCGTATGTCCGAACAAACAGGAATGACACCTGACGCGGCTCGTATGGCTTCTGAAGAGGCCGCAAAGAATTAAGAGCGTGAGCGTGCGGTCGGTGAATTGATAAAAAGTATTGAGGAAGCGAGAAGAGCTGGTCATATCAGCAACGAGTCGGCCAATCTGGCTTCGGTAGCGCTTGGGCTCAAGGGGGATGAAGCGCTGTTTGCCAATCGGATTGTTTCGCGCGGTTCGGATCCGGCTTCCCTTGAGCTTGCGCGTTTTGGAAGTATCAGTGAGCCGGTCATGCGCGCGCATCAGCTCGGTCCTGGGTCGCTCAAAGAAGACGAGCGCGAGCATTGGCTCGTGCTTTCATCTGTGTCTATGGATGAAAATGCGGCGGCGGATTTGCCGCCTACCGCGAAGTTTAAACAATTTCACGATGCCCTGAAGTGGCTTGAAACCGCGACAGACACAGAAAAAAGGGCCGCGGCAGATAAAGAAAAGGGTGCCATTTTGGCCTTGCCGTTTGAGCAAAACGAGGTGGGCGGGGTTTCCATGCGTGTTTACGAATCTGATCGCGGTTTTGCAAGTGCGTATTGGTCCGGGCAGGAGGTTGCGGCTGTCAGAGAGGGGGATCTCACCTTTGTCGGATCACAAAGTCGTCCGTTAGCGGAGTTAGGCATTACGGTTGATAAGCAATTGTCGCCAACGTTTGGGATCATTTTTCCTAAAGGTTAAGGCTTTACCGCCCCCTTACCTTGGGCGAATTCATCTTGCGCAAGCTCCGTGGTTACCAGAGGCACTGTTGCATTAAGCTCCGCTTTTGTCGAAAGATCCAAGGCATGGAAAAGCGTTTGATTTGCAAGCTTCACGAACTTTCCAACGTCTCCTTTTTTGGGCGTGATGGAAACATTAAACCATGCTTGCGCCGCACGAATGTCGCGTGGAAGCTTTGAGACTTCCCAGCGCACCTGCCGAGTTGTCGGGTTGTAGGATAATACCCCAATATCTTTTCCAGAAGATTCTTTCCACGTGACATCTTGGGGCAAGGTCGTTGTGACATCGATATTTCCCAGATCGTGGAGCGCGTTGGATAGATCAAACAGCATACGATAACTTGTGGTTGATCCGACTTTTGGCGGCAAGTCGCCGCCGCCGACAGGCGTTCCATCGTCGGCGAAGTAGCGGGCTTGCACTGACAACGAAGCGTCTGAATTCATGGACAAGTGGACAGGCGTTGCATCAATCGTATGGGTGCCTGAAAGCGTTCCGATTTTTCCAACCGCCATGGAGAGCGCGGCATCCATCGCGTCGGCACCTCCCACAATCAGGGGCAGAGTGAAATCAATCACTCCTTCCACGCCCGGATCAAGCCTCGCTAATTCTTTGTGTTTGGTTTTGTCCCAATGCAGGGTTCCGTCAGAACGCGAAGCGTCGGAGAGATCCGCATGGGCCCAGTCCACAGGAAGTTTTCCTTGCGACGACAGTTTAAGAGTGAATTGAACATCTTCCACAGGGTCGGTGCCCGGGTTTTTGAAATCAATGGATCCGCGCAGAGTTTTTCCTGCAGACACATTTTGATCTTTATCCGATCCATCCAAAATTAAATGGAAGCTCACCGCACCCCCAAGGACGTCGGTTTGGACGTTTGCACTGGCCTGTTCGTTAAACGTTTCTTCGTCCATAAAACTGACTTTGGTCTGCATGGGCAGTTCCCCGTTTGCGGTTGACGTGAACGCTCCTTTAATCACAATGTCAGTGATTTTTCCGGGTTCAAGCGAGACGATGTCCCAAGAAGGGTCATCGGGCTTGATAGGAGGGACAGAAGAATCAATCACGAAGTCCGCAGGGAATACGGGCACGACACGCAAATTGAAAACCGGATCTTTTCCTGTTTGTTCTAGATTAAGGGTGTATTCAACCGGATCTCCCGCGAGGGCTTTTTCTGGGCCTGTCATGGTGAGATGAACGCTAGACTCTTTGAGATCAACACTTTGGCTTTCGATCGTTTGGAATTCCGAGTTGAAGTTTGCCGGCTTGTAGCTGAATAAGGCTTGGATGCGTTGGGTGCTTGGAACAGGCGAAAGGAAGATGCCTTTGACGTTGATGGCGCCGTCCGAACGTGCGGTTAGGGCTCCGAGCGACCATTGAAGTTCAGCGGCAGGTTCTGGGATCGCACTCGTAAGATGGAAACTGTTTGGCAGGTTTAACTTGAGGTTCAGTGAAGCGATTGGGACGTCGCCGGTGTTTTCATACCGGATTGTAAACACCGTTTCCTCACCGGCGCGCACAGGCTCACTAAGTTCAATGGAAGCCTTAAGTGATTCTCCGTTTTCAAAAAGGCCTCGGGTGAACAAGAAAAATCCTCCCCAAGCCAGAAGCGAGAGCACAAACAAGATTCCGATGGTTTTGATCAAAAACGCGGTCAGAGGTGACCGTTTGCGCTGGGAAAGTCTGGTGAAGTCCGGGAGTTTGCCATCACGGCCGGAATAAATCGCTCGGAGTTCTTGTTTGATTTGTCGAGAAGATCGGCGTTTTTTTCGGCGGGGGATCATAGAGGAGGTTCGATCAGCATGGCGAAAAATTCATCGGTGGTGTTTTGGAGCGTGGCCCGGGTGTCTCCGGTTGAGCTCCAGATATTTTTGAGTGTTTCTGGGAGCGATACGGAAACCGTTGTCGTTCGATCAAGAATGCCAGATTGTTTTTGGACGAGCAATGAGTACGGTTTGGCCTGCCCGACACGCATGAGTGAACGCAGTCGTTCTCGGAGGCGTCCATCCGCATCAAAGATTTTGAAAGGAAGACGATAGATGAAGGTTGCTGTCGTCGTCGCTCCCGGAGGTGTTTGAATCCAGTTGCCAAAAACGGTTTTGCCTTGTTCTTCATAAATATCCGTTCCGGTTTTTTCATCTCGGCTTTTGGTCGCTTGCGCAAATTGCAGATCCGCATCCATCATCCAGTCAGACTCGGGTGTTTCAAATAAAGAACCGTCGGGAATACTAAACCCGCTTGAAGAGATCAGCTCGCTTCCTTTGGGAACATAGACGCGCAGATAATCCACATTGTTGACGCCGGTGAACACGAGGCCGGGGATGCCATGATGCGTTCGTTTGAGGGTGACCGTATCGATGACCGTGCCATCCGTCGCGATCTGAACCTGGACGTCCACATGTTCTTCGATCACCGCATCTGTTTTACCGCCTCCCAAATTAGTATCGACCACCATCACATAATCACCTGAAGTCGAAGCTATGGCTCCGCTCCAACCGCGCTCCAGCGCCGCGCGTTGTAACGTATCGTTACTGAAATAAATTTGAATATCTTTTTGCTGAAGCCCTTTGGAAAATTGGTCGATCGCCCCCAAAAATATTTCCGGGTCACCTTGTTCGGTGCGTTCAATGAGTTTTGTCGCGAGATCCCCGATGAATTGTTTGGGTTTATTTTCGGTTCGATCGTATTCGAGCTCGACGATTTTTTGCGCTTCGAACAAAAAGTTTTCCTGATCGATCGTACGGCCGTAGTCGCTCATCTCCACGGGGCCGAGCAGTCCAATGAGATCAGCCACGGCGGTGGCGTTGATTGCAATAACCCCGTCTACGCTTGGACCGCCAGCATCGGTATAGAATTCAATCATCTGGCGCGCGCTGGTAGGGAAGTCTGGAAACCAGTTGGCATCTTGAAATTCCCAGTTGGCTTTCAGCAGTTGCAAAGGTTCAGGAGCCGCGCGCAAGTGGCGCAATTGCCCTTGCAGATCATAGGTTCCTCCGCCGGGGACATTCAGCTCTTCGATTTGACCGTTCGAAACTTTTATTTCCGCGTAGCTTCCCATGAATCCACCGGTTGCACGCATCTCTGCGTTATTTTGGAAGATAAGCAAATATCGCTTCGTTTGATCTCCTCCCAAAATGGTAATAGCCAGATCACTCAATTCATCAAAATTCGCAAGGGTTTTTGAAAGAGGAATGAGGCGATTTTTGAGCTCCATGAAGGTCTCTTGTTGATCCGTTGGAATCACAGAAGGATCAACCGTATCGATCGCTTCGACGGCTTGTGTGAGATGTGGCGTGATGGTGCGCAGATAAGATTGCAAAATGCGAATGCGCGAGACAGGGGTGGGGGACGGCTCATGCGCAAGGGCATCCATCGCTTCGGCAACGCGGCCACCGGCGATGCTTAAATGTTCTCCGGCCTTAAGGAGGGCTTTGCCTGTGGAAAGGTTTTTTTGTGCGGCAGGAATAACCGAGAGCAGAAGGGAGGTGGTGGCGCCTAAGTCTTGGATGCCTTGCTGGGCTTTGGCGAACCGATCACTTGCAAGCGAAAAGGCTTGTCCGGCGTCCGTCGCTTGCTGACCAGCCGTTTTGCTTGCGCCTGTTTTAAGATATGCGAATGCTTCTTCAGAGGCGCTTTGCACATCTGTTTTTGCTTGGCGCAGAGTAGAGACCAGGTTCATGGCGTGCAGAGGTAGGACGAAAATAAACGAGATGAGCACGAACGCACCGATGGGTCGAAGCAAAGTCGCGTTTTGGAAAAACGCAAATACGGACGGTCGCGTTGGAGCTGGAGTGAAGGTTTCTTGCGTGAGTTCAACCAGCTCGCTTTCTTCTTCCTCTTCTTCGCTGTGATCCTCTTGGGGCAAATCAAAGTACGCAAAAATATCCTCTGGCGTTTGTTTGGGAAAGAATGATTCGATGGAAATACGTGTAAGATCCGGGAACGAATGGAACGAAGCAAAGGAAATGGCCTGGGTGTGGCGCGGCGTTGAATGCAAAATGAAACGTTCGGCTTTGCCCCTGCGAGTCTCTTCGATAAGTTGAGGAAGAACGTCGCTATGGTTAAGGACGAGGGCGTTTTTTTCGACTGGCCGAAGCGGATTTTCACGTAAGAGCGAGCCGTCTAGGAGATTGAGTCGAATGCGCGTGCGATCTTCTAAGATTTCCTCCGGCGACGGAAGTTCTTGTTTGAGGTTGAGGACAAAAGGAGAAAGCGGTTGGGCGTTTAGACGCACACGCACCGGTCCGGAATGATCAGACGATCCATAAGTGCGCAACATTTCTGGCACGGCGATATCGTGTTCGCCCATGTCTCGTGCCGCTTGTCGGCGTTTGAGCGTACGAGATAAGGCGGCATCCTCCAGTTTTTTTGTCACCGATGCCAACACCACCGACTTTTTTTTTGTCGGTTTTTTCTTTTGGATTTTTGAAGGGGTGAGTTTTTTACGTGCGGTCACAAGAGGTGTAGACCTGAACGGTTTGGCGGGCCATGGCCGTCCAGGAATATCGTTTGATGCGTTCGAAGCCTTTTTGGACGAGGGTTTGTTGTTTTTGAGGATCGTTGAGGAGTTGTTCTATCGTCAGAGCCAGTGCAGAGGGATCGTGTACGGGGAAGAAGAGAGCGCTGTCGCCCAGAATTTCTTTCAAAGCGGGGATGGCCGAGGCAATCACCGGAACACCCGCGGCCATGGCTTCAAGCGCCGGCAAGCCGAATCCTTCGATGCGCGAGGGGAAGAGGTAAGCTTTGGCGTGATGATACAAACCGCTTAAATCTTCGTCGTTTGGGCTGAAGATAAAGTGGATGTGTGATTGGGCCAAAGATTGTTGGGCGCGTTTTTGGAGGGATCGAGAGAACACATCATCCCTTCCAGCAAAGACGAGATGGATCTCGGGCTGACGAACATGGAGCTGATCGAATGCGCGCAGAAGGACGTCAAGGTTTTTGTGCGGATAGGCATTGCCAACACACAGAAGAAAAGGGTCTGGAACAAGCGGAGCGGATGAGGCGACGGGTGGTAAAGGAGAGACCCCTTCGTAGATCACCACGATTTTTTTTTCAGAAACGTTTGGGAAGTGTGTGAGGATACTTCGCTTGGTCGCTTCGGAAACCGTAATGATTTTTTTTGATGCGGAGACGCTGTGAGCGAGCACGCGCTTAAACCCGGCGTATTTGAGCGCGTAGACGATGGGGTGTCGGGTTGTTGCCCGCGCGCTTTTGGGTTCCTCAAGCAAGATCAGATCGTGGATGGTGACGACAAATGGCGTTTTGAGAAGGATCGGAACGTTCCAGTGTGGGAAGTGGATCAGATCGAGGTGCTCTCGGTCGATGATTGCGGGCAAGAGGATCTGTTCTTTGAGCGTGTACCAAGGGATATCAGCCGCTTTTTCCTTTCCAAATAAAACATAGCGGTTCACACTGTCGACATTGGGCAATTCACAAATCAACTGCTCCACATACCGACCCAGACCGCCACCCCCCACCGTTGGACCACTCATGCGAGCATCAATGCCGATGTTCATGGAGAAGAGAAGTAAGAAGCTTCCTTATTATACCAAAAAATCCCGAGTTTGTGCCCAGGATGTACACAGGGTTTCAGATAATTTTTTCAAAGAGATTTCGCGTTTGAAGAGCGCTCTTTTCCCAAGAATAGTCTTGGGATTTTTGGAGACCTTTTTGGATCATTTGTTGGCGAAGCGGGGCCGACTGCACCAACTCACGGATGGCTTCTGTCAAATCTACGCTGTTGTAGGGATCAATAAGGATCGCCGCGCCTCCCGTAAGCTCTGGAAGGGATGACACCCGGCTGGTGATAACCGGCAGGCCGCTCGCCATCGCTTCCAAAATCGGAAGGCCAAAGCCTTCATACAAAGACGGCCATAACAAAACCTGCGCGCTTCGGTATAAGGCCGGGCGATCTTGCCCGGGCACATAGCCAATCGGGTGAACCCAAGAGCGATAATCCCGCCGCCAGAGCAGGTGTCTGACGTGAGGGGAATTCCATCCCCATTTGCCACACAAGACGAGATGCAGATCATCTGCGGTCGTTTGTCGGTAGGCGTGTACGGCCTCGATCAGAGCTGGAACATTTTTGCGCGGCTCGATCGTTCCCACAAACAACGCGAAGCGTCGGGGAAGTCTGAGCCGTGAACGCACCCCGTGGTCGCGCGCTTCCATCTTTGGAGCGAATGTCGAATCTTTTCCATGGGGGATGACCTGCACACGATCAGTCTCAACCTGAAAGGTCTCAACAAGGTCTTGTTTGGTTGAAGCGGAAGGAGTGATGAGATGCGCGCAGGAAGCGATCAGTTTTTGTGGACGTACCGCCGCGTGCCACAGGCGCATCTTGCGTGAATAGAGTTCCGGAAAAAATTTCCAGGACAAATCATGGACCGTGAGAACTGAAGGGATATCCGATGGGAGAGAAACAATGTTGAGGTTGGGGAGAAATAACAAATCAATCGGTTCTGGGACTCGCCAATTTAAAGTGGGGTGTCCAAGTAACAGCGTCCGCAGATTAAGGAGTTTGTTTGGCGTGTTGACATGAACAAATCTGATGCGGTCATCAGGAGCGTGCTCTAGCATTTCTTGCGGAGGTTTCGGATGGAGACGCCCGCTTGAAAGAAAAGTATAAGCGTTTGTTTGGTCCATGCGCAAAAGCGCGCGCAACAACTGCGTGGTGTATTCTCCGATGCCACTCGGCTCTGGACTGGAAAGGTGTCTGATATCAACAAGGATGCGCATGTTTGACGAGTTCCTTCATCTCCTCCTTGAACCGGTTTTTTCCAAATCGCCCAGCTTGGGTTTTAATGCGATGCGGGTCGTAGCGCCGTTCATCAAATCGGATGAGGTGATCGGCGAGTTCTTCCCAGGTTTGGGTTTCGATGAATTCTCCGCTGATATCTTCGACGACCGTTTCGGTCGCTCCGCCTTTTCGATATGCGATGACCGGTCGGCCTGAAGCCATGGATTCAACGGGGGTGATCCCAAAATCTTCTTCTTGTGGATGAATGAAGGCGAGTGCATCGGCGTACAGATCATGAAGCGCCTCGTCGCTCACCTTGCCGAGAAATTCAATGTTTGATTTGGCTTGTCGGCGCAGGCCCCTCTCGACCGGTCCGGATCCAAAGATTTTGAGCGGGATTCCGGTTTTATTGCAGGCATCGATGACGAGATCAAAACGCTTATACGCCACCAATCGTCCACCGGTCAGGAACGCGGTTTTGGGACGCGGAGAAATGTGGAAGCGGTCAGTATCAACCGGCGGGAAGATGATCTGCGCGTCTTTGCGGTAATATTTTTGAATGCGCGCGCGAACCGTTTGCGAGTTTGCTACAAAATAATCGACACGGCTCGCCGCCTGCTGATCCCATTGTCTAAGTCTGCTCAAGACGGGAGGCAGAATGGCTTTGACGAGTCTGGGGACGCGGAGCTCTTCCACGTAGCTGTGCGTATCCGTCCAGAGGTAGCGGGTAGGAGTGTGACAGTAGCAGATATGGACGGCTCCGGGTCTCGTGATGAGGCCTTTTGCAAACGCACTGGTTGAAGAGATCACCACGTCATAATCGGATAAATCATAATGCTCGGTCGCGGTGGGCATCAGCGTGATGTACCACTGATATTTTTTGAGCGCGAGCGGGAGGCGTTGCAAAAAAGACGTGCGGATGTCGCGCGTGGCAAATTGGGGGAGTTTTTTGGGATCAAAAAACAAGGTATAGGTTGGGGCTTCTGGCCAGATCTCCTGCAGAACTTCAAGCACCTTTTCTGCGCCCCCATCCTGAACCAAGTAATCATGAACCAAAGCGATCTTCATAACGCGAACAGGTTACAAGGATCGTCGAGTCTCATCAAGTTTTGTGCAGGCTCTTTTAGTAAACTCCCTTTTCTTTGCGGAAGAGGATAACTAAAGGGGTTTTAAATAAAATGTAGAAATCGAGCCACGGATTCCAATGTTCGATGTAAAAGGTGTCGAGGCGAACTTCGTCTTCAAAATCCAGATCGGCCCGTCCACTGATTTGGGCCATGCCGGTGATGCCGGGCTTAACGGTATGAACTTTACGATGCTCGGGGCGATATTTTTCGACTTCTTCTGGGAGATGCGGTCGCGGACCCACGAGCGACATCCGTCCAGCAAAGACTAAAAAGAATTCAGGCAGTTCATCAATCGAGTAGGTGCGAATAAATCGCCCCACGCGAGTCACGCGCGGGTCGTTTTTGATTTTGACCATGGGTGTTCCTTTGCGAATGTCTTGGTTTGCGAGTTCTTTATAGCGCATGAAATGGGTGCCGGGAACCATCGAGCGAAATTTGAAATAGCGAAAGGCTTTGCCATTTTGACCGATCCGAACGCTCGGCATATTTTTATCAATTTTGGCGAAGAACACCGGTCCGCGCGAATCAAGTTTGATGGCGATCGCGGTCAACAGCATGATCGGACTGGTCAGCACGATCAATAGGAGCGAACCGGCAATATCAAACAGACGTTTATAAATAGCCCCCCATCCATCCAATGGCGTTTTTTGCACTTCGATAACCGGAACGCCCGCATACGTGTGATGAACAGATCGTCCAACCGCGGCGCCGAATAAATCAGCCGTGAACAGAAATCCAAGATGTTCACTTTCGGTTAGACTGATAAGAGCCAGACGCGTCTCACCACTTGCTTCGCTATCGGCAAGGATCACCTCGTCGAGTTTATCCTCTCTGGCCATTTGGGTGAGTCGTTTACTCAACGCTTTATCAAACGAAGCAAAATGGCCGACCACGCGAAATCCGAAGCGTGCTTTTTTTTTGAAGTCTTCGACAAGTGCATCCGCGGTTGCATTTTTTCCAATAACGACAAGACGATGGGTGCCGATGCCGAGCCGCAAAAGGGAACGCTGAAGCCCTCGCACCACAAGACGGGCTACGGACACGAAGATCACTGAGAGACCCCATGAAGCGAGCGCGATAAAACGCGACTCAAAGAGTTCACGAGAAAAAAACAAAATACCAAACACCAAAGCCATGGAAGCAGAACACGCCAACACGACACGCGAAAGTTCAGAGGCGATCCGAGTGCGATGGGCGGCGTAAAGGCCCGAGAACGCAAACACCACAATCCAGATCAGAACAAGAGGTGTGGCGATTTTTAAATATTGTTCGTAGGTGAGATCGAAAATGACCGGACGAATCGCGGTGAACGCTGGATGGAAGCGAAGAAAGAACGCCGCCGAGGCCGCCGCAAGCAATGAAAAAAAATCGAGCGGAACGAGCAGGAGCGTGAAGGCAAGTTCGGAGCGTTTCATAAGGTTTGTGGATCCAATAGGACTCATGGTATCAAAAAATTCCGCGTGAGCGAAATTTTTTGATGTCCTGGGAGAAGTCTGTAAGCCGAATTTTGTCTTCTGTGGGCGCGAGCCCAGAGGAGATGGCCATCTCTCTAGCCCGATCATTGCTGACCGGATCAAGACCGGCGAAGCCGGTCATAGCGAGCTACCAAACTTGCTCTTTCACCGAAAAGGGTTTGCCACGCCATCGTGTCACCACGAGGCGAGATGCGTGGCACACCGGGCAGGGCCCCGTGCACGCCGCATCACTTTTCACCTTTGATCCGGCCGTGAGGCCGGACTCGTATTGTCTCTGTGGTACTTTCCCTAGGTTTTGAATCCGGGATCAGGGAATATGAATTGCTCCAATTCCGCGAGCCCTGAATCTTATGCCTGGTCGCCGTTAGCGACTTTTCGTTTCCTGATGCCTTGCGACACCAGGGGTGTTCGGACTTTCCTCTCCATCCTTTTGATGGATGCAGCGGCCATCCGACTTTCCCAGGACGTGGCGATGATAGCAATTTTTTCTTTAGATGTCAATAAAAAAACCGTCAGGCAGGCCGACGGGCGAGGGCATCGCGCTGGGTGCGCAGATGGACGAAGTGGAAGTGTGCCATTACAAGCAGACACACCCCTGAAGAGAGGGAGGAGCGCAGGCTGTAGATTCCCGCGAGCGTGTTGCCATGCACGAACGCCGGGATCATGCTTACGACTGAGGCCAACAAGGCGATTCCCCAAGCGGAGAACGATTCAGTGTTTCTGCGTTCCCGCACCATGCGTGTAAACAACGGAATGTAGCCGGCGGTCATGAGCGCCTGGGAGAAGAGGTTGGACTTCCAAGCGTCCGAGAAGACGACACCGTAGAGAACGATCGCTCCAGACGCGATGAGATACTTCTTCTCAAACGGCTGAAGAGTGAATCGACGGGGTCCGGTCAGAGCGACAGCCAGAGTGATTGCGAGCGAGACGGCAACGTCGATGGTGTTGAGGATGCCCGAGAGCAGATCGAAATGAGCTTCGATCACATAGCTCACAAAACTGATTGTGTCCCCTGTGGCGAACACAACCCACGTCGAGAGCGTTGGCTCGATCGATCGCGCTCGGATTTGGCAGATGTAGCGAACGGCCAAGGCGAGCATAAGAGCCGCCGTGACAATGGCACAGACGGTTTTCATGCAAACCTCCTTCGTTCAGGGCATGAGGATTTTGACCAATCCGGGGATGGTCGGCAGGTAGGCCAGGACGATCGTAATGATAGCCCACGTACGCATCTCGGCGTTGCTCATAATAGCTTTCTTTTCTGCGAGTGAATGTGCAAGACGACGAATGAATAGCTTACGCTTTGTTGGGTGTCTGTCAAGGAAAATTTTGTGAAAATAAAAAGGCCGAGTCTGTGGCTCGGCTAGGCGGCGATGTGGACGATGGCGTCGCGTTGAGTGTCTGCGCAGTTAAAGTGCTGCGCGACGAGCAGACCCACCTCCGTGAGCCCTTCGCCCGTTCCCGTCTGGAGGGGAAACTGACGGTTCCCCACAGTGCAAGCCAATAGTGGCACCGGCTCGCGGTTGTGGTAGCCGTAGTCGTCGCGGTGCTCCATGCCGTGATCGGCTGTGATCAGGAGCAGATCGTCCGTGGCGAGCTCCGCCTCAATCATCGGCAGGACGCGGTCGAACTCTTCGAGACAACGCAGAGCGCCCTCGATGTCGCGCGTGTGGCCGTAGAGACTGTCGGTGTCGACGCAGTTGGCGAAGATGAAGGTTCCCCGCGCAGATGTGGTGCGCGTGTGGCGGACGGCGCGCACGATGCCGTCGATTGTGAAGGGGTTGGTGTCCTTCTGCTTGGGATGCACGAAGCGCAGGTCGAGCTTCGGATCCAGCAGGCTCGGATCCGCGAGATGATACTCGAGATCGTAGTCGGTGTTGACCAGATCGCTGGGCTTACCGACAGAGATCACATGGATGCCGGCGTGGCGCAGGACGTCCACGAGAGTGGGTCCCGGCAGGGCGAGCACGGCGTCGTGGCGGTTGGCCGTGCGGATGTATTCGCCTTCAGGCGTCTGCACGAAGGCGCGGGCGATCGCCCGTGTGATCGGGATCCCCATCTCGATGGCGACCTGCAGGGCGAGATCCGCGATTCGGTGTTGCTCGTTGATCTGGATCACAGCTTCGTCCATCGCGAACTGGATGAGGGGATCACACTTGCTTGCGTAGACGATTGGCCGTCCGGTGCGAGCGTGCTCCGCGGCGTTGGTTTCGATTACCTCGACCCCACCGCCCATTTGGTTGAACAGAGTCTCGCGCCCGGTGCGACGCTCGAGCTCCGCGATGTAGCGAGTGTCGAATCCGTTGGGGAAGAGCTTGTAGGTCCGACCATCCACGATGCCGCACATCTCGCGATGTCCGATGACGGAATCGGGGGAGGCCGAGGCTTGGTCGAGGCGTACGGCGTGTGCACCGGGTTGCGGGTCGGGGCCAAGAACGAGGCGCGAATGGACGTTCGGATTCAGCAGAGTGCGCAGGCCCAGCCGGGTCAGGTTGGGGAGAGCGGTTGGCTTCTTGGAGCGATCGAGCAAGTACTCAAGGGTCGTGACCCCCAAAGCATCCAGGACGATGAGTACGGCGATGCGCGCGGACATGGGACTCCTTTTCTAAGAGCAGAGAACTCTTAGTGACACGGAGCTTACGGGAAAAGAAAAATCCCGTCCACTCTTGCGAGCAGACGGGTTGGAAGAAGAGGAGCATCAGGCACCGAAGGGCACCCAGATGGCCTTGGGGTGGGTCGCCTCCGCCAGGGCCCGGGCGGAGAGGATCGATGGGTCCAGCCAGTTGAGTCGACGGCCGTCTGACACCCACGTGCGCTTGAGGTTGCCGATTGAGACTTCCTCGATGCGCCGACTGGTGTCGGGATCGTATCCGAAGTACCAGAACGATCCGACCTCATCGTAATTGCCTGCGAGCATGACCGCGGCCTCGTCGGGCGCTTCGGGCGTGAGGATGTTGACCACGCCGCCGGGCAGGTCCGAACTCTGCGCGATCGGCACAAGGTCGAGCGCACTGATGGGCCTGGTGCCCGCGAGCATCACGACCGTGTTGCCCTGGGCGATGGCCTGTGCCATGGGAGCGACCATTCCGAGCAGAGGAAGCTCGTCGGTCGCCCGCACGCCGATCACCCCGATCGGTTCGCTCAAGGTCGTGACCAGCATCGGGCCGCACACTCGGCTGACCGTGCCGGCGTTGCGATCCGCATAGGCTGCGTTCCAGAACAGCGCCTCGACCGAGGCGTCGAACTCCTGGCGCGCCTGCTCGAACGAGATGCCCGTCTGGGCGCGCAGGCGCTCGATGATGTCGAGCCGCTGGTCGGTGAGGTTCTCCGCGAAGAACCGCAGGATCTGCGCCCGGTTGTGGCCGGTCTTGCCGCGCCAGCCCAGGAAGGCCTTGGCGGCCGCCTCGACCGCACTGCGCAGATCCTTGCGGTTGACGTGTCCCACGTTGCCGAGGAACACCCCGCCGGGGCCGTTGATGCGGTAGCTGCGGTCTCCGTCGGGGCGCTTGAGCGCGCCGCCGATGAGGTTCCGTCGGGTGCGGTGAAGCGTGAGCCCCACCACGGGCTCGGGCACACGATCCTCCGGCTCGGGCACACGCGGTTCCACCGGGGGCTGGTCGACCTCTGTGAGGTACGCGAGCATGCCCCGGTCTCCGCCTTCGGAACCCCAGCCACTCTCGCGACGGCCTCCGAACTCGACGGCGGCATCGAACTGGTTGGTGCAGTTGATCCACACCGTGCCAGCTTCGATCCGGGAGGCGATGTCGAAGGCCACGTCCATGGTCTGCGACCACACGCTGGCGGCCAGGCCGTAGCGCGTGTTGTTGGCCAGCTCCACAGCCTCACCGACCTCGCGGAACGTCATGATGACGAGCACGGGGCCGAAGATCTCCTCGCGCGCGATCGTGTGCGCGGGCGAGACGTTGGTGAACAGAGTCGGGGGGATGAACAGGCCGCACTGGCAGGACTCGAGCAGGCACGAATCGGGCTGCCACTTGGTGGCCCCTTCCTGCTCGCCCAGAGCGATCAGGCCCGTGACCTTGTCGAACTGCGCGCGCGAGTTCATCGCGCCGATGTCCACGGTTTTGTCGAGCGGATGACCCACTCGCAGACGCGACATCCGCCGCTTGAGCTTCGCGAGGAAGCGTTCGACGACGCTCTCCTGGACGATCGCGCGCGATCCGGCGCAACACACCTCCCCCTTGTTGAAGAAGATGGCGTCGATGATGCCCTCGACTGCAGCGTCCAGATCGGCATCCTCGCACACGATGAAGGGCGACTTGCCGCCGGCCTCCAGCGTGAGAGCTTTGCCCGATCCGGCCGTGGCCGTTCGGATCTTGCAGGCAACCGCGGTTGAGCCGGTGAAGGCCACTTTGGCGATGCCCGGGTGGCGCACGAGTGCGTCTCCGGTCGAGCCATCACCGTTGACGATGTTGACGACGCCCTTTGGCAAGCCGATCTCCATCAGGATCTCGGCGAACCGCATGGCGGTCAGCGGCGTGGAGTCCGCCGTCTTGATGACGACGGTGTTGCCGGTCGCGAGCGCGACCGCGACCTTCCAGGCGAGCATCAGGAACGGGAAGTTCCAGGGGATCACCTGGCCGACGACTCCGCGCGGCTTGTGGTTGGGATGGTCCACGCCGAGGGTCTGGGCCCTTCCGGCGTGGTGTTCGAAGTGTCGGACGACCAGCGGGACGTCCGCGTCGCGGGCTTCCCGGATGGCCTTGCCGTTGTCGAGAGTCTCGAGCACGGCGAAGAGCCGGGCGTTCTCACGGATCGCGCGGGCGATCGCGTAGAGGTGCAGGGCGCGCTCGAATCCCGAGAGTTGGCTCCAGGTCTTGAACGCCTCGCTGGCGCTCGCGACCGCGGCGTCGACATCCGCCTGGGTTCCCCGGGGGATGCTCGCCAGCCGTTCGCCCGTGGCCGGGTTGATGACCTCGATCCGATCGGTTGTCCCGGACGGGGTCTGGAACACTCCGTTGATGAAGTGATCGAAGGTGTCGTTGTGCGAAGCGAGCCAGTGCAGAGCAGACCCTGCGTCCTCGTGATCGCTCGTATAGACAGCCGTGGTCATGGAATCCTCCTAGGCGATCGCCAGGTAGTGGCCGGCCGGGTAGCGCCCGAACGCGGCGTGGTGCAGTTGGCGCTCCAGGTCTCCCAGAAGTGAGCTGGCTCCGATCCGGAACCGCTCCGGCTTCGTCCAGTCCTCTCCGAGCTGTTCGTGCATGAGCGCCATCCAGGCCTGGGCCTCCTTGGCCGTCTTGATGCCGCCGGCGGGCTTGAAGCCCACGGGGTGGCTCGGATCGATCTCGAGGAAGCGCAAGATCTGGTCGGTCATGACCAGACCGATCGGCAAGGTAGCGTTGGTTGCTTCCTTCCCAGTCGAGGTCTTGATGACATCGGCTCCGGCCAGGATGGCCGTGGCCGAGGCTTTCGCGATCCGTTCGAGCCTGACCAGGTTGCCCGTTCCCAGGATCACCTTGAGCTTGGCGCGATCGCCACAGGCCCTGCGGAAGCCGGCGATCTGGTCGTAGAGCGCCTTCCAGTTGCTCTGAAGCGCGAGGGCGCGGCTGATGACCACGTCGATCTCGGCCGCACCGGCGTTGATCGAAGCCTCGATCTCTTGAGGCTTGAGTTCCTCAGGGCCTTGCCCGTCGGGGAAGAACGTCGAGACCGCCGCGACCGGGACCCCGGTTTTTTCCAGACAGGCCACGGCCTCGGCGACCTGCGCGTGGTACACGCACACGGCGCCGACGGTGAACGGCTCGATCCCGAGTTTCTCGAGGATGTCCGGTCGGACCGGACGCTTGGCCTTCTGGCAAAGCCGATCGACTCGTCCGGGAGTGTCACTCCCATCCAGAGTGGTCAGGTCGATGCACTGGATGGCATCGACGTGGGCGCGCACTTGCGAACCCCTCTTGATTGGCCGGCGCGCGACGAGCGATTGCGCTCGCTGTTCGACGCCTCTTCGGTTGACGTGGATCGACTCGATCAGGCCCAAGTCGAAGGCCAAAGTCTCACGCATGACTCCTCCGTAGGAAATTCCCAATCCATGGGGGATAGGGATGGACTTTATATACAGGTGAAGGCGGCAATCGTCAAGATATTGACCGAAAAACCAAAAGAGACCTCATGGGTCTCTTTTGACTAGGAGAGTTTTACGCCGATCGCTTCGCGAACTTGTTGCATTTTTTTCTCGGCGATCGCTTGCGCCTTTTGCGCGCCGGCCTCCAGTATTTCGATCAGATTTTTGTGATCTTTCAAGGAATCGTGAATGCGTTGTTGGAGCGGTTGGAGAAATTGATTGATCTGTTCGATCAGGTCTTGCTTAAACTGCGCATAGCCTTTTCCTTCAAATGCCGCCTCGATTTGTGCCATGGTTTTCCCGCTGACGAGTTCGTAGATCGTCATCAGGTTTGACACCCCAAGCCGTCCCGGACGATTGACGATCGTGCCTTCGGCATCTGTCATAGCGGCTTTGATTTTTTTCTCGACTGTTTTTTCGTCATCCATGAGCGAGAGGAAATTTTTATCGCTTGCGGCAGACTTGGACATCTTGCTTGTTGGATCATCCAGGGCCATCACGCGCGCGCCTTCTTTTCGGATATGCGGTTTTGGAATCACAAACGTTTCTCCAAACCGGTTGTTGAATCGCTCGGCAATATCGCGCGCCAGTTCGACGTGCTGTTTTTGATCTTCACCCACCGGCACGATGTTCGTGTCATACAGAAGAATGTCCGCAGCCATGAGCACGGGGTAATCGAACAATCCAACCGTGACCGATTCTCCTTTGTTGCGGGTTTTATCTTTGAATTGCGTCATCCGTTCAAGTTCACCCATATGGGTGAGACAATTCAAAATCCATGCAAGCTCGGTGTGCGCGCTCACGCGCGACTGTTGGAAGAGAAGCGTTTTGTTTGGATCGACTCCGGCGGCCAGATACGTTGCGGCGGCAAAGAGAATATTTTGTCGGAGCTGTTTGGGATCCTGGGGCACGGTGATCGCGTGGTAATCAACAATAAACAAAAAATTGGTGTTGCCGTCATCTTGCAATTTCACAAAGGGTTCGATCGCTCCAAAGTAGTTGCCGATATGGAGCACGCCGGAGGGTTGCAGAGCGGTGAGGATGTTTGCCATACGGGGGTATGGTAGCAAAGCACACGGGAAATGAAAAATCACCCTTCGACAAGCGTCGGGTGATTTTATCGTTCGAATGGGGCGGCTGTTACACTTCAATAATCACGGGAAGAATCATGGGGCGTCGTTCGATTTTTTTAAACAGGAACGCGCCGATCTTGTCGCGAATTTGTTCGCGGGCGTATTTGGGGTCTGCTTCGGATTTGGGATCGTGATCTTCAAGCACTTTGCGCACCTCTTGGCGCGTCTGATCGATCAGTTCACGATGCTCTTTCATAAAGATGAAACCGCGGCTGATAATGTCGGGAACGCCGACCAGTTTGCCGGTTTTCTTTTCAATCTGAACAATGACAACGACCATGCCGTCCTCCGCGAGCACTTTGCGATCGCGCAGAACGACTTGGGAAACATCACCCACCCCGAGTCCATCCACGAACACATACTCGGTCGGAACTTTTTCTTTAGTGAGAGCACCATTGTCTTTCCAAAACTCCATGATCTGTCCGTTATCCACGACGAATACCTGTTCCTCCTGCCATCCCATCGAATAGGCCACGTCTGCGTTTTCGCGCAAAAGAAAATGGTTGCCTTCGATCGGGACGTAGTATTTTGGTTTGAACAAAGCGAGCATCAACTTGATGTCTTCTTTTTTTCCATGGCCGCCAGCGTGCACATCCATCATCGTATAGTTGATGACCTTACAGCCTTTGCGGTAGAGCGTATCCATCAGGCGCTGGACCGACGATTCGTTGCCAGGAATGACGGACGAAGAAAAGATCACAGTGTCGGTTTTGCGCACGCGCACACTGCGGTGCTCGTTGTTAGCGATGCGATTAAGCGCGGCTTGCTTTTCCCCTTGGGCGCCGGTGCAGATAAGCACGACTTTTTCGTCCGGGTATCCATCCATCTGTTCGGGCTTGATGAGTGTGGACTGGGAGCATTTGATAAAGCCGATCTCTTTGGCGATCTCGACGTTGGTTTTCATTGAGTAGCCGTCGATCGCGACTTTCTTGCCGAGTTTTTCGGACGCCTCGATGATTTGTTTGACGCGAGAGAGCAGGGAAGCGAAAGTGCCGATGATCACACGCCCTTTTGCTTTTTCAATGATATATTCCAGCTCTTCACCGATCACCTTTTCTGAAACTTGGTGGCCTTCGCGGTTGGCGTTTGTGGAATCGCCCATGAGGCACAGGACGCCTTTCTTGCCGATCTCGGCGATTTTTTGGAAGTCCGCGCGCTCTTCACCGGATGGATGAAAGTCAAACTTCCAGTCGCCAGTATGGCAAATGGTTCCCACCGGCGTTTCCACCACGATACCAACCGAATCGGGAATGTTGTGGTTGATGTGCACGAAAGAAACCGTGAAAGCGCCGAGTTTGAGAATGTCGTCTACCTTTGTGACTTTCACCTCGAGCTTGCGCGTGTGGAAATCCTCCTGGCGGCGTTTGATGATGGCCGCGGAGACCGGCAGAGCATAAATCGGCGGATTACCAATGAAAGGTACCGTGTGGGGAATCGCGCCGATGTGATCGTAGTGGCCGTGGGTGATGATCACCCCGCGAATATCTTTTTCGCGACCTTTGAGATACGACATGTTCGGGATAATGTAATCCACGCCCGGCATGTCTTCTTCAGGGAACTGGAGCCCCATGTCTATGAGAATGATGTCGTTTTTGTACTCGAGCAGAGTACAGTTGCGGCCAACTTCCTCACATCCACCGAGAACGATGATGCGAAGTTTGTCGCCGCTAGGGGCTTTGATGGTCTGGGTCTGCGCCAACGGTTTGGCGCGAAACACGCGACCCTTGAAACGGTTTCCGCCGCGTGAATGACGCGCGGAGGAGTTCCGTCCCGTTGCGGGTTGTTTAGGGGACATAAAATAAAAAATGGTTATTAAATTAAGAGAACCGATGTTCAATTGTGAAAGAACCTTCTCTCCTTATATTGATGGCGTGATCTTTTTGAGATGCGTGGGGCGCACACAGCCGGAAAAGATCGCGGGATTGTTCAGATCGATACCTGTCTTCGGGCCAACGGACTCGTCGCGCCGTTGTTCCCTCCGGCAGATGTCGATCTGATATTACTGTATGAAGAGAGATTGGTGGGCGAGGAGGGACTCGAACCCTCAAGGATTACTCCATACGCTTCTGAGACGTACGCGTATACCAGTTCCGCCACTCGCCCGCGGCTTCTGTTATTTCAAGGCTTTTTTTGTTTTGATGTACCACTCGTTGACGCGAGCGAATCTATCGGAAGGAACGCGCAGAGAAGAGAGATTAATCTGATGGATTTTTTTTGATACCGCGTAACCATAACGGGATTGATACAAGAAGATCGCGGGAATGTCATCCGTGATTTTTTGCGCAAAGGTTTGATAGGCCTTGTTTCGCTCTTCGGTCGTTTTTGCCGCTCGGGCCATTTCCAAAAGTTTATCAACGTCCGGATTGGCGTAGTCGGTCACATTCAGTCCTGCCTGTTCCTTTGGAGCCGAATGCCAGAACGGATACGGATCAGGGTCTGTGTTGAATTGGGCTGTTGTTAACAGCAGTTCGAAATTGCGCGGAGTCACGACGTCTTCAAGGAAGGTTTGTTGTGGGATACTGACGATTGTCATCTGTATTCCGACCGCTTCCAGTGCGGTTTTGATTTCTTGTGCGACGTTTTGCATTTCTGCAGAATCGCTCGTGGTGAGCGTGAGAGCGATTGGAGCGCTTTGTTCAGCGGGTTGTAGTCCCGTGGCGTCCTGTAGAAGTTGTTTCGCTTTTTCTGGATCAAATCCACGATCCGTTACGGAATTTTCAAACCCTGGGATACCACTTAGAAGCGGTCCAGAAAGCACAAGGCCATCTTCAGAAAGCGTTTCGTTGACGAGATGGGTTTTGTCGATTGCGTAAGCGATGGCTTCGCGCACCCCCTTTTTTTTGAGGGGTTCGCTTGTCTTTTGGTTAAAGGCCAAAAAGGTTTCACGCGATACGAGAGGCGAATATACCATGACGGCTCGATTTTGTCGAGTCTCTTGCCGGTTTTCAAACGGCACGTAAGAGACCCCCTCAACAAATTTTCCCATCAAGGCTTCCGTGGCCCCTTGGACGTCAGGATAAAATTTGAAAGTCAAACGATCGATGAACGCGCGGGTTCCAACATGGTGGTCGAAGGCCTTAAGCGTATAAGAGCGGATTGCGCCTTTTTTGTCTTTCGCAAACGAATCGAACTGATAAAAGCCCGAACCGATCGGTTGGAGATTGAGAGCGGCCAGTGCGGCATGTTGGGGGAGAATGTCGGCCCAAGCGCTTGAAGGCAGGATGCCGATCGTCAGTTGGTTCAGAAATGAGGGATCAGGTTTTTCCAAGGTGAACGAAACCGTGTGATCATTTTCTTGTACAACTGAAACGGATTTGAAAATCGGAAGCAAAGGACTGCGATAAACGGGGTTTTGAATCGCATTGATGGTGAAGAGGACGTCGCGCGCCAAAACAGGATCGCCGTTATGGAATTTGGCATCTTCACGGAGAATAAAGGTGAAGGTGGTTCCCTCTGGATTTACGGTGAATGATTCCGCGAGGTCTGGGATGAGGCCTTGATCAGGATCCCATTTGAGCAGTCCGGAAAACATCAAGGTCACGAGATCACGGTCCACGTCATTGATGGTTGGATAGATCGGGTTGATGAGTTGGGGTTCGCCGATCAAGGCTTCGGTGTATTCTCCGCCTCGAGCGGGGATTTCAATGCGATGAGCCAGAACAAACACGCCAATCAATGTTGCAAGAGAAGCGATCAAAAGGGCGCTTGCGGTTTTGAGGGTGAATTTTTCTGGTCGCGTGAGGATTCCTGGAAGTTGTTTCCACTGTTTGAAGCTCGGAAATCGGCGCGGCTTGGACACCGAAATGACCTGGCGCATCGTCAGGTCTTTTGTGGGGTTTGATGAAGCTATAAAACGACCGAAGATCTTTTTGAAAGAGTCAGACACAGATTACACAAGAACATTGGCCAAGGCCACGCCGAAAAAGAGTATCGTGATAATAATTGTCAATTGGAACAATTTTTTTTCTGCACCGCGCTTGGTGCGATAAACATTTCCCCCTCCTCCAAAAGCCGCACCGAGTCCCGTTCCGCGGGATTGCAACAGCACGCCAGCGATCAGCAGGACCGCAAGAACAGTTTGGACGATATTAAGGATGTTTTGCAAGTTCATACGTCTCATGGATAACGCACCGATTCTAACAAACAAGACGTTTTCCGTCAACGGGAAAGCTTGCGTTTCATGCCTTTTCCAGACATCCGCATTTTTGGACGCCCCTTCTTTTCTCGTCGTTTAATTCGTCGTTCTTCTTTATGTTCGGCGATTTCAATCTTCATATTTTTTTCTGTCATCCCGAGCGAAGCACTTGTCATCCTGAGCGAAGCGAAGGATCCCGTGCACCTTGGGATCCTTCAGTCCATACAAACTCCTTCAGGATGACATAGAGAGAAACACACTAGAGGTTCGCTTTTTCCCATGATATACTTTTCTTATGCCTTCGCCTATTGTTCCACTTTCTGATGCGCATCTCCACAAACAACGCAACTGGTTTGCGACGATCATCACGTTGGCTGTTATTCTTCTTCTTGGAGCTTTTGTCTGGCGAGTGCTAACGCTTGCTCAGCAAATCCGTTCCGGAGCTGTTGATCCTTCAACGTTTGATTTCAAGCAGTCTTTTACTTCAAGCTTGCGCCTTTCCGCGATCCCGCTGACGACGGGAAATGTGAACCTGGTTACAACAGACGATCCGTCTTTAGGCAGAGCAGATGCTCCGCTGACCGTTGTAGAGTTTGCCGATTTCGGCTGCCCGTTTTCCCGCGAGGCCGGTTTTACTCTGCGCGAACTCTCGCTTCGCTACCCGGAGAAGTTTCGGTATATCTATCGCGATTTTCCCATCGGCGAATTGCACCCGATTGCGCAAAAAGCGGCAGAAGCGGCTGAGTGCGCTTCCGAACAAGGACGGTTCTGGGAATATCATGACAAACTGTTTCACAATCAATCAGATCTTTCTCAAGAGCGTCTGTATGAATTTGCGACAGAGTTGAATCTGAATACGCAGACGTTTCGGGAATGTTTAGATTCGGGACGCAAACGCGAGGAAGTTCTTCAGGATTATCAGGATGGGATAGACGCGGGGGTGCGCGGGACTCCGACGTTTTTCTTTAACGGGAAAAAAGTCGAAGGGGCTATCCCGAAAAAAACGTTTGAGGCATTGATTAACGCGGTGCCATAAGAGTCTATGAATTTTTTCGTGCGTATCGGTGCGGTCGGAGTTTTGCTCAGTCTTTTTTTTGCTCCAAGAGTTTTGTTAGCTGCGGGCGCCGCGGACACCTGTGCGTGTTTTTGCGCGAATGAAAAGTTAGGAGCACAGAAATTGAAAGATGAGGCCGTGACACCAGATCAATGTGAGACCGGGTGTACAGAAACAGGAAGAAAGGTTGCTGTTTGCGCCAAGAAGCCAAAGAATTTTCCCGGAAATAATCCCCTGTGCTTTGATTCAGCAGCTTGCGGTAAACAGGAAGGAGTTTTAGATAAAACACAAGCTCCAGAGTGTCCAAACGGATGGTCTTATTGTTATCCGAACATTGAAAAGTCTGCTGCCAAACTGAATATCCCTATTGCGGGTTTGGAAACGGTTGGGGATTTGGGAGTGTATGTGTCGGCCATTTACAAATGGATGGTTGGGATTTCGGGATTTTTAGCTATTACCATGGTTATGATCGGCGGGATTCAGTATGTGCTTGCCTCGGGGAGTGAGAACGTCACCAAAGCAAAAGAGCGCATGCAGAATGGGGTGATTGGAATGGCGCTCCTTTTTGGTGTCGTTCTTATTTTACAGACCATTAACCCCCAGCTTCTTAAATTGGAGATCCCTCGACCTTCTTTGATTCGGCGAGTGGATTTTGTCAAAAATTCGTGTGAGAAATTGGCTGAGCAGGGATATACTCTTGAGCTCACGAAAGATGGAAAAAAGGAATGTGGAAATACTGCGGAAATCAAAAAAGGTCCAGGGGGGACAACTGTGGCTGAAGGGCTTACGTGTCAATATACCAAGTGTGAAAAAGGGGCCTGTATATCAACCAGCACTGATGGCGAAGGAGTTTGTGTTGATTGCCGAAATGTTTCAAAAAATAATCCGACAAGTCCTGGCATTCCGTCCAAATCGGTGTGTAAAGGAATGGAGATACAAAAAACCAATGCAAAAGGTGAACTGCTTTCCGCAAATTATTGTGAATTCCAACCCGGCGGTGTGCTCAATATATATAACCCCAAGCAGACGACAACCGCTGTGGCACTTTCTGCGGATTCATGTTTCGAGACAGTGGTCGACTGTAGCACTATCAAGGAATGCGAAAATTACGATAATGCTCCGGTTTATTATTGGGATGGCGGTGTCCTTAAAAAACAGGATTTAGATAGCATTTTACCCATTACTTTTCAACAGATTTGTATTAATGATCCGTGTGAGGCTGGAAAAAAGGAAGGATCAAAATGCACGTGGTCGATAACGGACTGTGATTAGGATTTGTTATTGACGCGTGTTTGTGTGCGTGATAGACTGTGGGACGCTATTGGCTATCCCGCTTTATGTCCGATGACATTTTGATTCGAGGAGCACGCGTTCACAATTTGAAAAATATTAACGTGAAGATTCCCAAGAACAAACTTGTCGTGGTGACAGGGTTGTCTGGCTCGGGAAAATCTTCTCTTGCCTTTGATACGATTTACGCGGAAGGGCAGAGGCGCTACATGGAATCGCTTTCCAGTTATGCGCGGCAATTTTTAGAACTGCAGGACAAACCGGACGTCGATGAAATCTTGGGGCTTTCTCCAACGATCGCGATCGATCAAAAATCGTCTTCGCACAATCCGCGCTCAACCGTCGGAACCGTGACGGAAATCTACGACTTTTTACGCGTACTATTTGCGCGCGCCGGACGACCCCATTGTCCGAAATGCGCAAAACCCGTGAGCGAACAGACGCTTGATCAGATCGTTCTTCGCATCGAACAGACGCTCGGCCGTGAAACATTTTTGCTGTTTGCTCCGGTGGTGAAACAAGAAAAGGGTGAACACAAGCACGCTTTGCAAGCGGCTCTCAATTCCGGTTTTACACGCGTGCGTTTGGATGGACTGGTTATTGATACCGACGAGGCCATCCGGTTGCGGCGCGACAAAAAGAAAGAACACGACTTGGATGTGTTGATATTTGCTTTTGGGCCGGACACGACTTATTCCAAAGACTCTATCACCCAGCAAGTCAAGAAAGCTCTTGATTATGGCAATGGATTTATCACTTTGGTCAACGATAGCAATGGGGATGAGATCATCTTTTCTCAAAGTTTCATGTGCGCGGAATGCGGAATGAATCTTCCTAAACCCGAACCGCGTCTGTTTTCGTTCAACTCCCCTTATGGAGCATGCCAGGAATGCACAGGGCTTGGCGAAAAGCTTGTGCTTGAGCCGGATCTCGTCATTCCAAATCGTCGCCTGACTTTTGCAGAAGGCGCGGTGCGCCCGTGGACGCGTATTGCGGGCAACCAGACGAGTTATTTGCGTCTGCTTCAAATAGTCGGAAAGAAACATCGGATTCCGATGGACACTCCGATCGAAAAAATTTCACAAGCGAAACTGGATATCGCTTTGTATGGCACCGGCGAAGAAGTATTTTTGTTTGATGGGCAAGAAGTTACTTATCCGGGAATTTTGAAACAGCTCGAGCAGAAATATCGTGAGACCGATTCGGAGTATGTCCGTAGCGAGCTTGAGGGCTACATGCGCCGGATGATTTGTCCGTCCTGTGAGGGGAAGCGTTTACAACCGTTTGTTTTGGCGGTAACGATTTCTGGAAAATCGATTGCGGATGTCGTGAATATGCCCGTTGAGGACGTTGGAGCGTTTTTTTCCTCCGTCATTGCGAGCGAGACCAAGCTAAAGACGAGTCGAGGAAAGCTTCAACAGACATTCACCAATGGGTTGACCGGTGATGAACGTCTGGTCGTTGAACGTGTTGCCAAAGAGGTTAATACGCGCATCGGTCAGCTCATTCAAGTTGGTCTTGGGTATCTCACCCTAGATCGCAGTGCCATGACCCTTTCCGGCGGTGAGTCCCAGCGCGTCCGTTTGGCCACACAACTGGGGACGCAGCTTTCCGGGGTCATCTACATTTTAGATGAACCATCCATTGGCCTTCATCCGCGCGATAATGATCAGCTGATCGCGACCATTAAGCGCTTGCGCGACAACGGAAATTCGGTAATTGTCGTTGAACACGACGAGGCCATGATCCGTCAGGCGGATTATGTCTTTGACGTAGGACCGGGAGCGGGAGAGTATGGCGGAGAGATCGTTGCGGAAGGCACGGCGACTCAAATTCAAAAAAAGAAAGAGTCTCTTACCGGCCAATATCTGTCCGGCAAGAAGTCGATTCCGCTTCCGAAAAAATACCGTAAAGGGAGTGGTAAAAAGATCACCATCTGTGGAGCCAAGGCTTTTAACTTGCAGAACATCGACGTCGATATTCCGCTTGGCAAGCTGGTGTGCGTCACAGGCGTTTCTGGTTCGGGAAAATCCACATTGATTCTTGATATCTTGGGCAAGGCGCTCTCGCGTAAGTTTTATCGTTCAAAAGTTTATCCGGGCGAGCACAAAGCGATCAAAGGAATTGAACACATCGACAAAGTGGTTGCGGTTGATCAATCACCGATCGGGCGTACGCCGCGGTCCAATCCAGCGACGTATACGGGAGTGTTTACAGCAATCCGCGATGTGTATACCGCCGTGCCCGAAGCGAAACTGCGTAATTTTGATGCGGGGAAATTTAGCTTCAATGTGAAGGGTGGAGGACGTTGCGAAGTGTGTTCGGGTGACGGCATGCGCCGCATTGAGATGCAATTCATGCCGGATGTGTATGTCGAGTGTTCTGAATGTCATGGTACGCGTTACAACCCCGAAGTGCTCGAGATTCACTATAAGCAAAAGCACATCGCGGATGTTCTCTCGATGACGGTTGAAGAAGCTCGGCGATTTTTTGCCGACCAGTCGGCTATTTTCGATAAGCTCGATATCTTGCATGAAGTTGGTTTGGGTTACATTAAACTAGGTCAACCCGCGACAACGCTTTCGGGGGGAGAGGCTCAGCGCGTGAAGCTGGCAACCGAACTTTCACGCCGCGCCACGGGCCGCACTCTGTATATTTTGGACGAACCGACCACGGGGTTGCACTTTGAAGATATCAAACGCCTCTTGGGAGTTTTGCAAATGCTTGTTGATAAAGGCAATACGGTTGTGGTGATCGAGCACAATCTTGATGTCATCAAAACTTCGGATTGGGTGATTGATATGGGGCCTGATGGAGGCGTTAAAGGAGGGAAGATTGTTGCCGAAGGATCGCCCAAAGATATCGTGAAAATCAAAGATTCCGTAACGGGAAAATACCTGAAAGCCGTGCTGAAATAACCCTAGCTGTTGACAAAAGGCCATTTTTTTGGTATATTTTGGCGTTCAAAATTAAGCCGACTTTTCTCCCTTATTTATGATCAATTTGAAAAAAACCTTAATTGCCGCTCTCTTGGCCGCAACGGCTGTGAGCCCGATCATTCCCTCGGTAAACGCTGGCGACGGTCAGTGGAATTCTGTCATCGCCGAGGCCGCTTGGGACTATGATTTGTACCGCGTTGAACGCCTTTCCACGGGGAAGAACGTGAGCGGCCCGTTTGAGTTTAATGACGGAATATTTTTGAGCGAACAGGCCAAGAGCTGTAAATATCCCGATGCGTGTCAGTTGGTTGATTTGACGTTCGTCAAAAACGGATCGCTGATGCGCGTGAACGATGTGAATCCTCGCGTCTTGTCTCCTTTTTGGCACAGCGGCCAAGATGGGCGGTTTGTTTATCTGGTGCCTTCTTCCAGCAAAGACAGCTGGGGAACCGTGTTTGGATACTTACCAGAAAGTGGAGTGATTCAGACATTGAGTTCGATTGTGCGCAAGACTGACGACATCAACTATTTAACTTCATCCGTGGATGGCACGCGTGTGTACGCGTCCATCCTTCATAAGGACGCTCAAACCGGTGCGGTTGAAACCAAGCTTTCCGTTGCCGATTACGCCGAGCGTTTTGAGCGCGATGATTTTACGTGGACGTTGAATGCGCGTTGGCAAGAGATTTTGGATGTTCGCGATCGCCTTGTGCTCGCGAAGTTTCATTTTGACGGAGGGCACTCACAGCTCATCTTGATCGATGAAGCTCATCGGACGGTTAAGGATATTCCCGGAACTTGGACGACTCCAGACGGAGATATCGTTGCCGCGCATTTCCTTTCTGACGGCACGGTCCAGTACTTTCAAAACTTCCGCATGTACACTTATAAACCCGGAGATGAAAAAGCTACCGAATCCGGTGGAGCGTATCTCAACTGGTTCGCTGATCCCAAAGACAGCATCCAGATTGTCGGAGATCGCATGGCCTATCTTGATCCGGAGAACACGTTATATGTGACGTCTCCTCAAGGAGCTTCAAGCTTCGGCAAGGTGCTCAATGGCAAGTTTACTCTTGAGGCCGATGCGGTTTACTTCCAGTCTCCAAAAGAATTTAACAGCTATACGTTCAGCACCAAAACTTGGAAGGCCCGTCATTTTCAAGTGACGGATGCCTATGAAGACATTCTCATTGGAACAGACGCGCAAGGGAATATCTGGTATGAAAATGAGACCAGCGGAAAGACCGTAAACATTGGTTACGGTTCCGCGCCGGTTTTGACCGATCGCGAGCATGCGATTTGGAAGGGGGCCGATGGCCACATCTATCAAGTCACGTTTTCCTCGCTTCTTGATCTGGGCAAGTCCCAGGTCCAAGCTTTCAAAGCTTACGGCGAGTCAACGGTTTACTTGCAGGTTGATCAGAAAACATGGCGTGTTCCGGATGAGCAGACGTACTTCACCTGGTTTTCCTCATGGGCCAAAGTGACTTCAGTGTCGACTCAAACGGCAAAAGTTTATCTGGATAAGGCTCCGTTGATGGGAGACGCCCCGTTTGCTCCGGGGACCCGTGTGAAAGCCGCTGGCAATGCCCGCGTGTATGTCTCTGGAACAAATGGGTCACTTCATTGGATGGTCTCCGAGACGGTTGCGAATCAAATCTACGGTTCGTCTTGGAATAAAGGTATTATTGAAGTTCGCCCTGAACGTTTGTGGAATTATCCCACGGGATCTCGTCTGAATTCAAGCACGGATATTCAACAGATTTAATAGATCAAAAAAACCGCTCGGTCATTTGACCGGACGGTTTTTATGTTACTTAACGTACGTTTCTTTCAATTTTCGTTTAAAGCGATTTTTGAGATTGGATACGAAGCTGAGCTTGGCTCGGCGAACGCGAGCGGTTTTGACGAGTTCGATTTTTGCGATGACGGGTGATTGGATCGGGAAGATTTTTTCCACGGCCACCGTTCCGCTCATTTTGCGGATCGTGAAGGTGCGGGATACTCCAGCTCCACGTATTCCCAAGACCATCCCCTCAAATACCTGGATACGTTGACGTTCCTCTCCTTTTGGAGAGACGTCCACAATGCGTTCATGAACGCGCACCGTCTGTCCGGCCTTGAGTTCATCGAAGTTGATGAGTTTGGTGTTGATGATCGCGGATTCTTCCGCGGGGGTCGGCTCCAAAGGAGTCTGGATGGATTGTTCGTCTGACATAGAAAGGGGTCATTCCGGAAAAATTAAAGCGCGGGCATCTTACGAAACCGTAGGGATTTTGTCAAGAATCTGGGTGATAATTTGTTCTGGTGAAAGATGCGTGGTATCAATGACCAGGTCGTAATTGGCCTGGTTGAGATAATCCAGTCCGTAGTATTTTTGGTATCGGCTTTGGTCGGAAGCCACGCGCGCGCGGACACGTTCTTTCACTTCTTCTGCGGAGGCATAAGGTCTTTCATCCTTGCGCAGGCCTTTTTTGGAAGCGTCAAAAATGCGTTGCGCCGCTTCATCTTCATCCACGTCTAGAAATATTTTGAATGAGTTCGGAATGAAGTGCCAGGAAAGCCGACCGTCCATGATCACATCTTGTTGTTCTTGACCAAGTTTGGTTTGGTAATCGTCGACTTCTGTGTCGGTAAAATCTTGTGTTTCTCCAAGCGTGTTGAATTCATCAATGGTCATGCCACGTTCATGGGCCATTTTTCCGCGCAGGTCTCCCATGGAATACCACGGGATCCCTAGGTTTTCAGAAAGCCTTTTCGCAATAGTTGATTTTCCAGAGCCAGGTCGGCCGGTCAGAGTAATGATCATAAAACAGTCCTTACTTTAGGGTTGTCAGGATTTTTTTGAGTTCATTCGGAAGCGGTTCCACGAAAGTTTTTTCTGTTCCGTCCATCAATCGAATCCGCAGTTTGTGCGCATGCAAAAAGACACGGTTCATTTCAATGGGACGGATGTGTTTCATGCGCGTTTTTTTGTAGAGGGTATCCCCGACGATGGGGTAATCAATGGCTCGCAGGTGAACGCGAATTTGGTGCGTGCGTCCCGTGTGGAGGATGACGCGGATGTAGGTGTGGTTTTTATAGCGCTTCACCACATCGTACTCCGTCAGAGCTTCTTTTCCTTCTTGACTTGAAGGTCTGGCGACCATGCGCCCGCGTGCTTTGGAGCGAGCGATTTTTAGGGTGATGACGTCGTGATCTTTTGGAAGGGAACCATACACGAGCGCGAGATACTCTTTATAGACCGTGCGGTTTTGAAATTGCGCCTTAAGAAATTGATGAGCTTCTTGCGTTTTGGCGATGACCATAAGGCCAGAGACATCTTTATCCAAACGATGAACAATGCCAGGCCTGATGGGATTTTCCCCAACGTCTGCGATTTCTGGCCGCATTTCAAGCAGAGCATCCACGAGGGTCGGGGTATCGGGGGCTCCCTCGTAGCCATGGACGATCAAGCCGGCTGGCTTGTTGATGATAAGCACGTCTGGATTTTCGTAAACAATTTGCAGAAGCGGAATATCTCCTTTGCGTGCGGGGGGTGCGCCAGTTTCCACAGGAGGAACAAAAATTTTTTCTCCGCCCTGTACGCGAGTGTCTCGGTCCGCGGGTTTGCCGTTCACTAAAATGTCACGGGTCTTGATGAGCTTTTGGACTTGTCCGCGCGTGAGATCGCACAGAGCCGTCACGGCGACATCGAGGCGTTGTCCACTGTGTGTCTCATCAATGATAAAAGTGGGCATATCAAGCGAACAGCGCACGGTAGAATAACCCAAAGAAGAGAATCAAAAAAAGCGCGGCGATGATAATGGCCACCATGCCGATCATGCCTTCTTTATCTTTTTCTTTGAGCGTGATACGCAGAAAAAAAATTCCAAAGGCTAAAATGACGAGTCCGAGAAAGAAAAATGGCATACGCACTGGTAGGGGCGGATGGATTCGAACCATCGGCCATCGAGGTATAAGCTCGACGCTCTAACCAACTGAGCTACGCCCCTGTGAGCGTCTGTGCGATAGTCAGTCGCGGCTTTGCGCGAGGGCTTTTATAGTATATCATCGGTATGAGATTGACCATATGTCCGCCTTTGATTTTTCCTCCTTTGGGTCGTTTTTGTCTGTGATCTGGTTTTTTATTTATTGGATTTTGGGAGGGGTTTTCTTTGCGGTCATTGCGCTCTTACGGCTTGGGCGCGTGAGAAAAGTTCGGTTCAGTTGTCTGTTTACGATTTGGGTCGGGGTCATTTCCGTTCTTGTTTCGTCTAAGGGATTGGCGTGGAGCCATGAGGCGATCACCCGTTGTGTGGAAGGGGCGACCTCGCGAGTTCAGATAATTGTAGCGGTATTTACTTGCGGATTTTCCGGAGTCCTTGGAGCGTTTTTGATTGGCGCCTTTGCGGTGACTGCTGGCGGATTTTTGATTTTTGCAATTTCTCGGACGAAGATGAAACCTTGGATTGTTCTTGAGGAGGAAGAGGTCGCGCCAATAAAGCAAGACGACTCGACCAAGTTTTTTAAAGGTTGACGCGTTTTTTAACATTGACTACAATTCGCACGCTTCTAGGGGCGCATAGCTCAGTTGGTTAGAGCGTCACATTGACATTGTGAAGGTCAGAGGTTCGACTCCTCTTGCGCCCACCAGTTCGCTCACAGGCAGAATGCGGAGAATCTATGGACTTGCAGTACAGGAAAATCCTATTGCTGATAGGGGATGTGATCCTTTTGTTCGCGTCTCTTTTTTTAACGGTGCGTTTTCGATTGTTCGATCATTGGGACCCTGAATTATTTTGGACGCATGCGCGCGCTTTCGTTTTTCTTTACCCGTTTTGGTTGATCGTTCTTTATACCTTCGATCAGTATGATGTCGTATCAGCGAGAGTCACGAGAAATCGGAAGATGTTCATTGTTGCTTTGGGCGTCAGTTTTTTGATTGGTCTGGCTTATTTTTACGTTCTTCCTCAACCGGCCATCACGCCAAAGACAAATTTATTTATTCACGTCATCCTTTTTGGGCTGTTCGCATTTTTTTGGCGAATCCTCTATAAACGATTTTCTGTTTCCGGGTCATCCGTGCCGATTGGTTTATTTAAGGACGATACTCAGACGTCCGTTCTAGTTGATCTTCTTACTTCGCACGCCCATTTGGGGTACGTCCCGGTGCTTCTGGACGCCCAAAAGAGTTTGGAGCCTCAAATCACCGCTCATCGACTGATGTTTTTGATCGTTCCGTCCGCTTTATATTATTCCGTCGATACGATCAAGCGTATGTATGATTGTATTGGTTTGGGAGTGACGTTTCTTGAGCCTGTCCAGATGTATGAATTTCTTGAGAGGAAGATTCCGCTCTCTGTCGTCGATCAGTCATGGTTTGTCAAAAATTTACAAGAGAGAGAATCGGATTGGTATCGCGTGGCCAAACGTGTTGTTGATCTTTTTGCGGCCAGTCTGGTTTTGATTTTCAGTTTTCCTTTGTGGATTATTATTTCAATAGCCATCAAATTGGAAGATCATGGACCATTGTTTTATCACCAAGTGCGTGTGGGAAAATATGGGAAACCATTCGCCATTTGGAAATTTCGATCCATGAAGGTGAATGCGGAGGCGCAGGGAATGCAGTGGGCAGAAAAACAAGACCCTCGGGTGACACGCGTGGGAAAGTGGCTACGTTACACTCATCTTGATGAGCTTCCGCAGGCGTTGAATATCATACACGGGGATATCAGTTTTGTCGGACCAAGACCTGAACGTCCGGAATTTGTTTTGCAATTGGAGAAAGAACTTCCGCACTACCGATTGCGTCACGTAATACAACCTGGGTTTACCGGTTGGGCGCAAGTGCGTTTTCGCTATGCGCGTTCGGTCGCTGATTCGCGCGAGAAATTTGAATACGATTTGTACTATATCAAAAACCGCTCCCTGTTGTTTGACGGACTCATTTTGTTAAAAACCGCCAGGCTTTTATTCCGGGGGGAGTGATTTGATCAGGCTCTTTTTTTGAGCCAGTTTTTTGCCTGTTCACGAGTCAGGATGCGCCCTTCAAGTTGTTCATCGCGTAGCTCCCCGAGGGTTTCACGCACTTTGGGGCCAGCGGAGACGCCGGCATTTAAAACATCGTTTCCAGAAAGAAGCGGAGGGATGGTTTCATCCTCTCGGACGGACCAGCACTCACGGATGGCTTGTATTCTTTGCGTGGCTATGCTCACTCCCGTTGTGTTTCCTTTTAGTCGCAGAGCATTTAGCAGGAGAGGAGAATGTTCAGCCATGAATATTTTTTCAAAAATTGATGCGCGCAATTTTTTTATGACGTCGGAGTTGATGAATTGTTGAAGTGAGGAAATCGCCCAGACGATTTGTTTGGGTTCAATGCGCAAAGGACTGTTGTGGGGAAGAGTATCCAATCCAGTCTGCGACAGGAGGGGAGGAACGTTTTGAGAAGGGATGGATGACAACAGAAGAGTGATCGCGAGAGCTGGATTACTAGATGGGGCTTTTTGCAATAGGTCCGGGTCGATTGTTTTTCCAAACAGAATTTCAAGCGCACCAGCTTTTTTGAGCCATTGTTCGGCAAGAGTCGGACTTGCGAAAAATGCTTTGGCAAGTTCCTCGCCGATGGTTTCGCGTGGGACGATAAAATCGCCACGGTCTTTGCGGTCGTGAAGTCGAGCGATGTTTCGCGTTATCGCTTCAAGTGTTGCGGGTTCGATCGTGAAGCCGAGTTGCGCGGCAAAATGTATGGCACGCAGCATGCGCGAAAGGTCTTCATCAAATCGTATTTGTGCTTCACCAACCGTCCGAATGAGGTGCGCTTCCAGATCGTTGACGCCACCGAACGGGTCGATGAGATCAAATGTTCGCAGATCAATCGCCATCGCATTGATCGTAAAGTCGCGACGCGAGAGGTCATCTTCGATGGCAAGAGTGGCATCTGTTTGAACATCGAAATCTTTGTAGCCACCCTGACTTTCGGCGGATGATTGTTCACGGCGCGGCAAGGCAATGTCGATATAAGAGGACTGTGCGGGATTCAGGCCTTGTGGCATAAACTTAAACACCCCGAACGTTTTTCCAACCAGATTAATTTCTCCGCGCTTTGCAAACCAGGCCTCGATTATTTCGGCGGAGACTCCTCGCACAACAAAATCAAAATCTTTTGTAGTCTGCGCGCGTTGTAAAAGGATATCTCGCACCGCCCCGCCGACGAGGTATAATCCCGCATCGCCGTGGTCGGTTAAAAAATCCGGCACGAACGCGAGCTGGATATTGGATGCCAAAATTCGTTTGGTTTCCTCCTTTGGTAGAATCATAAGTCCCTATCGTGCCATGAGCTGGTTGACTTCATTATAGCATTGAACGATAAATTTCTCGTGTGCGTTCGCACATGGTCTGAACGTTGAATCGTGATACAACCCTCTCTTGCCCGACTCGACCCATGTGCGCGCATAGCTTGGGTTCAACAGCGAGCCGTTCAATAGCATCCCGAAGAGCCAGGGGATCATTTGGAGGCACCATAATCCCCGCGTCTGATCCGACAGCCTCTTTGATTCCTCCGACGTTGCTTGCAATGACGGGAAGGCCTTGGGCCATGGCTTCAAGAATGGAATAGGGCAATCCTTCATAGCGAGTTGGGAGAACGAAGATATCAGCCATTTTAAGCCTCTCAAGAACTTGCCTGCGAGTGAGGGCCCCTGTCAGTTCAACCTGTTGGTCGAGGCTGAATTCGCGGATGGCTTTTTGGAGTTCGGGTTTCTGCGGACCATCGCCAATAAAGGTTATTTGGATGCGCTGGCGTATAGAAGGCGGTAAAAACGAGATAGATTTTAAAAGAAGAAACGGATCTTTTGGTGGCGCGAGCCGACCGATAAACAAGATATGGCTTTGTGATCCTTCGTCGGCCTGCGGTCTTCTCTGGATGACAGACTGGTTTTTGTCATCCTGAGCGCTAGCGAAGGATTCCGAGGTTTCGACTCCGTTGTAAACGACAGTCAGTTTTTCTTTTGGCGCGATTCGGTGTGTGCGGGCTAATTGTAAATCATTTTTTGAAACGCAGATGATCATTGAACAGAAGTGAGCTGTGAGTCTTTCGAGCCATGGAAGTATGACCCGTCGAGAGCGCTTTGTTCCTTGTGTGAAGCTCCATCCATGAGCCGTAAAGATCGTTGGAATACGGTTGTTGATGACAAAGCGTCCCAGAAGTCCGGTCATAGTGCTATGACAGGCGACGAGATCAGGCTGATTGTTTTTAACAGCGGCGAGGAGCAGGCGGGACGCTTTCCATAACCGAAGCGGATTCACGCTATTTGCAAGCCAAGCATTTGGATAAAAAGTTGCTCCAAGCCGTTTCGTTTCTTCCTCAAGCCAACCACCGGGCGCACTCATGACAGCGACTTGATCACCCTGCGACAGAAAAAACTTTGTGAGTTGAGCCACGTGTGTCTGGGCTCCTCCTTGTTCGGATTTGGTGATGAAGAAAAAAATTTTCATATATCTCTGTCATCCTGAGCGCCAGCGAAATATTATAAATACTTCTGTCATCTGTCATCCTGAGCGCCAGCGAAGGATCACGAATTATTGCATGCTCGGATGCTTGTACACGATTTGTCCAAACACGTGCACTCGCGCCCATCGTACGATGCAGATCGGTAGGATGATCGCCAAAAATGGCTTGATGAGATGAATCGCGCACCAAAGAGGGTAGTCACCTCTTTTAAGAGCGCGCCAACGCGCTCTGAGGGCAAAGCGGATTTGTTCCTGCTCGTTTTTGAAAGAGATCATGTGTGTGGTCATCCGTTTTTGCATGAGGATGTCCGGGAGGTTTGCAAAGTGTGCCGTAGATGAGAGGCGGAGCCACAAATCGTAGTCCTGGGCTTTTTTGAACGTCTCGTCATAGCCGCCTGCACGGTCTAATGTTTTTTTTCGGATCATGATGGAACCGTGCAAGAACGGATTCGTGCGAATGAGGGTTTTGTGGAGCGTCTGAGAATCAGTTATCACCTGAGGTCTGCCGATGATGCGTCCTTCTGCATCGATCCATTCAAATGCCGTGCCGACCATATCGATGTCTGGATGCGTATCAAGAAAGGCGATTTGGTTTGCGAGACGTTCTGGGAGCGCGATATCATCCGCATCCATACGGGCGACATAGTTACCTGTTGCTTGAGTAAGGGCGCGGTTGAGCGACTTAGTGAGCCCAAGGTTTGTGGAGTTGGTGAGCACGCGGATGCGGTCATCTTGTGCGGCAAGCTCACGCAGGATTTGAGAGGTCGTATCGGTTGAGCCATCGTCGACGATCAAGAGTTCGAAATCGCGAAAGCTCTGCCTAAGCAAACTCAACACCGCCTCGCGGATAAAGCGATCGCCGTTGAAGACGCAACAGACAAGAGAAACGCGCATGTGGGTAAGATACTTTTTTTAAAAAGATGCACATGTCAGTTTCTGGATTTGAAAAGCCGAAACAGTCGAAGAAGTCTATTTTGCAAGAGATACCACTGATGCTTGAACGCGTGCTGTTTCAGGACACGGAGGATTTTTTTGTTGTTTTCCTTTTCGAATGTCGTCTGTGTTCCAGGAATCGCAAGAACACTGATTCCACGATCTGTGATAGTTAATGTCGTAACGACAAAATGGGCCTTGCCTAGGAGTCCAACGATAGTTTTCGGGGTAAACATCATCAAATGGATGCTGGAAAAATAATCCGTGACGGCTCTATCTGCACGCATACCGAAAATATTTGGAACCTCCAGGAACAAGACCCCTTTTTTGTTCAACCGTGCATGGATGTTTTGTAAAAAGTTTAGCGGATCAGGTACATGCTCCAATATGTGGAGCGCAACAATCAAATCAAATTTTTCATGATGAAAGGTTCGCTCGCTGAAAAATCCAGTTTGTATATTTAATCCAAAGTAGTCGCGGCTATATTTGGAAAATGGAACAGAAGGTTCGATACCGAAAACATTCCATCCACATTTTTTGAGTTCATTGAGAAAAATTCCGGATGAGCTTCCTATTTCGAGAGCGTTTTCCCCCTCACCTTCTCCGTAATTTTTTTTTAGCCAAACGATTTTCGATTGTGCGTCCTCTCTTGATACTCTGAAATACTTTTCTGATGTACTAGTTTCAAATTCGCCTTCAACATAGAAGCGTTTTAATGCTTCACCATCGGGTTGAGGATTTTGAAACGTAAATCCGCATTCTCTGCAAAGGACATATTGAATTTTTGGGCAAGATAATTTTTTGATATATCGGTCTTTTCCATGTCTCAGGAGTACTTGATAGTTTCCAGAATCACAGATGGGACAATTCATATACATGTTTGGAAATTAGGCACGGATTTGGGATTTAGTTTGGAACCTATTCGTCTGGAGTTAAATGGTCATTAAATGATCTTATTTACACGAACACGTTCTCGAAATTGTGCGAGTGCTCGACTGATCCAAGGCAATCGAGATTTTATCAAGATTTTGGCGGGGATGCTGTTGGCGATGTATCGATAGAGAAAGGTGTCTCGGTCATGCCGTCGTTTATACGAATCGATAAGTGAGTGAATTGCTTCTGGATCATCTCTGTGTTCTAGAGCGATGGTCTCGCCCGGCTTCGCAAGCACACAGATTCCCCGAGGCACATTGCCGGCCGCGATCACCTGGAACCCGTGCTGGGCAAGCAGTCGCTCGAGTGTTCGTACAGAGAATACATAGAGATGAGGCATGGCGAAGAAAGAAGTGTAAAAGCTACTTTTTGGGTGATAGATGTCTGGGACTTCAATATAAAGCAGGCCCCCAGGTTTCAGAACGTCGGAGATATCATTGAGGATGGTTTCTGGCCGTTCGAGGTGTTCAAGTGTGTGTGAGAGAATAACAAAGTCGAAAGAGTGCTGTGGAAACATTTCGGTCTGAAAGAGCTTCGTTTGAATATTTTTGAGTCCGTATATATCGCGTGCAGTCCGAGTCATGTTTTTTGACGCCTCCACCCCGTGACACTCCCAACCCTTGGCTTTGAACCGGGAAAGAAAGGCTCCCGTGTTACAGCCGATGTCCAAGATGCTTGCGCCAGGAGTATATATAGGCATGTGCTTCGCAATCCAGTCAAACGAATGGTCGGCGTATTCTTCTTTTTTCTTTTGTATCCATCTGAAACAGCTTGATCTTCTTTGTCGTAGTAGTCATGTGAGTACAGCGCCTCAATTTCGTGCGCTACAAGCGTCGGATTTTGATAGACAAACCCACACTCAGTACAGATGACATATCGCGTCTCTGTCGTGCCGACATTTTTTCCAAATGGGTCTTGTTTGTTTATGAGCAAGGTTTCGCTGGTTGGGTTCTGACAGATGAGACAAGAAGTGTATTTCATAGCGTTCGTTTTTTTTGCGATGACGTGCAAGTTGTCTCCCAATCCAACCAAATCGCACAGACGCACAAGAGGAAGCAAGAGGCGGTTCACGGGCCAATTATTTCGAATGGCTCCTGTGGAAAGAGGAATATGCCAGGCGTCACGTACCCAATATTCGATCGAACCAGACCACCCCTTGGTACTTGAGACCGTGGAGAGATCAAGGACTTCGTAGCCTTCTTGCTCGAGGAGTGTTCGAAGAACACGTGGAGAGAAAAGCAGGTTGTGTCGTGGGGCATCGAGATTAAACCAATAGCTTCGAAATATCTGCGCCGCGAGACTCCAGACATTGGGCATATTCATGTACAGGATACCATCCTTTTTTAGGGCCTGACGGACATGAACGAGAAGGGTGTGCAGATTGTCGAGGTGTTCGAATACTTGGTTGAGAACAACAGCGTCGAATGTTGGTTCAGACCAATGTTCCTCGATAGAGAAGCCTTGTTGCACATCCAGTCCAAGAACTCGACTTTGTTGGACCATCTGCGGGGCTGGCTCCAGACCATGCACGTGCCATCCAAGATGCCTTTGTATCAGGAGGAAAGTTCCGGCACCACTGCCGACATCCAAAAGTTCCTTCCCCTCTCCTGGGTATTTAAGCGGGGTGGCGCGAAAGAGTTTTGTGTAACGCAGGAGGTTATGAATCCAGCGTGAGAATATTCCTGCGGCAGGAAGGCCCGCAGGGAGACAAAAAACCTCTTGCCAAATTCGGCGACGAATCTGCATCAGCCATTGAGCGCGAGGAGAGAAAGAAGGGGATTTTATTGGTGCTTCTGTGTGAGAGATGTAGTGGTCATCGTAGTGTTCCTCGTAGGTGTGAGAGGTCGTTTGAGGATGGAGGAAGATCAAACCACACGAGAGACAGCGATAGTATCCAGAGTTGACGAGCGGCTTGTTTCTCAAACGGTCTTGGCCGCGGGTCCAGATCCTCGCATTTTGGTCACGACAGGAAGGGCACGTCATACAATTATTTTGTGTTCAAGCGTAGCAGACGATCTGTGATACATCCTACAGCATCTTCAGGATAGTTGACGTAGGTTTTAAGAAAAGTGGGTATGTGTGACCGTATGAGGGTCTGCGTATGTGGGTCGGTCTGCGATTCCAAAGCGAGAGCGAGCTCTTGTGCGTTATGAGCGCTCCACGCGGCTTGTAACGTCACCATGTCCATGTCCGCGACTTCGTCGATATTGAGCAAAATGACGGGGATACCCTGAAGAGCCGCTTCCACGTGTAGGGTTGAGGAGGAAGTGATGAGTACTTCTGGAAGCTCCAAGAGATCATTGATATTCGACGTAGCTGATCGGATGAAGACATCGTGCTCCAGTTTAAGGCCATGATCACGCACAAGGTTCTCAAAGAAATTTTTGGCGTCGTAGGGACTTTTAGCTGGATGCGGTGTGATGAGGAGTTTCCAGGTCGTAGAGGTACGTGAAGTGAACTGACGATGGGCGTTGAGCACGAGCATGCATAGCGCCGCATTCTTTGTGAGATCAAAATGTTGACCTGAAAAGAGAATGAAATGTTGATCTGGCAGAGAGAACTGGGCAAGTCGCTGTTCTCGGTCTCCTTTTTTTGGAGCAGAAAACAGAGGAGTGAGCGCTGGCGATCCCGTGATGGTGATCCTATTTTCGTCCACGCCGTGATTCACAAAGTACTGTTTTGCGCACGATCCCCAGACAAACAGCGAGGAGACAATCGAAGGGGTGTTCACAACTAGATTTTTTGTGGTTTCGTTGGTCACGCCATGTTGGATCAAGATTGTGCGGAGATGTTGTTGTTTCGCGCGGGTCAGTATCAGACGTTCGAATGGATGCATTTCTGTCGCTGAAATAACCACCATATCTTCATGGAGTTCAGTTTTGAGAGCGGCCTCTATTTGGAGGAACCGAGGGGCGTGAAAGAGTAGTTGGCAGAGTGGTTCAAGCATCTGGATTCGTTTTTTCGATGAGAGAAGCTTGATGGTAGTTTGCCCGAGCATACACAATAGCGACCAAACTTGTTTGAGTGGAACGGATCCTTTTGTAAGATTCACGCAAGGAAGTTTTGGATACCGGCTCTGCAGGGCTCTGCATTGTCCTGCATCAAAGGTAAATACGCAGACCTTCTCTCCCCGCTCGCTGAGTGATTGGACGACTGGATCGAGTGTTTTCGCGATCGCTCCATAGGGAGCATGTTTGGCCAAGAGGAAGGCAAACGTGCGACCTCGAGGATGGTTCAACGGTTCTGCATTTTCTGTGCGTACGCACAGATGTGCACACTTCCAGAGAGCCGCAACGAGAGATCGAATCAATCGACACCAGGGTCCTCGTTCATTTCCAGACTCGCGACCTTCGCACATCGATAAAAAAACAGGCAACCGAAGTAGCCCACCATAAGAAATTCCGTTGTGAAGCGTGAGGTCTTTTCCATCCTCGAGGAACCAGTGGTCGGCGAATTCTAGACTCCAGGAGGCGGTCGCCTGTCGTGTTGATGCATCAAAAGTGGGGATTCTAGGCGTCATAGGACTAAAGTGTCACGTATCGGTCGTTCCACTCTGCCAAGATGAGCTCCGCTAAGCGAAGTTCGTCCTGTGTATGGATGTCCACGGTCATATTGAGATCATCAAATTCGTGAATGCACACATGGGGACCCAGTCGTTCGCCTTGGGCCATGTAGGTGGCTTTCGTACAGGTGATGAGTCCACTATAACAGATGTAGATTTGATCGGGCTTGAGTTGGCGTACGGTGAATCCACTGTCCAGACGTTGGAGACCTTCCATCGTTCGTCTCCAAACGGACTTATGTTCACGCACGCCACTGATGACTGAATCGAATCCACCTAAGAGCATCGCATCAATGGCTTCGTCCAAAAAAGCAGGTGGTCGCACAGGCCGTGTCGGATCGACAAAACAGATGTACTCGATGGAGGGGTCTTGTTCTAGGAGGATATTGGTCATATAGGCGAATGTATCCTCAAGGCGAATGTGATCCTGTGTGAGGGTTTCCGGAAGCAAACAAGGAATTTCGGCTCCATACGAAGCAGCGATATCCGCAATTTGTGAGTCATCCGTGGCGACAATAATACGCCCAATCCGATTGGATCTTTTTGCAGCAGCGATCGCGTACGCAATGAGAGGATGACCATGAAGGGATTGAAGGTTCTTTTTCATCAGACCTTTTGAACCACCTCGGGCCGGGACGATCGCAACAATATTTGGAGTCTTCATAGACCGATCTCATGACGTTTGAAGAATAGATGTTTTGCCATTTCCCGTTGGGTATCTTCTTGAATATCCAAAAGGGAGAGTGCATGGTCAAGTTGAACAACGGCAACGGATTCACCGAGTCGAGCGCCGGCATGAATGAAGGTGGTTTTCGTGATGCAACCCAGACCCGTGTATCCCATCCAAAGCGGATCTTTCTGTGCGTGTTTCACAAAGCCACTATCCTTGCGAGCGAAGATTCCATCTTCCAATGCCCATACAGCTCGGTACTCTTTTTTGGCGACAAAGACCGAATCTTCCTTTTCAATCAAAGATTTTTTGATGAGAGCATCTATTAGTTCAGCGGTCCGGAACACGTGGGTTCCCTTAAAAAAGAGTACATGAGAAGGGGTAAATCCGCAGGACACTTCCTCTTGTGCGAGCGTGGTCTGTAAGACTTCTTCTAAGGAAGCCGTTGGGCCATTAAACATTGGGGTCAAATAAAAGAACGTTTTGAATCCGTGCAGACGTGCCCGTTCAAGGGCTACTGGATGTTTGCTTGCCACAACGACTCGACGGACGAGAGTGGCACGCGCAATCTCACCAAGGACGTGATCTAAGAACGACTGGTCTGACCCGTAGGGAGTTTCGAGTAAAAGCTCGGTATCTTCGTCACTCAACGGCAGGATGGTGAGGATCTGTTGTGCGCCATCCCAAGCAAGTTGTCGATCTACTTCTTGAGAGGAGACGGAAGAGGGTTCCAGTTGTTCTAAAATTCTGACGGTTGTTTCACATCGACCAACGTTCCCATATTGGTGAATACCATGATGATGGTAAACACAGGCCTCCGGTTCGTACACGACGGCGAACCCGCGTTCTTGTACAGCCTTCGTCCATAGCCGGTCTTCAATATTGGTTGCGGTCTCGTCAAACGGGGTGTGTTCCCAGACACCGCGGCGAATGATGGAGTTTGCATTATGGAAAAAGTTATCCTTCCGCTGGATTTTCTTCTCTGGCCCGAACGTAATGAGGAGGTCGCGTTTATCAAACGGAGAAGATTCTGGAAGAGGAAGTTGACGCCCATAGACCCCGGCGATCTGGTTGTCCTGTGAAAGGGTGGTGACAAGTTGTTCGAGCCATGTGGAATCCGCTGGGACAGCATGGGCAGACAAGAGAACCAAAAAAGACCCTTGTGAAGCACGGATGCCAGCGTTGAGGGCTTGCCCGGGGCGATACGGGGAGACTTCATGGGAGATCATTTGGCAGGGAAATTTCTTTGCAATTTCAAGCGTGCGATCCGTCGACCCCGTGTCAACCACAATCACTTCACGATTCTGATAGGTCTGGGTTTCGATGGCGCTGAGTGTACGTCCGATCCAGGCCTCCTCGTTCTTGGTTCGGATGATGATGGAGACGAGCGATTGGGTCATAGCGTCCTGCCAACGGCTGGTGCGATAGATCGTACATCCTTCATGAGTGTGTTGAATGCTTCAAAATTTAGGGCCTGGAGCGGATCTACCCACGCCACTTCGGGGGTAGGATGAACGTCGATCAGAAGTCCATCAGCACCCCCAGCAATCGCCGCGCGGCTCATGGCGCACACATACGATCGTTTGAAGGTTGAATGACTTGGGTCGGCGATGACTGGAATCGTTGGAGCGTATTCGTTCAGAGCGACGATGGCTTGGATATCCAAGATGGCTCGTGAGGCCGTGTTGTGTGTATGAGGGACGGCCACCCCGCGTTCACACACGACGATATTGGTTTTTCCTCGAGCGTAAAAATGTTCCACCACCCCCAAGAGACTTCGAATGGATTCACCGGCATGGCGCTTTAAGAGCACGGGTTTGGAGGTGTGACACAGACGGTAGAGCAAGTCCATGTTAAACATCGATCGATAGCCAACTTGGTACATGTCGACATACGGCTCCATCAAGTCGATCGCGTCGGCAAAGGTGGGTTCTGAAACGATCGGGAGCCCCACGGATTTTCCTGCCTCCGCAAAATAGACAAATCGTGATTCTGCGCGTTCGAGGACTTCTTTTTTTGAAAGAATGTGGGTGCGTGGCAGATCTTCTCCGTCACTTCCCGCGTCCGCAAGCAGCAAAGGATCTCCATACGGAAAGGTGAGAGGTTTGAATACGCCACCTCGTAAGATTGTCGCCCCCGCATCTTTTACTGCCTTGGCGATGGCGAACACCTGTTCGCGACTTTCGACCGTGCACGGTCCGGCCATAATCGTGAGGGTCTCTCCGCCGACTTGTGTATTCCCAACAATCACAGGACGTTTGGATCCCTGAACATTCGAGAGAGGGAGGTTATTTTGAAGATCTGTTTCGCTGATGTCCTTCATAGCATGTGGTTAGACAGATGACATGATAGTTTTTACGGAGGTCTGTGGAACTGGGTTCCTCATCCCCGAGGCCGCTTTTTCAAAGGCGATAACGGCTTGTTTGAGATTCATCTCTTTTCCGTTGAGTGTGTGTGCTCCGTGTTCACGGGCGAAGCGCAAGAGAGGAGTTTCCAGAGGCTGGTAGATGACATCAAAGACGAAATTGGTCGGGCGCAGGGATGCCAGGGCCTCAACATCGATCGGCGACTGATTTTCTTGTCCAGATCCGTTGAAACCCAGCGTGGTAGCATTCACGATGATATCAGCATGGGCAACGACTTCCGAAGAGATCGGCCAGGCAACGACTGCTGTTGGACAGATAGACTCCACTTTTTGTTGGAACGCCCTGGCGGTATCCAACGTCCGATTGGCGATAAGAAGTTTTCCTTGTGAGCCGATTGCTCGCGCGAGATATACCCCGACGGCTTGCCCAGCCCCGCCGAGTCCCATGAGCAGAACGGTTTTTCCTGCGATCGGTCCGGCGTGGAATTCGAGACTCTCTCGTGCAGCCGCTCCATCCGTATTTGCGCCCACAAGCCTTCCGTCTCGACGGTAGAGGGCATTGACGGCACCAATCAACCGAGCTTCTTTTTCAACCTCGTCCAAAAAAGCACTTATCGTCTGTTTGTGTGGTGTGGTCACGGCTCCTCCGACAAATCGTAGGTCGTTTTTGAGTTCCTTAACGACCTCGTGGAGATATTCAGGGGCAACATCCATTGCGTGCATCTTGGCCGAGATCCCCAGGCCTGCGAATGCGGCATTCCACAGAAGGGGAGAGCGAGCGCCTTTGGAAGGGTGTGCCCCCAAGATGGCCGCATAGGAAGTTGTGGCATCAAGGTCGAGCGTCTCTCGGTTCTCTACATGCGTGAGTATAACCTGCGCCATAGGTTAGGTTGAGGGATTCCCCAAGCGAGCCGAACGAACTTGTTCATTCACAGGTACCCACGCGTGGTCTTCCGCACTTTTATACAAGGCGTGGACGATGCGAACACTTGCAAGCGCGTCCGCGGGAGTGACAGGGGGATCGATGCGTCCAGCATTGAGTCGGTCAAATGTTTCCTGGAGCAAAGGGCCATGCGAGAGACCATATCCATTCGGAACGGCTTGCGAGTAGGTGCTGGGAGTTTCTTCATCCCCAGCCTGCTTGTGTGTGAACACCCATCCAACGATGGTGTTAAGTGCGACGCCGCTAATCTGGGCGGACCCGTGTTCCCCCACAATAGAGAGAGAGGCCTCTTTGTCTTCCGGCCGAGCGGCGGTTGTGACTTCAATCGTGCCAAGTCCGCCGTGTTCAAATCGGACAAGGGCAACGGTCGTGTCTTCAGCTTCAAGTCGGTTGAGGGCATTTTGTTGTGCGCTTACCACCTCCTTGATCGGGCCACAGATCCATTGCAGGGCATCGATGTGGTGGATAGCTTGTTGGCTGATGACCCCACCGTCCATCTTCCACGTCCCATGCCATCCATCCTCATAGTAATCTTGATAGCGGCACCAAATCACACGAGCGCTTCCTAAAACTTGTTTTCCAAAACGACCAGAATCCACGGTCTGTTTAAGATGGGCGATTGCGGGGTTGAATCGGTTCTGTTTAATCGCGGCGTACATCAGTTTTTTTTGTGCGGCCAAGGCGATGTTCTCTTTGACCTCCTGAGGAAGCAGGCCAATGGGTTTTTCCACGATCACGTGTTTCCCGGCGTTCAGAGCCTCACGCGCATGTACACCATGTTTTCCTGATTCTGTGAGAACGAGCATCACGTCGACATTAGGGTTTTGGAGTATTTCGTTGAGGTCGTACACAGCGGTAGCTCCAAGGCGTTGAGCCATCGCATCCGCCTTTTCTTTTACGAGGTCACAGGTGGAAACAACCTGTACCCCATGTATTCCTTTTTCGAGAAATTGAGCAATGTGGCTGGCGACCCGACCACATCCAAGAAGGGCCAAACGTTGCATAGTTTTCAATTAAAAAGCAGGATCATCTTGCCATAATGTCCTGCTACGGTCAAAGAGTTCTCAGGATCATTCTAAGACGCTCATGCGGGAAAAATAAGAGTTTGAATTCTGAAGGAGCTCCTGTGGAGTTCCTTCTTCTCCTATACATCCATCTGTCATGGCCAAGACTCGATCCGCCGTGCTTAAAAGGGAAAGACGATGCGTCACCATGATGATAGTGACCGTCCCCTTGAGTGAGCGAATAGTTTCATGGATTCGTTTTTCGGAATCGTTATCAAGGGCGCTCGTTGCTTCGTCGAGAATCAGGAGCTCTGGTCGGCACGCGAGCGCGCGAGCCAAGACGACTCGTTGTCGCTGTCCCGTTGAGAGACCAGCACCGAATTCACCAATCTCTGTATCCAAACCGTCTTTCAGCGTCTGGACGAACTCATCGACGTGGGCCAGGCTTACCGCCCACGCCACGTCTTCGTCACTGACGGTTTCGTCATAAAAGCGAATGTTTTGTCGGATGGTTCCACGAACAAGAAACAGATCCTGGGGGACATAGGCGACTTTTTTTCTCCATTGGTTCACGTCGATTTCCTGAATGGGTTGTTGATCTATCGTGATCTCGCCGGCTTGTGGGGTGATGAGTCGTAGCAGGAGGTCTACGAGAGTGGTCTTCCCGGACCCGGACGGTCCAATGATGCCAACTGCTTCTCCTTTTTTGACCCGGAAGGTAATTTCAGACAGAGTTTGTTTTTCTTCCGAGTAGTTGAAACGAATATGTTGACAGATAAGTTCCTTCTGGAAGAGAAATGGGTTTTGGCCAGACGGATATTCTTTGTGTGTTTCGGCGAGACTTCGGTAGTGCAGATTGCTCTCAAGGTGGGGAATTTGGTCGCTGATTTTTTGAACCTTGTCTTGTATGGCCTCGATATTTTTGAAAATTTGGTGAACCAGATACATCGTGACGGCGAATGCGCTGAATTGAAAGTTCGATAATTTGTAGACGAGGGCAAATATGATCAGAACAAAGATGACAATGGCCGGCTGAGAAAAGATCGTCCCCAGTCCCGAGTAGACGAACAACTTGATGCGAGCCATTTTAAGTGCGCGAAAAATGTCGTCCGAGGAATCGATGACGAGGGAGGGGGTGGCACGTGTTTTGAATGATTTGATGCCGATGAGAGTCTGGTTGATCATGTGGGCAATCCGCTTGTTGTTTTCCGTGAATGTTCGGGAGATGGAGGCTGTTTTTCGATAGATCGGTTTGAACGCGAAGAAGAAGACGGCGCCTCCAGTCAGGGCGGTCAGTGTCACGGACCAGGAGATGCTCAGTGCAATGAGTGAGTAGATGATGAGGTTTGTTATAGCCAAGATGGCATTGCTAGAGTTTTTCAGAAGAGCGGTCGACGTGGCGATGTCCGAGGTCATGACTTGATCTAGGTATCCAATTTTTTGGTGGGTAAGGAAGAGCCAATCGGCTTGAAGGAGCTTTTTAAAGAGCGCGGAACGCTCGGTATATTCATACGCCGCGGTTATTCTGGCATTGATATAATGAAACAGAAAGAGCAAACCTGCTTTGAGGACGAAGAGCGTCGAAATAAAGAGGAAGAGATTTTTGACGGTAAGGGCGATATGGAGGAACGAAAAAAAGTCGGTAATGTTTTCTGTGATGAAGTTTGCTTGGATGGAGGCATCCTGGAGGACAATCCCCAAGAGGGGGATCAGGGCGTTAATCCCGACTCCTTCCAGAAGGGCTCCGAAAATTCCCAGGAGGACCAGGACAGCCAGTTTTTTTTTGTAGCGCTTAAATCCACTTAGGATTACGCGGATAAGGTGGGGGAGAGCAGATGATTTCATAGGGTCAAGCGGGGATTTCTTTGAGGGGCTGTAGAGCTTGTATTGGAAGTAGATGCTTGAGCATACTCAATCCCCAGACAAACATCACGGTACCATGAATATCTGGTTCGTTCAGACCGAGGCTTACCTTTGCGCTGTAATAGCGTTCATTTGCCCGACCTTGATGAAATGAGAAGCCACCAAGTTCAGAATAAAAATAGGCTCGCCATTGGTCGAGTGCTTCCAGGCAGAACGACTGGAGATCTTCCTGTCGGTAGCGGCCGTCGAGGAGTTGGTTGCTGTGACGTAGAACGAAGACTTGATTTATTTGGTCACAGGCGTCGTCCGTGTTGTAAGTATGTTTGGTCAGACACAGGTCGATGAGACGATCGGGGTGATCAAAGGGGAGGGGGTCAACCATAAGTCCCGAGATCACCTTCATAGCCCCATTGATTTTTTGGCGGTGCGATGGATTCCCCACGTACCACGCGCCGTCCTTATGCTGGAGAGAGGCGATAAACGTGACGGCGGTATCTCGTGCTTGTCGGTACGTTGCTTCGTCGATTCGATTCGCCTTTCGCATCAGCGTAAGAAAAAACATCAGATGGCTAAAATGACTTCCCGCGCCCCAAGGGTGAGACCAATCCAGACGGGAGAGGAATCGGTGAATGTCTGCAGGAGTCGTTGGGACATCGGTGAGGATGTGTTTTGGAATGACATCGTAAAGAAGCAGGGCACAGTAGGCTTGTCTGGTTTCCGCGCGAATGTATCCAGCGTTCCCTAAATTATGAAGGTCCCCTCGTTTCAAGTTCGATAAGACATGGCGCACGAGCCTTCTTCTTGCGACGAATGGATCAGAGAAGGTTCCATCAGATTGTTGAAAGGAAAGAATTCGATCGATCGTGGGTTGGATCTTGGACGGATCTGTTTCTCCAAACATCGCAAAGAGTTTGAGCGCGAAGACGCTTCCGGCCAGATTTGATCTGGCGTAATTCGTGAACACATCACTTGTCAGTGAGTAACGATAGTATCCATCCGTTTCGTGGAGCTTCTCAAGGAAGGATAGTGTTTTTGGTTTAAGCATGCTCAGCCAGTCTGTCATAGAGTTGTTCCTTTCGTGTTGAGATGAGAAACAATCGCAAACAGATTGTTTACATACCGATTCCAGGTAAGGTGCATGAGGGCAGTCCGTCGTGCATAGATCCCAACTTCAGCTCTTCGTTCTGGGTGCTCGATCAGAAAGAGCATCGCCGTAAGGAGTTCGAGTTCATCTTCGGGTTTCACCAAAAAACAATTTATCCCGTTTTGTAAGTGGTAGCCATTTTTTATGGCCCCTGTTTGGCTCACAAGAACTGACTTACCCATTGCCATACCTTGAAGAAGAGTTGTGGTTCCGCCAGAGTAAGAGTTTTCCTTCAATGGAATAACGACAAAGAGTGCTTGTGCGATGAGGGTCTTTACTTCTGGAAAAGGAATATCCGTCATGGTTCGGATATTTTTTGGGAGAGTTCTCCAGGTTTGCTTCAGTTGGGCTAATCGTCGTGCGGTCGTCACAATGAGGATATCGCTGGGGATTTTATTGGCGATTTTGACGAGGAGATCAAAGTCCCTATTTGGATCTGCTCCGATGCAAAGGATAAACGTATCGGATGCTTTTGTGGGTGTAGGTTTGAAGTAGTTTGTATCTACCCCAAATGGGATAAAGGTAATCGCTGAAGCCATGGAAGGAAGGAGCTGTTGTAATTTTTCTTTTTCTTCAAACCCGTAACAGATGATTTTGTTTACGCATCTTTTGAAGGCGGCTCTGTACAATTTTGGCATGCCGTATCGGAGTTGTTGGAGTCGTTCCAGTAACCCGATGCTGATATAGATAATAGGTCGTCTTGGGATAACTCGAGCGTAAGTCAAAAGGACAAGAGGGAGTCCGACCCGGTCAGCCGTCGAGAGGACAACATCAGAGTTCGCGATACGCCTTCGAAGCTTGATCACTTTGTACCAAGACCCTCCGACTCCCCCCAAGACAGACCAGCAGATGTTTATAAATCGGTCTGTAATCCTCCCGAAGATTCCTTTCTCAATTTTTTCGCAGATGTCGAAATCGTTTACCGTCTCATGGCCATAATTTGACGCGACATCCATTCCATAATGATCATAAAATTGTCCGACAAATCGACCATCGTTTCTTCGCGTTGGTTTTCGTAAGGTGGAATTTGGAAACAGATAGAAAATTTTCATACTTTCTCCGCCACGATCTTCATCATCATCGTTTTATCATGGTGCGGAAAGTCATACTCCTGTTCCAGGATATGAGTGAACCCTACATCCTGTAGAAGTAATTTGTATCTTTCAAAATCAACAATGCACAAGTGTATATCATATTCATCCTTGAGTGCGCCATGGAGATACCGAAGAACCATATCGTCACAGCCGTTGATGTGGTAGTAGGAAACTATTTTTTTAAGTGACGGGATTCCTAGTTCAACTATTCCATGTGTTTTTAACACGCGATTGAACTCCCCTAATATTTTTTTTGAATCGACGATATTAAAATGCTCTAAGGTTGCAATAGAGACGATGTTATCGATTGATTCTGTTTCAAAAGGAAGGGGGTTGTGAAGATTGGTTACAACATCAACGGTTGGATAGTCCAGGATATCGACATTGAGATATTTCGGATTCAGGGGATGTTTTCCCCCACAAATTTCAAGAACTTTTTTTTCTTCATTTTGAAACATCCTAAGTTTATAGGTACGTTTCAAGCGAACAACGTTTCGGCTAATTGGATTCTTGGAGGCAAGGATAGAGAGAAGACTCTTTTTTAGGACTGTGAAGAATTTTTTCATACGGCAAGATGCGCGACGACAACATAATATCTTGGTTCATATCCTGCCCCAAAGGGGATAACTTCCGCACTCTGTGTTCGGTCATAGATCGCAAAACGATGTCCCCTAAGTCGTTCCAGAAAAGAGATCGATTTTCTTACAAGAACATTGGATAAAATCTTTCTTCTCACTCTTTGTCCACGAATAGCAGTCGCCTGAAACCCATGCTGATGTAACAGATCAATGAGCTCGTTCAGACGATACTCTCTAAAGTGATGGGTATTTTTAGGAGTGATCGACCCTGGAGAGGTGATGCGTTTATTGGGGGTCGAAATAATCAGTGTGCCGGACGGTTTTAGTAGGCGGTACAATTCTTTTAGATAGAGATCTCTTTCATGATCATTCAGATGCTCAATAGTCTCGAAAGATACGATTACATCAAAAAATTTTTCTTCAAAGTTTAGGTTGGTCGCATTCCCGCATCGGTACTCAAGCCTTTGGCCCGAGTAGTGTTGTTTTGCATAGTTGATAACATCCTGAGACAAGTCGACTCCGTAGACAAAAAAAGCTCCAACCTCTCCCATCATTTTTGTTCCATAACCGACCCCACAAGCTACATCTAGAACCGTTTTTCCTTTAACAAAATCTTTCGCGAATTGATATCGAGCCAGATGTTCTTCTTCGGTTTTTTCAGGGGACTTTCCGGGGATCATTTGTTCACCGGAAAAAAGAATGTTTTGAGGTGAGGGCATAGGTGAGATCAAACAGGTCCTTTGTGACCTTTTTTGGAGTGAGATTTTTTTGAAAAAATAGGTATCCAGCTTCGGAAATTTTTTCTAGAAGTTCTGGAGCCTCTGTGAGTTCCAAAATTTTTTCTGCAAGAGCTTTTGGATCCGCCATATTGACCAGAAATATTTCCTGATTGTCTGTAAGGAGCTCTCGTATTGCCGGGGAGTCACCTGTGATGCACGGACACTTTGAAGCAAGGGCCTCATAAACTTTGTTTGGGATGACGCGTTTCGCTTTTTGTGTGTTTCCGAATATACCCAAACAGACGTTGGCGTGACTCATTAAGGTCCCCAAGTCTCTGTATGGCACGTTGTCGGTGAATGTGACATTTGTGACTTGAAGCTGTTCCGCCATATACCGAATAGATGCATACGTTTGTCCTTGCCCTATAATATTGAAGCGAATGTTTTTTTGTTCAAGCATTTTAGCTGCTTGGATAATGTATTCAATTCCTTGAAGTGGAATAAATGTCCCATGAAAGTGGATAGTGAATACCGTATCTCTTATTTGTTTCTTTTTAGGGAATATCATTCGGTCGTCCGAGCCGACGAGGACTCGTTGAAATTTTTCTCGTTCAATTCTGAATGTTTTTACGAAATAGTCGATGTGTGTTTTCGTGTCTAATAGTACCTTATCAGCTAATCGACACGAGAAGTAATCTTGAAGCCAGTAGTAAATACTTCTTAGGCTTCTTGGTTTTGCATAGGTTCTATCAAAAATACGCGAGTCATATACTGAGATGAACGCATCAAAAATAAGAGGCTTTCGAGATAAGATCCAAGCGAGAAAAATGACCCGTTGTCCTGGGTAACCGACGAGCATGATGTCATACTGATTTCTGAGTACCCAGTACTTCTTGAGTAAATCGACATATTTCCTTAGGCCAGTTTGTTTTGAATGACACCGAATAATCTTCGCTCCATTTTCTTCAAGTCCTCGAATGAGGATTCTACTTCGAGAATACTCAGGGTCGTAAATCCCAAAGTAACAAATAGTCATCATACATCCCTAGTTAAACCAAGAAAGCCATGTGAGTTTCAGTCGCATGTTGAATTGTCGGGAAGTAAGAAAGAGCCGGTGAGATCGTTGGGGGAGGAGGTCTGTTTTTTGAGAAATGAGTTGTTCGAACAGGTGTATATAGTCATGACACATCGCTTCGCTTGAAAAAGGATATCGTTCAAGTTGTTGTGTATAGAAGTCGTAGTTGTTGAGAAGGTTTGTAAGGCTTACTTCGACATCTTTTGGTCCCTCAAAGCCAACCCCATAGTCCTGGCAGTACTCTGGTAGGGCGCCGCTTATACGGAATAAGATCGGCAAACCGCACAATGTGGCTTCGATGTGGTGCATCCCCGCCGGCTCGTTAAGAGAGGCAGAGATATACACGTCATGTCGGTGGAGCTCTTGTGCAAGCTCGGCTCCCGACAGGGGAGGAATGACATGGATGGCCTTGAGGGGGGTCTTCGCGGGGACATTTCCGATATACGTGAATTCGAGTTGTTCGCCGAGGTTGGTTGTGGCGAGCAAGTGGTCAAGGTGCATGTAGACATCCCATCCCTTGTTCCAGTTCGCGCTCCAGTGGTGTGTGACCAGTCGAATTTTTCGGTCCATTGGGAGGTGTTTTTTTTGATAGGTAAAGATCGAACGATCGCCTCCATTTTTTATCACAGAGATGTTCTTTGTGAAGGGATTTTGTTTTCGGTGTAGCTGTTCAAGCCAGGCAGAGATAAAGATGGTGTGGTCCATGATTTCGTTCGCGGCAGAGAGCAGTCGATTAAGACGGTGGGTTCCTTTGCGTTCATCACATTCGTTTACTCGCTGGACGAGCAGAACCGATGGGTTGATGTCGTGGACATAACGCATGATCTGGAGCGGACCGAAAGCAACGGACGACAGGGATGTCCGCGGATCCGTCATGAGAATAAGATCAAGGTCCGGTTGATGCAGGTCAAAGAACACCTCATGGCCATGCTCGCGCAGGTATTGGGTGAGGAGTTTACCGAACTGGTTTCCCCCTCCAAACGCTCCTTCTTGGATGTGCATGCCGATAGCAATCTTCATACGTATAAAGATTCAGAATATCGTCGGGCGATTTTTTTCCAATCAAAGGAGGGGATACCCGCTAAGGCATGCGAGACCAGTCGATTGCGTAGACCCGCATCTTTCAGGAGATGCTGCACGACTTGTGATAGTCCAAGGCTATCCGTTGCGGCCAGGAGAACGGTTTCCATATTGACCGCGATATCTGACACCATTCCCACACGCGTGGATACGACCGGCACACCACTGGCCCAAGCTTCAAGCAAGGATTTTGGACCACCCTCCAGACGCGACGTAATGAGGTAGAGATCCAGCGTATGATACATCATCGGTAACTGTGTTGTGTCTTGCAGATAGGTATGGATGTAGTCAATCTCGAGCTCGTCGAGTCGGTGTTTCACATATCCACGTGCTGGACCTGTGAGGAGAATGAGTGGACGGCGGTCTTTCAGTCGAGCGATCGTTTCAACCAGGACGTCAGGGCCTTTGATGAGTTTGGGTTCAAGCCCCTCGCCCCACCCCACTCCATCTTTTTGAAATGATCCAATAACGAGACGATCAGGATCAATTCCGAGACGTTTACGTATTTCGCGTTTTTGTTCCTGGATTACAGGAGTAAACAATGTTGTATCGACTCCCAGAGGAATGACGACGACTTTGTGCTCGTCAATTCCCGCCGCCACGAGCGTTTGTTTCGTGGATTCGCAGGAGGTGTGGATGACGTCGACTTCTTGTTGCACTTGGGCGAGTCGCTCCAGTCGTGGGTCTCCCTCTTCTACGTGGAACCAGGTGAGGACGATGCGATTAGATGGATGGGGACGGTTCCAGCCAGTCTTGGTGAAGAACGTGTTGATAGAGCCAAAGTGTACGATCTGGTTTTCAATGAGACACGGGCAATAGGTGATACGCGCGCGGATGAGACCTTGTTGATTTAGAGCGTGCGTGATCGATTCACCATCATGTTTGATCGACCAATCGTATGTCTCAACGATGTAGGCCAACGTGAATCCGCGCCATCCTGAAGTCAGATTGCCGATGATGCCTGTTAGTCGAAGGAGAATACGTTTGATCATGTGTTGGTTGTGACCACGACCGCCCAGATTTCGCCAAACTGAATCGAGGAAGACGCTACGGCGAATCCCGCTTCCTGAAGTTCGACCATGAAGCCCGAAAATATGTACTCGGTGAAGTGAGTCGTGTCTAGCCGATATTCGATCCCCAGTTCTTTTTTGTAGAGCGTGATCCAGTCGCGGTCGATCATGGGAACGCGAATAAGGAAGAGGGGGGCGAGGTGTTTGATTTTCGACAGAAACTCGACGCGATGTTCGATGTGTTCCAACACGTTTGAGAGGACAACGACATCAAATTGTTCGTGGGGCGAAAAGGTCGTCGCATCTTCCACGCGATATGTGAGGTTCTCACGGGCGAACCGATTTGTCCACGCCTCTTGGTTTTTTGCGTTTAGGTCGATCCCAACGACATGACTCGCTTTGCCTGCTAGGTCATAGGCGAGCGCTCCGTTCCCGCACCCGATATCCAGAACGCGGTCGCTTGAACGAACGTGATCGAGGAAAAACTGGTGGTAATTCATCAGCCGATGTTTGGGATGCAAGCCCCCCTCGGTCTTGATGGCGAGGTGGCTTGCAAGTCGGTAACTGAAGCTGTGGAACCTCAGGGCGAGACGGACGAGGATTTTTTGCATACGAGAAGCAACATATGGCCACAAAGACGAGAGAAGAAAATGGTGAACAGATATCGGATGGCACGGGCGGATGCTGAACGGCTGTTGTACAGTTTTTGGAGCGGGAGATGGAGGAACGCGATTTCATCCTTGATTCCTTTAAGAGCATCGTAGGGGTAAGACTCCGCACATGCAAATCCTTGCGTTTCCAGCTCACGAACGACTCGCTCCTTGTCCAGCATAAACTCGTAGAAGGTTGTGGGGTCAGTGGAAGAGTCAAAGCGTGGGTACAATCCGAAGTGTGCCTTCATTCGACGCAGAGGAGACATCCAGGGGAATGTGAGAAAGAGCGTGCCGGCAGGCTTTAAGACACGGTGGGCCTCCTTCGTAATCGGAGCGAATCCGTCCCAAAAGTGTTCGATGACGCCCAAGGACCAGTATCCATCAAAAAAGGCGTTGGGAAATGTTGTTGCCCGAACATCTTGGGCGGAGACTTGGAGAGAGGGGACCAACGCATTGGTTGTTGCAATGGCCTGTTGTGCGTAGTCGACTCCGCATGCGTCGTAGCCCCAGGATCTCATCGCGAAGACGACCTGTCCGGTTCCACACCCACCTTCAAGAATGCGCCCACCGGAAGAGAGGTATTTTTTGGTGAAGCGCTCGATGAAGTGGTGTGTCTTTCCAGAAGAGATATTTTTTTTAAGATCCTTTTGGTTCCATTGTTCATCCCAAGATTCAGGCGTCGCTTCCCGCTGGAATAAAGCAAGTCGTTTGTTGGTTGGGTCGTAGGCGATCATATATCATAAAGGGAGACTTCCGTTTGAATGGCTCGTTCAAGTGAGGCGTAGCCAACGATGAATTCATGCGCCGTCATCCCAAGCTTGGCTCGTTGAGCCGGATCAGCAAGAAGACTTGTGATCGCCTGTCGGATGGACGAGGAATTCGTCTCGCATAACACACCGGTTTTCCCATCCTCAATGAGAGAGGCAATCCCCTCGACGTTCGTACCGATTACAGGGAGTCCACAAGCCATCGCCTCTAAGAGGGCTTTGGGGTTGCCCTCGTGAAGAGAGGGGAGGACAAAGAGTTCACACGTATTGAGTGCCTCAGGAAGCTGTTCGTTTGGGATATTCCCGCGGAAGCTCGCGTGGACCCCGAGTCGTTGTGCTTGTTGTTCGAGCGTCATTCGTAAAGGGCCGTCGCCATACAGTACTAAGTGGATGTTCGTTCCCTGGAGTGACTCGATAAGGTTCGTGAGGTTTTTTTCAGGTGAGAGCCTTCCCACGAAGCACACACGGTCGTTTTCTTTTTTGATGTCCGTGAAGGGGCGGAAGTGTTCTGAATCGACGTAGTTTGGGATCACATGGACCTTTTGCCCAGGGATTTGGTACCGGCGGACGATGTAGTCTGCCGCCGCTCGTGTCGTTACAATGACGATCCGTGCCGCGCGGTAGACCCAAGCCTCGATCCATTCGATCATCAGTCGTTTAGAATAACGGGAGTATTTTTGCTTATGGAATAACGACCACTGATATCCCGCACGGACGATGAGGGGTTTGCGGAAAAACCAATGTGTGAGAAGGGCAGGGATGGCGCCAGCGACTTGATGGATGCGGATGACGTCGGCATGTTTCAGAGTGCGCCAGTAAACGAAGGGGAGAAGTGTGCCGTAGAGAAGATTTGGAACGGGGAATTGTTTGGGAAAAATTTTTATGTGACCACGAAGTCGGTCGACGTAGCGATGATCGTTGCGTCCGTAAGTAAAGAACCAAACTTCGCCAACGCGAGCGGCGAGCTCCTCATAAAATCGGACCTCACGCGAAAACATTCCGCGCTTCTCCCAAAGCTCGAGAGAAACGCCGTGCGTGAAAAAGACTGCGAGCGTGCGTTTAGGTGTGTGTGTCATGTGGGGCTGGGGCGTCACGGTGTTCCATCTCTACCAAACTTGAGTTGTTTTCAATTATCTCCTGAAGGAATCGTGGGTTGTAGCCCTTGCTTTTGGCCGCCTGCACGAGGGCCAGAATGTCCTTAGGCAGGCATTTTCCTTTGAATCCCCGGTCGCTTGGGAACACGGCCGTATGCATCCGCTCGACGCGTGGATCCAGGAGCCAACCCTCTCGCACCGCGTACCAGTCCGCCCCGAGAGCCTGGCAGATGTTGTACATCTCGTTGATAAAGGTGAGCTTGATCGCGAAGTAGGTGTTCTCCATGTACTTGATGACTTCTGCGGAGAGGCTTGTTGTTTTGAAGTAGGTTTTGGTCGGCCCAAGGATTGGGATGAGCAAATCGAAGTAGTCATTGCAATCTTGGTCGCTTCCACCCGCGATCACAAACGGCACCTCCTTCATGTTATTGTTGAAGAACGGATTGTAGTACTTGCTCTCCCCCACGTATTCGGGTGAGAACACAAGCCGCTTCCCGCTCTTCGTGCGCAGTTCATCGGTGGTGCCGGGTGTCACCGTTGATTTTATGACGATAAGCTGACTATTCAAGTTTTCCAATGTCCTTTCGACGAGTGAGACATCACAACTTCCATCTTCCGCTTGTGGTGTTGGGACGCAAATTGCGCTCAGGCAGCAATCTTCAAATCCATTTAGTGAGTTTGTAAAGGTGATGTTCCCTTGATTGTGTTCTGGTGTGTAGGCAGGATCATAGATCATCACGTCATAGTGATTTTTCACCATATTGACGAAAGCCTTTCCGACGTAGCCGTAACCAATCACGGCGATTTTTTTCTGTGGCATATTATATTTTGTAGTATTCTTTATACCACTTTACAAACCGTTCGATCCCTTCTTTAAGTCCTACGCGTGGTTCCCACCCAAGCAGCGCGCGAGCACGAGAATTGTCAGCATAGGTTCGTATGACGTCGCCCGGCTGCATCGGCAGGAATTTTTTTTGTGCTTCTTTCTGACAGCATTGTTCGATGAATTCGATACATTCCATGAGAGCATTTGGATTGCCTTGGCCCAGATTGATAATTTCCCACGGCAAGTTTTTTTCGAATGCTTTGACCGTTCCGTCTACGATGTCATCGATATAAGTGAAATCACGTTCCGTTTGTCCGTGGCCATAAATATCAATGGTTTCCCCATTCAGGACTTGATGCGTGAATTTGAAAATGGCCATATCAGGCCGACCCCACGGACCGTACACTGTGAAGTAGCGCAGACAAGTGATCGGGATGTTGTAGAGGTGGTGATACGAGTGTGCAATCGCTTCGAGGCTTTTTTTAGTCGCTCCGTAAAGAGAGATCGGCATGTCGGTCGAGTCTTCTTCACTCACGGGGTAGCGTTTTGCATTCCCATAGACCGACGAGCTCGATGCGACGGTCATGCCTTTGACACCAAATTTTTTGGCGAGTTCAAAAAGATTGATCGATCCGACCAGATTTGAATCGGAGTAGAGAAACGGATTTTCCATGGAATAACGCACTCCGGCTTGGGCCGCCAGATGGATGATATGATCTATGCGATGCTCTTGGAAGATATCACCGAGAGCGTCATAATTTTTGATATCAAGGCGGTAGACTCGGTAGTCTCCTTCAAGCAAGCGATTGATTCTCGCTTCTTTTAAAGAGGGTTCGTAGTAATCATTGAAATTATCGACAATAATGACTCTATGTCCGGCCTCTAGGAGTTTTTTTGCGGTATGAACACCAATAAAACCAGCTCCTCCAGTTACAAGAATCGTTTTGGTTTCGGGCATAGCGGCTGTATTTTACACAGAATTTTAAATAGAGCACAATGTGAGACATATCGCAAAATGCCTGTATGAAACAGAGTATCCTTTTGACATGGATGAAGATTGGCCTCTACGCGCTTCCATTCACTTCTCTCATCTTTTGGAAACGACTGGATTATTTTTTTGATTCCACGAAAAGTTTTTTTGTCATGGGACTTAGTGAACTTCTGTTTGTTGGATTTTTCTGGCTCATCCACGCTCATCCGCAATTTCGACCCAGATGGAATGCTGTTTCCATAGCCTTCGTACTTTATCTTGCGGTTGTCGTCTTTGTTTCACTTATCGGGGTTGATCCATTTTTGAGTTTTTGGGCAAGTACAGATCGTATCAACGGTGTTTTGTTTTTGCTTCATTTAGGAGGGATTTTTTTCGTCCTTTCATCGGTATTACGTACGCAGGAAGATTGGAATATCTTTTTTTTGGTCAACAGCATGATCGCTCTATTGGTTTGTTTTGTATTTTTTCTTTCATTTCTTGATCCCTCTTTTTTTTCATATTCCAAAGCAGGATCGACACTCGGCAACTCGACGTATCTTGGGGCTTACCTGCTCTTTAGTATCTTTTTCAGCGCACTTTTAGCCGTGACCGGACGATCGAGTAATGTCCGAAAATACGGATTTATCACAGCCATTTTTTTTGCTTTAACAATTTTTTTTACTTCCGCACTCGCGGCTAAAGGAGCTCTGATGGGTGGGGCTGTGCTTGCGCTCGGGTTATTTCTTATTTCTTCACCCAAAAGGACGAAGAAAAAACGGAATATTGGTTGGGCAATTTTACTTGTTCTTGTTGCCTTGTTCATATTTGTTTCTATTTCTGTATTTTTTCCTGACTCGTTTGTCCAAAAAGCATTTATAAAAGCCTCATCCGCCGCACGTTTGGTTGTTTGGCAGATCGCCTGGCGTGCGTTTTTAGACCGTCCCATATTTGGATGGGGACTTGAAAATTTTCAAACAGCATTTGCCAATCATTTTATCCCTTGCTTTGGCTCCAAGGTATGTGGAACAGAAGTGTGGTATGACAGAGCTCACAACAACGTATTGGATTTGCTGGTTGATGGCGGAGTCATTTTATTATTTGCATATTTAAGTCTTTTATATGCTGGGGTGTGGCAGATTTGGAAAACACAGATGAGCAAATATACCGCACCTGTTGTTGCCGTTTTGTTTACGACATTTATTACCGCACTGTTTGTTCATAATTTGGTCGAATTTGATGTTACTATTACATTATTATTCTTTGTTGTTGTTCTTTCATTTGCCAGTGCAAGTGTGTCATTTGTTCATAAGGATCAAGTTGAGCCGGTATCCATTGGTCCGACTCACAAGCAAAAGTTCTATCTGTTCATAGCTGTGATTATTACCCTCTTGTCTCCACTTGTTTTTTATTACGCGGTTGTCTCTCCTTGGCTGACAAACCAAACGATACGAGTCGTGCAAGCAAAAACAATGATAGAGAGATCACCTGAGTATGAAAAAATGATTGATGGTTCACCTGTCGGGATTGATTTTCGTCGCGTTTTTCTTGCTGGCGAAACAGCGAAGTTGGTTTTTGGTGGGAATATGGCGCGGCGTGAGAAGTTGTCCGAACCGATACGAAGAGAAATCGATCTAGCTATCAATGGTCTTGAACAGACGATTAATCGCGCACCAAACTATGTACGTGGGTTTGATTTAGCGACGTTGCTCTATCAGATGAAGGCGCGTTACTACAACGATCCAGACGCGCTTGTTCGTGCCGAGACGATTGCGCGGCGTTCACTCGCTCTCAACTCTCGGAATCAACAGGCGTATTGGGCGTTGTCGGCGATTTTGATCGAGCAAAACAGAGAAGAAGAGGCATTTGCACTTTTGGAGACGGCTATTCGTTTGGATCCTGATGTTCCGGATTCATATATTAAAAAATTAGCCGCATTTAAATTAATAGGAAGAGAGGAAGAATTTAGTGCGCTGGAAGCGGAGGTTGTCAGGCGATTTCCCTTGCGAAAAGCTCAAATAAGCGATCTCGCGTCAGTCAAACCCACTGATGGAAAAGATTGGTTGTATACGGTTTTCTATTAAACGAATTATGTCACAATCGCTTAAGTTGTGGATCAGTTTGATATTAACGAAAGAAAGTACTCGATTTTTAAAGAATTCTATGCGGAATAATAAAATCGATTCCTTGCTGTTATGGGGTTCAAAAATTGGTATTTTTACCTTGCTTTTTGTTCCTCTCGTTTTTTGGTATCCCATTCTTTTCCCTCTTGTTTCTACAAAAGTTTTTTTTGTCTTTGTTTTGTCGCAGATGGTAAGTCTGTTATTCGTTTGGCTTTTATGGCGCCTGCCATCTTTGCATCCCCCGGCGGATCATCCTCTTGTGAAAGCTGTCGTTGTATACGTTGCCGTAATCCTTCTTTCTACAATTTTTAGTGTTTACCCGTCGCAAAGTTTTTGGGGAACTTATGAGCGCAGTGAGAGCGTTTTGGTTTGGATTCATTTACTGGCAATTTTTTTGATCGTGATATCGCTGTTTCGCACCAAAAAAGATTGGCTTCAGATCGCAGGAATTTCGACCGTCGTGGGAATTATCGTCAGTGCCGTTTTCTTGCTTAATGCTGGAGGGCTCTTTCCATTTTTTTCTTATTTGAACAGCGGTTCGACATTTGGAAATTCGAGTTTTCTTGGGACGTACCTTATTTTCGCCATTTTTTTCTCCCTCTTTCTTTTTTTCCAAAGTGAAAGCAAGAAGGGAAGGTGGTTTGGTCTTGGATCTTTTGGTTTGTTTGTTCTTACGTTATCGATGACTGACGCTCGTGCGGCGACACTTGCTGTTTTTGGAGGCGCGATAATATTTGTTTCTTTATCCCTCATGTTCAATAAACGAACCCGGGTTCAGTATCGAGTTGGCCTCGTGTTGCTAGGTTTTCTCGTTTTTGTTTCTGCATTGTTTGTTATTTTGGTATTTCTTCCCAACAGCTTTTTGCATCATTTCATTATTTTAAACTTTGGAGGCTCTCGTTTTGTATTATGGAAAATTGCCCGGCAAGCCTGGCTGGCCCGACCTTTGTTTGGCTGGGGTTTGGAGAATTTTCAATACGCCTTCCTTTCTTTTTTTGATACCTGTTTCGGGACTCCTGCGTGTGGGACAAATACGTTCTTTGACCGAGCGCACAACAACATTCTCGATGTTCTTGTTACAACAGGATTCGCAGGACTCCTAGCTTATTTGTCACTTTTGGGTTTTGCCCTGTTATCAATTTGGTCATCAGTGAAAAAACAGCTTCTCTCATCACACATGGCCGCACTTTTAGTTGCGACGATTTGTGCGTATTTTGTCCAAGCTCTTACTGTTTTTGATACGATAACCAGTAATTTGTTCTTTCTGTTCCTGCTTGCCTATGTTGTTTCGCTTTCTTCTCCTCGTCAGGAAGTTTTGGATTTTTCAGTGAAGACGGATAAACAAGGAGGGTCTTGGAGGTCGGTCGTTGCGATTGGATTTACGCTGTCTGTTCCGATCCTCTTTTTTTTCACGATTATTCAGCCCGTCTTAGCCAGTCATGCTGTGTATTCTGCGACTTCTCTTGAAAAAACATCCCGATCCAAGGCCTATGACGTTGCTCTGGGGTCATCATTGTTTGGCAGGGATATTCGGGCTATCTATTTGGGTTTTGATACAGCGCGAATTTTGTGGAGCTATGATCCCGTGAAGAACAAAGATCTGTTTGAATTGTCTGCGAATTTCTTTCGAGAAGAGATGACAAAAGACGAGGAGGCTCTTCAACAAACTATTGTTCGCTCACCCAATGATATTCGAGCCTCAATCTATCTTTCAATGCTTTTGCAGGCTCGGGCTCGTCTTTATAGAGATGTAGATTTTTCGTCGGCCGAGAAAGTTGCCATCGCCAGCTTGCGATTGAATCCACGAAGTCAGAGGCTACGATGGATTTTGGTGTCTCTCTATCTTGAAGAAGGTCGATTAGATGAAGCGAGAACCATGGGAGAGGAAGCCTATAAGCTTTCTTCTGGTTCAAAGAGCGGAAATGGCAAATTTCTTCTTCTCAGTCGTTATTTGAATGATGATTCTTTGATTGGAAGTAAAGTTTCCGAGGAACAGATGAAGCTTCAAGAGTTTCAAAATCAGTATGATATGACTCGTCGTCTTTCTCCGACAGAGGACAAATATGCTATGCTGCTGCGATTTTACGATGAGTAATTATTTTTTTGAAAACAATACAATCTATTTTTGGCGAGAAAAGCAGTGTGAATAAGTATTCTTGCATACTCTAGTGTAAACAAAATAGTTCTTTTTTCCGTTCAGTGAAATTTTATCTAGACAATTTTGTACTGGCTTGTTATTTCGCATAAAGTTTTTTTGTGTTTGAATTTTATAGTGTTTCTTTAAATGTTATGCACAGTTTTTTCTTCTCGCTTATATGCAGGTTTGATATAATCTCATTGAAATTTTGACGCACCCCGTCACCCTTAATTTTAACTTCGTCATAACTCTTTTCTTTAATATGAAAAAGATAGCCGTTCACTTCTTCGCAGTGGCTTTGGCTCTTGCGAACATCGGCATCTCTCCAGCGCTTGCCGCAGGCGCGGCCACGCTTTCACTGTCTCCTACGAACATCTCGGTTAAAACAGGAGACAGTTTTAGTTTGAGCGTCGCCGTGAGTCCAAGCGGAGAGTCGCTCGATACTGCCCGTATTAATTTGAATTGGGACGCTTCCAAACTGGAGGCTCTCGCTTTCGATCTGGGAAGTCTCTTTCCAAATCTTTCTCCATCGAATGCGATCAACAACTCCGCCGGGACCTTGAGTTATGGCGCATTCAAGTTCGGGACGTCAGTGACGTCATCCGGAACGATTGCGACCGTTACATTCCATGCTCTCAAATCAGGCACGGCTACAGTGTCCGTTTCTGCTGATTCAAAATTGATCAGCGACGGGGTTGAGAAGTTGAACGGATCTTCGCTTGGAAAAGCGACCATCACGATTTCAGGATCCGCAGTGACCTCGCAAGCTCCAGCCACGTCCGGCGACACGACCCCAGCTCCAGCAGCAACCACAGCGCCTTCTGCTTCAACCGGGACCGCGCCAGCCGCCAACACGGAAGCCGCCGCGCTTAAATACTACGGCGCCCTGGCTGGAAAGCTTCCATCCACATCTGATGAATGGGTAGCGCTTAAGTGTATGGTGAACGATGCTTGTAAAGCGGCGAAGCCAGATACAGAGAAAGAAA
>JACRJU010000011.1 GCA_016219925.1 Candidatus Uhrbacteria bacterium
CTGGTCGAAATACGCAAGCGTGCGCACATCGCTCACCGTCTGAAAAGATTTCTGCACGTCCACCACGAATTGCGGAATGCCCGTGCCATTGGCCTTGCCGATGACGAACGATATGACGCCCGCGGTCATAAGCTTCAACAGATTTCCCGAGAGGACGAAGGCGAGTGGTCCGAGCACATAGTCGTTAACCATCTGCGCAGTCTCCGCCCACGAAGCCGTGGCTGTATTAATTTCGGTAAGAGTGCTCTTGATGGCAGTGATGGTGCTTTGGACAGCCGTCTTTAAACTAGGCGCAGAGGTATCAGTAAGAACGTGGACAGTATCTGAAAATCCAAAGATTGCATGTACACGTTGTGGTGCGATGAGAAATGCTGAAGGCGCAATGAGAGTAATTGAGAGAAGTATCGCGAGCGTGGCGGCAAAAGGGCTTTTGCTCATGGTTTTGTCGTGGCGGCCTGCCGGCTCGCGAAGGCGTCGATAATGAGATTCACAAAGGATGCGCCCTGCGCGCCCGCGGGAAGAGAAATACCGGCAGCAGCATATATTTTTCCGATGTGTATGAACGCTGTCCCAAGAGCGAGGACTGCCTGCGGATACTGCTTGAGTGCAAGCATGGTTGCCAAGGGGTCAGTATTTGCAAGCGTGAAGTCGGACGCTATGCCGCTTACGCGCATCATCGCGTTGATGAGCGCGAGGTTGTCAGCCGCAAGTTCTTCCGGTACGAGTAGCACCGCGAGCCCGATAGCGGAGTCCCGATATTGCTTCGCTATGGAAGCGATGTGTGGAAATGCCGTGACATCGCTGTTTTCGAGCGCGTCCTTCAAGTATAATATCTCGCTCTTCGATGCATCACTCGTATTCTTCAGAAGCACTGCCTCCGCGCTCATTGCAAACGCCTTGAGTGCGTCCGGACCTGAACCCGAGACCTTAAGATCTTTCAATGATTTAAAATCGGGCGCGACCGCTACGACCGATGAGAGCGAATTCAACGCCTCGTCCGCGACATTCTGCATATCGCTTTCGGA
>JACRJU010000002.1 GCA_016219925.1 Candidatus Uhrbacteria bacterium
GTTCCCTCTGCCAGCTCCTGAATCGGCACGGTTATCCCCTTTGCGAGGGTGAAGCTGAACCATGTGGCGGAAAAGATGATCAGGAGGCCAACCATCGCGAACAGAAGGAAGTAACTGAGCCTTATCGGAGTCCTGAATATCTTGTACTGCTTAAACTCCTCGAAGGAGTCGGATATCTCCCTCATCTTCTTGACAAGCCTTTTGGGGAGATAACGGTCAACCACTACAACCCCTGTTATCCTTGAGTCCTTGCCGTAGACAGGGGAAAATCCTCTTACCACCTCGCCCTTGGAAAGGGCTTCGATGGCATAATACTCGCCGCTTAATGCCTTTTTTATCGCGTCCTTGTCAGGCCTTGCAAGGATGCCGGAGGGGACCCCTTTTGATATGGAGGCCGCCAGTTCTTTCCCTGCCGGGGAAAAATACCAGAGGGCCTCAGTCCCGTATTCAAGCTGTTTTCGCACCGCTGCATCCCTGAGGTCGTGCGGGAGCCCTTCCTGGGCGATGGTTCTGGCAAAGTGGATCATTTCCTCGGAAGATGTCTGGTAATATCCCTGGGCCACGCTCAGGGACTCTTCCAATGCCTTTTCCACCTGGAGGCTGAACCATTTGTTCATGGTGGAGGATATGCTTCCCCATGCCAGTATAAACAGTATGACAGTGGGAATAAAGGAGAAGGCAACAAAGGCTGTAACGAGCTTTGTCTTGAGCCTTGCACCAAGAACCCCTTTTCGTCTTTCGAGCACGAGCTTGGCCACGTTCCTCATGACAAGTACCATGAGGGTCAGTAGCACCAGGATATTCAGGTTCAGGAATGAGATAAGAAGGGTGGATGAAAGGGACATCTTCCAGTTTGTCTGAATAAAAAGGAAGTAAGCCTCCATCCCGACGAAGAGTAAAAATATCGCCATAAAAAGGAGGACTGCCCTCTTCCTCCCGCGCTCAGGGGCGGTATGTGGATCGTTTGTCATTTAATACGTGAACTCCACCGTCTCCCAGGATGTCTTGAAGTCCCAGTAGGAGACAAAGAAAAATATGTAGTTTAAGAGCGGAGGGAGCTTTATTGTATCCAGCTCCGCCTTTATCTGCAAAGAATAAGGAGTTTCCCTCTGCAACCGGTCGAGAGGTATTGCGGAGACGGCATCCACTTTTGCCATAATCTCTTTGGCCTTCTTAAAGTCCTGGGTTACAAACGGTTCCTTCTTGTCGCTCATTGTGACTGTGTAATCCTTTTTCAATGAGTCATATTTTATGGTATGGGAAATCTCTTTATACGCCAACCGGGGGCCGAGAAACTCCCCTGGCTTCTGGTAAATGGCGATCTTATAGATGAATGTGGTGGGTATCCCGCTCTGAACGGCCTCCTCTATCTTAGGCGTGAA
>JACRJU010000013.1 GCA_016219925.1 Candidatus Uhrbacteria bacterium
CGCAGCCGGCTTGTACAACCAATAGTTTTATTCAACGATTCCGCCGGCGAGCACTAAGCCGCCCAGCAACCTCTCTTCTGTTCTCTTCTCCCAAGGCGGCGGCCAAGAACAGGACAGTGCCTGGTCGTTCCATCGATCTCTTCTACATCATTCGATACGGTTATCAGCGCGTTTGCGTTTTCTTACCTTGGTCGCGTCCACGCAGGACGCCGGCAAACCATCCTTTGAGCGTGTTGCGCGTGCCATCGCGTATTTTTTTTCGCGCGTGGCGCGTGTGGGCAAATTTTAACCAATCCGGATTTGGCCCTTTGCGGTTTTTATCCGTAACGATCTCTACGATATCGCCAGAAGCGAGCACGGTATCCAGATTGCGCATCACGTCATTAATACGAACGGCAATACATTTGTTGCCAACTTCCGAATGAATGGCGTAAGCAAAATCAACAGGCGTAGCCCCTTCGGGCAGATCAATCACATCGCCCTGTGGCGTAAAGATGAAAATACGATCTTTAAAAACATCAATTTTCATGAATTCCAACTGTTCCAGAAAATTCTTTTTCCCCGCCAGTTCCCGTTGGATTTGCGCCAACTCCTCCATCCAGCGCATATTGTGAGCGGCCTGCGAGGATCCTTCCTTGTAGCGCCAGTGGGCGGCCACACCATATTCAGCTAAGTCGTGCATCTCCTGTGTGCGGATTTGGAACTCGACGATTTCCCCTTCACTTGTGAAAACGGTTGTATGGAGTGATTGATACCCGTTGGGTTTTGGTTGGGCGATGTAATCTTTGATGCGTCCAGGTGCAGGGCGCCACTTTTGATGCAGGACACCAAGTGCGGTGTAGCAATCCTCAACGCTTCCCACAATGACACGCACGGCGATCAAGTCGTAAATTTTTGACAGATCGCCTTCGTGCTTCTTCATTTTTTTATACAGACTAAACAACCGTTTCACACGCCCATGGACTTGTAAATTTTTTATCCCGGCCTCGGCGAGCATATGCTCCGTTTCGCCGATGACGCGACTGACATACGCGCCTTTTTCACGGACCTTGATGTCCATGATGCTCTTCATGCGCTCGTAATCCTTTGGCTTCAGATACGCGAAGGAGTAGTCTTCAAGCTCGCCCTTGATTTCGCTCATGCCGAGTCGGCCGGCGATGGGCGCATAAATTTCAAGCGATTCGCGCGCGATGCGTTCTTGTTTATGTTTGGGTTGACCGTAGAGTGTTTGCAGGTTATGAAGGCGATCGGCGAATTTCATGAACACCACGCGCACATCACTTGCCATCGCCAGAAACATTTTGCGCAAGTTTTCGGCATAGCGTTCTGTTCCGCGGTATTTCACCGTGCGCTTGAGCTTGGTGACACTATCGACAAGCGAAGCAATATCATCACCAAACTCCTCTTTGAGGACATCCAATTCGACAGCGCTATCCTCGATCACATCATGCAGGAGTCCAGCCGCGACCACATTAATATGAAGTCCCATTTCGGCAAGCGTATAGGCGACTGCGATAGGGTGAGAGATGAATGGTTCACCCGTTAGGCGCACCTCGTCTTTATGAGCTTCTTGTGCAACCGCAAACGCTCGCCGGAGCAAATCCAAATCCGGGTTGGTATAATGTTTTTGTACTAAAGTTTCAAGCTGGTCGAAGGTGTGAGAAACGTCAGGCATATCGCATTGGCTCACAATACCGCTGACAACAGGGTCTGTAAAGATTATTAGATGTTGACGAATGGCTGTTTTTTTGGTAGGCTAAGCGCACATTCATAACATCGGTATGCCAGAATCACAACCTGATATGAGATCTTCAACTGAAATGCGATCCGCGATCCCAGAGGGAGTTTTGGATGATGCGGCCACGGTGTCTGAAGAGGAACGCTTGAAACAGCAAGCCGCGTTTGAAGAAGCCAAAATGACGGATGCGGTTAAGTCTGAAGAGGAAGCTCTACGATTGTCTGCGAGTCTGCGCGAGGGAAATAAGGAAAAGCCGAAAGTCACAGAGATTCGGGTCACACACGAGTCTCCATCAAAAACATGGAGGACAACAAAAGATTTGACGCAACTCGGTGTGACAGGCGTGGTTCCGTTGGGAGGCAAAATTGTAAAGCAAGGCGGGTATGGGTTGAGCGCTTTTTTTGCAGGAATTGAAAAAGCCGGCCAACAGGCGCTTAAAAAATTTGGATGGCTCAAGTGGGTTCCATTTTTAGGTAACTGGTTGACCAAAGAACCAGAAAAAACTTGGAAAGAAAAAGAACAAGACGAAGAGGCCGCGAAGAAGGCTGAAAAAGAGGCAGAAAAGAAAGCGGCTGAAGCAAAGAGAACGGCAGCGACGAAGAAGCGCGCGAAAGATTTGCAACAGGCTGGACTTTCGGAAGATGTCGCCAACGCGATTCTTGGAACCGCAGGAGCCGAAGGGGAGAGTGCTGGAGGTTCTGCAGGACCTAAACCAGAGGATAAAGCAAAAGAAGAGAAGGCCGCTTAGGCCTTCTTTTTTCTCCCCCACGATTTTGTCTTCCCCGTGCGTTTTTTTTCGAGAAGTTCGGCGGCTTCGTCAAGGGTCAGCGTGGCGGGGTCGCGTTTTTTTCCGATCGAGGCGTTTGTTTTTCCATCGGTCACATAAGGACCGAAGCGGCCTTGTTTAATAAGGATGGTTCCTTTACTCACAGGGTCTTCACCAAGCTCTGCGAGTGGCTGGGCCATCTGTTTTTTCAGTTCAGCCGACGTGCGCAACAATTCAACCGCTTGTTCATACGTAATCGATATGGGATCGAAGGGTTCTTTAATAGACGCGCTGACTTCGCCTGCTTTCACATAAGGACCGAACCTCCCGACCGCAACAGCGATGGCATCGCCTTGCGGCGTTTTGCCGAGATCGCGTGGGAAGGCAAGACAAGCGAGAGCTTGTTCGAGCGTCACGGATTCCGCATTCATGCCTTTGAGAAGCGAGGCGCTTTTTGGTTTTGGCTTTTTGTCTTTTTTATCTTGTTCCGAGTATTCGCCGACTTGTACAAACGCTCCGAACCGACCCGTTCTAACAATGACCGGTAGGGCGGTTTGTGGATCTGTGCCAAGGGTCCGATCGGGCATGATATCTTCTCGGTTCAGTTCTTTCGTTTTGCTTTCGAGATTTTGATGAAAGGGTTGATAAAACTGTTCGAGCATCGGGGCCCACTCGATGGTTCCTTCTTCCACATCGTCCAGATTTTTTTCCATCTTTGCTGTGAAGGCGTAGTCGACGATGTTTTGAAAATGTTTGACCAAAAGATCCGTGACGATAAGAGCGATGTCCATCGGGAAGAGTTTTTTGTTTTCATCACGTTCCACATAGCCGCGTTCGATGATCGTGCTGATGGTTGGAGCATAGGTGGACGGCCGACCAATGCCAAATTCTTCGAGCGCTTTGACGAGTGTGGCGTCCGAGTAGCGTGCCGGAGGTTCGGTGAAGTGTTGGTTGGGAACGATCTCTTTTGTGGCAACGGCATCGCCTTGATTGAGGGGAGGCAAGAGCTTTTCTTTCGTGGCTTGATAGACTTTCATGAATCCATCGAATACGACTGTGCTTCCGTTGGCTCGGAAAAGATACAGGTGTGCCAGAAGATCGACGGCGGTGCGCTCCAGCACAGCTGGAGGAAGCTGTGAAGCGAGCGCGCGGCGCCAGATGAGTTCATAAAGTTTGGCATCGCGAGGTTCCAGCGTGCCTTTCATCTGATCGGGCGTCGCACTCACATCGGTTGGGCGAATGGCTTCATGTGCTTCCTGCGCGCCTTTGCGAGAAGTTTTGTATCGTTTAGCTCCGGTAGCATAACGTTTCCCGAAAGCTGATCCGATAAAGGTTTGCGCCTCGCTTAAAAATTTTTCGGCGAGGTTTAAGGAGTCGGTACGCATGTAAGTGATGCGGCCGGTTTCGTAGAGCTTCTGGGCGAGCGCCATCGTTTGCTTGGCAGAAAAACCCAGCTTGGTATTCGCATCAATTTGCAAACTAGACGTGGTGAACGGCGGTGGTGGCGCTTTGGTCATCTCTTTCTTTTCGACGGCTGTCACCGTAGCCTTTTTGCCGACAAGATCATCCACGATTTGCTGGGCCTGCGCTTGTGTTTTGATATCTAGCTTGTCCAGTTTTTTGTCACCGATGGCGGCGAGTTTTGCGGGGAAACTCACACCGGACTTATCAAAGAGCGCATCGATCGTCCAGAATTCATCAATTTTAAACGCTTCGCGTTCACGTTCGCGTTCGACAATGAGTCGCATCGCGACTGACTGCACACGCCCGGCCGAAAGGCCGTAGCGCACCTTCTGCCACAAAAACGGCGAGAGCTCATACCCCACGAGCCGATCCAACACCCGTCGGGCCTGCTGAGCGTTCACCACGTTCATATTGATCTCGCGAGGATGCGCGACGGCTTCTTCAATCGCCGAGCGAGTGATTTCATGAAAGGTGATGCGCTTGGCTTCTTTGGGATCAAGCCCGATGACTTGCGCAACGTGCCAGGCAATTGCTTCTCCTTCGCGATCTTCATCCGTTGCCAGAAGAATGTCCTCGGATTTTTTCGCGGCGGCCTTGAGTTCGGTGACATGTTTTTTGCTGTCGGTGGGAATGGTGTAAGTTGGCTCAAATCCATGCTCCACATCCACGCCGATTTTGCTCTTCGGCAAATCGCGCACATGCCCAAACGAAGAAAGGACAGTAAAATCCTTCCCAAGAAATTTGGAAATGGTTTTGGCTTTTGTAGGAGACTCGACAATGAGAAGTTTGGGCATATGTTTCTAGCTTCTTACTTCTATCTTCTAGCGACTTTCCGATAATACTGCCCGCCATCATGCCTGATCATTTCACGCATTTCAAGCATGGTGATTGCGCTGCTGACGTGTGCACTGGGAAGTTGCGTTTGTCGGATGACTTCATCGATATGATGGGGGACGGTCTCAAGGGCCTGTAAAACGAGACGTTCGTCTTCGTTGCTGGGGATATAACTTGAGGCCTGTTCAGGCCCGTCTGCTTCCTGTAGGCCGAAGATGTCCGAGGGTTTCGTTACAGGGATCGCTCCCATCTTGATCAGATTATTTGGACCTTCACTCAAGGGCGAGGTGATTGGTCCGGGCACGGCGTAAACGTCGCGACCGCCTTCCAAAGCGGCGCGCGCGGTGATGAGCGAACCGGATTTGAGCGCGGCTTCAATCACAAGGGTGCCATGGCACATGCCCGCGATAATTCGGTTGCGGATAGGGAAGTGATGTTTGAGAGGGCTGGTGCCAAAGGGAAATTCCGAAATCAAGGCCCCGCCTCTTGCGAGAATGTGCGAGGACAGTGCGCGGTGTTGAGAGGGATAAATACTTTGAGCATCAACGCCGTTTCCAAGGACAGCGACGGTGGTGCCGCCGGCGTCCAAACAGGTTTGATGCGCGCAGGCGTCGATGCCGTAAGCTAAACCGCTGACGATCACGACCCCTAAACGAGACAAGGGCTCAATGAGCGTTCGGGCAACGTCTTTTCCATAGCCGCTGGCTTGCCGCGATCCGACCACGGCTAAATGTTTGCGGGTGGGATCGGGGAGTTCACCGCGCACAAACAGGACCGCCGGCGGATCATAGAGGGTTTTGAGGATCGGCGGGTAGTCTTCGTCTTTCAGAGTGATGGCGCGCGCTCCTTCCGTGTTCAGTCGTTCTAACTCGACTTGAGGATCAAGATGAATGCGCTCTTGCAGGAATCGGTGAGCCGGTTCCGGTTCAATGCCAGCTTCGAGCAGATCCGTCACCGAAGCTTCGAAGACCGATTTCATCGAAGAGAATCGTCGCGACAGTTTAAGCATTCGAACCGGTCCAAAACCGCTAAACCGCGCAAGCGCAAGCCAATATCCGAGATCCTCGCGCATAGCTAGGACGGCGCGATCAATTGTTCAACGTGCTCTGCCGCTTGATTGACGACGGTCTGAAGCATCCGTTGTTCCGAAGCGTTCCATTTTTGTAGCACAAATTCATCTAAAGGCATGTCCGGATGTTCCGGGCGGCCGATGCCTACGCGCACCCGAGCAATCGAGGTGCCGGACGGGAGGGCTTCAATAATAGATTGCATGCCGCGATGTCCTGCCGAAGAGCCCGCAGGTTTGTGTCGGATGTCACCAAACGGAAGATCAGCATCATCGTACACGATGATCAGGTCATGAGCATTCACGGGATACTTGCTCAAGATTTTTTGCACGGTTCGTCCGCTGGCATTCATGAATGTTTCCGGTTTGCCCAACAGCACGCGCCCCTCACCAATTTCTCCTTCGCCGATTTCCGCTTCCAACGATCGTTTGGCCTTGAGCTCGATGTGATGACGTTTTGCAAGCGCATCCATGACTAAAAATCCCACATTGTGTCGGGTGTGCTCGTAGGAGGGTCCAGGATTTCCAAGGCCGATGATGACGAACATACTAAGCAGAGACGGAGCGCGCGATGCGAATGTTAAGGCGAATGGGGTTGCCGTCGAGTTTAAACGTTTCGAACAGGCGGTTGTTGAGATACCGAATATAGCTGACGTTGAGCGCATCGGTGCGTTTGGCTTTGATGATGAGATCGAATTCGAGGGGGGCGATGCTTGTTTGTTTGATGCCAAGGATTTTTGGAATTTGAGGGCCGAAGCCTTTTTTGGGAGTGTGATGAATGGTGGCCTCGCGGATGAAGGCGGCGAGGGCTTTTTCATCCAGCCATTGATGACGATTATGATCCACACGATTAATCATCTCATAGATATTTCGGACACGCTGTTTGGTCAGAGCCGAGACAAAAATGACTGGTGCCATCTGCAAGAAGGGGATGGACGCCGCGATGTATTCGCGATAACGGTTCATGGTCGTGGTCGTTTTATCTTCTATGAGATCCCATTTGTTGGCCACAACAATAACCCCAGACTTGGAGTCTTTGAGAAATCCTGCAAGCGTTTTTTCTTGAACGCCGATCGGCTCGGAAGCATCAATCACCAACAGAGTGACGTCCGCGTTTCTAACGACCACCTCATTGCGTTTCACGGCCTCCGCTTCCAGTCCACCCGCTTTTTTGACTTTGGTATTTTTACGCATCCCCGCGGTGTCGATGAAAATATAATTGCGGTCATTCACACGAACGAGAATGTCGTTGGGTTCGCGTGTGGTGTGCGCGATGGGACTCGTGATGAAGCGTTCTTCGCCAATGAGCGCGTTGAGAAGCGTTGATTTGCCGACGTTGGGTTTCCCGATCACCGCCACGCGCGTTGCTTGGATTTTTTCTGAAGTGACCGGTGGGGTGCCGGCCTTTTCGAGTGCCTCGAAAATAAGTTCAAGCAAATCTCCAATGCCAGAACCTCGCGTTGCAGAAACCGCGATAGGAGCGGGGAGGCCCGAGAGCGGCCAGGATTCGCCCATGACCGCGTGGCGCTCGGCGGGCTTCTCGGCCTTATTAGCAACCACAATCACCGGACACCCAGATTTTTTTAGCGACATCGAGAGGTTTCTTTCTTGGGGGAGCGGTCCGGTTTTGGCATCCACCACAAAGAGAATCAACTGGGCCTGTTTGATTGCGAGTTTTGCTTGTTTGACGGTATTGCGTTCGATTTCGTCTTGTTCGGTGACATCCAACCCGCCGGTATCAACCAGGCGGAAAATTCTTCCTCGCCACAGACATTCGCCCTCGTTACGGTCGCGCGTTGTTCCCGCGATATCCGAAACCAGCGCTTTGGGTTTTTCAAGCAAACGGTTGAACAACGTGGATTTTCCGACGTTTGTGCGTCCGATGATCGCAACCGTCGGGATTTTTTGGTCAGACATGGCGCTATTGTAGCGGGTAATGCGCACAAAGAAAAACATGACCACCCGGGTCATGTCAATCACGGGAAGGTTTTTCATCAGTTTCGCACCAGCGGCGAAGCGTTCTCTCCCAAGATAATCAAGAAGTCGATATTGGGTTCTGTGGCCAGTTTTTCGTAATCTTCTCCTGTGACAGAAATACCATGCGGAACAATATCGCTACTGACCATCCAACCCGTTGCGGAAAGCGTGACATCGGCTTTGAGGAAGTCACGCAGGGCTTTGAGTTCGGATGATCGTGCACCATTGGTGAGATCGTAGATCACGGTGTGGGAATAATCGCGCGAAACCGCATTCCCGACTTTGACGACATCAAAGCCTTGACCATCCAAAAGTTGGGAGGTTTTGAGCGCGAGACCGCCCAGGTTTGTTCCATTTTGAATTTCAATTTTAACAAACTTCGGACGTTCCTCACTGGCATGAGCCAAACGATTTTGTCCGGACTTTTGATTGAACACATTTGCCGCAATATCTTGCAAGGGTTTCCAGTCATCATTTTTTGGCAAGAGGACAAAGGCGCCGTTGAGCGTCGTTGAATAGAGTGGAGAATCTTCCGACGCATCGATGACGCGGTTGGTGATGCGGTCTTCACCCAGAGTCTTGGCGGCACGCGCGAGACGGAGCATCTCGGGCACATCCATGTTTGTGGCGATATTTTTTTGGAGCGTTTCCAAAATACGGTTCAGCCGCGCCGGATTCAGGAATGTCGAAACGGAAAACACCTTATCCTTGACCGCTAACAAAACTTTTTGCTGACGCGCACTGCGCGCGAAGTCGGATCCCTCGCCGTTGGTTCCATGACGGGAGCGGACGAATTTGAGCGCCGTTGAACCGTCCATATGCATCCAACCTTCTTGGAATGTGAGTGTTTCAAATCGGCAGGAATAATTCGGGCCACGCGCCGGAGCGATCGGTGGCGCCTCTTCGATCGTAGGGGATTGTTCAGGGGTCGATTCTGTCGTCTGTTCTGTTAGACTCACGTTTCCGCAAGTGTCGTATTCCCGGCCGAGGGTTGGGTAGGTCGGATCCGTAAATGCGCGATCAATATACACATCCGCTCCCCCAATATCATTAATCAGCTGTTCAAAGCCGCTGAAGTCCACTCGGATATAATAAGGAATAGATTGATCCAATATCTGACCAATCACCTTGGACGCAAGGGGACCTCCCGTTCCGGCTTTATCCATCTCGCCATACGCGTTTGCGTGGTTGACTTTGCTGTAGCCGTATCCTGGAATAGGGACACTCATGTCGCGTGGCAAAGACATCATGGCAATGTTTCCGCTGGACGGCTGATAGCTCGCCAAAATGATCGTGTCTGTAAGTTGAGGGCCTTCATGACCTTCTCCGCCGATGCCCATAAGCAGAATATTCACGCGATCGCTCGTTTCTCCTTTGAGGGCACTGCCTTCGACAAAATGTCGTAGCGTAGAAAAAAGAGAAAGGTTGGGCATGACACCGCGGCTGTTGGCGGAACTGCTTACACGATACGAGAATGCGGCGCCAGCCGTGGCCAGAACAATCAAAACAATCGCAAGGGAGCGACCAAAAAAAAGCAGGGAGCTTTTTTTGGGGTGGTGCAGTTCGTATTTCTGTTTCAAAAAATCAATCTTCAACTTCTCCATAACAATGGCATTTTAGCGCGTGGTCGCGGATGAGACAAGCGCTTGATATTCTCTTAAGAATATGATAGGTTCCTGTGAGTCTGGAGGGAATCTATTAGATCATTCGGACGTTTAGTGCCTTCACCCGATCATTCGATCGGGCTCGGGGCTAAACGCCTCGTTCGGAAATGTCTAAGCCTTCGGCTTGTCCATTTCGCTCTCTCGGACGTTTAGCTCAGCTGGTTAGAGCGCTACATTCACACTGTAGAGGTCGGAGGTTCGAGTCCTCCAACGTCCACCATAAAAAAAGAGAACAGGCCAAAGGCCTGTTTTTTGCAACGAGTTGTCCTCCTTTTCGATATAGTTGCAAACAGACACCTTTTATTTTATGCCCGAACAAACTCCTTCCTTACCGCCTGTTGTTTTGCATGCGCTTTCAGGCGCAGTGGGCGCCCTTGTTATTCTGGTCGTGCTTTGGAGCTTGGCCTCCCAGGGCATTTTGCTAATTCCAACAGCATCGCAAAATCCAACCACGTCTAACCCCTCTGCCCAAGCGCCAAATGTCACCGCGATGGATGTCAGCGATGTCGTTTCCAAAATCAATCCCGCGGTTGTTTCGATTGTCATCACCAAAGACGTCCCCGTGCTCGAACAATATTATGAGGATCCGTTCTCTCAATTTTTTGGCGGAAACTCTTCGTTCCATTTCCGTATTCCCAAGTATCGGCAGAATGGGACTCAACAAAAAGACGTCGGAGGCGGGTCTGGGTTTTTTATCTCACGAGACGGCTATGTGGTCACCAACGCGCATGTCGTAAGTGACAAAGAAGCCCAGTACACCGTGTTTTCCAACGAGGAAAAAAAGTTTGATGCCAAAGTGGTGGCGGTTGATGACGTTCTAGATATCGCTCTTTTGAAAGTGGAAGGAACAGATTTGCCATTCCTTACTTTCGGTGACTCGGATCAGGTGCGCTTGGGCCAAGCGGTCATTGCGATCGGCAACGCTCTTGGAGAATTTCGCAACACGGTTTCAACAGGAGTCATCTCCGGGCTTTCGCGATCCATTGTCGCCTCTTCCGGTCTGCAATCGCAAGAAAATTTGGACAATGTGTTTCAGACGGACGCGGCAATCAACCCGGGCAATTCCGGCGGCCCGCTTGTGAATTTGGCTGGCGAAGTCATCGGAGTCAATGTGGCGATGGCCTCAAATTCGGAAAACATCGGATTTTCTCTTCCGGCCAATGCGGTCAGACAATCCGTGGAGTCGATGAAAACAAACGGCCGAGCGATTCGTCCGTATCTTGGAGTGCGTTATGTCCCAGTGACCGACGCGTTGAAAACACAAAATCATTTGAGTGTTGATCATGGAGCGTTAGTTTTGAGGGGTCAGAAAAAAGGAGACCTTGCGGTGATTCCTGGTTCTCCCGCGGATAAAGCCAGTGTAGAAGAGAATGACATCATTTTACAGATCGATGGAAAGGATATTGATGAAAAATATTCGCTCACCTCGCTCATTCGGGAGAAAAAGGTCGGCGATGAGGTGTCCCTTAAAATCCTCCATGACGGTGCGGAAAAGACAATTCGCGTGAAACTGGAAGAATCACCGCAGTAGACGGAATGGGGGAAAGATATCCGGTCAGGGGTTGACAAAATGGGTTTTTTGCTCTAAACTCATCCTCTGCCTGCCAATCGACATGGTGGGTGAATGGAGGAGATTTTGAAGATTTCGATGGACGACGTGGTGGTGAGTCTGCTCGAACAGCTCCAGCAGGACGTGCGCGCGGCCAAGCGCAACGGCGATGATTCAGAGATGGATCGCTGTCGCGATCAGGCGCTCATTCTCGTCAAAGCCCTCGAGCAAGGAACGCCCTCGACCGGCCTGAAGGAGCGCATCGAGCGGATCGTGGAGGACGCGGAGCTCCTGCACACTCTGACCGACCATGCTCGCACGGCCACGTTCCGGGAAATCTACCCCGTGCTCTACTGATCCCGACCGCCTGACTGGTCGGTTTTTTTGTTCCCTTGCCCTGTTGCCACCCCCCTTTTTTTCTGTTATGCTGGAAACGATTTTGACTTTATGCCCAATAGCCTGACTGAAGAACAACTCCAGCAGAGATTTGGACCGATCGCGGGCTCTCTCCTTTTTTTCGTCTTCGAGGTGGTTCAGATTGTTCTTATTTCCGCTGCGATTATTATCCCGATCCGATACTTTTTGATTCAGCCTTTTTATGTGAAAGGGGCGAGCATGGAACCGAATTTTTTCGATCATGAGTATTTGATCATTGATGAACTCTCGTATCGTTTTGGGCATCCAGAGCGCGGCGAGATTGTCGTGTTCCGCTATCCGCGCGATCCCTCACAGTTTTTTATCAAACGGGTGATCGGTTTGCCCGAAGAGACGGTGGAAGTGGGAGACGGACATGTGGTCGTCTATACGAAAGAACATCCCAATGGAGAGGTGCTCGAGGAACCCTATCTGGACGGGGTGCGAACAGGAGGAACGGTCCGTGCCACCCTTGGGGATGATGAATATTATCTGATGGGAGACAATCGAGGGGAAAGTCTGGACTCACGCATCTTTGGCTCGGTGAAACGTTCGGCGATCATCGGACGCGTCTGGTTCCGGGGATTACCGCTTTCGCGTATGAGAACCTTTCAAGCTCCATCCTATAATCTCTAAACGTATGAATCCGAAACAACCAGCACTCAAGAAAACAAAGGAGGTGGAGGTCGTAGACGAGGAGGAGGGGAAAAAATCTAAGAGCGGACCTGAACTCTTGCGCGGTTTCCGCGACATCTTGCCTGAAGAGCAGGGGCGATGGAGTTTTGTGCGCGATACTGTGCGCAGTCTTGCGCAAGCGTACACATTTGATCGCATTGATTTGCCGATCCTTGAGCGTTCAGATTTATTCCAACGCACCATTGGAAAGGGAACAGACATTATTGAAAAAGAAATGTATGTCTTTACCGATCCTTCCAATCGCTCCGTTGCTCTGCGTCCAGAGGCAACCGCTTCAGCCGCGCGCGCATACATTGAACATGGTATGTTGGATCGACCCCAGCCGGTGAAACTATGGTACCTCGGCCCCATGTTCCGTCATGACCGTCCGCAAGCCGGCCGCTTCCGCCAGTTCTATCAGGCGGGATTTGAAGTCTTCGGCGGCGAAGAACCGATTATTGATGCGCAGTTGATTCTTATCGGGAAGAAAATTTTTGAGACGTTGGGTATTGATGTGCAAGTACAGATCAATTCCATCGGGACTCCCGAATGTCGCCAAGCATACCTTACTGAACTCGTTTCGTACTTCCGTCAATTCCGCAATAAACTTCCAGACGACGATAAACGACGATTGCAAAAAAATCCGTTGCGCATTTTGGACAGCAAAGAAGAAGTGACGCTGGGGCTTTTGGAAGGTGCGCCGCAGATTTTGGACTGGTTGGATGAAAAATCCAAAGAGCACTTCATGAAGACGCTTGAATTTTTGGATGAGGTGGAGGTGCCTTATGTGCTCAATCCGTATCTCGTGCGCGGTCTGGATTATTACACACACACCGTTTTTGAATTTTTGAGTGCGCAAGACGAAGGTGACAAGGCCCAGACCGCGCTTGGCGGCGGCGGCCGTTATGATGGCCTCGTTGGCCTGTTGGGAGGCCGGCCAACCCCGGCGTGCGGTTTCGCTTTAGGGATCGATCGTATCGCGCGCGCCCTGGCCGATAAAAACATCAACCCTCCGCCATTCCCGCAACCCCAAGTGTTTTTCGCACAGCTTGGGGACGCCGCGCGACGCGTAGGCTTGCGTTTGTATGAGGAGTTTCGTGTGGCTGGAGTGCCAGTTGCAGAAGCGGCTGGAAAAAATGCGCTCAAGTCACAGCTCGAAGTTGCGAATAAACTTGGCGTGAAACTCACGCTCATTCTTGGGCAAAAGGAAGTTCTCGATGGCACGATTATCATTCGTGATATGGAGTCCGGCGCGCAAGAAACGATTGATTCTAAAAAGATCGTCTCGATCGTTCAACGCAAACTCGGCGGCGATGCCGGAGTGGTCGCGGCGACCCACTCGCCTGTTGCAGATAGCTAAACTTGACAAAAGAGGCCTGTTTTGGCACGATGCCATCGCTTAATCCCTAATAATAAGGAGTCGAAAACCTGTGGTAGAAGTGAAACGAAAGAAAACCGAAAGCTTTGAAAGCTTGCTACGCCGATTCAGCCGTCGCTTGCAACAGAGTGGAAACGCTCTTGAAGCGCGCAAGATCCGATTCTTCGCGGTTGACCCCAACAAGAATAAACAGCGCGCCAGCGCCCTGCGCCGAAATCAGATTCGCCTCAAGCGCGAATACTTGGAGCGCATCGGTCAGCTCAAGGATGAGCCCCGCAAAACCGGTCGCCGCTAACGTGTCTGCGTGACACGCCCTGATATGTCTCTTGCAAACCGCATCAGCGATGACATGAAGGAGGCCATGAAAACCAAAAACAGCGCAACGCTTTCCACGTTGCGTTTGTTGCGTTCCGCGATGAAGAACAAACAGATCGATGTTCAACATGAATTGTCTGATGAGGAAATTTTAGCGGTCATCAAAACATCCGTGAAACAACTGCGCGATAGTATCGAATCTTTTGAGAGCGGCGGTCGGCAAGATTTGGCGCAAAGCGCGCGTGGGGAAGTGATCGTCCTTGAAGCTTACTTGCCTGCACAGCTTACAGATGAACAGCTTGAAAGGATGGTGAAGGAAGCCATCACACAGACGGGGGCAACCAGTAAACAAGACATGGGCAAGGTGATGGGAGCGGCCGTCAAGGCGGTTTCTGGCGGGGCAGATGGATCGCGCATCAAACAGATAGTCGAAAAATTTTTGCCGGTTATCGTTTTGGTCGGACTCACAGGTGTGCTGGTCGTTCATCCGGCACAAGCCGCCATTGATATCTTGCCGGTCCAGCTTTCGCAGTATTCCCTGTTTGAGACACTTGTGCGGATCTTGCGCGTCTTGCTCTTGTGGTTTGGCGTGCTCGCGATCAACATGATTTTACACGGCGGGTTTCTTTACATGGTGTCTTCCATGCGCGATGAGAACCATGCCAAAGCGTGGACTAAAATTGCAACAGGATTTTTGACTTCCTTGGCAATCGTCTTTTTGTATGGGATTGCGACAATTGTGATTGAAGTCATGTAGAGACCTCTGCCAAACTCGCGATCTCGGTAGAAAGAAAGAAGAATAAACCTTCTTTCTTTTTTTTCACTTACGCTATCCACACGTCCCTACTCTCGTCACTGCAAATGCGCTAAAATAGGAGCAGACATGCAGTGCATCCGCATGAAATTCAAAAATCGAGCAGCGGCAGCGTTAGGTGTGCTGTCTTTTTGCGTTCTCGGATTGATCGTTTTAGGACATCCGGCTTTCGCGCAGGATTTCTTGAGTCAGTCTGCGCAGACCTCTGGACTTCCACAGACAGATTTGATCGTTGTGATTGCTCGTCTCATTCGGGCGTTTCTCGGAATTCTCGGGATTATTTTTGTCGTTTTGGTTATTTATGCGGGATACCTGTACATGACTTCTCAAGGTGATCCCACAAAAACAGCAAAAGCCAAAAAAATTATCAGCCAGGCCGTCATTGGCCTTATCATCATCTTGGCTTCCTTCGCGATCGTTTCTTTTGTCTTGGACGCTCTGTTAAAAAAGCCGAACGGGCAGATTAAGAGTTCACCGCCGGTGGAAAAGTATTATGAGCCGCTTTCCGGCGCCCTTGGGGCCGGTATTGTTGAGAGTCATTACCCGCCACGCAACGCGTACGACATTCCGCGTAACACGAAAGTTTTCATCACTTTTAAGGAACCGATTGATCCGGCGTCCTTAATCGATGGGTACAAGAAGGCACTCAGTGAAAAAGATCCGAATCAAGCCAAAGTCCTCAACACGACAAACGTGTGGTTGTATGAGACGGCAAAAGGGAAGGACAAAAAATTGGCTTCGGTAGCCGTGAATGTCGCCACTAACGAAAAACACACGATTTTCGTTTTTGACCCCGTGGATCTTTTGGGAGATTCGGCGCAAAACACGAACTACACCTTCTCGCTTCAATCGGGGATTAAAAAGGATGATGGGAAAAATGCCTTTACCGGGGTGTATGCTTCCGGTTATGAGTGGACGTTCCAAGTCTCGACGAAACTTGATCTCACTCCACCGAAGGTAATTTCGGTTATTCCAAAACAGGACGCCAATGAACCCCGTAATACGACCATCGAAATTCAGTTCAATGAAGCGATGGATCCAATTGCTTCTGCCGGTTCTTACCTTATCGGTATCGGTAAAGATCCCTTGTTCACCAACATCGCGGTCCTTGGGGCGGGACCAAAAAATGTGGAGGGGACGTATGAGATTAGTAGCGGATATCAAACGGTAGGGTTTACCACGACTGACGCGTGTGCGAAGGATCCTTGCGGTGACACGATCTATTGTCTTCCCGGTAATCAAAAATTTAGTGTCACGGCACGCGCGGCCACGCTTGATCCCTCCAGTCCTCCTCAAGCAAAGTTGGAAGGAGTTTCTTATGATGGACTTACGGATGCCGCTGGCAACTCCCTTGACGGAAGTGGCGATGGCATCGCCTGTGGCTCGGATCAAGACAAGATCGCCTGCGCGGGTGGCGCGGCCAACGACAATTATGCCTGGGGGTTCACCACAACCGCTGAGGTCAATAGCACGGTTCCGCAAGTGACCACGCTGACCCCCAGCGTGGATGGAGAAAATATCGATCCTAACAAGCCGATCGAGATTGGAGTGAGCACAGCGGTCAAATCATCGAGTGTGAACAGCAACACCGCGTCGCTTTGGCCGGATCCTCTCTATAAAGATAAACAAGGGAAGATGTTTGCCATGTGGTTTGATCCTGACGCGGACAATTCAACCGGAAAAGGTTTGATTTCCATTGGACACCCGGCGTTTATCAGCAATGCCGAGGGAGGGTATGAGTACTATCCGGTTTTGACGCAGGGGATTAAGAGCGCGTATCAGATTTGTTTGTATCCAGCCACCCAACAGGGCGGGGCTTGCAATGGCGCGGATTCAACACAGCCCTATTGTTGCAACGGGAAGCCCTCGGCTGGTCCGTGCAAGACGAAAAAGGCTAAGGGGATTTTGCCGGGTAACGAATAAGACCTCTGCAAAACTCGCGATCTTTGCTCTCACGTGCGCCCGTTGACCCCGCTCTCCCTACGTTTCAGTAGGGTTCGCGGGGATCAACAGCCCGTTTGAGCAAATCTCATCGAGTTTTGCAGAGGTCTCAAATACACTGCATGAAGTTTTCTTTTCGATCATTAATTAAAGGATTTCTGCTCGCCCTGGCCGGCGCGGGTGCGCTCTTGGCGCTTCCCGCTCTTGCTCAGGTTGATCTTGGAGCTCTGAAAGCGTTTGGAGAGGCGGCGGGGTTCAGCACCGGCCCTTCCGTCACGCTTATCATCGCCCGACTGATTCGCACCGCGCTTTCGTTCGTCGGGATTGTGGTTGTGATCATGGTTGTTTACGGAGGATTTTTGTACATGACGTCCGGCGGCAATGCCACACGTCTTGAAAAAGCCAAAAAGATTTTGATTCAAGCGGTCATCGGACTCCTGATCGTCCTTTCCTCGTTTGTGATTGTGCAGTTCATCATTTCTCGCATGGTGGAAGCAACCGGGGGAGGGGTTTCTTCATCGCAAAGCGGTCCGGGCGACTATCCAGATGGAACCACTCTGACATCGTTTCATCTCTCTTCGGTTAATACCCAGTGTGCTGCAGCTCTGAATAATTTACAGCTTCAGCTCGTTTTTTCAAAGGACGTAAATCCAGCAACGGTCTCGGCGGCGCTCGGCATCAAAAAACAAGGGGGCGGACCTGTCGAAGGAACGTTTGTTACAAGCGGCAGTCTCGTAACATTTACCCCATCGACTTCCTGTCCGGCACCGAATCCTCAAGCGAAATGTTTTGATCCAAATGCTCAGAGTGCAACTTACAATCTCGTCGTGAATGCCGGTGTCTTGAAATCATCAAGCGGCGCAACGCTGAAGTGTACGACTGAATTCCCGTGTTCGTTTACGTTTACCACAGGGACGGGAGTTGATGTGGCGGCTCCGACACTCTTCATGAGCGCTCCGGGCGACGGACAGTCTGTGGCCGCTGGGACGATTCAAATGTTGCAGGCAAAAACGCAGGATGACACCGGCGTTTCGAGCGTTGATTTTTATGCGGTGAATGACGACAGTCCTCTATTTACGTCTGGTTTAAATCTCTCGACCGCTGGGACGATTGTTGGTGGCAACCAGAACAATGCGTTTTCCACCGATCCCCAGCTCCAGTGGAATACCGCCGGTTACACCATAAACAAGAGCTATCCGCTTTGGGCGCGCGCGCTCGATTGCGCGGGTAATGCAACGGTTTCTACCAAAATTTCCGCGATGGTGAGAGGACCTAATTGCGACAATGACGTCCAGGACGTTGATTTGGGCGAGACGGGTGTGGATTGTGGAGGCGATCCCGTTTCGGAATTTTATTGCGGAAAGTGTGATGAGCAAACCTGTACGCAAAATAATGAGTGCGCTTCGGGTTTGTGTGAAAATGGAGTCTGCGTCAGCAAGCCACGCATTGATCAAGTTTCTCCCGGCGATGGAAAATCGGGGAACCTCGTGACGATTTTTGGAGACGGATTTGAGGACGTAGGTGGAACGGTGACGTTTCTTGGAGGCGCGAGCGTGAGCACATCGGCGTATGCGTGCAACGGAAATGTTTCTTGGAAAAAGAAGCAGATCGTGGTTCAGGTGCCGGAGGGAGCGCAAGATGGTCCGATTGAAGTAGCGACCGTTGGAGCAAAGAAAAAAACCGATCGAACGGATGATGCGTTTGGTCCCCTTTCATCAGATTTTGATATCAACGCCGTTGCCCGTCCTGGATTATGTCTGGTAGATCCCGGCACCGCCAAGCCGGGAGCGCAGGTCAGCTTTTTCGGGTTAGGTTTTGGGGCCGTTCAGGGAGCTTCGAGCCTCTATTTTAAAGATGTCGTTTCGCCTTCTATTGTTTCTTGGGCCGATAAGCTCGTCAAAGGGGCTGTTCCAAACATGAATGCCGCTCCGATTACGACGCAGATTTTTTCTGGAACGTATCAGTGTGTGGATGACAAATTGCAACAGATCGGCAAAACGTGTCAGCAGGATGAGGAGTGTGGAGAGGGGAACACCTGCGCAAAGAAATGGTGCACGGAAACGCTCGCTTATTGTTCGGACGATGTCTCATGCGGGGTGCAAGGAGGCAAATGTCGCAGTGTCCGCGTTGGATCCAATGGTCTCAATTTCGTCGTTGGATCGTCAGCGGGCGACACGGAAAAACCGGTGATCACTTATCTGGATTCAGGATGGTCTTCTTGCAACGGTGGGGCCAATAATGGAAAACATTGTGGCACGAAAGCGGATTGTGGTGATGGGGAATGTAAGGGCGCCCCTAACTGGGGACCTTCCGATCAGTATGTCACCATTTTTGGCACAGGCTTCGGGACGGCTAAGGGTCAAGTTTTCTTTACGAATGCCGCCGGACAAACCGCTCTTGCCAAAACGAATTTTCCGGAAATCTGTGGCGATGATTTTTGGAAGGATACGAGCGTGACGGTGAAAGTTCCGGACAGTCTTCAGGCGGGCGGGGCTGTGGACCCGGGAAATTATCAAGTGACGGTCAAAAAAGGGCCGGTCAGTTCCAATGGCGTAGATTTTGTCGTTGTGAAAGATCAACCCGGCCCGGCGATTTGTCATATTGATCCTCTCTCCGGTCCGGTCACGACGACGAAGGTTCAGGTATTTGGAGAAAATTTGGGAAATGAAAAAGGGGCGATCGCTTTTTACGATAAACAAAATGCGGATTATCTTTTCTGGAATTCAACGCAAGTGACTGATGCGGTCGTCCCCAAGGAAGCCAAGACCGGTCCTTTGGCCGCTGTTTCAAAAGTCGGTTATCGGTCCAACCCTGTATCCTTCACCGTTGGAAGTTGTCAGGAAAATGTCTCCTGTCCGGCCAACACGCAGTGCTGCGGGGACGGTTCCTGCAAAAAATCCTGCAACTTTATCCCGCCTGTTGCCAATTTTGCCTACCGAGTCTCGACAGGTTTGATCCCCAAAGCTCCGCAGATTCTTCCGTTGTGCAACGATAACGTGAAATCGCCAAGCCCGTGGGAATCGTGGCCAGATTCAAAAACCGTCTGTCGAAATTCGGTTGTTACAGCGACGTTTGATTTGATGATGAATCAGGATTCGCTCAAGAGTCATGTCGCCGTCGAACAGTGCACGGACTTGCAAGCGGATGGATGCAAGGCGTGGCAAGCCGCTGAGGGGAATATGGTCACAAGTGAGACCACGTTTAACTGGACGCCAAACGTATTGTTTGCGGCCGCGACGCGTTATCGCGTTACAGTTGCCGGGGGAGAGGGCGGTGTGCAGTCGCACGCGAGTGTCGGCGGGGCGTTTATGGAGGAAGATTACTCGTGGGAGTTTTTAACAGCGCCTGGAGATCAAGTGTGCGATGTGGGTGGGGTGAACGTCACGCCTTACACCTTTACGGCTGTCGAGGATGAGCAACAGGTTTCCTATCTGTCTCAACTCGTCGCGTCGGGATATCAGTGCGTGACCATTTCCTGCCAAGGCCAAAATATCAGTTGGTCATCTAACAAACCGGTTGCGGAAGTGCAACAGCCAAGCGTTGGAGTTGGACAATGCAAAGAGCAGGTGATTGCCCATGAAGAAACACAAGGCGATCCGGCCAAAATTAAAGCGACCGTCTTGAATGCGGATCAACAGCCTTTCGATACCGGCGATCTGTTTATCAATTTTACCGATCCGACCGTTTCGAGTTTCTTCCCGCAATGTGCGACCGCGTGCGTCAATGCCAAACCGTGGGCGCGCTTTGGGGCGAAGATGAATCCAGGGAGTTTTGCTCAAGGAGTTTTGCTCTATGAGTGTGAAGACGCCATTTGCGGACCAGGTAAAATCAAAGACGCGGGACTCTTAAAGTCAGTGAGTTATGTAGATGACACGCGGACGCTTTTTGTTGAACTTTCAGGGAAAATGAAACCCGATAAATGGTATCGCGTGGTGTTGAAGGGGACGATATTGAAATCAATTTCTGGGGTTTTTCTGAAAGATTCGGGTTCTAACTTCGGTTCGGATCAAAACAAATTTTTCCCATCAGATTTTTCCTGGCGTTTTAAGACCAAGGTTTCGGATGTGAGCTGTGGAGTCGATTCGGTCTCGGTTATTCCCAAGACGACGATTTTGAAAACCATTGGAGCGCGAGAGCAATATCATGCGACGACATACGGCGCACCAGACGACTGTGATGCTTCGGGACAAGCGCTTCAGGACACGGGGTACACCTGGAAGACTTGGACAGCGGCGGATCTACAACCCGAACTCTTTACGCCAGCCCAAGGAGGCACCTCGCAGGATGTGGCGTTCATGCTTAAAAATGGAGCGATTTCTCTTTCAAACAAGATGCCCCTTTGGTGCTCGCCGGTGTGTCTAAACACAGGCAGTCAGATCAATGCGAAAAAAGCGCTTTGTGGCGATGGGGTCGTCAATGGTCCTGGAAAAATCCCATCGGAAGAGTGTGATGGGGGAGCCTGGTGTTCCAGCAGTTGTTTGCTTATCGGGACAAACGCGTGTGCCGCTGGTGTTGCGGCAAGCTGCTGTGGCAATGGGGCGGTAGATCCCGGTGAACAGTGCGACGATGGCGGACATATTCCAGGCGATGGCTGTTCGGACGTTTGTTTGAATGAAGGTTCGGCTTCGATTGGTTCCGTGTGTGGCGATGGCGTGATCGATTTTGCGCCGGGCACGGGAGGGGAAGATTGCGACGACGGAAACACGAAAGACGGTGACGGATGCTCATCCAAATGTTTGTTTGAAGGATCGATCGCGAAGGTTGCGGATTTTTCTGTGTGCGGCAATGGCGGCAATCCCGAAAAAGGAGAAGATTGCGATGATGGAAACAATATCAATGGAGACGGTTGCAGTGCGAGCTGTTTGAATGAAGGAACCGCACAGTGTGCTTTAGTCTGTTCGGATACGCAGGCAAGTTGTCAAACTAAACTGGACTGCGCAGTTGGAGCGGTTTGTGCTCCGGCGAAAACGCCCTGTTGCGGCAATGGCGGCAATCCTGAAAAAGGAGAAGATTGCGACGACGGGAACGCGAAATCCGGTGATGGATGCAAGAGCTCGTGCTTGAAAGAAGGTTCTTCCGTTAATTATGTCGTTCCATCTTTCTGTGGGGATGGGAAAAAAGAAACGGGAGAGGAATGTGAAGCGGATGGGAATCTCATTGGTCAAGCCTTTAAGATCGTGGGATATGGAGTCGCACAAGTAGGGAGTAAAGCCGCCAAAGAAGTTTCTCCTGAGGGCTATGCGGTTTCGACGATTACCGCAACCGCAGAGGGGATTCCCGGAACAGCGACGCTTCAGGTGGAGTGTTCCTGCAAAACTGACGCTTCGTGCGGTGACACCAGTCTTTATGCCTGTGGCACAAGTGGATGCTGTTATCCGCGTCCGGATGTGACGGTTTTTGAGCCGTCAGGCAATGGACCTGGGGGTCAGGGATTTTGCCGTAATACCGCCGTACGCGTGAAATTCAATCAACAGATGGATCCGGTTTCTTTCGGCGCGCTCGATGCCGACGGCAATGGTTCGATTGATCAAAATGAGCTTGCGAATATTCGTTTGGAACTGGTCAGTAACAATGGCAACGACAGTGAAAATAATGAGAAAAATTGTCCGACCGACTATTTGTTTGCACAAGCGAATTCTTCACAAGAATCTGTGTTGGCGCGATTGTGGCACTGGGTAGAGCGGACCGTTCAAGGGTTTTTCGGTCATGAGGCGCAAGCCGGCGATCCGAAAAAATGTGTTGCTCCCATTTCTTATCAAGCGGTCAATGCCAATGACGGACAATGGGTGTATCTCACCTTGAATGCCCCTCTGGAAAAAAATTCCACGTATCGCATTCGCGTGGTGGGGGATACGGATCCAAGTGATACCAAGACCCAAGGTGTGAAAAGCGTGGATGGAGCCGACGCCTGTTTTGGGCCAGGATGTGCGACAGGATACAAGTCAGCCACGTTTAAGACAGGAAACGAAGTATGCTTACTGGACGCGGTGACCATCGAAGACGTTGAAAAGATCGGCGCGGCGCCCTATGAGCCTCCAAGTCCAGCCTTCTTCACCAAGCTTAATGAAGAGCATCGATTCCTTTCGCAAGCGCAAACGTATCGCGCGGGTTTGGGAACATATGAACCGATCGTACCAACCAACATCTATGGGTGGAGCTGGGAGTGGGGATCCTCTGTCGCAGACGATAAAACGAAACCAGAAGACATCGTTGATCTGACCTCACAGAAAAATCCGCCAGATCCAGGAATGGAAGGTCGATTGGCTGCCGTCGGCCATAATGGTTCTGAACATGTGCTCGCCAGCGCGGTCGTCAATAAAGATACGCTCAATAATCCCACCACGATTGGAACGGAAAAAGGCACCGTGGCCGGTACGCTTGAAGTCACCGCGCTCACCTGTGAAAATCCGTGGCCGGAACCGGATCCCCTTACTGGTTGGAAGCCTTATCTTGAAAAAACCGATCCGGCCAAGCCGTCTAACTTCGGTTTCTATTACTGTCGCGACCGAGGCGATCAAGGAACAGGGGATGACCTGCCTCCTTTGGATCCGCCGGTTGATGTGACTTCCATTGCGGTTGGCGGACTTTTGCAAGAATTGTTCTTCAAGGTTCAAGGCACGCCAGATGCGATTGGGGTGCGCGTTTTCCAGAACCCGAATTATCTCTCGCCGGCCGCATGGTTTAAGTCGCAAAAGTTTACTGGAGCGTTTGGGCCGATTCAAATGGACGGTTATGAAGGCATTCAATCCGGCAATACCGCCTATGTGGCCGCGGCCAACGAGCATGGGGTTGTTCTCTATCCGAATATTTACGTGATTTCTTACAATCCTAGCGCTGGAAGCGACGCCCGAGCGATTTTTGAAGAAATTTTGAAGAACTGGCGGTTCAATGCCAACACGAACGAAGTCAGCAATGTGAATCTGTGTCGGATTGGCAACAAATACATCAAGGACGACAGTGAAAATTATGTGGCTTGTTCTTGGGATGGAGATTGTGTGGAGGCGCTGGTCGATGGGCAATGCACGGTTTCGCATCTCAAGGAAGAGGCTCTGGCTCTGTGTCCTTTGGCTCCTGAAAAGAAAGCCCTGTGTGATAGCGATAAGGCCAAGATTCAGCGCGACATGAAGCGCCTCACTGACATCACACAACAAGTCACAACCTTGGACGCCTATGGAGGCAAGAATCGCCATTGTTCAGTAACGAAAACGCAATCATGCAGTGTAAACGAGCAGTGTCCGGGAACCGAGAAATGCGTTGCGGGATATCCCACCATTAAACAAGGCACGTTCGTTCCTGCGATGAGCGTGAGCAAATGGGGGTCGTGGAACGCATCGTTCAGCAATGAGCTGGGCAGTGCCGTGCCTATTGATCCCCTCAATGTCTTTTGGCGATCCTGCTCGACCCTTGGTCCAAAGTACGATCCGGCAACCTGTTTTAACAGTATGGAAGGAAAATTTGTCTGTCCGAATCAATCTCATGTTTATGCTTACCAAAACAAGGGTGGAGAAGCCTATACCTTGTTTACGCAACTTGAATTTATCGGGGCGCCATGGGTGTTTGATATTGATCCGTTTGAGAACGACGCCGCAACGATTGTCGCCGAGTACCCAGCCGGCGCAAACGTCCCGGGCCAGATGAAGAAGGGCTTTGCCCCGGCTCCAGTCTTTTGTTCGGATCAAAAAGTTTGGGGGACTTCCACCTCCTGCGGTGATGGAGTCGTTGGGGCTCAAGAGATCTGTGAGCCCGGACAGATACAGTCGGCTCCATGTACCGTGAGCGTAAACGGTCAGCTAAAAAATGGGTTCATCAATGTAGGATGTCGTTCTGATGTGACGAAGCCAAAGGCCTGTCAAGAATATCAAACAGCGGACGAGGCCAAGATCGCGGGCGCGGTGTGTGTGCCCAACCAGTGCGGCAACGGTATTTTGGAAACAGGAGAACAGTGCGATGACGGAGCGCTCAACGGAACGTACGGACATTGTGGGAAGAGCTGTACTTTTGCGGGGTCTTTTGTGTGTGGGGATGGTTATTTAGCAGGAGGGGAACAGTGCGATTGCGGAACCCTTATCAATCACGCCGCTGTTGTAGCCGATCCCACGAGCTGGGCCGCGAAGAACAAAAATCAAAACCAAATCTGTTTCCAAGCGAACGGGCAATATAGTCCACTTCCAAATGGTTCCTGTTCATTTGATTGCAAAATCCCCGGACCATCCTGTGGAGATAAACTCGTAAACGGTGCCGAACAATGCGATGGCACAATGGAGACGTATGCAGGCAAACTTTGTCCAGACGGAAAAACCACCTGCGAAACAAATAACGATTGTCCTGGAAATGGAGTGTGCGGAGATCCTGGTCACATCGCGTGTCCTGCCAGTAGTCATGTGTGTGTTGGAGGAAACAAGGCCGGACAGAGCTGTACTCAAAATCAACAATGTGGAGCAGGAACCTGTTCAACCTTCAGCTACCCACTCACCCGCACGCGTCTTTGTACCAATGCCTGCACCTGGCCGGGATGGTCTGTTTGTTTGGGAGGAGATCAGATCTGCGGTAATGGGACAAAAGAAGGAACGGAAGAATGCGATGACGGAAACCAAAACGATAACGATAGTTGTACCCACACGTGTAAGAAAAATATTTGTGGGGATAGTTATAAATTTGACGGGGTCGAAGCCTGCGACAATGGTGGGCAAAACGTGTTGCCTGACAGCCAAAACCCCTGTACGGCCCAGTATGGCGGCTCGTGCAATTACTGCAATACCCTGTGTCAATACAAGACCTTTTCTGGATCCTATTGCGGTGACGGGGTCATCAATGGAACCGAATTTTGCGATGGGAGCGCGATTCCGTATTCTTGTTTGAAAGTTTCCGGGTCGGATCGTTCGAGAGCAAAGAGCTGTCCGGCGACAGATGCCCTTGCCAAAGGGCCTTGCGATCAGGGCTTTACCTGCCAGCTGACGGGTGTGTGTAATGGCGGAACCCAAAACGGTCAGCCTTGTACGCTCAAACCTCCAGCCAAAACAGTGGCCCAGTATACGGCTTCATCCAATCAGGCGGCGTGTGCAGGCGGGGGCGTCTGTGTGGCGCCGACTTGCACGAAAGACTGTACGGCGGCGTGTCCGTTTACGCTACAAACCACAAGTGTGCTTGTGCAAAGCGAACTGCCGGATGCTCAGCCACAGGAGAGCGTTGATCTCTACAGTTATTTCAACAAGGAAAAAAATTCTCCAGACAGCGCATCGCTTTTCTTGCCGGCGTGTAGCGTTGGAACACGCATCAGCGCGGATGTTGATGACGCAAACGTCCATGAGCCTGATGTGGATGTGGTTTTCGTAACGGATCTTTCTGGAAGCATGATGGATGCGCCAAACGGCGGCGGGGCTGTGGTCCCAAACCGTCGCATCGACATTGTTGCGGAATCGACCGCAGAAGCCATTGATACGCTTTTTAATGCGTATGCGGGTTCTGAAGGGAAATTGCGCATTGGACTTGTCAGTTTTGGGCAGAAGGATGATCCGGCAACACCGGTAAATGAGGAGATAACCGCGCAGTTAAATTCTGGGCTCCTTGAAAACTCGGGCGCAAATAAACAACTTCTAAAATCCATCGCTCTTGGGTATCCAGCAAAAGTGGATGGGTGGACGCCAACTCCCGCTGGAATAAAAAAAGCCATTGAAGTTTTATCAACCGAGCCCGACTCCCACGTAAAGGTCGTTGTTCTTCTTTCGGATGGAGATCCGACTTACGCTTTGGATCAAAAAAGTTGTGGCGATAAAAAGAACATCTCCGTTACGACAGAAGCCGGCCAGAAAACTCTTTCAGGAAGTCATTACTGTGTTGCTGAAGCTCGTTATGGTCCGCCAGGAGGTCCATCGATGATTAAAGGTCACTCAGAAATTTTCTTCTATTCCGCCGCGATTGCCACCTCAAATGATTTGCGAGCGCAAATGGAGCACATGTCAAGTATGGGATGTGCGGGGAATGATATGTCTAGCATAGATGACTGCCAGGATGGCTTGTATGCTTTTGATGCAGACACCAAAGAAGAGATCAAACAGATGTACGATCAAATCATGACGTCTATCTTAAGTGCAACGACAACGATCACCGCTTCGAAGAATGGTTCGGTGAAATCCGCAACCGGACTCACTCCAGTGGGCAACAATGTGACCATTCCCGTTCCTGATACCTTCCAGTGCCAAAGTCAACCATTCACCATGCCGATGAAAACGAATTTCTATGGAACCGGCACGATGAAATTTAGCAACTTTAGCTTTACGTATTGTCCGTTGCCTTAGCCCTTATGGATCTCAATGACTATCAATCCCCCGCGCGTCGGTTTACCCCCAAACAACTTGCTTTGATTGCAGGCGGGGTCATTTTGGCTGTGGCGATTGTGGTTCTGGTGGTTGTTTGGATCAGGTCGCGCGCCTCAATCAATCGTCCAAGTCTCCTACAACAGTCGCGGGCAACGATCGAACAAACATGTACCGATGCCAGCGATCCGGAAGCTTGTCGGATTGAGCAGACCAAACAGGCGGCCGAGCAGAACAGTCAAAGCAAACTCTGTTTGGATTTACCCGATGCGGATAAAGATGGATGCTATTGGGAGCTTGCCGTCAAGCAACAGGATTTGAAAACGTGTGGGGAGATCAAACAGGAAACGTATCGCGCTCTTTGCACGGATGAAGTCGCTCGCGACCAAGCGATAGCCTCAGGGACGCCGTCGCGGTGTGATATGATTAAAGATGTCCAGCAACGCGAGGGTTGTCATCAAGCTCTTGAACCAAAAGTCGATAGTGCTTTTGAAGCAAAGGTTTTGGAAGCCAATCAAAAACAAGATCGGAACCTGTGTGATGTTTTTGAAGGAGATCAAAAACAGGATTGCAAAGAGCGCGTGCTCATTGATGATCCGGATTTTGATGGCCTCGCCACCGAGCAAGAGGTGCAGGTGTACGGAACAGATCCGCGCAAAGCGGACACAGATGGCGATGGGTACAATGATGCAGATGAAATTGCCGCGGGGTATAATCCGCGTGGCGAGGGTAAGCTTTAATTTTTCGCCTATGTTTGACGATCTCAACAAACAGCCCGACGATATTTTTGCAGAGACAGATAAGTCCGCTCCTCAGGTGGCCGTCGTGCCGCCTTCGGAGCCATCGCAACCTGCACCGACAGCTAGTGCCCCGTCAGGCGTCGAGGCGCGCATGGCTGAAATGGTCACCGGCCGCTCTTCCAGAGGCGGACTTAAAACAGCGGTCATTGTTTTAGCGATCATTGTGATTATCGGCGGAGCTTTTTTGATTTCATGGAAAATTTTAACCTCGCAAACGCCGGTGACGCCATCGGCTCCAGAAACGACTTCAAGCAATGCGTCAGAACCTGCCACGCAAGAACCAGCCGCGGCTGAACCGACTCCAGCGGTCACTCCCGAACCCGAGCCGACCCCGATTGTTCCGGCCGATATCGATTCCGATCAAGATGGACTTCTGGATTCGCAGGAAGCTCAATATGGCACCAATTCCAATAGTCCAGATACCGATGCCGATGGGTTATTTGATCGCGAGGAAATCGAGGTATATCAAACCGATCCACTCAATCCAGATACAGACAGCGACACCTATCTCGATGGGGCCGAAGTGAAGTCTGGATATAATCCAAAAGGCTTGGGCAAGTTTTTCGAGGTTCCAAAAGGGAGCTAGAGATTATGGCGAATCCTTCGTCTTCACCTTCAACGCAAACTCCTTCTGCAAGTTCGTCCTCCGGCGCGCGTATTTTTACGATGCCGACGCCTTATCGAGGAGGGAAGGATGTGAAGATGGTTGAGCCGGAAAAAACACGATCTGTGGCCACGCCCGTGGTCGCATCGGTGCCAACCCCAGCGCCCGCGGTGCACGCGGCTCCTAAGATCCCGACCAAAAAACGCACGCATCAGGCCTTGTTTATTTCGATCGGTGTCGTCGCGGTCGCTTTGTTGATCGGAGGATATTTGATTTGGCGTAGTGCACAAAAACAAACCCCCACACAAACTCCAACCCCGACCCCTGTGACCGAGCCGCGCCCCGCCGTACAAACACCGGAGCCAACCTCAACTCCGACTCCAACGCCAGAATCACAACCTGAAACTCCGTTTCCCACACAAATTGTTGCTGGGACAGATTCTGATTCAGATGGTCTGACAGATGTTGAAGAGACGGCGATTTATCACACGAATCCCAGTTTGCCAGATACGGATAGCGATGGATTTTTGGATGGCAATGAGGTCTTTCATCGGTATAACCCCGCGGGTTTGGCTCCCGGAACGCTTTTAGAAGCGGGCGTGGTCAACGAATTTACTGTCCCCGGAGTTTTCGTGATCGCCTATCCATTAACATGGACGACGACCCCTCCTCCGGATCTTGCGTTTACTTCACAAACTGGAGAGTCTATCCATGTCACCCCAGTGATTGCAACAGATGAGGCTTCGGGCAAAACCCAAGTCAACGAATGGATCACCGCTCATGGCGGACAAGAAAAAGTGTTGTCGACCATTTCGAAGAGCGGTTATCAAACGTATATCACCCAGGATAAATTGAGCGCCCTCCTTCTGGTTGGCCAGACGCTTGTTGAATTTAAGTATGATCTCGCCACAAAGACAACGATTGATTTTCTTCAAACCTTTCAGATGATGCTCAACAGCGTACGCACGCCCGGCGTATGATCCAAGCCGAGATGAACCAAGCCCTCCTGCGAGGGGGTCAGCATTATCCAGCGAGCCGGTTGCGCCAGGCGCTTCGCTTCGTTGAGCGAGTCGTTGGGAAGCGGACGTATGCGGTTTCGATTGCCTTTGTGAGTCCAAGCGCCATGCGTCAGGCGAATCGTCGGTATCGGAAAAAGGATCGTGTGACGGACGTGCTTTCCTTTTCGCTCTCGGATCATCTTGGAGAATTGTTGATCTGTTATTCGCAAGCCAAGCGGCAAGCGCGTGAGATGGGGCATAGCATTCGCGACGAGATCACGTTTTTGTTGGTTCACGGATTGCTCCATTTATTTGGCCATGACCACGAGCGTTCCACGCAGGCCAAGCGCATGTTTAACCTTCAAGAGAAAATTCTACAGGCTCTGCGTGTGGATTCACGTCTTTAAAATATGATGAGCGTCCGGCAATTTTTTCGCAGTCTTTCGTATGCCCTTCGTGGCGTGCGCGTGGTTTTTCAAACCGAGCAGAGTTTCCGTATTCAATCGAGTGTTGCCATTGTGGTCATTCTTGCGGCCATTTTTTTTCACGTCAGATGGTTCGAATGGGTGATTCTGCTTATCCTGATTGCGTCCGTCCTTTCGCTTGAACTCATCAATAGCATCATCGAGCGGCTTGTCGATGCTTTCAAACCAAGGCTTCATCCGGTCGTTCATGATGTAAAGGATATGATGGCTGGGGCGGTGTTGCTTGTGTCTTTTGTTGCGCTCATTATCGGAGGAATCATCTTTTGGCCCTACGTGACTCCTATCGTTTGGGTGCTTGTTGGTGGATAAAAACAAGGTTATACTAGGCAACAGTTATGACTGAAGAGATTTTCACTGGATTGGATGTTGGTTCCCAAGCCGTCCGCGTCGCGGTCGGAAAGTTGGTGCCTTCGAGCAACGGTAAGGAGCAGATGCATATCATCGGCGCGGTTGAGATCCCTTCAAGTGGGATCAATAAAGGGACGATCACCAACCTGGAAGACGCCGTGTCTTGTATTTCTCGCGCGCTTGAGCAAGCCGAGCGCATTACGGGGGTGCCGATCAATTCGGCTTGGGTGGGAATCAGTGGCGGGCATATCATTTCGCAGGAGTCTCGCGGCGTCATCGGGGTCGGAAGAAGTGATGGCGAGATTCGCGAAGAAGATGTCGAACGGGCCATTGAAGCGGCACGAACCGTAGCCACACCGACCAACTATGAAATTATCCATGTGATTCCTAAGAGTTTTATTGTTGATGGACAACGCGATGTGAAAGACCCGGTCGGCATGCACGGGATTCGGCTCGAGGTTGATGCGCTTATCATTCAAGGACTGGGATCACAGATTAAAAATCTCACCAAAGCGGTTTATCGCACTGGTCTGAATATTGAAGATTTGGTGTTTTCTATTCTTGCGACGGCTGAAGCGGTGGTTTCTGAACGACAAAAGGAGCTCGGGGTGTGCGTGGTGAACATTGGCGCATCCACGACATCGCTTGTGGTCTATGAAGAAGGGGATGTGTTGCATACCGCCGTATTGCCGATGGGTTCGGATCATGTGACATCAGATATCGCGATCGGGCTTCGAACTTCCATTGATGTTGCCGAACAAGTGAAACTCCGGTTTGCAACGTGCGTTCCAGAAGAAATCACAAAGAAGGAAGAGTTAAATCTTGCGGAACTTGGAGCACCCGAAGATGAAATTGTCGGTCGGCGTTTTGTGGCTGATATTACAGAAGCCCGCGTACAAGAGATTTTCGAGCATGTTGATAAAGAACTTCAGAAAGTTGAGCGATCGGGAATGCTCCCCGCGGGAGTCATTTTGACCGGAGCCGGCGCCAAACTTTCGGGGATTTTGGAAGCGGCAAAGTCGACACTTCGGTTGCCGGTTTCGCTGGGGAGTGCCATCGGAGTGACTTCCGTGATTGATCGGGCCACGGATCCAGGTTTGAGTACGGCGATCGGTCTGGTGCTTTGGGGACATCACATCCGCGGGGCGGCTCATGGAGGGAGTATTGGCAAGGTTTTTCAGTCATTTGGCGGTGGAATGGAAAAAGTGACATCCGGTTTGAAAAAATTGTTGCGGTCGATCAAGCCGTAGTGATTCAAAGATGCGTTTCATGATGGGTGAGGCAGTTATGCACACCCTTTTTTTATTTTCTTGACATTCCTTTTCGCGGTGTTAAAGTGTCACTGAATTTTTGTGCTCAAGATAGCAAAAATTGAATACATAAAGTGTTCAACAAATATATGGCGCAGGTGAAACCCGACATTGAAACATTTGCGAAGATCAAAGTTGTTGGTATTGGAGGAGGCGGAAGCGCGGCGATCAATCGCATGATCAGCGATAACATCAAAGGGGTGGAATTTATCGTCGTCAACACAGATGTCCAAGCGCTCAATCAAAGTCTTTCGTCCAAAAAGATCGCGATTGGCAAAACCATTACGCGCGGACTGGGTGCAGGAATGAACCCGGAGGTTGGATCGCGCGCCGCTGAAGAAAATGCGAATGAAATCCGTGATGCGCTCAACGGCTCGGATATGGTTTTTCTCACCTGTGGGCTCGGAGGAGGAACGGGCACGGGCGCGATTCCCGAAGTCGCCAAACTGGCTAAAGATATCGGGGCGCTCACCGTGGCTGTGGTCACCAAACCATTCACGTTCGAAGGCGCACAACGTCGTCGCATCGCAGACGAAGGGTTTGAACGACTCCTGCATCATGTGGATGCTATCATCACCATTCCCAATGACCGCGTGCTCCAGATTATTGATAAGAAGACATCGCTCATGGAGGCTTTTAAGGTGGTTGACGACGTTTTGCGCCAGGGTGTGCAAGGGATTGCCGAGCTTATTACTGTTCCGGGACTCATCAACGTCGACTATGCGGACGTCAAAGCCATCATGGAATCTTCGGGTTCGGCATTGATGGGGATCGGTCGAGCCACGGGGGAAAATCGCGCGATTGAAGCGGCAAAACAGGCTATCGCCAGTCCACTTCTCGAGCTTTCGATCGATGGGGCTAAAGGGATTCTTTTTACCATTTCTGGTGGCAGTGATTTGGGGATGCATGAAGTCGCTGAAGCGGCAAAAGTGATCACCAGTTCCGCCGATGAAGATGCGAAGGTTATTTTTGGAGCCAACATTGATGAAGACATGAATGAAGAAATTCGCATTACTGTTGTCGCCACCGGTTTTGATTCGCGCGATCGGCGTGTGGCTTCTCCGGGTGCGGTTGAGGTCCAAGCGCAGGGAACCTGGGCGCCACATACCTTTTTGCGCGTGCGCGAGCGTGAAGAACAGCCAAGCTATCAATCCAAGCGGGCAACCTCTTTTTCTGCACCTCGAGCCACCACTCCTGAACCCACTCGCACCGAGACCGTTGTTCATCGTCCTGAACCGAAACCAGAATCCAAACCGCCAATTAAAATGCCAACGAGTGTGAAGCCGCAAGTGACAGAAGAAGATGAGATCGAAATTCCCGCGTTTATTCGAAAGAAGATGATGTAAAGTCTGTGAGGCAAAAAGGAAGCGGATCGCTTTCTTTTTTCGTTTTTTTTCGCTACACTGCAACCATTATGATCGCTGGCCGATTTTTCTATGCACTGTGCTGTTTGTAATCATCGTGATACCAAAGTGATTGATTCCCGTATCTCAAGCGATGGGGTGAGTGTTCGCCGTCGCCGAGAATGCGAAAAATGTGAGTTTCGATTTTCAACGCTTGAGGAAATCGAACTGCTTGATCTTACGGTCGTCAAACGGGACGGCCGCCGGGAGAATTATTCTCGTGAGAAGCTTGTCCGCGGACTTGAGAAGGCCCTTGAAAAACGACCATACACGGATAACAGTTTTCAAAAATTGGTTCACAAAATCGAACGCGACATTCAAAAGAAGCGTCGCGGCCAGCTCACCTCGGCCGAATTGGGAGAGATCGTGATGAAACATCTGCGAGCGTTCGATAAGGTTGCCTATATCCGATTTGCGTCTGTCTATCGGTCGTTCGATGATGTGAAGACTTTTGAGGATGAACTGAAAAAATTGCTCGGTTCAAACAGCAAGGGTTCATCACCCTCGCACAAAACCAGAAAAAATACTCTATGAATGAAGAGCGCCTTCAGACGCTATTTGTGGTCGGGCTTGCGCTTTCCGCGTTGGTTGGAGCTATCGCGGGAGCTTTTGCGGTCATGGTATTTTCCCACGCTCCGTTTTTCAGCAATTCGCTCTCGTCAGCCAGTGATAAACGACTCGTTTCTTTGGTGGAAGAAGAAAGTGCGACGATTGATGTGGTAAATCGTGTGGCGCCGGCCGTGGTCAGTATTGTCGTAAAACAAGAACGGGGGAAAGTGCGTTTTGAATCACTCCTTTTTGGATCATCGCCGGATGTTCATGAACTTATAGAGGTCTCGAGTGGATCTGGATTCTTTGTGAGCGCGGACGGATATGTTCTCACCAATCGACATGTGGTTTCGGAAAAAGATGCAACTTTCTTTGTCGTGACCAACGACGGTAAAGAATTTCCCGCAACCCTCGTAGACACGGATCCTTTTTTGGATGTGGCGGTCCTGCATGTAGATGGCAACGAGTTTCCTACAGCTGACTTAGGGGAGTCTAACGACGTGCGCATCGGCCAGACCGTAATCGCAATCGGGAATACGCTTTCAGAATTTCACAACACCGTGACCAAAGGGGTGATTTCGGGCATTAATCGTCGAGTAACAGCGGGTTCGGCCAATGCCGCAGATGTAATCGAACAAGCGATTCAAACAGACGCCGCTATCAACCCCGGGAATTCCGGTGGGCCGCTCATCAATTTGCACGGGGAGATCATCGGCATCAATACGGCGGTGAGTGTGGAAGGAGAAGCCATCGCGTTTGCCATCCCGATCGATCAAGCTAAACGGGCAGTTGATGATGTGCGTGCTTTTGGCCGCATTGTTCGGCCGTGGCTCGGAGTGCGTTATGTTTTAGTGCAAGACGAAGAGGCTCAAGACAAACGGCGGTATGATTTTGGCGCACTCATTGTGGCTGGCACGCGACCCAGCGAGCCCGGCGTTGTCCCCGGAAGTCCGGCACAGAAATCGGGCCTGAAAGAAAAAGATATCATTACCAAAATCGATGGGACTTCCATCAGCCAGGATCATTCACTTTCCGAATTGATCGCGAGCAAGCGGCCAGGCGATCACGTCGAACTGGAATTGTTGCGTGATGGGGTCATTCAGCAAATTTCTGTTACCCTTGAAGAGTACGCCGCGCTTTAACCTTTCTTTATGAGACGAACAAAAATCGTGTGCACGATTGGTCCTGCCAGTGCTTCACCGACAAAATTACACGCCTTGATGCGTGCTGGCATGGACGTTGCTCGATTGAATTTATCTCACGGCACACATCGAGACCATCACCGCATCCTGAAAACCATTCGCCAAACCGCGCGCGAGCTTGGCAAGCCAGTCGCCATCGTCGGAGATCTTCAAGGTCCAAAAATTCGTTTAGGCGAACTTCCTGCCGCTGGGGTTGCTTTGAAAGCCCACAGTTCCGTTGTCATCAATAGTGCCGCCACCACTTTTCAGAAAGGGGAGCTTCCGGTGACCTATGCGAATTTGTTTAAAGATGTGAACGTAGGGGAGCGTTTGTTGATTGATGATGGTCTGCTTGAGCTCAAGATTACACGCGTTGCCAAAAAAAAAATTTATGCAACGGTCGTGAACGGGGGAACGGTGACCTCGCATAAGGGCATGAACTTTCCCGACTCGCAACTTTCCCTCAGCTCGCTGACGAGCAAAGATCGGGAAGATGTTGTGTTTGCCGTGGGACAAGGAGTGGATTGGGTGGCGTTGTCGTTTGTGAAATCTGTGGCGGATGTGAAGCTTTTGCGCCGGCTCATTGCGAAAGCAAGCAAACCTGGAATGATAAAACCTCTCATCATCGTGAAAATCGAAAAGCATGAGGCGGTCGCAAATTTTGATGCGATTTTGGAAGAGGCCGATGGGGTGATGGTTGCGCGCGGTGACTTGGGCATCGAGGTGCCTGCCCAAGAAGTTCCCGTGATTCAAAAGACATTCGTGGAGAAATGTCGCAAAGCCGGCAAACCGGTTATCGTGGCAACCCAGATGCTTGATTCCATGATCCGCAATCCGCGTCCGACGCGTGCGGAAGTTTCCGATGTGGCCAATGCGGTTTTTGATCACACCGATGCGGTGATGCTCTCCGGCGAGACGGCTTCGGGAAAGTATCCGGTGCAGGCGGTAAAAATGATGGCCTCCATTGTGCAGGAAGCCGAGCGCTCCGTATTTGATGACGTGACTTTTTTTGAGTCCTCAACAACTGATGCGGTTGCGGCACTATCCCAACAACTGAAACTCGCGGCCGTTCAGGGGTCCATCGAGGCGGTTGTGGCTTCTTTGGAATTGGCCTCTTGGGCACCGACGATTCATCGAGAGCATCCGGAGATCCCCTTGTTTCTCGCGTGCTCTTCACAAGAGGAGGCGCGGCAAAATGTTTTGCGATGGGGCGTCCAACCGTTAGTTCTCAAAAACGCTCGCGAGCAAACGTTTGCTCGACGAGCGTTCTCATGGCTCCTGAAGGAGCATCTGTTAAAGTCACACGCACACGTCGCTCTCGTGTTGGGCGGCAGACATGGCAAAGCGTTTGATGTCGTGGAGGCTAAGGGTTGAGAAGTTTGGCAAAAAGACGCCTGGACGTAACCCTCTGGACGAGCGTCATGATTATTTCGTCAGATTTTGGGACGTGGACGACACGTTCGATAATAAACGTGTTTTTTTCGTCAGCGCTATAGAGGCTGTTGTCCGATTTGATGAGACTCACATCGTTTAGGATGATGCTGTTTTGCCAGTCTTCAACTTCAGTAGCTTTTTTTAATTCAGCCGCGGTGTCGACGATCTGCCAGAAGGGTTTATCGGTTCGATAAGTTGTTTCTTCACTTGGCATAAGCCACGTTCGACAAGGTTGATCCAAGCAGGCCTGCACGGTCATGGTGTATTTTGTGTCGGACTTCAGATCGGAAAGATCGAGACTTGTTCGATCATGTTCACCGGATTCTATGCGCGTCCATCTCGTGCGAGGGTCGGTGATTGTGATGAGGAAGTGGTGATACGTTTGAGTCGGGGGTTGCCAGGTGAGGCGGATGTAGGTTGAGGATCCATGCGTTTCCCCAGCGATGTCCGTTGGGTTAAATGGGCCGCTTATGAGCTGGCCGTCCCAGATACTTGTGGCGTCGCGATAGAGCGCGGTATGGATTTTATCTGCGAGCAAGGCCGACTGTTTTTCCGCGGTGCGTTTTGCGTTGAGTACGACAACGGTTGTTGTTAAAGCTCCGGCCAGCAGGACCATGGTGGCGATCAAGATGAAGGTTTTGTAGGTCATAGCACCCAAATGGTAGCAAACCCTGGGATGGTTGCAAGTCAAAAAAGGGTATGTTAATATTCCGGCGTTCTCTGGATATGGCCGTACAGAAGAACGAGTGGTCATATCCTGTTCGTTCGCTCGGGAATGGATCAAACCCCGAAGGGGTTGACCCATTCCACTCATTTCACTCACGGATCGGTGGTGTAGCCCGGTTAACACGTCTCCCTGTCACGGAGAAGATCGCGGGTTCGAATCCCGTCCGGTCCGCCAGAAAGTCGCTTCTGCAGACGCAGAGGCGTTTTTCTTTTTATCTTCGCCGAATTCTGGAGTTCCAACTGATTTTCATTAAAGAAACCTCTTTAATTCATCTTTTACCTCTTTTGAATACGAAGAATAGTTTTTGAAGTAATCGATTTGTGAATAGAGATATTCTAAAGGATCGCCGCAATCAAGATAATGCCCATCTAGAATTATAGTTGCCAGAAGACCAGTGTCCTCCTTCATAATATTTATGATGTCTGTAAGCCAAAGTTCACCATGTAGTCCTGGGACTGTTTTATCAAGTGCATCGAATACAGATGGCAACAGAACATAAGCACCATGTGTAGCAAAAGATGACGGCTCTTCACCGAACTTTGGTTTTTCGACAATGCGAACGATCTCCTTTACGTTTTCTTCTCCGTTTATATCCTTAAATTCTGCCATTCCGTACCTGCTACGTTTTGTAGGATCTTTAATTTCTATAGCAGAAATAACTGGTTTTTTATATTTTTCAAATGTCTCTAAGCATTGCTGAATTCGAGGTTTATATTTTGAGATGATAATTTCGTCAGACCAGACAAGAACGAACGGCTCATCGGAAACGAGATGTCTCGCTGCTTCAAGCGCTCCTCCATTTCCATACGGTGGTTTAGTGTACACAAAACTAAAATTCGCCATCTCTGTAATACGCTTCAACTCAGTAACCTGGTCTTTTTTTCCAAGCTTCAGAAAGTAATCCTCAAGAATTTCATTTGGGGAGAAAAAACTTTCTGCTCAGGAACAAAATGATGGATATTATATTTTTGAGCAAGTTCCCCATTTTTTTCTTGAAATTTAGGATCTGATCCGTCAAGAAAATAAATATCTTTCTTAGGATAATCTAAAGAGAAAAGACAAATAAATGTTGCTTCAAGGACACCGAGCGGTTCATTGCGTGCTGGCACTAAAACCGTGACATCGGGCAAGTTTTTTGTATCAAGTTTTACGCGTCGATAACGATTTGCATTTGGCTTTCCTAGTCGAATAATGCTAGTCAAAAATCCAAATGACTGTAGAATTGCGTGTCCTTCAGCAAAAAGTAGTAACAACCCAAAAAATACGTTTAAGATGCCTATGCTTTGTGAAGCATAGGTGTAAACACGAAATCCAAAATAGACTATTAGACTTCCTAACGCTAAACTCGCCAAGTGTGTGTGTGTTGTCTCACATTCAACAATTCTATTGTGAAATTATATCATAAACGTGCGTCATTGGCTTTAGGTTTAAGTGATTTTCCCGGGGTTGGCGACGCAACAAAACTTAAATCTAAACCACCTCGTTGGGCTTTTCTACTCTGAAATAGGTTCCGACCCCTTCCACAACGTCCCGCCAGAAAAACAACCTGATTTCATCAGGTTGTTTTTTTACCCACGAATGCAAGGACGGAGTTCGAACTCCAGAGAGTTCGGAGGGTCGTTCCCCAAACTTTTAGGACGGAGGGGGAACCGCAAGAACAAAAATTTTAAAAATTCGGTTTTGATCTCATTTCTTTTTGTCGCTGTTGTAAACGTGAGAAACGTTCTTGAGCTTCCTGAACATTTTTCGTATTCATAAATTCTTTTGGAACACCAAATGCATCACAAATTCTTTGCCCGAATTTTGGTCCTTTATCCATCGTCCAATTTTCTATTCCCTGTTTTACAACTTCCTCTATATCTCTGTTTGGAACGCGAAATAAATCTCTTATTTTGATTGCGGTTTCAAAATTATCACTTGAACGAGAGTCAAGAAGATGTTGTGTAATCCCACCGATAGCGGCATCTCTGACCTCATTATTATCCAGAATTTCAGACGGAATTGGACCGTCTCCAAGAGTTTTTAGGACTTCTTCCAAAAAACCGAATCGTAAATCTTCAACGATATCGTTGACCAATTTTTGAGTTTGTGGGTTCATAAATTTACGTTCGCTCCTTATTTTTTACACAGGTATCCCCACCGCCTTTTTTAGTTCGTTCACTTCGGAATCGGTGAGAGAGCGCCATTTGCCGGCAGGATAGGTGGAGGGCATTTTGAGCGTGAGAATGCGCGTGCGTTTGAGTGAGACCACGCGGTATCCGAGAGCTTCGCACATGCGGCGAATCTGACGGTTGCGTCCTTCGCGCAAGATAATCGCGAAGCGTTTGGTATCCATCTGCCGCACCTTGGCCGGAAGCGTCATGCCGTCCTTAAGCCCCATGCCGTTTTGCCACTGCTTGATATCTTTTGATAGAAGCGACCGATCTACTTCGACCACATACTCTTTATCGTGCTCATAACGCGGGTGCATGAGTCGGTTTGAAAGGGTCCCATCGTTGGTCAACAAGAGAAGCCCTTCGCTTTGGACATCCAATCGGCCAACGGGGAAAACTCGTTCTTCCAGATCGATCAGATCCATCACGTTGTCTTTTTTGTGCCGGTCCGAAGTGACGATCACCCCGACCGGCTTGTTGAGCAAGAGGTAAATTTTTTTGGGTTGGATCTTTTTGGCGCGGCCTTCCACGCGCACCGTATCGCTCTCGCTAACCTTGTCACCAAGCTTGGCGCGTTTGTCATTGATAAAAACCCGCCCGGACTCAATGAGTCGGTCGGCTTCTCGTCGTGAACAATAACCTTGTTCAGAGAGATACTTGTTGATGCGGACAGGAAGATTTTTCATAAGTCACTTTTAGAATATCCAAAACCGGCTATCCGCACAAGAATCAGAAAAGAAAAAGAGACGGCCGACTGGAGAACCAGTGCGACCGTCTTGAAGCCGTAGAAGCCAACTACGGCGAGGGGAGGCGGCAAGGGCTTTCCCATTCCAGCCACCATCCTCCAGGAACGGAGCCTCCACCGGTGCCCGCTGGCAAAGCGGACTTTTTGCCCGATGGAGTTACTGAGGATTTGAGCCACCCCCTGTGCTGGCCGCGGGCGCGGGCGTTGTGACCGTTGTGTTGCCGGCTGTGCAGTTGTTGCTACAGGTCGGGTTCACGACAGCCGCGTTGCTGATGCCACCCGCGGGGATCGCGGAGGCACTGCTCGCAGCCGCGCCTGCCGGAATCGGCGAGGCGTTGCCCGTGTGGAAAGTCCCGATTCCCGTCGTGACCATCCACCACAGGCCGAACAGGAGGGCCAGTAGGATGATGATCGGCGCGGCGAAGGCGAGCGCCGAGAGGCCGCGGTCGGCCCAAGTGCGCCAGCGCGGCGGAGCCGGAGGGGCCGGTGGGGCAACCGGGCCGCCAGGTGCAGGCGGGGCACCGGGAGCCGGTCCCAGCACGATGTGCATCGGGATCGGCGGCGGCGGTGCGATGTGCACCGGCACGGGCACAACCGCCACGGCTGGGGCACCAAGCGCCGGAGGGGCCGGAGGCGCAGGCGGTGCTCCGGGTGCGATGGGCGGGGGCGCGACCGGCGGGAGAGCCGGAGGCGCAGGGGGTGCGCCAGGAACGGGCGGAGGCGCAGGCAGCGGCGGCGGTGCGGCCGCGAGAGCGACCACGTCCACGTCCTGCCCAGCCACCTCGGTCAGTAGGTCCGTTGTGCGGACCACGCCGAGATGGTAGTGGCCGGGCGCCTGGAAGCCCCGCGTGCTCCTGAAGGTCAGGTTCGAGGGGTGTCCGGCACCCACCGCACCGACGCGCGCGGTGTCGCGATCAATGACGATCGGGGCACCGGCCGGCGTGACGAGGAGCCGAAACTCCGCGCCTGGGGGGTTGTCCGGAGGAGTGACCTCCAACCGGACGGCGAGAGCCGAGCCCTCGACGATGTTGGGGGGCGCGTGAAGCGTAAACGCCATGGTTTCCTCCTGAATGGGTTTTTGTGACTCCTTACCAACGTGATAAAGAGCGTCCGAAACCGTTTCGGAACCCGAAAAAATAACACAAAAAAACGATTTTGTCAATCGTTTATACAAAAAACCCGCGATTTTCGCGGGTTTTTTCTAACGGATTTTCTCAACGACTTTTTTGAAAACTTCTGGGTGATCCTTGGCAAGTGTTGAGAGGATCTTGCGATCAAGTGCGACATTGGCCTTCTTAAGTCCATCAATAAATCGGCTGTAGTTCATCTCAAGCGGACGAAGCGCGGCGTTCAATCGGATCTGCCAGAGGCGGCGCATGGTGCGTTTTTTGTTGCGGCGATCGCGGTAGGCATAAACGCCGGCTTTTAAAGCCGCTGGGCGAGCGACGCGGATTTTCGACTTGCGCCCCCACATCATGCCTTTGGTTTTTTCCAGCAAGCTTTTGCGTCGCTTGACGTGTTGGGTTCCTCGTTTAACTCGTGGCATAAGTTTTTTTATTCCCCCATCAATGTCTTAACCGCTTTGCTGTACGACGCAAATGTTTTATCGCGGCGCTTCTTGCGGGTGATTTTTCCGGGATCGCGGCTATTGAAGTGATCCTGTCCGGCGGCTCGCTTGAGCACCTTGCCGGTTTTGGTGATGGTGAACCGTTTGGAAACGGCTTTATGGGTTTTCAATTTCATAGCGGATATTTTCAAAGACGTGCGAAGTATAGGGAAGTGACGCGTCCCTGTCAAGATTAGCTCTTGGCAATAATGGTTGAGAAGCGGCCGCCCAGATATTTGATTTCTTGCTCAACGCGCAGTTGATAGTCGGCGCGCAGACCTTCGACAAAGGTATTGATCACTTCTTCGGCCACATCCTTGTGGGCTTTTTCGCGGCCACGCATAGGGAGTTCAATCTTGACCTTGTCGCCACGATCTAAAAATTTAGCCGCTTGTTTTTGTCTGACCCCGGCATCATGCGCACCAATACGCACCGAAAGCCGAATCGCTTTTATTTCAACTTCTTTTGCCTGCGCTTTTTGTTTGCGCGCTTCTTTTTCTTTTTGGTATTTGAATTGTCCGTAGTCCAAAATTTTGCAAACAGGCGGTTCGGCCTTGGGGGAAACTTCAACCAAGTCAAGCTCTTTGCTTTGAGCAAGCTCGATGGCCTTGGTGGTTGGCATCACCCCAAGGGCCTGTCCGTTTTCATCAATGACACGAACCTGCTCGGCACGAATGCGCTCATTGGCCCAGTATTTTTGGACGTTGAGCGATGAGTGGTGCAGGCGATGACGGTGAATACGCATAGAGATGGAAAAAGTTTATGGGAAAGAGTGGAAAAAATCAAGTAATGAGGTAGAGTAGGGAGGAAATGAAACAGGTCGCTTATAATAAACGGGCCGGGTTTGACTTTGAACTTCTGGATAAACAGGAAGCGGGTTTGGTGTTAACCGGACCGGAAGTTAAAGCGGTTAAGGCCGGCCTGGTGCAATTTAAGGGAGCGTTTTTGGATATTCGGAAAGGGGAGTTGTGGCTCAAGAATGCGCATATCACTCCGTATGGTCCGGCCGCATCAGCCCAGCAGGGATATGAACCAACGCGCGACCGTAAAGTGCTGGTTCATAAGCGGGAACTCAAGCGTTTGATTGGCAAGAAGCAAGCTGAAGGATTGACGCTGGTGCCCGTGAGTTTGTATATCAAGAACAATTTGGTGAAGCTTGAGTTTGCTGTGGCTCGTGGCAAAAAAAAATATGAGAAGCGCGAGGCGATCAAGAAGCGGGATGTGCAAAAGCAGATTCGTGAACGTTTGCGTGAATGATTTTTTCTCTCCTTTTCTTTCTCTTCTAAATCAAGCGAACAGGACAATGCCTGGTCGTTCTTATAACCTTTCTCTTTAACGTACAAACGTCTTTTTGCGGTTTATGCCATGTCGGAGGGAACAGCGGCGAGGAGTCCGCTGGCCCGGAGACATGGCATAAACCGCAAGACAATACCGCCAACGATTGAAGAGATCGTTAGGGGACACTTTTGTCGACGTGTAGTCTGTGTTGAGGCGACAAAAGTTTGTCCCATCGATCTCGCTCACACCAGACGATAGGAGACAAAATGGAATGATAAATGAAGAGAGAAGGAGATAAAAAAATGAACCGCGGTGAAACGGTTCGGAGGGATCAGCGGCTGAAGGGCCAGTGGCCGGCCGGTTTCTTGTCTTCGGTCTTGGCCATTGGTTTGTCTTTGACTTTGCCTTTCGGCTTGCCGGGCTTGTCTGTCTTGCCCGGCTTGCTCGGCGCAGTCGGCGGAGTCGCGTCGGCGGAAGGCTTGGTCTTGCCGTTGAATAAATCGACGAGCGAGATGTTCTGGACGGTGCGGTTGGGATCGTAGGCGCTGTGCTGGCCTTCGATGGCCTTCGCTCCGCCCTTTGGCATCTGTTCGTACAGGAACAGCGCGACCCCCTTGTAGTAGGGAGCGGCCGCCTGCAGGAAGCGCGTGATCTGCGTCGCGCTCACCGATTTGCCGTAGGTCATGCCCACCGGGACGAGCGTGCACTCGTGTCCGGGGTGGTAGGCGCGCAGGGCATCGAACTGCCCCTGCGTGTAGGCGAGTGCGTTCTGCGGCGACATGTCGCGGAACAGCTTCCAGTAGCTCTGCGGCAGGAAGAAGTCCGCGTACTTGAGCGCGACGGCCCAAGGAACGTCTTTCCACTGCATGAGGTGCGGGAAGCTGGAGAAGGCGAGGATCGTCCACGGACGGGCATCCACCTGTTTGCGCAGTTGCGCGAATAGACGCTCCCAACGAGCTTTGGACTTGCCAAACAGCCCGAGGTCGTCGACGACGACGCCGTCAGCGCCCATCTCGAGCGTCCGAACGGCGAGCTGGATGGATTCGTCCACGCTCGTGTCCGTCTTGAGCCGCGCAGTGAAGTACGAGTACACGCGCATCCCCTCCCCGTGGAATGCCGCAATGAGATCGCGCGAGATCGCCTCACGCCACGTGCGACCCACGCGTGTGCCCCAGCTTCCGCCGTCGTGCGATTTCACGATGACGAAGTGGTAGCCAGCGTCGTGCACCGCCTTGGCGTAGGCCTTCGCCTGTTCGCCCTCGGTGTTGCCGACACTGCTCTTGTAGGTGAAGACTCCCAGGCCGCTCATGTGCGGCGGCAGGGTCTTTGGCTCGGCTTGCGCAGGAAGTGCGAGCGTGGCGAGCAGGACGAGGACGAAGGTGCGAACCATTGAAAGACCCCCTTAACCTGCGGAGAAACGTTCCGCAAGGGCTGTAACGTATATCAAAAAATCGTTTTTGTCAATTAAGACTAAACAAAAATCACCGACGTTGTGTCGGTGATTTTTGTTGGTGGAGCTGGGGGGAATCGAACCCCCGTGTGGTAAGGCATGGCCGTACGATGGTTCCAAGCTCATTCCCGCTTTGATCATCGCGCGCTTGAAGCGGGACAAAATGCGCGCGAGGGTGCCGGTCGCAACATCTTGACCGCGCGAGATCGGCGACCGCGCAGTCCAGCTCGAAGATATGACATTCGTGTTGAGCTATCGAGCTTCGCTCAGACGAACGGCTCTACAAACCCTTAGGCGAGAGCTGGGGCAAAAGAAGGAACGCGCAAAGCGTCCTTGATTTTCGCCATGACGTTGTTGGCAAGTATCGTCTTGCATGGAGAGATTTACGAGGTCCCATACGGCCTCGGCTTGATCACACGGTCAGGGACTCCCATCGAAACCGATCAGCCCCAGGCGTCTCACTCTACGCATTTTTTTTCTTTCTGTCAATCAAACTGCCGCGCTTGTTCACACCCGCGCGTGATCAATTTTTGAAAATCCTGTATTATAACTATAACGTTCTATGTCTTCCGAACACACGATCAGCATTTCGACCGGTACCTTTTTTAAAGCCGTTCTCATCATTTTAGGGTTGTGGTTTTTGTGGTACATCCGCGACATCGTCGCGATGTTCGTGGTGGCGATCATGCTTTCCTCTTTGATTGATCCGTTCGCGGATTGGTTTTCGAAGCACCGCATTCCACGCGGTCTTGCCGTTTTGATTGTTTATACCGTTCTGCTCGCGCTGGCGAGCGTCCTGATTATTGTGATGATTCCGGTGGTCGTTCAGCAGTCGGGACAGCTTGTTGAAAATCTCTCCTCCAACTCAACCAACCTCGTAAATACCTTCGTGCAGTTTCAGCAGAGGCATCAATTTTTAGAAAGTTTTACCAGCGGGCTTCAATCGTTTCAGCAAAGTTTGAACACATCAGCCAATTCGGTCTTTTCTACGGTGAAAGGATTTTTCGGTGGCGTGGCGGCCGTCCTGATTGTATTAGTTCTTACCTTTTATATGGTGGTTGAGGAGGATAGCATGCGTCGTTATTTCAAAACGCTCGCTCCGGAAGAATATCAGCCGTATCTCATGCAACTCATGAAAAAAATGCAGGACAAAATTGGAGCGTGGTTGCGCGGTCAGCTTATTTTAGGATTTTTTGTGGGCTTAGCGGTTTATATTGGTCTGAAGTTTTTAGGGGTTCCTTATGCGCTTCTTCTGGCTCTGATCGCGGGAGTGCTTGAGATCGTTCCATATGTTGGCCCGATCATCTCTTTGATTCCGGCGGGGTTGATCGGATTTGCTCAATCGCCCGTTCTTGGTTTAGCCGTAGTGGTTTTGTACCTCGTCATTCAGCAGATTGAAAATAATGTGCTCGTACCGAAAATCATGCAGACGGTGACCGGATTGAATCCTATCTTGAGCATCGCCGCTTTGCTCGTGGGGGTACAGGTGGGGGGATTTGTTGGCGCGCTTCTGGCTATTCCACTTGCCACCATGGTTGCCGTTGTGGCTGAAGATGTTTTTAAAGGATTGGTATGATGTTTCACAAGCGGACTTCATTTTTTCCCCTCGTCCTTGCTTTGCTCACGCTCGCACTAGTCGTTTTAATGATTTTTGCCTTTGCGAGCCGCGGGTCGGTTTCCAAAACGCCCGTCCCAGCATCATCAAAACCGGTTTCCGCTGAACAATATGATCAGGAGCTGAGCGCGTTGACGACAGAATTTACCGCGGTGTATCAAGCGGCTGTTGACTCGCAGACCAAACTTTCGCTTGTGCAAAAAACGCTCGCGCAATTATTGGCCATGACGGTTCCAGCCGCAGAAAAAGAAAAACACTTGGCGCTCGCGGTGGAACTGAGTCAGATGCAACAAGCGCTGACGAATCAAACCGGCGAAGAGGCCGCGGCGTTTGAGCGCTTCCGCCAGTATGTCTCGGATTGAAAAGGGTCAAGATTCCAAAGAAGGAATGCAGCAGCTTAAAGGGGAGGTGATTAAGGAGATCCGTTCGCAGAATCGCGGACGGCCTTGGATCACCTGTTCGCTGCTGTTTTTGGTTATCATTTTTGGACTCTTGAGCGCTGGCGCTTGGGCGGTGGCGGCTACAGGTCTTGTGAACGTTCCGGGATTTACCTCGTGGGCGTATCATCCCCCAGTGCCAGAGCGCACGGTTCTGCCTGGCGTACCGATGGAGCGCGTGGTGGATGAACGGGTGAAGAGTTTGATCGCTCAACGTTTGCAAGATGGGCAGGGCAAGCTTTCGCAAACCGCGATCTCCCTTGAGATCAGCGAGCAATCGCTCACCGCCTCTTTGCGTAGTGCGCTTGGAAAGCAAATGGATGATACGCTCGACAGCGCCACCGCACAGGTCCGCATTGATCCCGATACCGGTTTCACTTTTTTCGTCCTCTTCAAAAATTCTCCCCGCGCAAGCGCTCTGCAGTTTTCCGTTTATGCGAGCGCCCATGACGGCACGGTCGAACTCAAACCGGAACGGTTTATCGTGGGTTCGCTTCCGATTCCTAACGCGCTCACCGCCTTCTTCCTTCAACCATTTATTCAGAGTAAGTTGAATGATTTCAACGCCTTATTGGGATCGTATGTGCAGATGAAGTCGATTGATTATCAAGCAGGGGTTGTGATCATCAACGGGGATTTGGCTGTTCAAATCAAGGAAGGACAACCTTAGCGAGAAGTATGATTCTGATTCATCGTGTAACGCCATTTGCGATTGGAGCCATTGGGGCTCTGGGGTTTGCTTCGCTTTTGGAGCATTGGATGGCGCCGCAGACGAGTGTGCTGTTCACGCTCGTATTGATGGCGTTGTTGTTTGCTCGCCTGCTTGTTTGGCGCGTGCGTACCTTTGCCTTCTGGCATTTTTTCGCCACGCCGTTGTTGTATCTGCTCGCCGCGTTCAGCATGCTTTTTTTGTTTGAAGGTCGAATGCTTTCCCTCATTCTATCTGTGGTGAGTGTTATCTTGCTCGTGCTGTTCGCGGAATATCTTTTTCAATTCACGCATCTTCCCAGTCAATACCAGCCGTACTCGATTGAATATCTCACTCTGCTCTTAAACATCCTGACTATTTTTTCCCTCTCCTCTTTTGCTTACGGAGCCCATCTGCTTATTCAGTTTCCTTTGTGGATTCTTGCCACAGGTTTTTTCTTGTTCTTTTGGTTCGTTCTTTATGGAACACTCTGGGTGAGCAAAGCGGAAGACTCGGGATCGCGTCCGTATGCTCTCGCCGGAGCCATTTTAACGACAGAGTTTTTTGTCACGCTTTCTTTCTTGCCGAGCGGACTTTACACGAACGCTTCCTTCATCACTCTGTTTTTTTATTTGTTCCTTGGGTTGACGCGCGCGCAAGTGCGCCATAAGCTTTCATCCACGGTGGTCAAGCGTTATCTGATTGTGGCAGCGATTTTGTTTGCGGCCGTTTTAGTGAGTTCTGATTGGTCTTAAAAGAGGTATGAAAAAAATCGATTGGCGGCTGATGATCTATCCGATTCTGATTTCTCTCGTCCTTGGATTGGGCGCGGGCATTTTGGGCACCGCATGGACATCGTCATATCTTTCAGATTACGCCGTTCAATTAAATGAACTGACCGCGCCTCTTCGCCTTTCTGCGCAGAAGCCTCGTAACTTTCCGTCTTCCTATAAAGAGGCTGTTGATGATTTTGTATCGCAGACTTTGCCAAGCGTGGTTCAGGTGTATCGTGACGCGTCGGGTGCGCTGGGATATCGGCAGGATGAGGCGGATCGTGTGGGCATGGTGCTCACCACGGACGGATGGGTGGGAATTGAAAGTGGACGAACAGCTCCGGCGTCGCTGATGGAGTCGCGTATTCACGTCAATAATCAATGGCTTTCCGTGCAGGCACAAAAGTTCGATCCGGTGACAGGGATCATTTTTGTGAAAGTAGAGGCAGATCATTTGCCGGTGGTGTCTTTGGGGAAGGGGCGGGAAGCCCATCGAGGCGAGCAGGTTTTCGTTGTTGAAGATGCCGCGGGATTTGTCGTGGCTTCCGTCAAAGGGGAAGAGTGGGCGCAAGACGGATCGGTCAGCTCTGATGAACCCAACCGTTTGCTCACGCTCGATCGCGATGTTCAACCTGGAAGTTTGGTTTTTAATTTGAGCGGAGAGGTGATTGGACTGGTGCGCACGGATCACGCGGTCTTGCCCATCGAAGCCATGACACCATCGTTCAAATCTTTGCTTGAGCATCAAACCATTTCACGCCCGACACTCGGGGTGATGGCCGTGGATCTTTCCCATGGGCTTGATATATCTGCGACGCTGACTTCCGGGCACACGACCGGCGCCCTGCTATACGGATCGGGATCGCTTGTGCGTTCCGGTGCGGCGCGTCAAGCCGGTCTCAAACCTTCCGACATCATCCTTTCCGTGAACGATGAATCCGTGGACGCTTCACACACCCTTGATGAACTCATCGAACAATATCGTCCGGGCGATCAAGTGCGTCTGCAAGTTGAACGCGCCAAAGTGGGGCAGACCATCACGGTCACATTGGGCGAGCGCGCGCCTTGAGGTATAATAAAGACGTAGTGAACACTTTTACCCCTCGAGCCGTGTTTACCCCCCGAGCCTGTCGAGGGGGTATGGACTGCACCGCATTGCGAGCACAGCCTTCGATAGGCTCAGGCGATAAGAGATCCCATATGTCCGCGAATCATCTCAAAACACTATCCGCAGGTTGGCAAACGATTTTGATGTTTGGTTTGTTGGGACTCGTGTTTGCGCTTATCGTCTCTTTTGTTCAGCCGCTTCAGTATGGTTCAACGGCGCGCCTCTTGATTTTGCAAGACGTGGGTTCTTCGGTGGATGCGTATACGGCTTCGCGCTCCGAGGAGCGTATCGCGGAAAATCTTTCCACGATTATTTACACGAGTACTTTTTTGGATCAGGTGCTCTCGGCCGGGTTTGATATTCGCGCGAATACGTTTCCTACGGATTCGGCCAATCGCCGTCGGGCTTGGCATAAGGCTGTGACCGCAACGGTTTCGCGCGGTTCGGGATTGCTTACGATTTCCGCCTATGACCAGGATGTGAGGCAGGCCGAGCAGGTCGTTCGGGCTGTGGCTTTTGTTTTGACCGGACGGGTGGGGGAGTTTACTTCTGGGGGAAATGTGCAAGTTCGATTGATTGATGCTCCGCTCAATTCGCGCTGGCCGGTCCGGCCAAATATTTTTGCAAATACCCTGACCGGATTGATTTTGGGAGGATTTGTTGGGATAGCCGTTGTCTTGGTTCAAACGGAAAAGATTCGTCGGAGGCATCAACTGCACGGATAATCAGTCTCATAAAAAGCCATTTTTTGACATAAAAAGCCTAAAAAGGTCTTTTTTTGTCTGTTCCCGTCTCTTGACATTTTTGTCTGATTATGCTACATTGCCACGTTCAATGCTCCTTATGTGACCCGCGTTTTGAAGCGGTTTGATGTCCAGCCGGAATGCCTCCTCCTCATTCTGCGCCGGATATCAGACCACTTCAGACCGTATGGTCTGGTGTGTCCCTTAAAACATCACCAAGAACATATTTGGACAGATTGGTTTCTCTCTGCACCTACGGCTTTACTTCTCTTAAGGAGATCCTTCGTCGGCCTCTGGCCTCCTCAGGATGACAAATAAAATGTTGTGTCATCCTGAAGGAGCTTGAATCGACTGAAGGATCTTACAGAATGTAAAACCGCGAGTGCAGAGAGACAACCATCCCTCCGGGGTGGCTCTGTGGCATACAGCTGAGACGGGATTTCCCCCGCTTCGGTATCGTGTGTCAGATATCCCCCGGAGGGGGAGACAATGGAGGAAGCCATGAAGACGTTGTGCCAGTTCGTTTTCGCCGTGAGTCTGCTCGTCGGCGCCACCGCCGCGTTCGCGGCCCCCCCCAAGCCCACGGCCGACTGCGGCCTGGACAAGGACGGCGACGGTTGGTGCGTGCCGGATCCGAGCCGCACCATGCCCGACCCGGCCGACCCCAGCAAGAGCAAGCCGTTTCATCTCGGCAAGCTCGACTGCAACGACGCCGACCCGGCCGTTCACCCCGGCGCCAAGGAAATCGTCGGCAACGGGATCGACGAGGACTGTGACGGTGAAGACGCCGAAGCCCCGGCCTACGCGAAGAACTTCGGGTGCGACCCGAAGAACGCGAAGTGTTTGGCGGTCTTGGCCAAGGAGATCAAGGCGTGCGACGGCAAGACCGGCTGTGCCGTGAACTACACGGCCGGCAAGTTCGTCACCGGCTTCGGCTTCTACTTCATCGACACCGACTGCGACGGCGTGCGCGAGCTTGTCAATCAGGCCGGGAAGGACAAGCACGACGCCGAGATCGCGGCCGGGAAGCACTGCGTGCGACCCGCCGGGACGACGCATCGCCCGCACCACAAGGGGAAGGCCAAGCCGAAGTACGCCGTCGCTCCTCTCCCCGTCGATCCCACCCGGGTCGACGCGCTCGAGAAGGGAGCCGGCGAGCTCCGAGATGACGTCGACGGTCTCGATGACCGGCTCGACGACGTCGAAGAGCTCGCGGCCGACGGGGCCAAGCGCCTCGATGACCTCAACGGAGCCCTCAAGGCCGAAGCCAAGGCCCGTGAGGCCGCGGACAAGGCAGAGGCCGAGGCCCGCAAGGCCGCCGACAGCGCTCTGGGCGACCAGATCGCGATCGTCAAGGGCCAGGCCGCGACGGCTCACCGGGTCGCCGTGGCCGCGGGCACCCGCGCCGAAGACGCCGCCTCCGCCGCCGCCGTCGCCAACAGCGCCGGCGTCAACGCGGGGTTCAACGTCGGCGTGGCTCTCAAGGGCCAGGCCGACATCCACCTGAAAAGTGGAGTGGCGCGGGGAGGCTTCGCTCCCATGCTCCTCGTCGGCGGTCACGTCGGCGCGGAGCTCCCGTCCGGGATCTACCGCCTCCTCGGCGCCGTCGGCCTCCCCTTCGAGGAAGGTCCAAGCGGCAACACCGAGCGCGGGATGTTCTGGACGGTCGGTGGCGAGACGCTCTTCAAGCTCGCCCCCGGCTCCGCGCACGCGCTCGGGCTCATCGTCCGGTACGTCGACCACGAAAGTGGTGGTGACGTCCTGGGCGTCAACGCTCGGTCGCGCGGCGGCGGAGGCGGCGTCGCGTACGAGTACGCGTCCGGCTCGGGATGGTTGCGCACCCCAGTGCACGTCAGCCTCGAAGGGGGCGGCGAGCAGTTGGGCTCCCAGGGCAGTCAGTTTCGTGCCCTGGGCAACGCCGCCTTCGCCATGCTGACCCTCACGGTCGGTGGCGGAACCGGTGCGCTCACCCGCTAGGCCTCTGCGCGGCGCGGCTCGCCTCCTCCCGAGTGCGCGCCGTCATCACGCCGGTTGTCCCCCGACCGGCACTGGGTGACCCCGCCTCCCGCGCAGTTCGACTTCGGTCGGCTGTGCGGGGGCGGGGAAACCTGGACCTCTCATCAGCTTTTGCTGATCCTGGCTCCACACACCTACTCGTGTGGAGACCTCGTACGAGAAGTTGAGTCATTTATTGCCCGAGCTTGTCGAGGGCTGTAGATGGATCATTCGACTTCTGATATGAGGAGAACGAACATCTTTGCCATACTGTCCTGTCATCCTGAGCGAAGCGAAGGATCTCGCGTTTCTAGAGATTCTTCAGTCACTGCTGATGGAGTTATATCGACCGAAGGATCCCAAGGTGTAAAGCTGGGGAAAGCAGGATGATTGATCGCCACCCGCTGGTGTTCAGCCATCCTGTTTTCCCCGGACCCTGACCCATGGTGGGTTCGGGGGCGGATTGGACAGAGAGAAGTCCACGGGGAGGCCCGTGGCAGGAGGAGATCCATGAACCGTACCACCACCACGTCGTTCGTCTTCGCCGTACTCGCGGCCTTCGCCCTCACCGCCTGCGGAGGCGTCCAGGCCGATTGGGACCAGCCCGACGGCACCTCGGCCGATGCGGGCGCCAAGCCCGACAGCGAGTCCAGCGGCGGCGAGGTCTCGACCACCGCGACGTGCAACCCGGCGATCCAGGACTGCGACGGCGACGGACGCATCGGCCAGGCCGACTGCGGCCCGTACGACCCGAGCGTCTACGCCGGTGCCCCCGAGCTGTGCGACGGCAAGGACAACAACTGCGACGGTCACACCGACGAGGGATGCCCTGCCAAGCCGGCCGCAGCGGCCGACTCCGACGGGGACGGCTACCCGGACGGGCCGCAGGACTGCGCTCCGTCCAACCCATCGGTGCACCCGGGCGCGACCGAGATCTGCGACGGCGTCGACAACAACTGCGACGGCGTCACCGACGAGGGATGCTCGGCGGCCACAATCCCGCCCGGCAACGAGGCGAAGCTCTCGTGTACGTTCACCTTCACGACGGACCGGCAACGGACCGTCAACGTGCAGGCGTACGACACCAAGGCCGACCTCGGCAAGTGGTGGGACTCGAGCCAGACCGGCTCGGGCAAGTCCATCACGGTCGAGCTCCCGCAGGTGCCCAAGGACATCTGCGGGTTCCGCCTCAACACGGCGGAAGGCAACCCGCCGACCGACTGGTTCTGCGAGGGCAACGGCTCCACAGCCAACCTCGACCCGTCGACCAGCGTGAGCTGTGTCTTCGACGGGAAGTCCGCGACGAAGTCCGGGCTCAAGACTTGGTCGGCCCCCGGCGGAACCAACGCCGGCTGCAGCGCCGTCTGGGTCGTGACCCCCAGCGCCAACTGCTGGTAGGTCACAACGATCCCTTCTGCCCACTGCGTCTTCCAACCGGTGGGCGCTTTTTTTTGTCAGACATTTGTGACTTTTAGTCAAAAATTGCCGTTTTTATTACAAAATACGCGTTTGGATGGCTTGACAAATCGGCTATTTTATGATATATTAATCTGTTCCCAAAATGAGGGAATGGATCCGGTTTCTCTCTGCACTAAGTTCTTAAACTCGTTACTTTGTCATGTTGTGTCTTTGCGAGGAGGCCGGTCGAATGACCGGACGACGAAGCAAACTCGAGATTGCTTCGGTCGCTTGAACCTCCCTCGCAATGACAACAGTTTGAGACTTGAGTGCAGAGAGACAACCATCCCTCCGGGGTGGCTCTGTGGCATACAGCTGAGACGGGATTTCCCCCGCTTCGGTACCGTGTGTCAGATATCCCCCGGAGGGGGAGTAGTTAGGAGGAAAAGATGAAGAAGCTCCTGTCCGCTTTCGCCGCGAGCCTTCTGCTCGTCGGCGCAACCGTCGTGCTGAACGCCTGTGAGGGCGTTTCGGCCACCTACACCACGCCCGAGCCGACCATCGAGTCGGTCGACGCGGGACCGTCGTCCGTCGACGCGGCCAGCGCCGACAAGGGTTCGTCCGTCGACGCCGCTCCGGCGCCCGACGCGGTCACGTCGACGCACCCGTGCGTCGACAACGACCACGACGGGTACTGCGTCGTCAACGCCAAGGGCGAGCCAGTCGACTGCAACGACTCGCCGCTCGACAAGGACGGCGACGGGATTGTGGACGGATTCCCGATCCACCCCGGCGCCGCCGAGATCTGCAACATGATCGACGACAACTGCGACGGCCACACCGACGAGGGCCTCGAGAAGGTCCTCAACTACGTGGACGGCGACAACGACGGCTACGGCGACATCAACGACCCGGGTGCGGAGACCTGCCTCGCGCAGGGATTCGTCACCGACAACGGGGACTGCGACGACAACGCCGCCAACATTCACCCCGGCGCCCCGGACAAGCCCAACGACGGCATCGACTCCGACTGCGACGACGAGTCGCAGAAGGAGAATGCTCCGCCCACGGAGACGGCCGTCCATGGCGTCCTGACCGTGCAGGTCCCCAACAAGGCGGCACTGGTGCTCTCGTACCAGTTCGCCAAGTCGGAAGATCTGCTCGGCAAGTGGTGGGAGCCGGACGTCGCCAAGGCAGAGAACGGCGATGAGGTAGGCACGTCGTTCGTGATGTCCAAGGACATCGCGTTCGTGCGCCTCAACGTCACGATCGGCACCGGCGACGCGGCCACCTGGCTGTGCTCCGGCTCGGGCAACGACGCGGCGCTCCTCAAGGACGCCAAGGTGAAGCTCGAGTTCGGCGGCGGCGCGCTCGTCGGCGAACCCTACCTGTGGTCCGCCCCAGAAGGCGGCTGCAGCGTCGTCTTCCCGATCGCCTACCTCGAGTAGGCTTCCTCGGGCGCTCTACACGCCCCCTGACCCCGGCGCCCACCTGCCCCATCGCTCTAGATGGAACGCAGGTGGGTGTCCGGGGTCTTGTTATTGACAAAATCTTCGTTTCCTGATAAAAAAAGCCCTCGCTCATTATCAACAGACCTCTATGCTTTTGGTCTTGATTCGGCTTGTTTTGCCTAAAATCGAGGGCAGTTGCGTGGAGATCTAGGCGGCCAAGCAGGGAAAGTCCCTGCCTGTGTTGCCAAGAAGAGTCCCCAAGCAGGGGGCAAGGAGTTCGTGATGTTTTCGCCTCGTCCTCTCATCATGGCGGCGGTCCTCGCGACCGCGTGCCAGTCCAACCCGTTCGGCTCGCTCGAAGCGAGCTACGACGCATCGGCGGACACGTCGTCCCAGGCCGAGGCATCGCCTGCCACCATCGACAAGGACAATGACGGCGTTCCTGCCTCGCAGGACTGCGACGACAACGACCCCAAGGTCGGCAAGGCGCAGACCTGGTACTTCGACAACGATGGCGACGGCTGGGGCAACACCTCGGCCACGTTCGTCTCGTGCACGAAGCCGGCGAGCTACGTCGACGTCTCCCACGCAGGCGACTGCGCGGATGCCGACAAGTCGTCCTATCCCGGCGCGCCCGAGCTGTGCGACGGCAAGGACAACGACTGCGATGGCAAGATCGACAACGCGACTGGCAACGTCTGGTACTTCGATGCCGACGGCGATCAGCGCGGCGATCCAGGCGCGATCGTCACGGGCGGCTGCAAGGCGCCCAACGCCAAGCTCGTCGGGAACGCCGACGACTGCGACGACCTCAACCCGAAGGTCTACAAGAACGCGCCCGAACTGTGCGACGGCGTCGACAACAACTGCAACGGGCAGATCGACGAAGGGGTGAAGATTCCCATCTGGGTCGATGCCGACGGCGACGGTTTCGGCGACAAGTCCAAGCCGACCTTCGCCTGCAAGGTGGAACCCGGGTTCGCCGGGAACGCCGACGACTGCGATGACAAGAACATCAAGGTCAATCCCAAGGCCGCCGAAGTCTGCAACAACGTCGACGACAACTGCAACGGGCAGACCGACGAAGGTACGACGACGACCTTCTACGCGGACGAGGATGGCGACAGCTTCGGCAATGCGGCCAAGCCTGTCCAGGCCTGTTCGCTCGGGCCCGGGCTCGTGACGGCGCCCTTCGCGACCGACTGCAGCGATACGAACGCCAAGGTGAACCCCAAGGCGGACGAGCTGTGCGACGGCATCGACAACAATTGCGACGGCAAGACCGACGAGCCGAGCGCCAAGGACGCCCAGGTCTACTACCTCGACGAAGACGGTGACGGCTTCGGTCTGGAGAGCACGGCTGTCAAGAGCTGTGCCAAGCCTTCGTCCAAGCACGTCCTGATTACGGCGGACTGCAACGACGATCCGAAGGTCGGCAAGGCCGCCCATCCCGGCGCAACCGAGATCTGCGACGGCCTCGACAACGACTGCGACGGCAAGACCGACGAGGGCACAGCCCAGGAGCTATGCGACGACGGCCTGCCGTACACCACCGACGCTTGCTCGGGCAAGGCGGGGTGCGTCAACCTGCCGCTCCCGGTCACGCTCACCTGCAAGGTGCCGTCCGATGCCGAGTTCAAGTTCAACCCGGCGGAGGACAGCTGCTCGGCGGCTGTCTTCTACTCCAAGGTCGCGGGTGGCGAGGTGAGCTACAGCGCGCTCTCGATCAAGGAGGGCACGCTCACGCCTTCGCCCGCCGATCTGTGCGCCATGTTCAAGGACGGCTGGAACCTCCACGTGGAGGATCTGGTTTCGACCATGAGTGGTGTCTCCGGGTGGGTCGGTGGCGAGTACGTCACCGTCAAGGTCGACGGCAAGCCGGTGAAGGGAACGCCGGGGAGCGTCACCATCCTCCCCCCCGGCCTCGACTTCATCTACACGGCCAAGGACTTCGGGTTCTGCCCGTAGCCTCGGCCTCACTAGACTCGGTGCGGACACAGCGGTATTATCCGCTTCGTCGTCCGCACCGAGTCGCTCTTTTTCCTCTTAGTCTAAACAAAGCGATCAGAATCGACACGATACGTTGTTATTAAAGAACGCATCATGTCGGGGTTGATCGGTTTCAACAACGACCGGTTCACGGGCGGTCACCCGTGTCACTGCCGTCCATGAGTATGGGTGGCTGGGAGGTGGCCATGTCGGCCCGCATCACGCATCTGTTCGCGAGCCTCGTGCTCGCGGTTTCTCTCGTGTCCGTCGGCTGCGTCGTGGACGACGGAGGCCATCGCGTCGCCGACGGCGGCGCGATCAGCAGTTCGCCCGACGCGGCGAACTACGCCACCAAGGCCTTCCCGCTCAAGGACCTGACCACGGGCCTCGCGGCCGCGTGTACGCCGGTCACCGGCGACGACAACTGCAACGCCGAAGGGCCGGGCGGCCAGAAGCTTTTCTGTGCCGCAGATCACCTGTGCTACTTCGCCAAGGCCGACGGCGGGTGCACGTACCCGCAGCTCGGCGGAGGAACGAAGACCTGCGTCTACACCGCCTGCGCCAAGGACGCCGACTGCGCTCTCGCGAATCCCGACCCGGATCACCTGACCGGTACCTGCATCTTCACGGTGCAGTCCAGCGTCAGCGACGAGGGAGGAGAATGCGGGTTCTTCTACAAGGACTGTTCGGCCGCGGCAGGGACGCCCTGCCAGGTCGACGGCTTCTTGACCTGCGCCAACAACGTCTGCACCTGTTCGGTGTCGTCCGACCTCTCCAAGGCGGTCACCGAGGTCTGCGACAACGTCGACAACAACTGCAACGGGCAGACCGACGAGACGTTCAGCCTTGGTGCGGCCTGCGACGGCGCGGACGCCGACCAGTGCAAGCATGGCACCCTTCAGTGCAGTCAAGACGGCCTCTCGACCGTCTGCACAAACGAGACCGTCCAGAACATCGCCGAGACCTGCAACGGCGTTGACGACGACTGCGACAACGCGATCGACGAGGACTTCCCGACGCTCGGGCAGGCCTGCGACGGCGCGGACGCCGACCAGTGCAAGAACGGCGTGCTCGTATGCAGCAATGACGGCAAGGGCGTCGCCTGCGAGGAAGTCGGCAAGAACGTCGAGGAAGCCTGCAACGGCGTCGACGACGACTGCGACGGGCAGACCGACGAGGGCTGCGACGATGACAAGGACGGCTACTGCGACGCCTCGATGGCGTTCGCCTCCGGCGCGGCCTGCCAGAAGGGCGACTGCAATGACGCCGACAAGACCATCCACCCGGGCGCCACCGAGATGTGCAACGGCGTGGATGACGACTGCAACGCGCAGACCGACGAGATCTTCCCGCTTGGGCAGACCTGCTCGGACGGCCTGGGCGTCTGCAAGGTCAGCGGCACCTACAACGCCTGCGCGCAGGACGGCCTCTCGGCCAAGTGTTCGGTCACGGCCGACCTTTCCAAGGCGGCCACCGAGATCTGTGACGGCGTCGACAACAACTGCGACGGCAAGACCGACGAGGGCTGCGACGACGACAACGATGGCTGGTGTGATGCCTCGATGGCGTTCGCCTCCGGCGCGGCCTGCCAGAAGGGCGACTGCAACGACGCCAGCGTCGGCATCAACGGAGCGGCCACCGAGATCTGCGACGGCGTCGACAACAACTGCGACGGCAAGACCGACGAGGGTTGCGACGACGACGCAGACGGCTACTGCGACGCCACGATGCTCGTCGGCACGGGTGCGGCCTGCAAAGGAAGCGCCGGCAAGGGCACGGACTGCGACGACACCAAGGCCGACGTTCATCCCGACCAGGAGGAGGTCTGCTCGACCTCCTACGACGACAACTGCGACGGCCTCATCGACCTCAAGGCCGATGGCAAGACGCCCGTGTGCAACGCGTGCTTCTCGGCCGTGACGATCGCCTGCGGCGACGTCGTCGAAATCGACATGGCGAAGAACGCGAACGCGTTCAACGCCATCAACTCCTACGCGTGCTGGTCTCAGCTCGGAACGCCCAAGACCCTCAAGAGCGTCTTCGACGCCCCAGAGGTCGTGGTCGTTCCGGACGCCCCCGCCGGCACCAAGTTCTCGCTGAAGATCGTGTCGAGCGACAAGCCCGTGCTCGCGACGATGCTTCACGGCTCGTGCCAGGCGGACGCGGGAACCAAGGCCGTGACGCCCTACAACGCGGGCGCGGGCCTCACCGGCACCTGCGCCGACTACACCATCGGCGGTGCGGTCAGCGGTGGCGTCGTGGGCCAGGACTTCGCGGCTCTGGACGCCCTGTCCGCGACCAAGGTGAAGGTTCGCTTCACCTGCGTCACCACGCCCTAGCGGCGCAACACTTCCCGGTCGGTCAGCTCTGCTGATCGGCCGATTTTTTTTGCGTGTTCTTATTCAGCCTCCTTAGCCCTTTTCATGATACAATTCTTTCATGATCAACTTGCAGGCCGTTTATTTTCAATCAGAAGTCACGGCGCGACGATCTCTCTTCGCCCTTTTGGGTTTTTTGATTGTGCTTCTTATTATCGAGTCGGTCGTGTCGCCTTGGGTTGCTCTTGGGGTTCTCATTGCGGCCATCATGGTCGTTGGAGCGTTCATTTCACCCACCCTCGTTTTAGGATTTCTTGCAATCTATTTGCCCTTCGAGCCGCTCGTGCTGAAGTTTGTTCCAGACGCTCTGTATGTTTTTTCCCGATTTTTTTCCGAAGGAGCAATTTATTTATTGGTTGTGGTCGTGGCGTGGCGATGGATTTCCGGACGCCTCACGTCTGAGCGCACGTCTTTGAATCTCCCCTTTGGTCTGTTCATTCTGGCTCTCTTGTCCGCCGCGGCCGTTCACGCCGTTCCGCTTTCGATCACCGCGCTTGGCTTGCGGCAGATTCTGCGTTTTCCGATCATCTTTTTTTTGGTTGTGGCTCTGCGCCCGTCCAAGGCTTTCATTCAAAAACTCACGTTCGCGCTGTTTATCATTTTGCTTATTCAATCCGCGTTAGGCATCGCCCAGTATTTTATCGGACAAAGGCTCGACTCGCTTCTTATTGCATCGGACACACGTTCCTTTGGTGAACTCACCCTCACAAGCGGCGTCGAGCAGTTTTGGGATCCGGGTTCGCGGGTGTTTGCCACGCTTGGGCGCTATGATCGTTTGGGAAATTTTCTTTATCTCGTTTTATTGATCGCTTCCGGCTTTCTTTTTACTTTTGAAAAAAAATCTCCTCACATGCATCGTCTCTTGTGGTGGGTATTTGCTCTGGGGATCCCCACACTTGTGCTGACGTATTCGCGGTCGTCGTGGTTTGCTTTTTTGATTGGGTTTTTATTTATCGGACTTATCATCAAGCGTGATAAAAAAGTTTTTGCGGGTCTGCTCGCGTCGGTGCTTATTATTCTTGGTTATCTTGCCGCTTCAGGTATCACGGTGGATTTACTCGCAGAAGCGCCAGGACAAACTGTGACAGAACGATTTTTTGAGGCGTTTAGTTATACCCGATGGCGGGGAGAATATTTCGGTCTCGGTCGGGTCTTTTGGTATGTACAAACCCCAGCCACGGTTATTGTGGCTTCGCCGATCTTGGGGTGGGGAGCCGGGCAATTTGGCGGTGGCGCCGTCGCCGCGCTTCACAACACGCGTGTGTACGATGAACTCGATCTCCCGTTTGGCATTTTTGGAACGGAAGGACATATCGATAACAACTGGTTTTCGCTATGGGGTGAAGCCGGCACGCTCGGGCTCGTTTTCTTTATTTGGATGGGGATGGCCCTTTGGCGCGAGGCTTTGCGAACCTATTACACTTCTTCCGATCCTTATGTTAAAGGATTAGCTATTGGCCTGTGTGCAATCTTGCTTGCGGTATCGTTTAACGGGTTTACTTCGACGATTTTTGAAATTCGCACGGTCGGGTTTTATGTGTGGATGTATGGAGGGATGGTGTGGGTGTTGAGGGAAAATGGGAAAAGGAGTTATGGGGAACAACGGCGATGAGTCCGTTATGCGTATCATTCTCGCGAACAAGTTTTACTATCCCCGTGGAGGGGCAGAGACCTATCTGCTTTCGCTTTCGTATTGGCTTAGCGCGCATGGCCACGAGGTGATTCCGTTTGCAATGCAACATCCGGAAAATTTGCAGACGCCTTTTGCAAAATACTTCGTCAGCCAAATCAACACGGACGCGCATCAGCCCCTTTCGTGGCTGGAGCGTTTGCACACGTTTGGTCGCATGATGTATTCGCTTGAGGCCCGTCGCAACATGGCCACACTCATTTTTCACGAGCATCCAGACCTCTGTCACATCCACAACATTTATACGCAAATTTCTCCATCCATTTTGGATACCTTGTCCGATCAGCGCGTGCCTGTGGTGATGACCGTTCATGATCATCATCTCATTTCGCCCCAGTACAATATCTGGGCGGCTGGATGTGGTCCGGACAGGCGCAAGGTCGGTCTGGTGCGTGGCACGCTATCTCGATTTCATCAACACTCGTATGCCGCATCATTCGCACAGGTGGCGGCGTATAAACTCCATCGCGCTCTCAAGCTCTATGCACGCGGAGTGAAATTATTTATCACGCCCAGCGCCTATCTCAAACGTCAGCTTGTGGCGGGGGGATTTCCGTCGGAGCATATTCACGTGAATCCGTATGGGATCGATACCCGTACGATTGCTCCGCACTACGAGCACGACGGATCGTTTTTGTATGTGGGGCGTTTGAGCGAAGAAAAGGGAGTCGAGCTTATTGTCACCATTGCCAAATTGTTGCCTGACCTTCGATTCAAGATTGTTGGCCGCGGGCCGCACATGGAATTTTTGCACCGGTTGGCGATCGGTGTGGACAATGTGGAGTTTTTAGGATTCCGATCCGGCGAAGAGCTCAATATGTTATATCGCAACGCTTGCGCGCTATTGGTTCCCTCGCGCGTACACGAAGTGTTTCCGCTCACGATTCTTGAAGCCATGGCTTATGGCAAGCCGGTCATCGCGAGCCATGTTGGCGGGATTCCCGAGATCGTGCAGGATCGTTCAAACGGGTTTCTCGTCTCGCCGACGGACGTGTATGGGTGGACAGAGGCGATTTTACGCTTGGCTTATGATCAAACTCTGCAACAAAATTTTTCCCGATCCGCCCGTGCTTCTGTTGAAGAACAGTTTCGTTTGGATGATCATTACCGCCGACTCCTCACCATCTATCAAGAAGTGATGCCCAGGCAGGGATAGCAAAAACACCCGTCTGGGTAGGCGGGTGTTTTACGCCGCGACGTCTTTGAGTTGCGGCTCGAGCTGGATCAACTCATAAAGATATTCCGTTGTTTCGGCGATGTCTTTCCAGTCGTAGGTTTTGGAGATGTGTGCGCGGGCGCGTTTTCCAATCTCTCGGACATCCTCGGGATTTTCTAACAGTTCAATCATTTTCGCTTTAAGATCTGTGATGGATCCGCGGCGGAAGGACAGACCGTAGTTTTCAGTCAGTTCAAGGTTTTCAGGAATGTCAGAGGAGAGCACGCACTTGCCATAGCTCATCGCTTCAAGCACCGCAATCGGAAGACCTTCAGATTCGGAAGGATGCACGCAGGCATAGCTGTTGAGGAACAACGCATGGAGTGTTGAACCCGTTTGCGTGCCCGTGAGCACGATGGAATCGTCGCCTTGAGCCATGCGGCGCAGTTTTTTCACATAATCATCCGTAAAGGCACTGCCGCCGACGATCGCAAGCTTCAGCCCGCGGGTGAGATCCGGACGCTCGCGCACGAGACGTTTCCAAGCATCAATAAGCAAGTGGGCGCCTTTGTGTTTCACCAGTCGTGAACACATCATCAGATACTTGCCCGGCTCAAGACCAAATCCCTGGACCACGGCCGGATCGGCATCGGCTTGCGGAATTTGTGTTCCGTTTGGAATGTATTTGGCATTGGTGCCGTAGGACATGCGGCAGTAGGTTTCCAGCGTTTTAGAAACCGCGATGGTTGCATCCGGAAAAGTCACGGCAGAGCGTTCGCCAAGCGCGAGCATGGTGCGTGCGAACCATCCCCATTTTTGGTGGTGACGATCAATACAGTGAAAGGTGACGATCACCTTTGCCGACGGGCGCAAGAGTTTCGGAAGCCAGGCAAGCAAGGCCGGGCCAACACCATGAATGTGAAAGACATCCACTTTTTCGTAAGCGGCTCGAACGATCGACGTAAACGTATGAATGATCGCGTCCAAGTGTTTAGTGGCGATGGTTGGGGTTTTGATACAACGAACGCCCCGATGATTGCGAATCGGCCACACATACCACGAACGACAAAACACGAGGACTTCATGTCCCCGCGCGGCAAGCTCGGCGGAAAGCTCTTCCACGTGGCGTTCGATACCGCCCGCTCGAGCTGGAATCCCTTTTTGACCGATCATGGCGATCTTCATAGGCGTTCATTTGAACGGGAAATATTACCATAAAACCCCCTTTTTGTCAATCAATTCTATCAAAAAAGCCCGCTTTATCAACTGGCTTTTTTTAGGCTGATTTTACTCACGTTTTAGCAAGGCTTTGGCAGTCGGGGCGCTGGAGAACACGGGTTCTCTGGTCCAGCCGTCTGTTGCCGTCAGGCGGATATCTTTGAGCAATATGGGCGCGGAGGAGCTTGCGACTTGCGGGGTGATGCCAAGTTCGAAGGCGATTCCGACTATTTTGCTGATGGGGGAGAGGGTTGGGTCAATTCGAGAAGACGTCCAGCTTAGTGTTCGCGTGTCCGGATCGAATGAGACCGAGCTATTTTGCGAAACGGTTTGTCGACCGGTAAAGCGTACCCCCGGCGGAAGGGTGCCTTCGATGCGCACATCGTTCAGTTCATTTGTGGTCGAACCAATATGCCAGAACACCCAGTAGGTTGTTTCTTTGCCCGCTTGCGGAGGCACGGGTCCGCGACCGATTTGATCGCCGCCGGGCGTGAGGTATCGCACGAACGATTCAAAACGGATTGGCGTGGACAGCGGGGAAGTGAGAGGAGCGCTCTTGGAGATCACCTGTTGCTCCGTGCCATCGCCCATTTGATAGGTTGCAGTTGCGAGCGTGTTTCCGATCAGATGTTCGTAGGCGGAAAGTTCGCTGGTCCCAACCGTTGTGCGAACCACGGCTTTTACCTCGACCGTGCCTTCTTGGCCGGGTTGGAGGGTATCGATTTTTTCTGTCGCTGAAATTTTTACAAAAGGTGAATCCGATTCAAGTCCGAGCTCAACGTTGCTTACCGGAAAAGCGGCCGTGTTTTTATAGTGAATCGAGAACGGAGTTTCTGCTCCCGGATGGAGGGTGTGATCGGGAGTGTCGATGGTGAGCGTCACAGGCAGAGGAACGATTGGAGCTGTATGTGTCAGCGTTTCTTGCCGATAGCGCTCATCTCCAAAGGTAAATGACGGATGAAAAACAAAGGTGACTTGTTCTGGGTTCGATTGAAGTGTTCCCTTGAAGTGGAGAACTCCTTGCCCCCCGGCTTTTACTTGTGGAATTTCAAATTGTCCTGCGCGCAGGGGGACATCCGCACTTTTGAACACAAAGCCCTCAGGCCACTGTGGCAAAATACTGACCGTCGGGAAATCGACGCCACTGGTATTTTCGTAGCGGACGGTTCCTTCAATCGGTTGATAACTGATAAGACGTTCGGGCAGTTCAAGAGAAAGCGTCAGAGCCGATTTAACTGGTGAAAAAATCTGCCAATCAATTTTTTCTCCTGGCTCATCTCGGTCTTTGCCATGAACGAACGTGAGTTTCGTTTCAAAAGCTTGTTCTCCGCCAACATCGCCAAAGAGGGTGCCTTTCATGTGGATGGTTCCCGTGGTGGATGGGGGGATCGTGCCAAGCGAGATGCGGTTTTCTTCGATCAACTCGCCTTGTTCAGACGAGAGTTGATCGAGGAGAAAATGTTTGGGGAAGGTGATTTCCAATTCCGCGTTACGCAGATTTTCGTCCGTGCCGTTGGTGTAATGAATAACAAGGGTGGAAGAGGCACCGGTGGTCACTTCGCGCGGAGCGATGGAAGCGTCAAAAGCGATCCGGCTGACGAAGACGCCGGGGAGGAAAAAGGTCGCGTAAATCGCTACGCTCGCTAATGCCAGGACAATCCCAACGAGCGCTACGTCAATTCCAAAGATGATGCGAGAAAATCGATAGCGATTCTTATAATGAAATTCAAACCAGTGGTGCAGGGGATAGAGCACCATTTTTCCCGGATGCACCGACAAGCAAATCGCTCGGCCGATGGCCGAATCCGGCTTGCCAACCGAGTCGCACGCGATGCCTTTTTTTATGTTGTCGTAAAGAGACATATCTAGAAGATATCTTACGGCCCAAATCCACTTAACGTAAATACATCGGTTGTGAGTCCGATCACCTCCGCTTTGCCATCGTGATCCAAATCCGCCGCGACGATTTCGAGTCCGCGCTTCTGTTTTTTATCGTACGCGTAAAATTCTGCCTTCTTTTTTCCGTCCCGATCATAAATGCGCGCAAGAGGCGGCCCGCCGAGTCCGGGGCCGGTGATGACCTCATCAACGCCGTCTCCATCCACATCGGCCGATGCGACATTCACGCCGCCTCGGAAATTTGGGTCATAGGCGAAAAATCCTGGGTTGATGAGCGTGCCATCTTTTTTATACACGCGGATATGTGGTCCGCCGCCATATCCGGCTCCGGCGATGATTTCTTTGATGCCATCTCCGTTGAGATCACCAACCGCCACGTTCACCCCGCCGCGAAAATTTTTCGCATACGCGAAAAATCCCGGATTGATTAACACGCCATCTTTATTAAACACTCGAATGTGCGGACCGCCGCCGTTTTCTGTTCCCGTAACGATTTCCACACTGCCATCATTTTCTAAATCACCAATCGCGATGTTGATGCCTTTGCGGTAGGTCGAGCCATAAGGATCAAACGTTGTATGAAGCGTTCCGTCGGCGTTGTAAATCCACACATGAGTTTCGTTTGCGACAACCGACTCGCGCATTCCGTCGTCATCCAGATCGTAATGCACGACTTGTGTGCCTCCGCGATAAGCGCTGTCGTAGGCGAAAAATCCGGTCCGTTTTTGCACGCCATTCGCGGAAAAGATGCGCGCGAACGATCCGTTAAGAAATGTCGTATCCTTGATTTCTTCAATTGGGCGCAACAGAAGCAAGCCATCTTTTGCTGGCACGGTTACTTCCGAGACGACCGAGCCGTCGTTTGTGATGGGATCTTGGACCCCATGGATTTTTTCAAATTCTCCTGAAAGGTTAACGGTGTAGGCGTGATTCGTCGCATTGACGATCACTTTTCCTTGGGTGAAGTCCCGTTGCCAGATGCCCGTATCAAGCGTTGCCTGTTGAGGGTTGAAGGTGTTGATTGGCGCCCCTTTTGGCATGCCGAGGAAAGCTTGGTATTCGTCATAAGACCAAATGACCGCGTGGTCGCCTGATCCGTGATCATAGGAGAAATAGCCGTTCGCAAGCAGAGTCGTGGCCAAACCAAATCGCATGGCTTGATAATCCTGTTGTGTTCCGACTCCGCCAGTGTTGTCGGTATTCACGTTCACGATAACGACGGGATTGGGAATGGTATTTTCAATCGAGACATACTGCGAAGCCTTGTCTTTCCATTCGGCAAGCGTGTTGTGAGAGGAGGGGAACGTCTCAAACATGCGCCCGTCCACAAACGAAGAGAAGGCTGGATTGGAACTTCCATTCGTGAGGAGAATCGAATCTTGGCCGATGAGCGATCGTGTTTTTTCAAACAAGGTTTTGTAACGCTGTGCCCACAGCGCGTTTGCCTCCGGGGCGGTATCATTGATTCCATCGCGATTGACATCCACGTTTCCGACCCAACTGATCGAGTCTTGCACTTCGTCGTAAAAAATTCCGTCCCAATATCCCGTCGAGAGAACATCGTTTTTGACATGCGCGGAGAGATAGTCGATCCAACCAGTGTTAAGATTAAGCGCGCGCGTATTTGGCCAAACGGAAATTTGTTTGCCGCCAGCATCTTTCAACCACCAATCGGATTGAATGTTGGCAGACATCGCTTGGTGGAGCGGATCCGTCCAATACAAATCGTTCCAGCTCACGGTTGCAATGTAGGGGAGGATGATGATGTCTGGATTGAGCTTGCGGATGTTGGAGAAAAAAGAGGGATTGTAAACTTGTGCTTCAATGGGGATCACAATTAAATCAAAGTGCGATAGACTTTCCCTGTTGCTGTCGAGCACCGGCCCACTCATCAAATAAATATTCGCCGTGCGGACGAAATCGTTTTGAATGATTTTTGCACGCGTCTCAACAGGCCTCAAAACAAGAAGGAGGGAAAAGAAGACAAGCATTGAGACAAACAAACGAGGCATAATTTAGACAGGGTTGTTTTCTTCTTCAGAAAGACTCTGCGGGTTTGGCGAAAACAATCGGTTTCTGATTTTCCACTGTTCAACAAACTGGCCAATGCCGCGCTCGTCGCGTTTGTGGCGAACCGTGGTTGTACGTTGCGACCAGTGCAACAAGGATTCGAAATTAATTTTGTATCGTCCTTGAACGACGACGTATGTAATCTCTTGATCTTTGATGGCTCGGCGAATCGTAATAGGACTGACCCCGAACATTCGAGCGGCCTCGGATACAGACAGGCGTATGGCTTCTTTCGTTTTCATATTGTGATGTGTGTATAATCACTTTTGTTTACGCCAGTGTAGACAAAAATTATGGAAAAGTCAAATAGATAGGTCTATACTATTGATTTTTTACTAAATTGAGCCTATTATCGTACACATTGTTAAGATTTTTTATTCCTGACGGCTTCCCTGTGGAACTCCAAAAAGAAAAATTTCTTCTCTTCCGCATCAGAGCCTTTCAGGACCAACGGGCTTTCGAACTGATTGTCGAAGAGTTTGGTCAAAGAATTGAGAAATTCCTCAAACTCAGGCTATCACGGAGAGAAGATATCGAGGACGTTTATGCAGAGATTTGGGCGCGGTTTTGGTCCTACGCGCAAGACGCGACCATTGAATCCATCTCCGGCCTTGTTCACACCATCGCCCGAGGAGCGGTCGCAGAATTCTATCGGACTCGCGAACGCAAACCCGAATTTCTCCTGGCTTCTGATGAAAGAACATTCGATGTCAGCGTTCCTCTGCATGAGGACATCATCGCGCGCGTCGATGTGGATCTGCTCAAGACGGCCATGCGCGAGCTTAAAGATGATGACGTTCAGCTGATTCAGATGAGATACCTCGATGGGTATCGTATCAAAGATATTGCAAAGCAGTTGGGCAAATCTGAAAACGTCGTTTCGGTAACGCTCAGTCGAGCCTTAAACAAATTACGCAAGTTGATTCGAGAAAAGTTTGGTGAGGTATGAAAGATCAAGACATCACACAACTCATGCGAACGCTCAAAGACAATCCGGAATTCAACCGGTCGTTTGATGCGAAGTCGTCTTGGAAACTCGTTTCCACACGATGTGGATTTGAAAATGAAACAAAACAAGATCGCTACAGTGTGCGTGACCATATCGAATTTTATGTCTGGTCGTTTAGCCACGCGATGATTCGACCGCTCAGCGCAAGTGTCGCGGTCTTTTTGTTGATGTTGGCCGGATGGGTTGGGGCGAGCAATGCCTCGTTTAATGCTCTGCCAGGCGACCAAGCCTATCCGCTTAAGCTTCAACTCGAACGCACACAGCTTGCGCTCGCGTTTGATCCGGTTCAGAAGGCGAAACTGCAGGTGGATTTCGCTTCTCGCCGATTAGAAGAGATGGTTGAGGTTTCAGCACATTCTTACGAGAGCAATCCCGCGGCGGTCCGTTTAGCGGTCCAACAGTTTAAGAAGGAAGTGCAATCCATCCACGCCGATCTCAAAGAGGTGTCGAGCCGGCCTTCCCAAACCGAACTCGCTAAAGAGGTCGGTCGCAAGACAAAAAATTATCAGTCCACCGTTGCCGATTCGAGCACCGGTCTTCCGCAGGACGTCAAGGACGAAGTAAGCGAAGTGCAATCTTTACTCGAACAAACACAAGATGAAGCTGTCGAGGTGATCATCACCGCGCACGAAGCCAACGACGATGCGGCAACCGCGTATGAATTGCAGAAAGCTTTTGAAAAAGACCTCGCTTCTGTCACCGCCCTTCAGCTCTCTGCGAGTCAAAGAGCACAAGTCGATCAAGCCGTGACGCTTCAAAAAGAGGGCGCTTACCGACGCGCGTTTCAAATTCTCAAAGAAGTCAAAGCATCAATCTCTCCGTAACCGTATCCGCGCGGACGCGTGTCCGCGGGTGAATCGGGCTCCTTTCCTGTATTAAGAGGAAGGGATTCCAACTCACCATTCGAGCAACACTTCTAAAAAGTGTTCGAAGGGTGTGCGTATCATCGCGCAACTAAAAAGTCGAGGCCGAAAGGTCGTTGCGTGTTATTAACTTCATTGGCCAGCTCGGGGCTTATACCGAGCACACACACTTAAATTATGACGAATTCTATTGCAAAGCGCACATTGACCGTTGCCGTTGCCGCCGCCACGATTCTGTGGTCCGTCGGTTTCGCAACGCTCGTGCCACAACAGGCCTCCGCCGCTTCTTACGGCAGTCTGATCAAGGGCACGACGCTTTCGACCGTTTATTACTACGGTTCGGATGGTCAGCGCTACTCGTTCCCCAACGAGAAGACCTACTTCTCTTGGTATAACGATTTCTCCGGAGTGACGACGATTTCCGATTCGGAACTCGCCAGCATCACGCTCGCTGGAAACATTGTGTACCGCGCGGGTGCACACTGGGTCAAGATTACGAGCGATAACAAAGTTTATGCCGTTGCCAAGAACGGTTCCATCCGTTGGGTGGAGTCCGAGGCGGTGGCTAAGGGTCTCGCAGGTGATAACTGGAACCAATACATCGATGATGTTCCAGATGTCTTCTTCGTTGACTACTCCGTTGGTGATTCTCTCACCAGCGCGGCAAATGGTTACGAGGGTGCGCTCGTGAAGAGTGGATCTGACACCTACCTCATCTGGGGCGGGAAGAAGATGAAAGTCGACAGCGCAGGAATGACAGCCAACATGTTTAAGTCTGGCTTTGTCCTCTCCGGCTCTGGCGTCAACCTCGGAGGCCTTACCGCTGGAGACGCGGTTTCCAGCAAGCTCGCTTATTTGACGGACGCCGCCCAAAAAGTGACGACCGCTGAAGTGGTGAGTTCAAAGGATGTCTCAGTCAGTTTTGCTGGCTCGCCATCCGCTTCAACCTTGATTGCCGGCCAGGGCGTTGCCGATTTGGCACACGTCACCTTGACCAACAACTCGGGTTCTGAAGTGAAATTGACAAAATTGACCCTCAAGCGCTTGGGCGTCTCTTCGGACACGACCCTTGCCAACCTGTACTTGTTTGATGGGAACGTCCGTTTGACGGACTCCGCCACCATTTCCGATGGCAAAGTGACCTTCAACAACAGCGCAGGTATGTGGACCTTGGCCGCTGGTGCTGCCAAGACGCTCAGCATCCGCTCGGACATTGCGGCCAGCACAAACGGCCAGACCGTTGGTGTCAAACTCGCCGCCGCGTCTGATGTTGGATTCTCCAATGGCGGAAACGCTTCTGGCGCTTTCCCATTTGAGGGAGCGATCCACACGATTGCTTCTTCTCCAAGCACCTTTGGAACGGCTGACTTCACAGGCAGTACGACTCCAACCGCGGCTACAGATGTTGACCCACAGGAAGGTATGCGCGTTTTTGAGCGCTCACTTTCTGTTGGTTCAAACGAGCTCTGGCTCAAAGCTGTTCGTTTCCGCAACATCGGCTCTATTGATGCCGTTGATATCAAGAACTGGCAGCTTTACGTCGGTGGCGTGATGCGCGGAAGCGCGGTCGCGCAGGAAGATGTAGACGGCTATATCACCTTTGACTTCTCTGCTAGCCCAATTGAACTCAAGACAGGCACGCACCAAGTCAAAGTATTGGCTGATGTGATCGGCGGCTCCGGCCGCACCGTGACGGTGGGTCTTCGCAACAGCGCGGACTTCATCGCCTACGATTCCGATTACAACCAGCCCGTCCGCCCAACGGTCGGCGCAAGCACCTTCTCCGCTATGGATGCCGGTGCCCAGACGATCGCCAGCGGTTCTCTGACCTTTACCAAGGCTTCCGATTCACCTTCCGGTGATGTTGCCAACACCGCTTCGGGCGTGACGCTCGGTAAGTGGAATGTCAAGGCCTTCGGTGAGAAGATGAAAGTCGAATCTCTGCGCTTCGCGTTTGTCGAAAGTGACAGTGAGGCTGTCGGATCCCGCAATGGCGCCGTGTTCTTGAATGGCGTCCAGGTCGGAAGCACGGCAACCCTCAACGACACAAGCTCCACCACAGCCTACACGGCTTACACCTTCGGTTCATCCTTTATTGTTGAGCCAGGTAAGCCAGCCGTGCTCGAGGTCCGCGGCGACATCTATGACGCTGACGGAACAAACAACATCGAAGCCAGCGACACCTGGATTGCCCGCATCGTTGACATGAACAACTTGAACAACGTTCAGCGCATGACCTCTGGGAGCTACATTGATGCTCCAGATGGCACCGCTGTTCCTGCCAACACGCTTACGATCCGAACCGCCGCTCTGTCCGTGGCTCGCAACGGTTCCTACGCGAACCAGACGACCATTGATCCAAAGACGGCCTACAAGATCGGTTCCTTCTCAGCCACAGCCGGAACAACCGAATCAGTGAACCTGACGGACTTCGCTGTTGACTTTGACGGAACGGACACCGCGACCTCTGATACTTCAGAGCCAGCCGCTGGTGACATGTACAACCTGTACGTGAAATACGGTCCTGCCAACAACATGATCACGACCAGTACGAAGGGCGCGATTTCAGAAACGTCCAACAGCTGGTCCATCAACTACGAGTTGAAGCCGGGTGAAACGATCTACTTCGATGTCTATGCCGATATCGATACCGCGATCTCGACCGGTGAGGTCATTCAAACAGCCTTTGACGTGAACGGAACAGGATCCAAGTCGGGTTCCTCGCCGTCCACCAGCAAGCAGGCTGGACAGACCGTGACCATCACAGCGGGCACCTTCACGGAATTCAACGATGATCAGCCGGTTGCCGCCCTTGTGGCCGCCAACCAAGAGGTCGTCGCCGCGAAGTACCGCTTCAGCGCAACCAATGACGATTACCTCATCAAGGAAATGACCACGAGCGTTGCGAGTGCAACCGCTTCGGCCCTCGTCAACGCGGTTCGCCTCTATGACGGAAATATCCTGGTTTCATCCACGGTGTATGATGAGAACTCTCTGACCCGCGCCACATGGACCGGGTTGAGCATTCCCGTCAAGGCCAATGTTTCCAAGATTTTGACCGTGAAGTATCTCTTGAACAGCGCCGGAGTTGGCGCCGGCACCTCCCAAACGGATGTGGCCAACATGCTTTACTCCGTGAAGTTCACTGACACCAACGGAACCGAGACCACCGAGACATCTGGATCGGAGTTCTCCAGCGTCAACGGAAACGCACAGTATGCCTTTGCCTCCATTCCAACCGTGAGCGCGGTCGATCTGACCAACAGCGCGATTGTGAACGGACAGGCGATGGATCTCTACAAGTTCACCGTGTCTGCTCACAGCGCTGGAAACCTTGCTGTCAAGCAGTTCAAACTGACGACCACCTGGTCTGATGGTCGTAGCGACGACACGCTCACCGTGACTTCGCTCAAGTTCTACAAGAACGGAGCGGATGTCACCTCAAGCGTGACGATCGTTGACGAAGATGGAAACGACGTGAAGACCTCCGGTTTCACAGAAGCCGATGAGGATCTCGTTGTGACCTTCTCTAGCGAGGACACCGTGTCCGCAGGCGAAACCGTGACCTACGTGGTGCGCGGAACCCCGTCTGCATTTGCCACGGTTGCCCCAACATCAACACAGACTGATTCCGTGAGCTTCTACTTGGCTCAGGACGCCGCTGCCTGTACAAAGGGTACTGCGACGGATCCTGGATGCTTCATCAACGATGAGACAGACCAAGCCTCAGGACAGTCCGAGATCATGGAGCTCTTCACAAGCGCCGCCGCCAATACTTCTGACGGTACCGCCGCGGAGTTCATCTGGTCCGATGTGAGTGCCGCCTCTCACGCGTCAGCTGCAAACGCATCTTCGACGGGTGACTGGCACAATGGTTTCTTGGTCAAGAATCTCGACCTTGGCGCCGAGACTTGGTCAAAGGCCATCTAATTCTTCTCTACCTAGTTGAGAAGATCCAAACATCCGGCCTTCGGGCCGGATTTTGGTTTGAAAGATAATTCATCGGTGGTATGATCTCTGTGTATGAGACGATTTATTTTGAGTATCCTTTTTTCTTCCTCCATTTTTCTTTCCCCTCTTTTTTCCCATGCCGCCTGGGTGCAAAAAGACCTCGGCACGATTCAAGGGCTCACAGCCATGGCTCAATACGGGGAAGCCTATGTTGCGGTTGGAAATACCGGCAATATCATTCGTTCCTCCGACAAGGGAACAACATGGTCGGTTGTTGATCAAAACACCAGCGTCTATTGGCAGGATATTGACAGCGAAGGACAAAGCGTTTCTGTCGTTGGGGAAGGGGGCGCGATGAGATCGTCCTCTGATGGAGGAGCGCATTGGCAAAACGTTTCCCTTGGTGTCACCAATACTCTTTATGAGGTAAACGTAAACGCGGCCTACGGGTTTATTGTTGGCGATCATGGACGCATCATGACCTTGAGTGGTTATGGGAATACCTGGGTTTCAAACGTTTCGCCAACGTCGCTCGCGCTCTACGGGGTGAGCAATCGGGCAGACGGTTCGGCTTGGATCGTCGGAGCTGAAGGAGCGTTGTTGTATACGGCGGACTATGGAAACAACTGGACGAACAAAGGGAAGATTGCGGAAACGGATTTGTACGGCGTCTGGTTTACTTCACCAACAACGGGGTATGTGGTCGGGAAAAACGGAACGTTTCGAAAAACAACAGACGGAGGATCTTCTTGGATGACACTCACTGTATCTGGACTCGTTTCACAGACGCTCTATGATATCTCCGGGTCTGGCGATAACCTTATCGTTGTTGGCGATAAGATTATTTTGCGCTCAAGCGACAAAGGCGCAACATGGACCTCAACGGATTACACGGCACAAAACCAGACGTTCAAAGGGAGTTTGATTGATTCTTCTGGCAATGTGTGGGCGGTTGGCACGCAAGATGATGTGAAGTCGGTGATCTGGGAAGACGCATCGGTCAGCGCTGTCGAATTGAGTCCATCCCCCTCGACAGGCTCAGGGGATAAGTCAAATTCAGAGGATCAGCATACTGTCGCTTCAAATACGCTTATTAAAGTGGCGTGTTTAGCCTCGTCACTCGCAAACGATCCTTGTCGGGCGGTGTATTTTTATGGAAGCGATGGTAAGCGCCATGCGTTTCCAAACGAAAAGGTGTTCTTCACGTGGTATGATTCTTTCAATAACGTGACGACGGTTTCCTCTTCTTTTCTTTCCTCTCTGCCGCTTGGAAAAAACGTGACCTATCATCCGGGCATGCGTCTCGTAAAATTTCAAAGTGTTCCGACCGTCTATGCGGTTTCAAAAGGCGGACAACTTCGCGCGGTTGCGACCGAAGAGGTGGCGAGCGGTTTGTACGGGACGGATTGGAACAAAAAAGTTGATGACATTTCGGACGCCTTTTTCGGCAACTATGTTTTTGGCACCAAGATCGAGCAGACAAACAGCTATGATGTCGTCGCCGCAAAGACTTCGGTCGTAAGTTTGGATGAGAATTTTTGAAAAATGACAGGCCGGGTTGCTGATGTTAAAATGCTGACGCTTATGCAAGCGTCAGTTTATGTTCGCTTTTTTGGAATTTTGATTTGTTTGAGCCTGCTTTTTGGAGCGGTTGTTTCTGCGCGCGCCTCGCAAACGCTGGATGATCCGTATCTATCCGAACAGTGGTATTTGGATGCGATTCACGCCAAAGAAACCCAAACGACGGTTTTTTCTGGGTTGCCGGTTATTGTGGCTGTGCTCGACGCCGGGTTTGATTTGGATCATCCCGATTTGATCGGACAGTATTGGAAAAACGAAAAAGAAATTCCAAACAATGGCAAGGATGATGATGGCAACGGATTTGACGATGATGTTCAGGGTTGGGATTTTGTGGACAGTGATCCAGATCCATCTCCTGTCCTTGCCGAGCCTTTTAATGACACGGTTGTGTCCCATGGAACCGTGATTGCTGGGATCATCGCTGCTGCCGCGTATAACCACGAGGGTATTGTCGGGATGAGCCCGCAGGCAAAAATCATGCCGTTGCGGATTCTTAATGAGCATGGCGCTGGATCCACTTTTGATGTGCGTCAGGCGATGGTCTATGCCGTTAACAACGGAGCGCAAGTCATCAATTTAAGCTTCACATCGGACCAACCGGACGAATCTTTGCGCAAAACGATGGAATGGGCCGTAGATCAAGGAATCGTTATTGTGACGGCCGTAGGAAACGGAAACCGCAATTTGAATGAGAAGCCAACATACCCATCGTGTTTTGACGCTCATACAGCGCGCGAGCTTGTGCTCGCTGTCGCCGCGGGTGATCGTCTTCACAAAAAAGCGACCTTTTCAAATTTTGGCGCTGACTGCACGGATGTCGTGGCTCCCGGAACAGATGTTTTTTCTACGGTTTATCAGGACACCAGTAAACTTATCACTTCGACCGCGTATGCTTCCCCGTGGGAAGGCACTTCGATCGCGGCACCGATGGTCAGTGCGGCTGTGGCCGTTTTGAAAGCCGTCTATCCATCTCTCACTCCAGAACAGGTGATGCTTTCCATTAAGCTCTCGGTTGATCCGGTGAATGAATCATCCGTGGAAGCCCGCAAACATTTAGGTGCGGGATGGCTGAATGTCGCGCGCGCGCTTGAAGCCGCAACGGTGTTTGCCCATGACCGGCCCGTGCGATCTCATACTTCCATTAAACCATCCGGTTCGTTTGTGGTTGCCCAGGGCAGAGGATATGAACCGCGCGTTGTGCGCGTGGATGCCCACGGCAAAGAGCTGGTTTCTTTCTTGGCATACGCCCATCGGTTTCGCGGAGGGGTTTCGATTGCGGTGGGTGATGTCACAGGCGATGGCGTTGAAGAGATTATCACGGGCGCGCGTAAAGGGGGTGGTCCGCAAGTGCGCGTGTTTGATTTGAACGGTCAGGTGTTGTCGCAATTTTTTGCGGATGATCCTTCCGATCGCGGAGGAATTCTCGTGGGAGCGGCTGATACGGATGGAGATGGGACGGCAGAAATTTTTGTGACGCCGGAATCCAATGGCACGGGAGAAGTCAAGGTGTTCAATCGGCTCGGACAACTTCAAGGATTGTTGAGGCCGTTCGGTCGTCTCACCGGTCAGATTCATCTGGCGTTTGGAAATATGGATGATGATTCTCCGCAAGAGCTTATCGCCCTATGGGATCATAATCCGATTCCAGCTGTTCGCATTTTGGATGGCAACGGTCGGTATGTCCGCGAGTTCCAAATCCCTGCATTTCTCGCTAACGCGTCGGTCGCTTCAGGAGACATGAGCGGCGATGGCAAGGATGATGTGGTGCTTGGAGCTCCTGCGGGTCGCGGGCCTTCCGTGCAAGTCTATTCGGCTCTTGGCGAACGCGGCGTGTATTTCACGGCTTATACCCCGGGATTCCACGGGGGAGTCACGGCGTGTGTGGGGGACGTTGATCAAAACGGCCGAGCGGAAATTTATACGACTCCTGGCGTAGGTGGCGGCCCGCATGTGCGTATTTTTAATCAAGACGGTCAGGCGATCGGTGGGTTTTTCCCGTTTGATTCTTCCAATCGTTCCGGCGCGACCTGCGCCCTTTGGCATCTTCCTTCTTTATGATGAAACGTTGGCTCTTTTCGATCTTCTTGCTGTTCATTGCGGTACCAGTATCTGCCATGACACCCAACGATCCGTTGTTTGAACGGCAGTGGTATTTAAATAAAATCGGAGCGTCGAACGCATGGGATCAGACCACAGGGTCATCAGATATTATCGTGGCCGTTTTGGATACGGGGTTCGATATGGATCATCCAGATTTGATCAACAACGTTTGGACGAATGCGGGCGAAGTGCTTGGGGATGGCATCGACAACGACAACAACGGCTACGTGGACGATGTTCATGGGTATGACTTCGTGGGCGACGATGGGGATCCGATTCCTGATCGCGACTTGCCGATTGATCGCGAAGCGGCGGCGCATGGCACCATGATTGCGGGTATTATCGGAGCTTCGGGGAATAACGGGGTGGGCATTGCGGGTCTTAATTGGCACGTTCGACTGATGAATGTGCGCATTCTCAATAACGAAGGGAGCGGGGACTCGATTGCGGCCAAGGAGGCGATTGAATACGCCGTACACAATGGCGCGCGTGTGATCAACTTAAGCTTTACCGGTTTTGCGGTGGATCCCTCATTTAAGGACGCGCTTCGAAAAGCGTATGAAGCGGGGGTGGTCATTGTGGCGGCGGTAGGAAACACAAAAAATGGAGGCATTAATGTGGACGACAAACCGATTTATCCGGCGTGTCACGGAGATCGTCCGGATGAAGATTGGGTGATTGGAGTCGGGGCGTCAAATTCAGATGATGTGAAATCGGATTTTTCCAATTATGGGTCTACCTGTACGGATCTTTCCGCTCCAGGTGAACAAATAACCAGCACAACCTATCAGGATGATACCTGGAGTCCTTTTGTAAAAAGTTATTATGAAACCGGATGGTCGGGAACATCCATGGCCGTGCCCATGGTGTCCGGCGCGCTCGCGCTTTTGTTGAGTGTTTATCCATTGCTAACGCCAGCCGACTTGGAAACCATTTTGCGGCTTTCGGTTGATCCCATAAGTTCGAGCGGGGATGCGTTGGGCAAAGTTGGCGCCGGCCGTTTGAACGTGGCTCACGCTCTTGCGTTGGTTCCAACGTTTGCAAAAACTTTGACGCCCGCCGCCGCACACCCCGCGATTCCCGAGACCGCGCCCGGTGCACTCATCAAGCTCGCGTGTCAGGGACAGAGCGCTATGGATGATCCCTGTCGCGCGGTCTATTACTATGCGACCGATGGGAAGCGCCACGCGTTTTCCAACGAACGTGTCTTCTTCAGTTGGTACACGGATTTTTCTTCTGTGATGGAAGTGTCGAAAAGTTCTCTTTCCGCTCTGCCGCTTGGAAAAAACGTCACCTATCATCCGGGCACGCGTCTCGTAAAATTCCAAAGTGTTCCGACCGTCTATGCGGTTTCAAAAGGGGGAGTGCTTCGGCCCATTCCTCATGAATCGATTGCGCAGGCGTGGTACGGCATGGAATGGAATAAACAGGTCGATGACATCGCTGACGTTTTTTTTGGAAACTATAAACAAGGCACCGCCATTGCTTCCAGCATCGATTATGATCCCGCGACCGCGCGCGCGTCCGTTTCTTCCATTTCCGATAATTTCACCCCGTGATGATCAGAGGCCCTTCTAGCCCTTGAGCGCATTTGATAAAATAACCCTACTATGCAAGTTCCAACCACATTTTCTCAAAAGAATATCCTTATTACTGGCGGAGCCGGGTTTATTGGGTCGCATTTGTGCGAACGAATGCTTAAAGATGGCCATCGGGTGATTTGCCTCGACAATTTCGCGACCAGCAAACCCCAGAACATTAATTCCTTACTGCAACATCCGTCGTTTAGATTCATCCGCATGGATGTCAACGAGTCGTTCAGTCTGGATCGTTTTTCAGAACTTGCCGCGTTCAAATTACCGTTTCAGGGGATCCAAGAGATTTATCATTTCGCTTGTCCGACTTCTATCAAGCAATTTGATCAATACAAAATCCAGACACTCCTCTCCAATTCGATCGGCAACTACCATGTGCTCGAACTTGCAAAAAAATATCGTGCCAAAATTTTATTGGCGTCGAGTTCCGTAGTGTACGGCGAGCGCAAAGAAGGAACGCAGAGTGTGACGGAAGAGGATGTGGGAGTGGTGCCGCATTTGTCGCCACGTGCCTGTTATGACGAAGGAAAGCGATTTTCCGAAACAATGTTTGAAACGTATCGACAAGTGCACGGTTTGGATATCCGCATCGCGCGCATTTTCCGCACGTATGGACCGCGCATGCCGTTATTTGATGGACACCTGATTCCGGATTTTATTTTGAACGCTCTGGACGGGAAGGACCTGGTACTTTATGGTGGCAAAGATTTCCGCACTTCGCTGGTGTTTGTGACCGATGTGATTGATGGATTGACGCGCCTCATGGAGGCTCCACAAGATCCCGGTCCGACGAATTTGGGCAGCGAGCAAGATGTCTCCACGAAGGAAGTCGCAGAAAAAATTATCGCCATGACCGCTTCAAGTTCGAAAGTGGTGGAAGGGGAGAATTTTGCCTTTTTGTCAGAACTTGCTTTGCCGCGCATTGATCGCGCCAAAGAGTTGGGATGGTTTCCGCTCGTGCGATTGGAAGATGGACTCGAACGCACGATTGAATACATGAAGGCGAACAAAATATTGTTGACGGCGCTGTAAGCCAATCACGGTCTGGTTTAACGGCGTGTGAGCGGGGCCGGTCGCACGCCGGCCAGTGGGGGCCCGGCTGGCCATTTCCCCATCCGTGCTCGCAAGCTGCGCGCGGATGGGGGCCCCATGGCCGCCGCCCCACTGGCTGATTGCTCATTCGTTTGCCACTCGCTTGTTTGGTGATGAACGATTGATCTTGTTATGGCTTGCAGGCGTCGAGGTGCGATGATCTGAACACAGGGGAATCACGGGAGGAACCCTATGGATTCACCTGTGTGCATGTCATCACATCAACGGATTCTTCGCCGGCGGTTGGATGTAGCAACAGGGTTTCCTGTCCTCTTTTTCCAATCTCCACGTCATCCATGTTGATGGAGAGAGATTGAGTCATGATGTCGAAGGGAACAACGGCGACAAGTCCGTTGGCCCGGAGACATCATGACTCAATCTCTTTTGACCCAGCGATATCTTATTGTCTATGAAACTGATCGCCGTTATCCCTGCCTACAACGAAGAACAAACTCTAGCCGATGTGCTCAAGCGCGCGCGGCCTTTTGTGGATGGTTTGATTGTTGTGGATGATGGATCCCGTGATCGAACAAGTGATATCGCTCGGACACAAGGGGCGGTGGTTGTTCGTCATGTGATCAATCGTGGCTTGGGTGCTGCTTTGGGAACAGGCTTCGCTTTTGCTCTGCGTTGCGGAGCGGACGCCGTGGTCACCTTCGATGCCGATGGTCAACACAACCCAGAAGAGATTTCGGCGTTTGTTTGTGCTCTTGAGAAAGGGGCAGATGTGGTGATTGGTTCACGCATGATGAAGTGTTTGGGGATGCCGTGGTATCGACAAGTGGCGAACGTTCTTGGAAATCTCGTGACGCTCGGTTTATTTGGCGCATGGGTGACCGACAGTCAAAGCGGTTTTCGCGCACTCACGGCGTATGCGCTTCGGACCATTCAGCTCAAAACAGACCACATGGAAGTTTCCTCCGAACTTATTGCAGAGGCACGTCGTCATCGCTTGCGCCTCGCAGAAGTGCCGATCACCGCGATCTATACAGACTACTCGCTTTCCAAAGGCCAAAGCTTTTCAACAGGCATCAAAACCCTCATCAAACTGATCGTTCGAAGGATAACACAATAGGATATGTCTCTCATTCAGATTTTCATCGGGCTATTCGCCGCGTTCGCCATCACGCGCGCCGTCCGTCAGTTTCGCTCCGGCGCTCTGACTATTTTGTGGCTATTTGTTTGGGTGATTTTTTGGATCGCGCTTGCCGCTCTCGCGCTTACCCCACAGATCGCAGATCGCGTTGCCGCGACGCTCGGCGTGGGACGCGGTGTGGACGTTCTTATCTACATCGCGATCATAGCATTGTTCTATTTGGTCTTCCGAGTGTTTGTAAAGATCGAACAGGTCGAGCATGAGATCACCGGACTGGTGCGCAAACTTGCGCTTGAGGAGACAGATGAGCAACGCTCGCCCATCAAAAAAGATTCCCTATGATGCCCAAAGTTGCCATCGTGTATCTTTCTTATAACGGGATAAAATATTTGGATGAGGTGATCGCCGCTCTTCGGGTTCTTGATTATCCGAAGGATCGCCTCGAACTCATTTTTGTTGACAATGCGTCCGCAGATGGCAGTCAGGAATATTTGCGAGGGGTGGAAGGGATCACCTATTTTGGCAATGACAAAAATTTGGGATTCGCAGAAGGCAACAATATTGGCGTCGAACATGCGCTTTTGCACGGAGCCGATTACGTCTTTTTGCACAATAATGATTTGAAACTCGCTCCCGACGCCATCACAAAAGCCGTTGCTCTGGCCGAATCCGATCCAGCGATCGGCAGTGTCCAATCGCTCATGCTGTTTTGGAAGCGGCCGGAAATCATCAACTCAACCGGAGGCATGGTGCACTTTTTGGGATTTGGGTTTGTACGCGATAATGGGAAGTCGCTCACGCAGATTCACCTCACAGACGGGGAAGAGATTGCTTATGCGAGCGGTGCGGCGGTTCTGTATCGAGCATCGGTTTTACAGCAGGTTGGTTTGCTTGATCCGTTTTTGTTCTTGTATCACGAAGATTTGGAACTGGGCTGGCGCATTCGGCTGGCGGGATATCGAAACGTTTTATCGGTACAATCACGGGCGTTTCATGATTATGAATTTAAGCGATCGGTCAAAAAATTTTTTTGGATGGAGCGCAACCGTTGGCTTGTGCATTTCTCGCACTTGCGATGGGGGACTCTGCTTTTGCTCCTCCCGTTTTTGCTTGTGATGGAACCGCTCCTGATTTTGTTTGCGTTCAAAGGCGGATGGCTTAAAGAGAAGGGATTGGTGTATGTGAGTCTCTTGAGTCCGCGGTGTTGGGTTTATGTGGCGCGCAAACGTCGGGAATCGCGCGCGATCCGGCGCGTGAGCGATGGGCACATCGTCTCGTTGTTCACCAGCAAGATTGAACATCAAGAAACCTCCAGTTTCATCGTGACCCATATCGGAAATCCCCTTCTGACAGCGGTGTGGGGAATTTTGCGACTTTGGATTAAAAAAGGAGGGTGGTGATAAGATCTCTGCAAAAGTCGCAAGATCGCGACTTTTGCAGAGATCTCATATGAGACCTCCTTCTCTCACCATCGCCCAAATCGTTTGTACCTATCCGCCCTATCGAGGTGGCATGGGACAGGTTGCGTTTGAATATACGACGCGGCTTCGCGCGCGCGGACATCGCGTGCACGTGTTCACAAACAAGCATGCTGTTTCTGTTGAAGATCCGGAGTGGATTCACCGTTTGCCAAGCGTGTTGCATGTCGGCAACGCCGGAGTTCTACCATCGCTGTATCGTCGGCTAAGCGGGTTTGATATTGTCCATTTACACTATCCTTTTTATGGAGGCGCCGAGCCAGTCATTGTGCGCAAAGCCATGCGCCACGATCAAGGGTTGGTGCTGACTTACCACATGGATGCGACCGCCGGGGGCATCAAAGGAGCCTTGTTTAGCGCGCATCGCCGTGTGCTCCTGCCGTGGATTATTGGACGTTCCGACCGCATTCTGGCCAGCAGTGATGATTACATTCGCACATCAGCCATTGCAGAGATAGATGGGGCTTTGGACCGTGTGGAGATCCATCCGTTCGGGATCGACCTCAATCGTTTCCATCCGGGAAAGGAAGACGGATTCAAGCGGAAGCTCACCATTCGCACGGATGTCCCGACGTTGTTGTTTGTTGGGGGATTGGATAGCGCGCATCATTTCAAAGGGGTTCCTGTTTTGATCGAGGCCATCGCTCAACTGGCAGGAAAATCTTTTCAACTCCTCATCGTGGGTGATGGGAATTTGCGTCCGAGCTTTGAGGCAACGGTGCGCGCGCGCGGGTTGAACGACCGTGTGCATTTTCTCGGCAATGTGGCAGATCGCGATTTGCCTTCAGTCTACCGATGTGCCGACATCCATCTTTTTCCTTCCACGCGTCGGGCGGAAGCGTTTGGTTTGGTGGCGCTTGAAGCGGCGGCGACAGGGATTCCGACGATCGCTTCTAATCTCCCCGGCGTACGGACGGTCGTGCAGGATGGCAATACAGGTTTGCTGGTTCCTCCAGAGGATGTGAATGAGCTTACGCGAGCCATAACATTGTTGATCGAACAACCGGAAATCCGCGCGCGCTTTGGACTTGCGGCGCGCGCCATGGCCCAGCAACGTTTTGCTTGGGATCCCTTTATGGATCGGCTCGAGCAAACGTATCGCAGTGTGATGGATCAACAAAGCGCGCGTTTTTATCCCGTATGAAAATCGGCGTTTTTTCTAATTTGTATCCGCCGATGGAACGGGGCGGAGCGGAGCTTGTCGCCCAGCGGGTCGCGGATGAATTTTCGCGACACGGACACGAGGTCTTTGTGCTCTCGACCATGCCGTTTGCCGGTTTGGATAGTCTTCGATTTCATGCAACAGAGCGCCACATTGAACGCGTTTATCGTTTCTTTTCTCTCAATCTCTATCATCTCACGAACGCTTCACGGATGCCGTTTCCGTTGCGGCTTGTCTGGCAGGCGGTCGATGCGATGGGGCCTCTGCCGCATGCGCACATTGCGCAGCTGCTAAAAAAAGAAGACCCCGATGTTGTCTTTACGCATAACCTGAAGGGACTGGGTCTGCACGCGGCGCGTCTAATTCAGCAGGCGGGCATCCGCCACATTCACACCCTTCACGATGTTCAACTTTCCGTTCCGAGCGGCCTGCTTATTCACGGAAAAGAAAATCATTGGATGAATCGAGGATGGCCGCGTAAAGTGTATGAGCGCGTCGCCAAGCATGCGCTGGGCCGGCCAGATGTCGTAATTTCTCCCTCTCACTTTTTGGCTGATTTTTATCGTGGCCGCGGGTTTTTTCAAAATGATCAGATGCACATATTACCGAATCCCGCGCCACGTGCGACCAGTGCGAGCCAGCGTTTTTCCGTGATGATTCCCGGTCCGGTGCGATTTTTGTATGTTGGACAGCTCGAGCCGCACAAAGGGTTGTTGAATATGCTTGAGAGTCTTTCGCGTCTTTCATTTCCTTTTGAACTTCATATCGCGGGGGATGGTTCTCTGGCTTCTTTTATCAGCGGACGAGCTCAGCGAGACGCGTTCGTGTTTTATCATGGGTTTATTTCTCTTGAGCATATTCGGAAATTGATGATCCATGCGGATGCGGTGCTCGTGCCATCCGTGTGTTATGAAAATTCCCCTACGGTGATTTACGAGGCATTTCAATTGGGGGTGCCGGTGATTGCCTCACGAATCGGAGGAATCCCGGAGCTCATCGAAGATGGACAGGATGGACTGCTCGTGCAACCTGGATCGGTTTTGGAACTCGTATCAGCCATGGAAAAAATTGCGGTCAACCGTTCAGATTTTTGGTCTCGATCGTCTGCCATCAAAAAAGCCGCCGAGCGGTTTTCACTCAAGCGGTATGTGGATCAACTCGAAGAGTTCCTTTAGAGACCTCTGCGAAAATCGTAACGAAAAATAAATACGGAACCATCGCCAACCGCGCGCCAATCGTCCGCGGTTGTTTTAGCTGTTTCAATGATGCGCGCGCTGTCCCACCAATAATCATTGACGATATAAAAAAGCGTAAAGATGTTGCCATGCATGGGGACGAGCGCCAGCGCCTGTTTGGCCACTTCGCGCGTGGGAGTTTCGTTCATTGTCAAAAAAGATTGATAGAGCGCTTCGCCGGTTGGAATGGGATAGAAGAAGAGCGAACCATAATAACGGAAACCGATTTCAGAAATGGCCGCGGCCGATACGGATTGGTTGGCGAGGACAAGATAGGGGTTGCTATCGGCCCAATCTTCCACGAAGTGCACGGTGGACACATCTTGTGCGCTCGTGTTGAACCCGTGGTTTATTTCGTAGGCGTCGCGGCGTGGGTACGTGAGATACCACGCGCTAAGAATCAGTGCGCAGGCGAGCATCAGCATTCCCGCGCGCAGGGCGAGTGGTCGAGTCTCGAGATTCGTCATCACATGGGCGATGGCCAACAGGAAAAAAGGAGCAAGGAAAAATGCCATGAGTGGCACCAGACGGGAAGCATAATTCAGTCGTTCGTAATCAATGAGAAAAGTGAAGTCAATGACACTTTTCATGATGAGATAGTTGACGGCCAAAGCGAGGGCCATCCACAACAGCGTGCGCGTGCGTTTGGAAAGTTCTTTGCGATAACTCCACCAAGCAGCCAACGAGACAATGCCCAAAAGAACCAAGGCATTTTTTCCGTAGAGATAGATAAAATCCAGCGCAGGGTTGAATCGATTTTCAAAAAATAAACCAAGATTCAGTCCGCTTAAGAGGCGCAAGGGATTCAGAGCTTCCGGATGTATTCCAAGGGATTGCCCGCTCACGATCGCATTGAACAGAAAACTCAATGGCAAAACCACACAGGTGATCACCACGACGCCAAAAAAGATGAGGCGTGCGGGTTTTTGCCACGCCGCAGGCGCGCGGCTGGGATCAACGCACAAGAGGGCAAAATAGAGCAGGGCGGGAAGGCCGGCGATCGGGTGCACGGCGAGCGTTGAGAGTGCCACAAGACCGCACAGCAAAAGACGCGGACGTTCCGATTCAAAAAGGTAGGGGACGGAGAACAAAATGAGAAGAAGGGTGAGAAGATTGGCCAGACCTTGAGGAGTCGTGACGATGAACGAACTCAATGGCAGAAGAAACAGACCGATCAAGGTCAGCATGGAGATGCGGCGCTTGCCCGTGATATGAACCGCCGCGGCATACCAAGCGCTGGGAAGCAAGAGAGCGGCCAGCAGGGGAACCAAAAATCCATCGGCCAGTTTTATCGGGATCGCAAAACCGTGGTGCAAAAACAGGACGAGCACATACTGTCCGACATAGTACAGCGGTTTGGGAGAGATCGTACCGAATTGCGCCACATGCGATTCGGTGGCTTGATGGATAAATCCATCAAATCCAAAACCAATGGGATACACAAGCTGGACGAGTGCGAGAAACAAGAAAAGAACGAAAGAAACGATCGGTAAGGTGAGAGCGCGCTCGCGTCCGCGAGCTAGAAGAGCCGCCATCAGAACGAGTATCAAACCCATTAACAGAAAAATTGACGCGTCGAGGCGTTCCCAAGGAGAACGCACGGGATCAATGATGGGTGATGATGCAAGATGTTGGATGAGAAGTCCTCCGAATAAGATGATAAGGGCAACGGTAGCCAGGACACTGCGTGGCAGACGATGGCGGTGATCGTTCCAAAGATCATGAACACGTTCAAACAACGATGGATGCGCGGCTCGATGGCGCAAGATATTGAGCAAGGGAAAGGTGAGCAAAATCAAAACCTGGATGAGTCCCGGTGGGATCGTCCCGATGTAAAAAGCTCCGGTCAGGATGAGAATCAGGATACTGATGAACGCAAGCAGTCCGATACTCCAGCGGATCGGGCCGCGTTCTTGGCTGGCGACAAGATACCCCATGTCCCATCCGGACAAAGCCACGAAAGCGATCAACAGCACGACGCCGAGTTTAACGGAACCAAAAACAAAAGCGTTTGCGATAAAAACGCCTATGAAAAGCACGGCAAAGATGCTAGGATGAAAAAGGATTTTGCGCGCAATCATGCGCCTCCATTTTAGCACAGCTATGTTCGAACGTGATCCTCATGCCCTGTTTCCGCACGACCACCTCATGCGCGTGACGCTCATCCCGCTCATTCCGCGATGGATCACCCCAAATATGGTGACGATTTTGCGGATGCTGTTGACACCGCTTGTCCTTTTTTTATTGTCTGCAGAAAACTATCGGATCGCCGTTCCGCTGTTTATTTTCTTGGCCTTGACTGATGCCATCGACGGCTCGCTCGCCCGTTTGCGTAATCAGATTACAGACTGGGGGACCTTTTATGATCCGGTGGCGGATAAACTGCTCATCGGTTCGGTGGTTCTCCTCGTGGTCATCAAACATGTGAATCTTCTTTTTGGCTTGCTGATTATTTTTATCGAGGCCCTTATCATTTTGGGAGGCTATATACGCAAGTTGAGGGGAAAGGTATCGAGCGCAAATATTTTTGGAAAAACAAAAATGTTTCTGCAAGTCGTGGGAGTTGTGCTGCTTTTGATGGCTCTTTGGCTGGGATTCGATCTTTTCATTCCCATGTCGGTCGGCACGCTTTCGCTTGCCATTGTATTTGCCGTGATCAGTTTGTTCACCTATGGGCTTTAAGGTGGAAACGCGTTGCCTTTTTTGGATCGCCTTTGTCGTTGTCGCCATGGGCTTTTTTTTGGGATCCCTTACGTTGTCTGTGGCCGGGGGAGGGCAGGTTTTTGTTTCGCCTGATGAAACCGCCAATGCATTTTTTGCTCGACGATTTTCACAAACCGGAACTCTGCGCGTTCCTGATGTCATGACTAAAGCATTTTCAGACGCGTTGTATCCGCGCAGTATCGTTGCCAGCGAGGGAGAATTGGTTCCGCAGAGTTTTTTGGGACTGCCTGTTTTGTATGGCAGTCTGGCGTTTTTTTTCGGGCCGGGGATTTTGTTCATGCTCACTCCGCTGCTGGCTATTTTGTGTGCACTCGCTTTGCGCCCGCTCTTGCGGCGTTGGTTTTCTGATCAAGTCGCCTCTTTGAGCGCTCTGTTATTTTTGTTACATCCGGCCGTGTGGTATTACAGCGCGCGCGGTCTGATGCATAGCGTCCTGTTTGTGTGTCTCCTCATTTTCGGTGCCTATTTTTTCTTCTGCCATCCTTTGGAGCACCATCTCGCTCGTTGTGAAAAACGATTCGGAAAGATGATGCCGTTCCAGCGACAAATCGATCCCGTTGTCGGCGGTGTTCTTGTGGGGTTTGCTCTTTTTGTGCGCGCGTCGGAAGTCGTGTGGGTGGGGGCTGCCATTCTTCTGCTGGTCATGGTGAGCCTTCGCCAGACTTCGATAAAAAAAGATTTCGGACGATTCCTCGTTGGATTGGCCATCGGTTTGCTCCCTTTTTTTCTTTTCAATGCGCTCACCTATGGCAATGCGCTCGCGACCGGTTATACCCTTCATAACAGCGTCAACGCCGTGCGCTCAGCTGTTCAATCCGCACCTCACGGCTCGTCGCTGTTTCCTTTTGGTTTGGACTTGAAAGCGTCCGCTTCACACATCCGAGATTATGGTCTGATGTTGTTTTGGTGGTTGACGGCGCTTGCCCTTTTGGGTTTTCCCATCGTTGCGGCCAAGCGGCCGTGGTACGCCGTTTTGTTTGTGATGATCACGGTTTGGCTCGGCTTATGGTATGGAAGTTGGACGTTTTTTGATAATCCAGATCCCCATCAGATCACCATCGCCAATTCGTATGTGCGCTACGGACTGCCAAGTTTTATTTTAGCGATTCCTTTTGTCGCCGAGGCGATCGGGTGGCTCTCCGCGCGCGCGCAAACCTCGTGGGCTCGGGGCATGGTCGTCAGTGCGCTTGTCGTGCTCGTGGCCGGATTGAACGTCCATCTCATTTTCTTTCAAGGCCAAGATGGATTATCCCGCGTGCGCGAAACCCTTTTGCAAACGCGGCAAGTCAAACAGGAGGTGTTGGCACAGATTCCTGAGGATGCAGTGATCGTTGTGGATCGTTCGGACAAGGTGTTTTTCCCCGAGCGTCATGTTCGGTATCCGTTGCGATCTGATCAGACCTACGAGTTGTTGCCCGCGCTTGCGCAGGCACACCCGCTCTATTATTTTGGCATCACCTTCCCGCAGAGAGATTTGGATTACCTCAATGAGTCGAAACTGCCTCCGCTTGGATTAAACATTCGTTATCTCAAAACAGACGGTGAGGAATCCCTCTATCAATTTTATTTCCCATGACCGTGCGTATTCACCTGATTCAAATAATGATCGTGCTTATCCCGATTGGGATGTTTCTTTGGCTTGCGCAGATTGAGTTGGTACCAAGCGGAGTCTTTGTCGTCTCTCATGGCGTGCACGACCGCTCCCCTTATCTCGATAGTCTTTCGCCAGAGAGTCGCGTCGAGTCGCCCGAGCGCGTGAACGGCACTTGGGTGCAGTCGCTTTTGGATGACCCCGTCTTTTTTTTCGTCCACCCTCATCGTCACTTCGATACCGCTTCCTTTGAAATCTGGTTTAAGAATGAAGGGGTGCCGATTGTGGAGTTCGGAGGTCTCACGCAAACGAAACCAGAGAGTTACGATCTCAAACCCCTGCAAAATCTTCTCATCGACCAGTTGAGATGGGATCAGGTGAAAGGCCAAGGACTGACGTTGTATCAAAAAGAAAAAATCTATCCGTCGCTTGAGGCTTTTTTTGCCAATCCACCCTCGCGTGATCGTGTCGGGGTCTATCGCGCGGATTTTCTCGTCCCCTATCGTTTGGCCGGCTATATCGCTTCTTCCGCTGAGCAAACGATTGATGCCAGTTTGCGCGGCACGCATGAAATGAAAACGTACATCAAAAACGAAACGCTCGACTTTACGTTTTCGTATATGGATATGAATCGTGATGAGGGCGCAGATCCCGTAACGATTACGGTGTTTAATGAACACGGAGAGCCAGTGGCGGATGTCAGAGCCAATGATGATGGCAACATGCGTTCGGACGCTCAGTCTTCGTCACTTACGACTTTGAAGATGAATGCTCCGGGATTGTCAGAGGGGGTGTATAAACTTGTGTTGAGCGCGAGTCGCGACATTTTTTTTCGTCGTATCACCACAACGCAGCAAAAAGTCGTTTTTGTTCGCGGGATGTATTTAGGCGATGAGATCGGCTATCGGGAACCGCCAAAATCTGTGCAAATTTGGACGGCCTCTCCCAGACTCCAAGGACAAACCCGCCACGGTGCGGGTGTGCAGAACATCACGTTTGGCAAGCAAGTATTCTCGCTTTCAACGCCTTACCATCTGTTCACCTTTGAGACTCCGGGAACGTTTTCTCCAATGACGTTTCCCAAGGGCGATGTGGAAGTTTTTTTCGACGGACCGGCGGCGTTTAGCGCATCGGCCTATTTTGAGCCGGATCCGGTCGCGATCCGTTCCTACACACAGCCGGCTAAGCAAGGGATAGCCTTTATCTTAACGAGCTACGAACCTCCTCGTCAGCAGAACGGCTGGTTTGTTCAAACGGTTGATTTTGACACCGCAAAATTGGCGTTTAATGCCTCGTCTTGGAAATTTGCTTTTTCGTTGCCTGACATCAAAGCGTTCGGCGCGAAGCTGGTGGTCAAGCAGATCAATGCCACCTTTACGCGCAAGCCATTTGCATGGGAAGATTTATGGCGATGAACCAACAGACACAAGCCACGCTCGCGAAAACAGGATTTTATGTCTCCTTTGTGGCATACGTTTGTTTTTGGTTTCTAGATTTGCTTCGGCCCGGATTCGTCTCGCGCACGTTCTCGGTACACGTGTTTCTTCTGGCGAGTTTGCTTTTTGGGATTTGGTGGAGTCTGACGGTCAAAGAGTATGTGGACCGACCCTGGGTGCAAATGATTTTCATCGGCGCTTTTGGCCTGCTCGTGTCTGTGGTAACGTGGGCTTCCGGCCAAGGATTAGGAGCTCTCCGCGTGCTTGTTACCGTTTTGGTTTTCTTTGTGCCTCTTATTGTTTGGAATCTCATCCGACATTAGATTTTTGCAGAGGTCTGCATGAATTATGTCATCCATTTTTTCCAAAATTATCGCGCGAGAAATTCCTGCGCGCATTGTCTACGAAGATGATCATATGATCGCTTTTCTCGACATCAACCCCGTGAATCCCGGCCACACGCTTGTCGTTCCAAAAAACGAACAACCTAACGTGCTGGAATCTTCTGAAGAGGATTTGGTTCAGGTTCTACGTGTGGTGCGTCTGCTCGCGCCGGCGATCGTCAAAGCGGTTGGAGCCGATGGGTTTAATACGGTCACTAATACCGGTGAGGCATCAGGCCAGAGCGTGCCTCATACCCATTTTCATATTATCCCGCGATTCCTTAATGACGGTCACATGCCCTGGGCGCATGCATCGATGAGTGCGGAAGCTCTTGATGCGGTAGCGACGAAAATCAAGCAAGCTTTATGAGCTGGAAAACATTGAGCACAAAAACGATCATTGAAAATGAGCACTTGCGATTTTTGCAAGATGCCTTTGAAACAGAGAACAGGAAGAAAGGGACGTATTGGTATCACGCCAATGCGTACGGAGACAAAGCCGTGGATGTTTTTATCCAAAAAGACGAACACACTTTTGTGATGATTCGCGAGTATCGTTATCTGTTTGATCGAATCACCATTTCAACCCCTCAAGGTTCGATCGAACAAGGGGAGAGTCCTGAAGAAGCGGCCAGACGCGAAGTGCGGGAGGAGGCGGGCTATGCGGCGGATACGTTTATCAATCTGGGATGGTTTGCGACGGCGCCGGCATTTTCTAAAGAGCAGGCGTGTATTTTTTTAGCCAGAAATATCCATCCCGTTGGTCAACAATTGGATACCATGGAAGAGATTGATGTCATAGAAATGACGGCGGAGGCCATTGATCAAGCCATTGCCGATGGAACCATTTGGGATGGACAAGCCATCGCCGGATGGGATAAGGTCAAGGCCTATTTGGCTCTATGAAAATTCTTGTGACCGGCGGAGCGGGATTCATGGGCTCTACCATGATTCATTATTTGCTCAAAAATTATGATGACGTGCAGGTCATCAGTTTTGATGCGCTCACCTATGCCGGCAATCTGGAAAGTTTGTCTGATGTACAGGACGATTCGCGCTATACATTCGTGAAAGGCAATATTGCCGACCCGCAAGCGATTGAGGCAATTGTTTCAAAAGGCGTGGATCTCATCATTAACTACGCGGCCGAGACGCATGTGGACCGTTCGATTTTGGATCCGCGCGCGTTTATTGATACGAATATTTACGGCGTGTATACGCTTCTTGAGGCGGTAAAAAAGTTTAACGTCCCGCGCTTCATTCATATTTCGACCGATGAAGTGTATGGCGCGGTCATGGAAGGGGAGTCAGATGAGCACAGCGCCTTTGAACCGCGCAGTCCGTACTCGGCTTCCAAAGCGGCGGCGGATCATTTGTGCCACGCGTATCATGTGACCTTCGGGGTGCCTGTGATCATGACGCATTCGGTGAATTTTTTCGGTCCGTTTCAGTTTCCCGAAAAACTGATTCCGCTTTTTACCTGTAACCTGATGGACGGGAAGCGTGTGCCGGTCTATGGGGACGGTATGCAGATTCGTGAATGGATTTATACGCTCGATCATTGCCGCGCGATCGATCTGATCGCCCAGAAAGGAAATGTCGGAGAGGCCTATAACATTGGCACCGGCCACCGCGTCCCCAATCTGGAGATCACACACAAATTGCTAGAACTTCTTGGTTGCGATGAATCGCACATTGAGTACGTGAAGGACCGAGCCGGCCATGACCGCCGTTATGCCCTGAACTCGCAGAAGCTTCGTACGGAATTGGGATGGGAGCCGGCGACTTCGTTTGAAGATGGGTTGGCAAAAACGGTTGAGTGGTATAAAACGAACCAGACCTGGTTGAACCGATGCCGGTCTGGCGCGTATCAGCAGTATTACGAACAGCAGTATCTTTTAAGATAACCCTCCTGACTCATTTGAACCTGTCCTCTCTCCTTTTAAGTATGAAAATCCTCATTTTCGGAAACGGGTATATTGGGAATCGTTGCAAAGACGTCTGGGGCGATGAGGCGGTTGTTTCAACAGCTCACGTTCACAGCAAACATGATGCGCTTGATGAAATTCGCAAGCACCAACCAGAAGTTGTGCTCAATGCCGCAGGCGTTAAAGGCCATCCCAATGTGGATTGGTGTGAAGATCACCAAATCGAGACCATCGCGGGCAACACGATGATGCCTATCCTACTCGCGCAAGCCTGTGCGGACGCGGGAGTGTATCTGTTGCACATGGGTTCGGGGTGTATTTTTTATGGCGACTCGCCTCATGAAGACCGCGCGTGGCGCGAGGAAGATTTTGGAAATCCCGCTCCCGTGTATTCGCGTTGTAAATGGGCGGCTGATCTCGTTCTCTCAACGCTTCCGCATGTCGGGATCGCGCGCATCCGGATGCCCATTGATTGGAAACCGGCGGGGGGAAATTTGATTGATAAGCTGGCCACATATCCAAAGATTATCGATGTCGAAAATTCCGTGACGATCATTGACGACATGATTTCCGTGTTTCATCAGCTCCTTGAGAAGAAAGCGACAGGAATTTTTCATGTGACCAATCCCGGCACGATGAAGCATCGCGAGCTTATGGGACTCTATAAGGAGCTTGTGGATCCCGCGCACACCTGCGAGTGGATTTCCAATGAGGAACTCGTGACGCAAGGGCTAGCGAAAAAAGGACGATCAAATAATTTTTTGGCGAACACCCGACTCGCACAATTTGGAATCACGATGCGACCAGTCCAAGAAGCGCTTCGCGACACAATACAAAAGTACGCGGAGGCGAAGAAAGCTTTGTAGTTGACTCATCCCCTGCCTGTGGGTAGGATGATCTTCTTGTTATAGAAACAAGAAGGAGCGAAAATGACTCGGATGTTTTACGAGTTCGAGGACTTCGAGGTCTGGGCTCGTGCGCGGGCAGAGCAGCTCGCCATGAATATCGAGATCTGTGGCCTCGATCGGCTCTCGCCCGACTGGATCATGCCTGACCAGAGCGGTGTGCAGATCATGCATCGCTTTGGCTTGTTCTTTCGGGTCGGGGGCCTCCGCGTGGTTCGTTACCTGCTGGGGACATGGGGCCAGCCGATGTTTTTCCAGCCCAACGGCCACGTCGGCCTCATTCTGGCCGAGGGTTCCACGAGCGCCGATCGGTTCCTGCTGGTGCAGATGTTTGCCGAGCCCGGCAACGTCGGCATCAATCTGGACGGCGTCAATACGCGCGTGCTGGCCGGGCCGCCCATCCAGTTCTCGCCGGGTAAACTCGAACAGCATCGCCGCGCGCTTGCTGGCGAACTCGACGACAAGGGGCAAGGCTTCAAACCAGTCCCATTCGCCGATGTGGCCATGGACCATCACAACCTGCCCGACTGGGCCCGGAGCGCTCTGTGGCAGGGAGCGGTCGAAGATGGTGGACGCTTCTTCGAGAAGGTCAACCGCTACGGCGTCATCACAGTGAAGGACCCGGACGATGTCGATGGCGAGATCCAGAGAACCGGCCAGCCCGAGAACTTCGCCTGGGTGTCCCTCATGGTTTGGCGTCAGATGCGCGACTGCGGCCTCATCAATGGGCACCTGCGCGCGATCGCCTCACTGCTCATCTGATTGTTCCTCATCCGAGGGCCGATCATTTCGCCTCAACCGCACACGCCGTGTGCGATTTTTTATTAGAGAGGTCTTTATAAAAAAAGAACCCGCTTGAGAAGGGTTCAGGAGAGCAGGCCGAGCTTCGCGACCGCGGCGATGGAGCGGCCGTCGGTCGACTGCGCGACGAACTCGCGGGGCATCATGCCCTCTTCGTCCGGGAAGTCCACGTCGTTGCGGAAGACCGCCATGGTGCCGACGATCCGCTGGGGGTTGGCCTCGACGATGCCATCGGGCGCGCCCCCCGAGGCTTCCAGCTCACCCTTGGAAAGCGAGCTGGGTTTGAGTTCCATGACAGGCCCGTTGAGCCCCTTGGCCGTGCGTACGCGCACGAATCCTCGCGGGTTCACGTCGACCACGATGTGCCCGACGATGTGTGGACCTTCGGCGGGTGACGCGGTGTTGGGCTCCTCGATGACGGCGCCCAGATTCCAGCCGCCGGGATGGGCCACGACGCCGAGCGCATGGAACTTGCCGTCGCCACGCCGGATTTGCCCGGTCGCGAGGTCGAACACCCAGAGCTCGGCTTCCCTGCCGGCCGCCACCTTGGCGTCGACGAAGTCGGCGGGTTCGAGGAAGATGACGGCGCGATCACCCAGGCGATCCCGGGCGTCTTGAAGAGAAAGAGAAGGGGGCATGGATCCTCCGAGTAGGGAAGTTGGCGGTCATCATGATCCGCGCACGAAGATATATCAGAGAAAAGAGATTCGGTCAATTTGACGCCGTCGGGGCTCTTTGCTACGTTGCTCTCGATTGCCTTGATGGGGTCACTCGACCGTTTCATTCTATGAAAGCCCTCATTGCCGCTGGCGGGCATTCGACCCGTCTGCGCCCTATCACGTGGACCCGCAACAAGCATCTGATTCCGCTTGCCAATCAGCCAATGCTTTTGTTTCCGATCCGAAAAATTATCGACGCCGGCATCACGGATATCATCATCAACGTCAACCCCGGCGAAGTCCAACTCATGGCCGACGCCCTTGGAGACGGAAGCGCGTATGGCGCGCATTTCAAATATGTCGAACAGCGCGGAGGAGCCAAGGGGCTTGCTCACGTCGTTGCAAACGCGGAAGAGCATTTACGCGGGGAACGCTTCCTGTTTTTTCTTGGCGACAACATCATTTTGGGAAGCATTAAAAAATTCGTTGATCGATTTCAAAACGAACAGCTCGATTGTATGATCGCGCTTTCGCGCGTGAAAGATCCCCAACGGTTCGGCGTGCCAGAGTTTGATGAACACGGACGGCTCGTGCGTACGATTGAAAAACCGGCCCAGCCCCCCTCACCGTTTGCCGTGACCGGCATCTATCTGTTCGACGACCAGTTTTTTAGCGCGTTCAAAACCATCGAACCGTCCGCCCGAGGAGAATACGAAATCACAGATGTCATCAGTTGGTATATTCAAAATGGCAAAACCGGCCATGAAGAAATTACCGGGTGGTGGAAAGATACCGGCACGCCCGATGCTCTCATCGAGGGTAATGCGCTTATCATGGACGATTTACCGCGCGAGTATTTTTGTATCGAGTGCGATGTGCCAGAAGCGGCTCAAATTCAGGGGCAAGTGAGCATCGGCAAGGGGACGCGCGTGAGTCCGGATTGTTTGATTCGCGGTCCGGTCGTGATTGGAGAAAATTGTGAGATCACTTCTTCTTATATCGGGCCGTACACGGCCATCGGAAACAAGGTTAAAGTAAAACAAACCGAGGTTGAGCATTCAATCATTTTTGATGGAGCGATTATTGATACGACTCGGCGCATTGTAAATTCGCTTATCGGACTCAATGCCACACTCGTTGATTATAAACGCACCCATCCAAAAACCGGCCATCGGTTAGTGGTCGGTGATAACAGCTTTGTGGAACTTTAAGTAGTCAATTCACCAATCATCTTTTAGACCTCATAAATATTTTGTCGGAGGGAACAGCGGCGATGAGTCCGCTGGCCCGGAGACAAGGTATTTATGAGGTCTTTTCTTTACGTCATCCAGTTACCGTTGCAGACGTTTTCTGAATCCGCCCCCCTCTTTCGTTATTCCTGCGATCCACGCTCCGTCTTCTTCAAACCAATAATCCGCGACTCTCAACCCTTCCACAAGAGTTGTTTTATTAATCTCCCCGCGCCGGTCGAGTTCTTGGGCGTACACATTTCCGCCCGTTTCAAATACAACGACTTTGCCTTGTGCGTACCAATGCAGATCATGAATGGGTTGGCTGAGTCGCGTCACCGTGACACGATTGTGAGTGGAAGGGTCATAGCGCTCGATCGCAAAACCATCGGTAAACAGAAGTCCATGAGTAGATTCATCAAACGTCCACTCGGTCGCGTCACTGTTCAGGAGGATCGGTTCGGTTTTTTCGCGAGGGTCAATCAAAATCACACGGCCACGCAACGTGTCTTCGACTAAAAGATAGGGGTCGGGTGCAGGGACAAAACGATATGAACCGATTGGGAGATAAGCCAGAATACTCGCGATGCCGTCCGGATTCATCGTGGAAAGGATACTACGGTCAGCGGTGTTTTGGATGAGCAGACGGTCATTTCCATTGGAGGCGATAGCCATTGCCGAGAAGGGAAGAGGGGTTGTGGCCCCCGTGAGGAAATCCACTTCGCTCACCTTTTTGTCATCCAAAAGATACCCTCGTTCGTTTGCCCGCGCATCAAACACCATCGTCGTTCCGTTGTTCAAAGTTCGGATGATCTTGCGTGTTTGGATATCGACGATGGAATCAGCCACAAAGAGATAGCGCCCATCCTGGGACCAGAGTCCTTTTTTCAACCGGCTTGGATCCGTTGTTGAAATGAGAGCGATACGTGCAAGATCGTTATCTATTTTTTTTCCCCAGATTTCATAGCCGCCTGTAATTTTTTTAAAAAAAGCAACCGTCCCCGTTTGACCATGCACGAGAGATTGTTCAAAATCTTTGGGTGCAGGCTGACTCGTAGGAGGTTCTGTCAAAAATAAAACGATGTTGGAGGCAAAGATGCTTTGGCGACTCACGACATCAAGTGTTTTTTGCCAAGAGGAGTAGTCGGGTTTTTCCACGCGGATGAGATGTGCACCCGGCCACACATCATCAATGACCGCGGGAGTGTGCTCTTTGCGCTCTTGTCCATCAATCCATACGGTTGCTCCTTTCGGTAGTGAACTCACGCTCACAATGCCGGTCTGGACGATTTTTCCAGAACCAGGGTGGTAGCGATATCCCGCGGTATACAAAACAACCAAAGGAGCACTTATCAAAAAAGCCAACACGAAGGTGAAAAAAAGAATAGGCCTCCAAAAGCGGGACAACATAGGTATCAACGATTTTACGGTAAAAGAGTCCGCCCAACAAGCTTTGACGCTCGGTGTGCACAGGAGTATTCTATGGGTCATGATGCGTACGCCAAAAACATTTCCCGTCTTGTTTGGAACCCTTGCCATCGTCCTCGCTTTTGTCGTGGGATTTTTTTTCGGTGATGCTCGCGCCACGCGCAAGCTCGTGCCACAAGGCGAGGGCCATGTGCTCGGCCAAGGGGGCGCTCCAGGCGATCTTTCCAAGGATGTGGACTTCGCGCAGTTCTGGAACGTGTGGAATTATGCGAAGGATGAATTTTATAAGCAACCGGTTTCTGATAAAGATCTTTACTACGGTGCGCTTAAAGGCGTCGTTTCTGGTTTGCATGATCGGTACTCTGTTTTTTTCGATCCGGAAGAAGCCAAGGCGTTTACGGCCAATCTTGAAGGATCATTTAGCGGCATTGGGGCAGAAATTGGCGCGAAGGATGACAAACTCGTCGTGATTGCCCCGTTGGCTGGTTCTCCGGCAGAAAAGGCGGGATTACAGCCTGGCGACTGGATTGTTCAAATCGATGCTAAAGACACGACCGACATGAGCGTTGAGGAAGCGGTGTCGCTCATTCGTGGCGAAAAGGGAACAGACGTGACTTTGCTTATCAGCCGCGACGGACTCGAAGCCGCGACAGAGGTGAAGATCACACGCGATAAGATCGTCGTGGATTCCGTCAAGTGGAAATTGGATGATCAGCGCATCATGCGCATTTCCATCAGCACGTTCAATCACGATACCCCCGAGCTTTTTTCTAAAGCGGTCCAAGAAATTTTGACGAGCAATGTGCGTGGAATTGTGATTGATCTGCGCAGTGATCCCGGAGGCCTGCTCACCAGTGCTATTGATGTGGCCTCATCATGGATTGGCTCTCAGCCGGTGGTGATTGAAAGATCCAAATCGGATGCCCATACCTTCAATGGCGTAAAGGCCCCGCTTCTGACGGGCATCCCAACCGTTATTTTGGTCAATGGCGGGAGTGCTTCCGCTTCGGAAATCGTTTCGGGTGCGCTCCAAGATTATGGTTTTGCTAAATTGGTAGGGACACAGACGTTCGGAAAGGGGTCGGTACAAGATTATCGTGAATTAGATGACGGTTCCGCGATCAAAGTGACGACAGCGGCGTGGTATACTCCAAAAGGTCGGTCAATCAATGAAAAAGGCATCACCCCTGACATTGAAATTCCGTTTACTCTTGAAGAGTTTAAACAGAAGAAGGATCCGCAACTAGAAGTCGCTTTGAAGGTTCTACTCGGAACGTATGACGCTCAAAAAGAGACCACTCAAAAAAGCGCCAAATAAAAAAGAACCAGCCGAGCGCGAGGTCTCGGCTGGCGGGATTGTATTCAAACGTAAAGGGACAAAGGTTTGGATCGCCATGATGCAGGATCCTTATGGCAAGTGGGCGTTTCCCAAAGGACATGTGGAAGGCGATGAAGCGGTGGAAGAAGCGGCCGCGCGCGAAACGCTTGAAGAGTTGGGATTGGAACAAGTGCGATTGCTTGAGGAGTTGGGCAAGATTGATATTTGGTTTCGTGATCGCTATCAAAAAAAAGGCAAGCTTATCCATAAAGATATCCATTACTTTCTTTTTGAGACGCCAGGAAACGCCAACTTGCATCCAGATCCACAAGAGCATGTCCTCGCGGCCAAATGGGTTCCTATGGCTGGCCTTTTGAAAGAGTCGAGCTACCCGGATATGGTGCCTGTGCTTCGACGGGCGCTTACGCATCTGCGCGCCTTGGGAAAATCGTCTTCTTGATAAAAATACCTCCCTGTTGTTATATGGGAGCATTATGGTGCGTCCATTGTCTTTTCATGGGCGAGTCGAAAAGGGCGAGGGTATTGCCGCTCAACTCGGCTGTCCCACGGCAAATGTCGCGGTCGAACAGGGAGCTATCATTCCAGCTCTTGGTGTTTATGTCGGAGAAGCGGAAGTGGACGGTCAGCGGTACCAAGCGCTTATTTGCATCAACGATGGGCGAACAGGTTACAATTTGAAGATGGAAGTCCACTTGGTGGGCCAGAAAGATATTGATTTTACTGGGAAGCATATTTCCGTTGATTTATACGAAAAAATAAGGGATCTGATCCCTTTTCCAGGCAATGAGGTTATGACCGAGATGATCAAAGTTGATTTGGAAAATGCGCGGAAGTGGTTTGCCACTTCTTCCCCTATTTGATCCCTTGTGCTAACATTATCCAGTAAAACTTAAGTTTTCCACATTATGGCTAAGATGACCAAAAGCCAGTTCGTCAACACGATGGCTGAAATGATGGGAGTTTCGAAGAAAGAAGCTTCCGAGGCATGGGACAAGTTCGTTGAGATGGCCTACCGCGAGGTGAAATCTCATGGAGAATTCAACCTTCCAGGCCTTGGGAAACTCGTCAAAAAACAGCGCGCCGCGCGCACGGGTCGCAACCCAATGACCGGAGAGAGCATTTCAATCCCGGCAAAGACGGTCGTCAAGTTCCGTGTTGCTAAGCAAGCAAAAGACGCTGTCCTCTAAATAGACAAAATAAAAACGGGACGCGTGGTCCCGTTTTTATAATAAAATCATGACCCAACACAAAGCCATTCTTATCGATCTCATTCATCCGCGCATGCTTAAAGCGCATGCGTTTGATCGTCTGGCCGAGCTTGAAGAACTCGTAAATACCTACGGGGGAATTGTAGTTGTCAAAACTTGGCAGAAACGATTTGCTCCTCATCCCAAGACGTATATCGGAACCGGCAAGGTTGGAGAACTTGGTGAAGAAGCCAAACGTCTTGGTGCCGATTTGGTGATCATCAACGGCGAGCTCAAACCGCGACAGACGTACGAGATTTCCGAGACCTTGCGCAAATATAAGGTACAAGTTTGGGATCGTATTGATTTGATTCCAAAGATTTTTGCCAAGCATGCCAAGACGGCAGAAGCGCGACTTGAAATTGAACTGGCAAGTATTCATCACATGGGCCCGCGCATTTTTAGAATGGGCATGGAGCTGTCTCGTCAAGGGGGCGGTATTGGAACCAGCGGAATTGGGGAAACAAACACGGAGCGCATGAGGCGACATTTGAAAGAAAAAGAGCGGCGCATCAATGAGAAGCTTGCCACTTATGAGCGAGGCCGTGCCTTGCAACGCGCCTCGCGCAAAAGACAATCGCTTCAAACCGTGGCCATTGTCGGTTACACCAATGCGGGAAAGACAACCCTGCTTAATGCTCTGACCGGCCGAAAGGAATATGCGGCTGATGTGTTGTTTGCCACGCTTGATACGCGGGTGGGGAAGTTGTATTTTCCAGAAAGTGGGCGGACGGTGTTGGTGTCCGACACCATCGGATTTATCAAACAACTTCCTCCAGAACTCATTAAGGCCTTTACCTCGACGCTTTCGGAGGCTGTTGATGCTGACGTGTTGTTGATCGTGCTTGATGCGGGGGATGCTCATTTGTTTCAGCACTTTCATGTCGTGCGCGATATTCTTTTACGTCTCGGGATCGTTAATCGTCCGTATCTGCTGGTGCTCAATAAAATGGATACCACGACTGCCTCGATTCGATCGCAAATAGAACAGAGGCTTTCAGACGAGCCGTTTGTATGGATCAGCGCCCAAAGCGGACAAGGGCTCGGTGGTCTTAAACAGAAGCTCATGGAGATTGTATAGAACCAAAAAACCGGCCGAGGCCGGTTTTTTTAGGCGAGTCCTCCCGCTTTTTTGATTTTGGCAAGATCGTAGGTTTTCCCCTCGCGGTCCCATTTTTTGAGGGTGCGAAGTCCGCGGTTGGAGATCGTTACTTCGACCATGCGGCCGGTGGGGGGGTTGAGCAGTCGGCGCGTTTGCAGATTGGCAAACATCTTTCGCTTGACATGGCGCTTGGAGTGGGAAACCCAGTTGCCGACGGTCGTTTTTTTGCCAGTGATAATGCAGGATTTGGACATAGGAAGAAGAAGTAAGAAGACAGAAGAAAGAAGTAAGTAAGGGGAAGAGTACAGAAGTCCCAGGAATTTGTCCAGAGCTCGGGGAAAACCGCTGTGGTCTCAAATGAGCCAAGGTGTGCTAAAATATTTTCACTATGCTGAAGAAAGACCATCACCAACGCGAGTCGTCTCAGTCGTTACCTTATTGCCGCATCCCACTTACGGCAGAGGAGGAGCGAACCCAATCCGAACCCACAGACATTCATCAGATTTCTTGGCGTATTTTCCGCATTATGGCGGAGTTTGTTGATGGGTTTCAACTGCTTAGCGAGACTTCGCGCGAGGTTACTTTTTGGGGAGGCACGCACATCAAACCAGAGAGTCCGTGGTATCAGATCGCAGAGGAAGTGGCGTTTCGTTCGGCTAAAGCCGGTTACACCGTCATTACTGGCGGAGGTCCCGGTATCATGGAAGCCGCCAACAAAGGAGCCAAGCGCGGCGGGGGCGTTTCTGTGGGCTTTAACATTCAGCTTCCTAAAGAGCAACAGCTCAACAAATTTGTCACACGCGGCCATGCGTTCCATTATTTCTTTTCCAGAAAAGTGATGATGGCCGCTTCTGCGCAAGCGTATGTGTTTTTTCCAGGCGGATTCGGGACGATGGACGAATTTTTTGAGATTGTGACTCTGATTCAGACAGGGAAAATGCAAAAGACGCCGGTTCTATGTGTCGGGAAGGAGTATTGGGGCGGATTGATGAGCTGGGTGAAGTCCTCTTTGTTAAAACAATATAAAACGGTTTCTGAAAAAGATTTGGAAATCATCCAGATCGTTGATACTGCAGATGAGGCTTTCAAGGTCATTGAGACTTCCAAGGAACGCTTGTTCTTTTGACCGCTATGTCCGAGCACCTGCATCAGAAAAATGGCCATCGCGACGCTTGGGTGGTAGACGTCAACATGGGATACGGACATTCGCGCGCGGCATATGCTTTGAAGGATCTCTCTAATGGCGAGGTTCTTTCGGCGAACGATTACGATGGGATCCCTGAAAGCGATCGCAAAATTTGGCGCGACAGCCGTAAACTTTACGAGACGATTTCTCGCATGAAACCCCTGCCGGTCGTGGGCGGGCTTCTTTTTGAAGCGCTCGACCGTTGGCAGGAGATCCCCGATTTTTATCCGCGTCGCGACCTTTCTCGTCCCAATTTACAGGTGCGGCAAATTTATCATTTGATCAAAAAGGGATTTGGCCGCCACCTGGTCGAGCTTTTTTCCAAAGATCCGAAACCGCTCATTACGACTTTTTTCATCCCGGCTTTTTTTGCCGATGCGTTTGAGTATCCCGGCGACATTTATTGTGTGACGACGGATGCAGACATTTCGCGCAGTTGGGCGCCGCTCGATCCGCAACGCAGCCGAATCAAATATGTAGCAAGCAACGGTCGTGTGGTTGAGCGATTAAAGTTGTATGGCGTGCGCGAAGAAAACATCTTTTTGACCGGTTTTCCCTTGCCGAAAGAGTTGATTGGAGGCCCACAGGCCGAAACCCTTAAAGATGCTCTTTGTCAGCGTCTGTGCAATTTGGATCCTGGAGGGATTTTTGGACAGCGGTATGCCAGGGCTTTGAACGCGGAGCTGGGTCCAGCCCGATGCCGCCTCGCTTCGAGCGACCATCCACTGACGCTCACGTATAGCGTTGGAGGGGCCGGGGCTCAGCGCCAACTTGGGGTGCTTCTTTTGAAGAGTCTGAAAAGCAAAATTGCCCAACAGAAGATTCGTCTGAATCTCGTTGCAGGTGTACGCAAAGACGCCGCGCGATTTTATCGTGACGCGGTGGAGGAGTGCGGATTAAAAAAGCTATTGGGTGCATGGGTGCGCGTGCCGGAATTTCAATCCCGCTCAGCCTATTTTTCCGGGTTCAACGATCTGCTCTCAACAACCGACTTGCTGTGGACCAAACCAAGTGAGTTGTCGTTTTACTGCGGGCTTGGGATTGCCATTATTATGGCGCCTCCGATTGGTTCACAGGAAGAATTTAATCGCGTATGGTTGGATTATGTGGGTGGCGGAGTTCCACAAAATGATCCAAAATACACGAGCGAATGGTTATTCGATTGGATTGACTCCGGTGGAATGGCGCGAATGGCTTGGAACGGATATGTGGAGGCTCCCACACACGGCACCTATCGCATTGAAGACCTCGTTTTAGGAAGAAAAAGCGAGATTCATCCACTCCCTCTTATCGTATGAACACCACTCTTCAACATTTGATCGATACGATCGTGCAGATGCAATCGCCCGAGACCGATGAAGCGCAGGAGGATGTCATCAAAGTTTCCGACACGATTGCCGTCGCCGCTTCGGTTTATGAAACGGTGCGCAATACGCTTGAATACGACGATGAACATTTGTTGCGTCGCAACGCTATTCGGCGAATCCTCAAGCGCCGATTGGGAGAGATCGATTCAAGCAAGCTTGCCTTAAAGTTGTTGCGTGAGCTTATTTGGGCAAAGTATCTGCCCAACAAAACCATCCCGAACCAACAAGCGGACGTCGTCGCAACAGTTTTGGAAAAGTACAAGCGAATGTTTGGAAGTTTGGAAGAAGATACCAAAGATGGACAAAACGGTTATGCGTGGTTGCTTGATGCGCTTTCAACCGAAATTGAATATCAAGTGGCTCCGCCGTGTGTGGATGAATCCATGGCGAGTTTTGCGTATCAAGCGCTCAAAGAGCGGGTGCAATTTGAGACCGCACTGATCGATCCCAAAGATCAGGATCTGCAACTCTATATTGCGGTTCATCGAGCGGTTTTGAAGTCCAATCGGGCCACTCTACGATATCGTTTGTTGACGCTTTATTATCCCAAATGGCGAACCGCCAATGCGGGCGATCAGGCCGTGAGCGAAGTGGCGATGAGTTTGAACACGGTGATGCATTCGATCGACGAGCAGATTACCAACCCGGCAGCGGAGGCGGTTTTCCGTTTTGTCCGCCGGCACAGCATGGTTTTCCATGTCATTGGCGACATTGCCAAGGATCATCCCGAGGCGTTTGCGTCCGCCGTCGAATCCCGCGATCTCAACACGCTTGACGCGGCGCTCACGGCCGCGGCAAGCGAACGCTATAAAACCTTTCGTTCGCGCTTGAGCCGAACGGTGGTGCGCGCGGCATTTTTTCTGCTTCTAACCAAGTCCATCTTGGCGTTTTTAGTTGAGTATCCCTATGAGGTCTTCTTACTTCAGACGACGGATTATCTTCCGCTGGCCGTGAACATTTTGTTCCCACCACTTCTGCTGGCGTTTATTGGACTGACCGTGCGCATTCCGAAAAAGAAGAATACCGAGATGGTGCTCGAAGAAGCCCACGCCTTTTTGGAAGTGGGAGAGGAGCAAACGTTTTTATTCAAACAACGTCGCCCATGGGGAAGCGGGCCGTTGTTTGCGATTTTCAATTTGCTTTATCTTATCTTTTTCGCTCTGACGGTTGTGGTCATTGCGTGGGGGCTTTACGCATTCGGGTTCAATAGTCTTTCCATTTTTTTCTTCCTCTTCTTTCTTTCTCTTGTGGCGTATTTTGGCTTGCGCATTCGCAACACGCGCCGCGAGTATCTGGTGATGGATTCATCGGGCGGTTTTTTTGGCATTTTGGGAGATATGATTTTTTTGCCGATCGTTCGCGTTGGCCGATGGATCGCTCTGCGCGCACCACGTGTCAACATCTTCCTTTTCTTCTTTGATTTCATTATTGAAGCTCCGTTTAAGGCAACCATTGATGTGATTGAAAGTTGGTTTGCTTTCTTGCGCGAAAAGCGCGAAGAAATTTAGAGCTCATGGCCACCAAGCGTCGTTACTGGCTTTCCTTCGTATTGTTTGGGATTTTTTTCCTTGGAGTTTTTGTGCTGTATTGGCTTTATCACAACCGTTTGGACCATCCCCAGCTTGAACCAACCCGCTATGGCATCACTTTTTCAACGGAGTATGCCGGGCAACTTGGTTTAGATGCGGCCCAGACCTATCGCTCTTTGATCGAGGATTTAGGAGTTCGTTCCGTGCGCTTGCCCGTGTATTGGTCGTCGATTGAGCGGGAAAAAGGATCGTATGATTTTGCGCTTTTGGATCAGTTGGTTGCGTATTCTCAGGCTATGAACGTCAAACTCACCCTTGTCGTTGGGACGAAGGTGCCACGCTGGCCGGAGTGCTATGTGCCAGATTGGGCGGAAGTTTTGGGCGTCAATGAACAGCAGAGAGCGGCTATTGATATGATCACGACCGTTGTCACGCGGTATAAAGATTCGAGCGCCGTTGAGCGCTGGCAGGTGGAAAATGAACCATTCTTTCCGTTTGGCACATGTCCCACCATGACCGTGGCTCAGTTTAGAGAGCGTGTTGAGGCCGTGCGAAAGCTTGATCCGGCTCGGCCCATCCAGGTCACCGTGAGCGGAGAGATTGGTCCATGGTCGACCGAGACCGATGAGGCGGATATTTTGGGGGTCTCGATGTATCGGCTCACCTGGAATGATTTGTTCGGCTACTTCATGTATCCCCTTTCGCCGGAGTATTATTATGTGCGCGCGCAACTCGCTCAGCAAAGAGTTTCCAAAGTGATTATTTCAGAACTGCAAGCTGAACCCTGGTTTCCCGAACCGCGCGAAAAGCGTACACTGGCTCAGTGGTATCAATCATTTGATGCTCAAATGTTTGATAATAATCTCCAGTTTGTGAAAGACACGCACTTGCCGGAAGTTTATTTGTGGGGAGCGGAGTGGTGGGCGCTCCTTAAAACGCATGGCGATGATCGATTGTGGAATGTGGCGAAAGAAGTATTTGGAGGAGCCTAATTTTTTCTATGTCTAAAATTCCTTCCTACGATGTTTTGGTTATTGGTTCTGGCGCCGCTGGGTTTTCTGCGGTTGAAGCCGCTCGAGCGCAGGAAGCGAGTGTCTGTTTGGTCGAAGCTGGACGACTTGGTGGAGAATGTCCCAACGATGCCTGCGTTCCATCCAAGGCTTTGCTCAAAGCTGCACAAGTGTATCGCCAAGCCCAACATGCCCGCGAGTTTGGTGTGCAACTTGGCCAGGTTTCTTTTGATTTTTCCGAAATAATGCGCTACCGCCAGTCCGTAGTGAACGCGATCACTGGGGATGGCGAGCGCGGCGCGCGTTATGAAAAAATTCTCAAATCCATGAAGGTGGAGGTGAAATTTGGAAAAGCATCTTTTGTGGATGACCACATCGTTGAGGTCGGAGCATCTCAGGTTCAGGCTCGATCGGTGGTGATTGCCACAGGTTCTGTGGATTTTATTCCGCCCATCCCCGGACTCGACAGCGTAAAATTTTTGGGAAGCGCGGATGCGATGAAGCTCAAACGTCAGCCTAAAGCGATTGCGATTATCGGAGGCGGACCTGTGGGCTGTGAACTTGCAACCTTTTTTGCCTTGATCGGCACGCGCGTCGTCTTGTTGCAAAGCGCTCCCATGGTTTTACATCGCGAGGACGAAGAGATTTCAAAACTCGCCCGCCAAGCTCTTGAAGGATTGAAAATTGAATTGTTCACGAATGCAAGCGTGGTCGAAGTTGTTAATGGCGGGGGAGGAGTGTATGGTCTCAAAGTTGATGTGGCGGGGAATCGATCTATGCACGCGGTTGAACAGGTGCTTGTGGCAACAGGCAAGCGCGCGTGTACAAAAGGCTTGGCCGTTGAGGAAGCAGGCATCCGTTTGGGAAAACGCGGGGAGATTGAAACCAACAAAGAACAAAAGACGAACGTGCCGAATATTTTTGCCGCGGGCGATGTCGCTGGCGGAATGATGTTTACTCACACGGCACATCACGAAGGCTGGGTGGCTGGCACAAACGCCGCGCTTGTGGCCAAAAAGAAACGCTCTACGCGACTCAAGAGTGATGAACGGGTGGTGCCGCGTTGTACGTTTGTTGTGCCTGAAGTGGCCTCTGTTGGTCTCACCCAAGCCGAAGCACAACAGGCGTTCAAACGTGTTTTGGTTGGTCGCGCTGATGTTTCTTCCCTAGGTCGATCGGTAACAGACAACGCGCGTTTTGGATTATTGAAAATCGTGGCTCATCCCAAAACACGCAAAGTGTTGGGCGGTCACATGATGGGGGAGCGCGCGGGCGAAGTGATTCATGAGATCGCGCTTGCGATTCATCTGGGGGCCACCATCGATAAGCTCGCAACGCTCATCCATGCGTATCCAACGTACAGTGAAGCCGTCGTTTCTGCGGCGGCAACGGCACAATTCGAATAGGTCGCGTGATCCCTCGGTCTTCTTACTTCTTGTTTCTCCCCTATGTCTTCCGGCGAAATCGTTTTTGACATCGAAACCCAGTCAGCCGCCCTTAGTGATCTTCGGGCCCTGCGTATGAGCGTCATTGGATGCTATTTTTATGATACTGATTCGTTTGAAGTCTTTGAAGAAAATGAATTGCCACAGCTTTGGCGACGATTCGAGCATGCCAGCCGATTGATTGGTTACAATAGCAAAGGGTTTGATTTGCCTGTCATGAACAACTACTACAGCGGGGATTTTCTCAAGTTTAATAATCTCGATATTTTGGAAGAAATCCATAAAGCGCTCGGGTTTCGCTTGAAACTGGATGATGTGGCCGGCGCGACCATCGGTGCGCATAAATCTGGCCATGGGTTGCAGGCCGTAGAGTGGTGGAAACAGGGAGAGATCAACAAAATTAAAGAGTATTGTTTGCAGGACGTGAAGATCACGCGGGACGTGTATGAATATGGCCTCAAATATGGTGCGCTGGCTTACGAAGATCGGTTGTCGGGTCGCAAGGCGATCCCGGTCAATTTTCGTAAAACCGAGCCCGTTCCGATGAAAATCAACCTAACGATGGGGCTTTGAGGTGTGGATAAACAGGTCTTTGACGCACAAGATATAGTGGTCTATCATAAAAGGTGACCACAATATGTAGTGGGGAAAGGCGTCGTGGCCAGAGACCCTTCCAGGAGTGAATAGGAATGATCCCAACGGGATTGTTTTTAGTCTGCTTGTGTTGCTTACAAAATGGGCGAGCTATCGGCTGACGCTGCGGTCGTCACCTCACCGTACATCGGTGTACGGCTCGGTGCCGTCCTCGCGTTGTAGCGATATCTCATCCCATTTTGAAACCAACACGTCTGGTTTTGAGCTGATGTCTGCGTGCTGTCAATCTTCTTGCGGTTTGAGCTATGTCGGAGGGAACAGCGACGAGGAGTCCGCTGGCCCGGAGACATAGCATAAACCGCAAAACAATACCGCCAACAGTTACTTTACTCCTCTGTTACTTCCTTTATGTCCGATCAACCGATCTCTAAAGTTCAAGTTTCCTCCTTGGACACGACCAATGTGGCCGACGCGGTTTGGCAATTTATGACCTCCGTAAAATCGTTACGGAAGCGCGATGGATCAGAACAAGATTTTGATGCTCGCAAACTCACACACTCCATTCGAGCCGCGCTTTTGGCCGCCGGCATGAAGCCTTCGCTTTGCGAGAAGATCACCTCGCAAGTCATTTCTCGTCTTACACATCAGTTTGATGGCCACAGTGTGCCGACATTTGCCGATGTGCGCGAAGCCGTTGAGGTGACGCTCATCGATAACAATCTGATTCATGTTGCAAAGAAGTACTTGTCTTTTCGCGGATCGGAATCTCGCGCGGCGCAAACCGAGCGTTATGGAAAGGGGATTACTGTTGATCGTTTTTTCACCAAAGAAGGCGTTCATCCTTATGACGAGATCGAATGGGAAAAACGTGACGCGGTTATTTCAGGATCCAAAGGGGAGGTTGTATTTGAACAGAAAGGAGTTGAAGTTCCAAAATCGTGGACGCAGACTGCGACGAATATCGTTGTTTCAAAATATTTTTTTGGGACGATTGGCAAAGATGATCGCGAATATTCGGTAAAACAGTTGGTTCACCGCGTCGCATCCACCATCGCCAACTGGGGTCGCAAGGACGGCTATTTCCAAACCGGAGAAGATGCGCAACATTTCGAAGACGAGCTTCATCATATTTTGGTCAATCAAATGGCCGCTTTTAACTCACCGGTCTGGTTTAACGTCGGGACGACTCGTCCCCCACAGTGTAGCGCCTGCTTTATCAATTCTGTTGAAGATGACATGCGTTCTATTTTGAATCTGTGCGTGACGGAAGGTACGTTGTTTAAGGGAGGCTCTGGGACAGGATCCAATCTCTCTAAACTCCGCTCCAAGCACGAATACTTAAGCGGAAGCAATGGCAAAGCCTCCGGTCCGATTTCGTTTATGAAGGGTCTTGATGCTTTTGCAGGAGTGATTAAAAGCGGAGGCAAAACGCGTCGAGCGGCCAAAATGGTGATTTTGGATATTACGCATCCCGATATTGACGATTTCATCATGTGTAAGGTGGAGGAAGAAAAGAAAGCCTGGGCGCTGATGGACGCCGGATACGATGGTTCGATTGACGGTCCGGCTTATGCCTCCATCTATTTTCAAAACGCCAACAACTCGGTGCGCGTGACGGATGATTTTATGCGCGCGTACGAGACCGACGACTCGTGGGCGACTCGCGCCGTCACAACCGGCGAACCGGTGAAAACCTGGAAAGCGCGCGAGCTCATGGATATGATGGCCGATGCGGCATGGCAGTGCGGCGATCCGGGCATTCAATATGATACGACGATCAACGACTGGCACACCTGTTCGAACACGGATCGCATTTACGCGTCCAATCCGTGCAGTGAGTACATGTTCCTCAATGACAGCGCTTGCAACCTCGCTTCGCTTAACCTCATGAAGTTTCGCAAGCTCGTCGGGAGCGAAATGGTGTTTGATGTGGAGTCTTTCAAAAAAGCCAATGAGGTCATCATCACCGCCATGGAAATTATCGTCGGCAATTCGGTCTATCCAACCCCGGCGATCGAACAGAACAGCTATGACTACCGCCCACTGGGCATCGGCTACGCCAACCTCGGTGCTTTGCTTATGAGCCGCGGGCTTCCGTATGATTCGGATGCCGGTCGCAATCTCGCGGCGGCCATCACGTCTTTGCAAAGTGGTCACTGTTATTATCAATCGGCTAAGATTGCGGAAAAAGTCGGACCGTTTGCTGGCTACAAAGCCAATGAAGATCCTTGTTTGCGTGTGATGCGCAAACATCGCGATGCCTCTTATGAAGTGGCCACCGATGGAGTGCCGGCGGATTTGCTTAGCGCGTCTCGCGTGGCTTGGGACAATGTCGTTGAGCAGGCGAGCCAGTATGGTTTGCGCAACGCACAAATTAGCGTGATCGCTCCGACAGGAACCATTTCTTTCCTCATGGATTGTGATACGACTGGCGTCGAACCGGATATCGCACTTGTGAAATACAAATGGTTGGTTGGGGGTGGGATGTTCAAGATTATCAACAACACAGTTCCTGAAGTTCTGACGCGTTTGGGATACACCCAAACGGAGCGCGATGATATTTTGGCCTTCATTGAAAAAAACGACACGATTGAAGGAGCTCCGCATGTGAAGATCGAACATTTGCCGGTGTTTGATTGTGCGTTCAAGGCGGCCAATGGCACGCGTACGATTCAGTACATGGGTCATGTACGCATGATGGCCGCGGTTCAACCGTTTGTTTCCGGCGCCATTTCCAAAACCGTAAACATGCCCCATGAAGCGACCGCGCAAGATATTGCCGACGTTTATGTGCAAGGATGGAAGCTCGGGCTCAAAGCGATCGCCATTTATCGTGATGGCTCCAAGCGCCAGCAGGCGTTGACGACATCCAAAGAAAGCGACGCGAAGAAACAAAATGAATCTTCTATCGTTGCGAAAAGCGAACCGAAGGCGAGTGGCGAGGCCATCTCAACGGTTACGACCCAGACTGATCAACGTCTCCGCCGACACCGCCTTTCCGATGAACGACGCGCCATCACGCACAAGTTTAAGGTCGGGCCGCATGAAGGATATATCACCGTCGGTCTCTATGATGATGGAGCGCCGGGAGAAATTTTTGTCACCATGTCCAAAGAGGGATCCGTCATTAGCGGACTGATGGATAGTTTTGCAACAGCGATTTCTATCGGCTTGCAATACGGTGTTCCCCTGGAAGTCTTGGTCAATAAATTCGTTCACATGCGATTTGAACCTTCCGGATATACCAACAACCCCCAAATCCGCATTGCCAAATCCATCACGGATTACATTTTCCGTTGGCTTGCCATCAAGTTTTTGCCGCGGGAGTCGCAGATGACTTTGGGCATTAACACGGTGGACGAATCGCTCGACCAGCCTGTGAAAACCGCGGACGAAAAAGTGGAATTCGCGACTCCGACCGTTCCACAACCGAAATTATTTGAACGGACACAGAGTGATCACATCCAAACTTTCGATAATCAGTCAGATGCGCCAGCCTGCGACACGTGCGGTTCGATCATGGTGCGCAATGCCGCCTGTTATAAATGTTTGAATTGTGGGGGAACGAGCGGGTGTAGCTAAGGAATCACAAGGATCACGTTTCGTTCGAGCCCCTTCAGTTGATGTAACCTCCTTCAGGATGACAGGCAAAGATTTCTTCGTACGATCGCGATGACGATCTATCCTGCCGGAGGGAACAACGGCGACGAGTCCGTTGGCCCGGAGGCAGGATAGATCGTCATCGCACTGACAAAACACAACTTTCGTAATTCACAGCTATAAAGAGGGCTCATCATGTCCCTCTTTTTTGTTTTTGTGATAAAATGAGCTCGAACCTATGGTTAACTTTCCGTTTAAGCGTCAAGAGGAAGTTCCGGCACAACCTCCGGAGGTTTTGCATTCTCTCGCACCGGAGGTTTCTTTGGAGCAGTCCAATGAACAGCCTGGGCAATCCCCTGAACAATCTCTCGATAAAAAACCAGAAGCCACAGAACCAACACGCCCAGCGGATTTGCCAACCACCACGCCCTTCAGAGCATCTCCGTCCGTCTCTGCTGATCCGATGATAAAGCGCATCGAATCTATTTTGGAAGAAGATATGACGGATTTATATTTAAACCTGTCACCGAAGGATCAAGTCGTTTTTAAACAGAAAGGCGAGGAGACCCTGACGAAAATACGTGTGCTCATGCAAAAGACGAAAGTAAATGCGAAGAAAATTTTTGAGCTCATTCGTGCATGGCTCCGGCTGATCCCGGGCGTCAATCGGTTTTTTTTGGAACAGGAAGCCAAAATTAAGACAGATAAAATTCTGCTTTCCAAAGATCGCGAATCATGATCACTTCTCTGTTGTACCAAACGGACGTGCAAGAACCACTGATCAATGCCATCAATCTGACGGACTTCTTTTGGTTGGCGTGGGTCATTTTGGCCGTGGCCGCACTCGTTGGGGGACTTTTTGTTTTGCGAGGGATCTTGCGACGCGTTTTTGAAGCGCGCAATGCGACGTTCAATAGCAAGACGCTTTTAATCACCCTTCCGAAATTCCGTCGTGAAGAGGAGAGCGAGCGCGGACCTCAAAAAGAACAGGTGCAAGAAACCATTTCCGCGGCCGAAGCGATTTTCGCTTCCATTGGCGGACTCAAAGCTGAACGAGGAATTAAAGCGTGGCTGTTGGGACGATCCGATGAGCTGGCATTTGAAATTGTCTCCGAGCACAAGCTCATCAGATTTTATGTCACGATTCCCAAACACATGCAGAGCTTTGTCGAGCAACAAATTTCTGCGGCCTATCCTGATGCTTTTTTGGAAGAAGTCGAGGACTTTAATATTTTCACCCCGACAGGCACGATTCTTGGAAGTCACTTGGGTTTTTCACGTCCGAATGCGTTTCCGATCAAAACCTATCGCAAACTCGATCAAGATCCGCTCAATTCCATCACGAATGTTCTTTCAAAAATTCCGGACGGCGATGCGGCAGCGTTTCAGTTTGTGGTGCGCTCGTCGTATAAGAAATGGCGATCGTATGGAGTGGATTTGGCCAAGCGCATGCAACAAGGCGTGAGTTTGGAAGATGCGTTACGCGGGAAGAAAAAGGGAGATAAAGGAACGCTTGAAAAGTGGGGGATTTCGAGCGGCTCGCAACAGAAAGAGCCAGAGCAGGAGTATCGCTTGTCGCCGCAAGAAGAAGAAATTGTGAAAGGGCTTCAAGAGAAGGCGAGCAAGGCCGGAATGGATGTCAGTCTTCGGCTGATTTCGTGTTCCCAAAACGCCGCGACCGCAGAGTCGATTTTGCAAAACATGCTCAACGCGTTTTCGCAGTACAATGTGTACGAATATGGCAACTCGTTTGTGAAGCAAATCCCGCGATCGAAAAAACGTTTGATCTCGCAGTTTATCTATCGAGTTGTTTCTGAAAAGAACAAAATTGTTATGAACGCTGAGGAGATGGCGAGTCTCTGGCACTTGCCGCTTCCATGGACAGAAACGCCAAACATCAAATGGCTCGGCGCGCGTTCCGCCGCCGCTCCGGCTTCGATTCCGGGTCCGGACGATGGCGATATTGAGTTGGGATACAACGTGTATCGGGGCATCAAAACACCGGTGTGGATGAAGGCCAAAGATCGCACCCGCCACATGTACATCATTGGGAAGTCCGGTTCGGGAAAATCTCAAATGATCGCAAACCTTGCCATTCAGGACATTCGCGCAGGCCATGGTGTTGCTGTGGTCGAGCCGCATGGAGATTTGATTGAGCATATTTTGGGAAACATTCCGCGCGAGCGTATTGATGATGTGGTCGTGTTTAACCCGTCGGATCTCGAGCGACCTATGGGACTCAATATGCTGGAGTCCAAAGACGAAACAATGAAAGATTTTGCGGTTCAAGAGATGATCGCCATTTTTTATAAATTGTTTCCGCCGGAAATGATCGGCCCGATGTTTGAGCACAACATGCGAAACGTGATGCTCACGCTCATGGCGGATCCCAATCAACCCGGAACGATCGCCGAGATTCCACGCATGTTTTCAGACGAGGCGTTTCAAAAACAGTGGGTGGCCAAAGTGAAAGACCCGGTGGTGCGTTCGTTTTGGGAAAACGAAATGGCCAAGACGAGCGACTTCCATAAATCGGAGATGTTGGGGTATCTCATCTCAAAGGTTGGACGGTTTGTAGAAAATGAAATGATGAGAAACATCATCGGCCAACAGCACAATTCGTTTGACTTCCGGGAGATCATGGACAAGAAGAAAATTTTGCTTGTCAATCTGTCCAAAGGAAAAACCGGTGATGTCAACGCGGAGCTTTTGGGACTCATCATCGTGTCGAAACTTCAGATGGCGGCGCTCACTCGCGCGGACATTCCGGAAGATCAACGCCACGACTTCTATTTGTACATCGACGAGTTCCAAAACTTCATTACCGATTCGATCGCAACTATTTTGTCAGAGGCGCGCAAGTATCGCTTGAATCTCATCATCGCTCATCAGTATATCGGCCAGCTTGTAAAAAATAATGATACGAAGATTAAGGAAGCGGTGTTCGGAAACGTTGGAACAACTTTTGTGGCGCGTATCGGTCCCGAAGATGTCGAGACACTCGAGAAGATGTATTCGCCAGATTTTTCGGGATATGACCTGATCAACTCGGATAAATTTACGTGGTACGTGAAGATGATCGTCGATAATGCTCAACAAAAGCCGTTTACTCTCAAGTTCAATACGCCACCTTCAGGAGATCGGGAACTCGCCGAAGGGATCAAAGAACTTTCTCGCCTGAAATTCGGACATGACCGACGATTGGTCGAAGCGGATATTCTTGAACGCACACAACTTGGAGGCCCAACGCGCATGCAACAACCGCCAGCCATTGGAGAAAAATAATTATGCCAGACGATCTCGAATATTTTGAACAGCCATTTGAATCCGAACCGGATGTCGACGCTCACGCGAATCAGCGGGAATATGCGGACGTCAAAAATCAGCTTGCGGTTCAGATGCTCAAAAAAATGCGCGACAGTCTCACACATGTGATTCAGTTGCTTGAGGACGGGGATGCGCCGCGTGCCACGCGTCGGCTTGTTGATTTGGTGACACATCAAAAATCGTTTGAATCGAAATTGCAATCGCAAACAGGCAGTCGGGTCGTTGAAGGGGTTTTTGATGGACTCGCCATGGTTGGAGCGGACGGGGCGCGTTATGACGTATCGGCGAACTATGCTTCAAAATCTCGGCTCGTCGAAGGGGATATGCTCAAGCTCACCATTCAGCCCGATGGGACGTATGTGTTCAAGCAAATCGGACCGGTCGAACGCGAGCGCCTCGTCGGTAAATTGCATCTCGATCCATCCACACAAGAACACGTTGTTCACTGCGGGGATCAGGTGTATAACGTGCTCACCGCTAGTGTGACGTATCATAAAGGCATGCCGGGCGATGAGATGGTGATTGTGGTTCCGCGAGGAGGGCAATGCCGATGGGCGGCGGTTGAAAATATCGTGAATACCTCCTAGAGATATGGCCCAAGCGCTCTATCGCATCTATCGCCCCGCGACGTTTGCAGACGTGGTTGGGCAGGAACCTGTTGCGACAACCATTCAAAATCAATTTCGCACCGGTCATCTGGCGCACGCATATGTGTTTACGGGACCGCGCGGCATCGGGAAGACCACCATGGCGCGGCTGGTGGCCAAATTGGCCAACTGCGAACAGCCAAAAGACGCCGAACCGTGCAATGCTTGTGAGGCGTGCCGGGAAATCGCTTCGGGAACATCGTTGGACGTTTTTGAAATTGATGCCGCGTCCAACACGGATGTGGAAAACGTGCGCGAGAATATCATCAAGAGCGTGCGTTTTGCTCCCAATCGGTTGAAGAAAAAAGTTTTCATCATCGACGAGGTGCACATGCTTTCCACTTCGGCATTCAATGCGCTTTTGAAGACCCTTGAAGAGCCGCCTGAACATGTGCTGTTTGTTTTGGCCACGACGGAAATTCACAAAGTTCCTGAAACGATCATCAGTCGCTGTCAGCGGTTTGATTTTCGCCGCATCCTACCTGAAGTTTTGCTTAAACGTTTGCAATACATCGTCAAACAAGAGCACGTCGATGTCGAGACTGATGTGCTTGAGCAGATCGTCAAACATTCTGGCGGGTGCGCACGCGATGCGGAAAGTTTGCTCGGCCAGGTATTGGCTTTGGGAGACAAAAAAATCACCATGCAGGAAGCTAGCCTTGTTCTCCCCGCCAGCAACGAGATGATGGTGAAGCAGTTTTTAGACCTGCTATATCAGAAAAATGCCGCTGGTGCTGTGAGTGATCTGAACACCTTTCTTGAACAAGGGGTGGACCTGAAAGTTTTTATGGACGATATGCTTGAGGCTTTGCGAGCTCGATTATTCGGTCCAGAATCGGTGTTTGTCCGAGAAGCGCTCGAGCGGTTTTTGGAAGCTCGAGCTCAAATAAAAACAGATCATCTTCCTCAACTACCGATTGAACTCGCGATTGTGGAGTTGTGCGACCCTGTTCTGTCATCCCGAGCGACCACGCCTTCGGCGGGAGAACCGAGGGATCTCCCCGAGGATTTTAAATATCAGGGGGTTGATTCTGATTATGTCGCCCCTATCATTGAGAGGCCAGCTGAGCGGGCCGAAGCAATCTCCGCAGATTCTACTGTTTTCGACACAATCCCCATTATTTCTCTCGACGAGGTTCGTAAAAAGTGGCCCCAAGTGTTCGAACAAATTCGGGAATGTAACGCATCGCTTCCGCTGTTTATGCAGACGTGTGAGGTATGCGGAGTGAACGGTGAGCATGTTGAGTTGGGTTTTGGTTATGATCTCTACGTCCAAACCGTCAACAAAGATAAGAATCGTCGCGTGATCGAAGAGGCGTTTGAGAGGGTATTGGGCAGGCCGATGAAAGTCAAAGCGGTTGTAAAAAAGATGGCCGAGGACGAAACCGTTATTCAATTGATCGAACAATTTGGAGGGAGTATAGGATAAAAGAATGCGGGCTCTCTGGCATTCGAATATCTGTCGTAAAAAGTAAGACGTTCACCAAAAATAAATCACCCACCGTTGGTGAGTGATTTACTTTGGTTCCCGGACAGGGATTCGAACCCCGATTAAGTGGACCAGAACCACTCGTCCTGCCGTTAGACGATCCGGGAGCGAAATGAGAGGAAAGCTAGACCACGCGAGTGGTCGGGCTTTCCCGAGTGAGTGTACCGGTATATGATCGGAGATCATCTCTGGGAGCTCGGCTCTCATTTACTAGAAGAAGGCGCGGAAAATATACCATTCACTTTAGCGACCGTCAACGATTCGCCGATGTGTTTTATTTGGTGTTGCTGAATGGTGTAGCGCATGATCGCTTCTGCTACGTCCACTCCCGTTGCTCTTTCAAGTTCGGCAAAACCGGGGTTTGCGTTCACCTCAAGAACGAGTGGGCCACGGACAGAACGGATCAAATCAACGCCTGCGATCTCAAGTTCAAATGTTTTGGCAACACGCAGAGCCAATATCCGCTCGTCTGGCGAGAGCTCGACAGGTGTTCCCACACCACCGTGTGTGGCATTAGCGCGTACATCGCGTTCAGGGGCGGTGCGTTCCATCGCGGCAACAATCTCACTGCCGACAACAAACACCCGCAAATCTTTTCGCTGTGCTTCTGCCACGAACTGCTGAACGAGGATTGGATTTCGATCGCGGATGTTCAGATAATCCGCAATGGGCCCAAACGTTTCCTCGGAGTCCGCATAAAATACGCCCGATCCGACGGTTCCGAATGCGACTTTGATGATCACTGGGAATCCCAGGCGCCGCGCCCCGTCTATCGCAAGGTCTGGCCTTTTGCAAATCACACTGGATGGATACGGAATGCCGAGCTGTTCGAACTGTTGAATCTGCTCGATCTTATTTTTGGCTGGACCATAGGACCGCAAGCCGTTGATCACGCGATACCCCTGTGTTAAAAGGGCGCGCACCACGTGCGCGTGCAGTCCGGGCTCCTCAATAAAATTGGGCCGCGCAATAATAACATCCACCTGCGGCATGGCCTTTCCTTCATACCAAATTTCAGAGCCGGATAAACTAAAATAGGGTTCATACAAATGAACAATCTGATGACCCATTTGAGTCGCCGCTTGTGTGAGTCGTTCCACCCCTGCGTATTGCTCGTCTTTGGGGGTGGAGAAGATAAGGATTCCGATGATCATAGAAGTGGTGAAATTATTTCGCCATGAAGAGTCGTTGAGTCGCCATCGGATGCAAAGCATCACGAGAAGAGAGGGCGTTGTTGCGCAATCCGTCGGCAAACATTTCGTCTAAGATATCTTCCACCTCACCTGGTGTGGTTGTTGTATGCAAGCGTTCTTTGAATCGTTTGGCTCCCTCGATGCCGCGGAAGTACCAGCTCAAGTGCTTGCGAAACGTGACGACTCCAGAGGGTCCATACTGTTCCACATGAAAAGCGAGATGGCGCTTGATGGTCTCGATGCGCTCGCGCAGAGTGATAGCCGCAGGCGTACGTGAAGCGAGCAAGTCGCCAATCTGATTGAAGATCCAAGGATTTCCCAAAGCGCCTCGCGCGATCAAAACGCCATCACATCCCGTTTGGTCAAGCGCATCCAAAGTCAACGGCGCCGTGTGGATATCTCCATTAGCCAAAACGGGGATCGAAACGGCCTGTTTGACTTGCGCGATCCGATCCCAATCAGACGATCCGGCATAGCCTTGAACTTTTGTGCGGCCATGGATAGTGATGAGATCCGCTCCAGCCTCTTCGATCACGTGCGCGAAGTCGAGGCACTCAGTCGGGTTGCTCCATCCGGCGCGAATTTTAATCGAAAGAGGAACCGTGATCGCCGCCTTCATTTTTTTAATGATGGCTATGGCGAGCCCCGGTTCTTTCATGAGTGCCGCGCCGTTAAAGTTGTGCACAATTTTATAGACGGGACATCCCATATTAACATCAAACCCTTCTGGATGGTGCTCGGCCTCTATGAGGCGCGCGGCCTCTGCCATCGTGTCGGGATCACTCCCAAACAATTGTTGGACGATTGGTCGCTCATTAGGATGGATCTGTGTCATGTTGAGCGTCTTTTCGTTGCCACGCACGACGGCTTCCGCACTCACCATTTCTCGAAAGACGATGACAGAAGAAGTGTCTTGAGTAACACAACGCACCGTACGACAAAATGCCGAGTCGGTCATGTCAGCCATCGGCGAAAGCGCAATGATAGGGCGGGAGAGTGTTTTCCAATTGAGCGCCACAGCTGAAGAATAGTAGGAGAAAAATGCAAAACAATCAAGATGTGGGTATAATAAAGTTATCAATTAACATCCACCAACAGACGGGCGGGTGGCGGCGACCAGGTCCCCTCTTTGCGAGCGATGTGCGAGCCTAAGAGGGTGGCCGACGACAGGCCCCGCCCAGATGGGTAAAAATTTTGACCGTAAATATCATTTTATGTCCCACTCCCACTCTTCAGCCAACTATCTTTATCTGCTCGCCGCTTTTATCATTATCGTCCTTCTTGTCGTCGTGGCGTCCCGTGGCGCGAAGCCGTCTCGCTACGACTCCTTCGCCCAGTGTCTGACAGATAATGGCGTGAAGATGTTTGGCGCGTGGTGGTGTCCGCATTGTGCGAATCAGAAAAAAGAATTTGAAGGCGCTTTTGATAAGATCAATTATACCGAATGTTCCGAACCGGGCTCGCAGGCGATGAATCAAACTTGTAAAGACGCTGGGATTGAAGGCTATCCGACATGGGAATTTAAAGACGCCTCCCGACTTTCTGGTGAACAGACTCTTGAGACGCTCGGACAAAAAGCGGACTGTTCTCTGCCGACCAACCCATAGGTATGTCGGCTCGAATTATCCCATGGATTCTTGCGGCGTCTTTGCTCGGACTTGCGATTTCTTCGTATTCGTTTTTGCACAACCGCGGTTTCACTTCCGGCTCGTTTTGCACGATCAATGAAACCGTCAATTGCGACGTGGTAAACAAAGGCGCATACTCAACAGTTGTCGGCATCCCTGTTGCGCTCGTGGGAGTGTTGGGTTACGGCTTTCTGGTTTTAGCCTCCATTCTCAAAGTGCGCGCCCCGCACGATCGCCAACTCACACGCGTTTTACTCATCGCGAGCGTTCTCGGACTTGCCTTCAGTCTATACCTCACCTCGCTGGAGGCCTTCGTTCTGCATGCGTGGTGTCTGCTGTGTGTAAGTTCACAGATTATGATTATTCTTATTGTCATTCTCACAAGCTATCTTACTTATCACGAATCGTATGACCACCGAATTTCTCAATCTTGATATTGATGCCTTTTTTGAAGAGACCGTCGCGCGAGGACGCGAACAGGGCGTCGTGGATCAACCCAGCTATGATGATTTGGTTGAGCAGGTGATCGAACAGCACCGTTCGCTTGGCGAGATTCATGACGACGAACCGACCGAGGATATGGAAGAGCAGTTGCGCGGGCGATGGGAGGAGTATCTTGAACGCGTTGCTTGATCGTATGAAATTGTCTTTTCATGGAGCCGTTCGCGAGGTGACAGGATCGTGCATGCACCTCAAGGTGAAAGATACCGCGGGCGTAGAACACCGGTATCTTTTTGATTGCGGGATGTTTCAAGGTGAGCATTTGTGCGGCGATAAAAACATGCGGCCGTTTGCTTTTGATCCCAAACACGTTGAAGCGGTTTTTGTGACACACCCGCACGCAGACCACAATGGTCGGTTGCCTAAATTGATTAAAGAAGGATTTGCCGGACCAATTTATATGACCCCGCCTTGCACAGCGCTCTCGAGGCTCGTGTTGGAAGACGCTCATCACATCATGGCCGAGGAAGCGGAGAAATGCGGAAGTTCCGTGCTATATGAATTGGCGGACCTTTTGGGAACGTTTGATCGCGTCAAAACCGTCGGCTATCACGAAGAGGTTGCGCCGGCGCCCGGCATCAAGATTTATTTTCATGAAGCGGGCCATGTGCTCGGCTCGGCCTATATCTCCGTTGAAGCAGAAGGCAAGCGGGTGATTTTTTCGGGAGACATTGGTAACGATGATGTGCCGATTCTTCCGCAGACCGAGGCGATCTCGCGCGCGGATGTCGTCGTGTGTGAATCCACCTATGGACATCGCGTCCACGAACCGATCGCCGAGCGCGAAACCAAACTGCGCGGTGCGCTTGAAGAAGTCATGACGAACAAAGGGGTTCTGCTCATTCCGGCGTTTTCCATTGAGCGCACACAAGAACTTCTTTACGCCTTGGATCGCCTGCTTGAGCATGAACTCAAGACAACCATGCCCATTTTTCTTGATAGCCCGATGGCCATCAAAGCGACACAAGTGTATCGCGATTTCAAAGAGTACTTGCGGTTTGACTCGCCTATTTTGCAGGAGGCGGATCGTGATTTTTTCAGCTTCAAAAATTTGCGCGAAACGCTTACGGTTGAAGAATCCAAAGCCATTAACAATGTGCCCGCGCCTAAAGTGATTATCGCCGGTTCTGGCATGATGTCAGGCGGGCGTATCATGCATCACCTCATTCGTTATCTTCCCGATCCTTCCACGCGTCTGCTCATCATCGGTTATCAAGCCACCGGAACCATTGGGCGCAAAATTTACGAGGGGGAAAAGCGCGTGCGTATTTTTGGCCAATCGGTTGAAGTGAAGGCAAAGACCGCCGCGATCGGTGCGTTTTCCGCGCACGGCGATATGAACAAGCTCACACGCTGGCTGCATCCGGAATCCGGCAAAATTCCCACTGAAATTTTCCTCACACACGGGGACAGTGACGCGAAAGAAGTGTTTGCCACGCATTTGCGTCACGAGCTCGGCACGCAAGTCGTCATTCCAGAGTTCGAAAGCGAACATGAGATCTCGTGACAATCTTTTTGAGAAAGGATAGGATGCTTTCGGCTATGTCACCGTCCCGCATCAGAAACTTTTGTATTATTGCTCACATCGATCATGGCAAGTCCACATTGTCTGACCGCTTATTGGAGATGACCGGGACGGTCGACGCGCGCCATATGAAGGCGCAGATTTTAGATTCGATGGAACTCGAGCGCGAGAAAGGCATCACGATCAAGCTGGCGCCGGCGCGCATGATGTATCGCGACATGGTGCTCAATCTCATTGATACGCCCGGACATGTTGATTTTACTTATGAAGTCAGTCGATCTTTGGCGGCAGTCGAAGGGGCAATTTTGCTTGTGGATGCGACGCAAGGCATTCAGGCGCAGACGATCGGAAATTTGTATTTGGCGCTTGAGGAGGAGCTCGAGGTTATTCCGGTTCTGAACAAAATTGATTTACCAGCGGCAGATGTAGAAAAACGCACCCAGGAACTTGTTCAGCTTTTGGGATGCAAACCGGAAGAAATTTTGCGTGTGAGCGGGAAGACGGGGCAGGGCGTGGAGGTTTTGCTTGAGGCGATCGTTGAGCGCATTCCGCCGCCCTCGGGCCAACCCGAAGCACCTACGCGCGCGCTCATCTTCGATTCCTTTTATGATGATTACCGCGGCGTGATGGCATATGTGCGCGTGGTGGATGGCGCGTTAAAAAAAGGCGCGCGTGTGCATATGATCGCCACGGATAAGACACTTGAAGTCCTTGAGGTGGGCGCCGTGACCCCGGGAGGATTTAAAGCCTCGCCGGAGTTGGCGTGCGGACAGATTGGCTATGTGGTGACTGGTCTCAAAGATATTTCCGGTTGTCGCGTGGGAGATACCATCACCGAAGAAAACAAGCAGGCGAAAGTTGAGCCGCTGGCGGGATATAAAGAAGTGCGACCGATGGTGTATGCCGGTATTTTTCCAGAGCAAGGTGATGATTTTCATCGTCTGCGCGATGCCATCGAACGGCTCAAGCTTAACGATTCTGCGCTCAGATACGAGTCGGAACATTCCCCGGCGCTCGGCTACGGTTTTCGCGTCGGGCTGTTGGGCATGTTGCATTTGGAAATTTTAAAGGAACGCTTGGAGCGAGAATTTGATCTTGCTCTGGTGGTTACGGTGCCATCGGTTGCTTACCGAGTTATTCTGCGTGCGGGCGGAATCGAAACGATTAAAAGCTCGCTTGATCTTCCCGACCCATCGTTTATTGAACACATCGAAGAGCCGTGGGTGAAAATTGATGTGGTGTGTCCTTCGGAATACATCGGGGCGGTGATGCAATTGGTGCAGGAACGGCGCGGGGTGTATCGCAATACGGAGTATCTGCTTGGCGATCGTGCGATTTTGCATTACGAGATTCCGCTCGCGATGATCATCGTTGATTTTTATGACAAGTTGAAGGGGGTCACGGCGGGGTACGCTTCCATGAATTACGAGGTGTTGGATTATCGCAACGCGGATGTCGTGCGCATGGATATTATGGTTGCGGAAGAATCGGTGGATGCGTTTGCCACGCTCGTGTATCGCGACGAGGCCGAGCGATCTGGGCGCCGTGTGCTCACCGTGCTCAAGGATACCATCCCACGAGAAAATTTTGTAATCAAACTGCAAGCAAGCGTGGGAGGAAAGGTCGTTGCCGCCGAGCGCATTTCGGCTCTGCGCAAAGACGTGACCGCCAAGCTCTACGGCGGAGACGTGACGCGCAAGCGCAAGTTGCTGGAAAAGCAGAAGAAAGGAAAAGCCAAAATGGCCGAGATTGGCCGCGGCCGCGTGAATATCCCCACAGATGCGTATTTGAAAGTATTAAAACGAGAGTAAAACAAGCCCGCCGTCCGTCATCCTCCATTTGACAGACGGTATTTTTTCCTGCAAAAAGGTTCTTGGGTAACCCCACTTCTGGAGGAGATCATGGAGATTTCAGGGAAAAAAGCGTTTCTCCCACCGAGGGAACTCGTCCGCGGGTCCAATATCCAAACGCTCGGCGCATGGGCTGATGAGTGGATGAATGCCACCCTGACCGACCCGGACGGCTTTTGGCTGGACGTGGCGCGTCGTCGCGTGATTTGGCGCAAGGAGCCAACCATCGGCCTCGAAGGCGACTTCCACTCGGCCCGCCGTAAACCCCTGCGCTGGTTCGGCGACGGCACGCTCAACGTGACCGAGACTTGTCTCGATCAACACCTCCAGAAGCACGGCGATAAGACCGCGATCATCTGGGAGGCGGATGAGCCGGGCACCGGTTGTACGCTCACCTATCGTGAGCTCCACGAGAAGGTGTGCGCCGCGGCGTGCATGCTCTACCTGCTCGGCGTTCGGCGCGGCGACCGCGTCGTGATTTACATGGGCATGGTGCCCGAGGCCGCGATCGCGATGCTCGCCTGCGCGCGCATCGGCGCGATCCACTCGGTGGTCTTCGGCGGCTTCTCCGCCGAGTCCCTGCGTGATCGCATCATCGACTGTGGCGCGAAGCTCGTGATCACCCAGGACGAGGGACTCCGCGGTGGCAAGATCGTGCCGCTCAAGCGTACGTGCGACCAGGCGCTGGTCGACCTCGGGCAAGTCGAGCGCGTGGTGGTGTTCAAGCGCACCAAGGGCGAGGTGCCCTGGACCGAGGGTCGCGATGTCGAATGGAAGCTCTCGGACGCGACGTACTTCCCGGCCGAGGTGATGGAGGCGGAAGATCCGCTCTTCATCCTCTACACGAGCGGTTCGACCGGCAAGCCCAAGGGCCAGGTTCACACCTGCGGCGGGTATCTCGTCTACGCGAGCTACACGCACGAGACGGCCTTCGATCTGCGAGACAACGACGTCTACGCCTGCGTGGCAGACGTCGGCTGGATCACCGGCCACACCTACATCGTCTACGGTCCGCTCGCGAACGGTGCGACGACCCTCCTGTTCGAGTCCACCCCGACCTATCCGGATGCGGGGCGGTACTGGGACATGGTGGATCGCCACAGTATCACCGTGTTCTACACGGCGCCCACGGCCATCCGCGTGCTCGCGGCGGCCGGCGACCAGTACGTCTTTCCCTACGACCGTTCGACCCTGCGCGTGCTCGGCACCGTGGGCGAACCCATCAACCCCGACGCCTGGATGTGGTACTACAAGATCGTCGGTGGCGAGCGGTGTGCAATTGTCGACACCTGGTGGCAGACCGAGACCGGCGGCATCATGATCTCCGGCTGTCCGGCCGCGACGCCCATGATCCCGGGTTCGGCTACTCTTCCGCTCCCGGGGATCCTGCCCGTGATCGTTGGTGCTGATGGCAAGCCCATCCGCAGCCCGGGAACGGGACGGCTCTGCATCGCAGAACCCTGGCCTGGTATGACCCGAACCATCTGGCGCGATCACGAGCGCTACGCGGCGACCTACCTCGAAGAGGTGCCCGGGATGTACTTCACGAGCGATGGATGCTCTCGCGACAAGGCCGGCAACCACACGATCAGCGGTCGGGTGGATGACGTCATCAACGTCGCCGGCCACCGCATGGGAACGGCCGAGTTCGAATCCGTGCTGACCGCAGACCCGTTGGTGGCGGAATGTGCGGTTGTCGGCTTCCCGCACGAGGTGAAGGGACAGGGCGTGTGCGCCTTCGTCGTGCTCATCAGCACGACGGTTCCTGAAGACCTCGCGGCACGGCTCAACGCGCTTTTGCGCGACAAGATCGGCGCGCACGCGAAGCTCGACGTTCTGCACATCGTCCCGGGTCTGCCCAAGACCCGCTCGGGAAAGTGCATGAGGCGTATCTTGCGCGCCATGGCCAAAGGAGAAGACAACTTTGGCGACATCTCCACGCTCGCCGACCCGAGCGTGGTGCAGGCTATCCACGACATCGTGCGGGCCCAGCCTTCTTCGTGAGCTGGGCTTTTTTATTTTAAAAAGGCTCTGTGTGCAGAGGGTTCTCAAGTGCGCTATACTCTTTTTATGAAAAAGAAAGCCTTTCGCACTTTTTGGATGGTGATTGCCATCCTCGTTATTCTTTCGATGGTGATGTTTATGTTTCAGTTGGGGTACTAAGAAGGAGCTTCTGTCCAAACACTGGCACTTCAACGCCCTCATCGACGATGCCATTCGTCAACAATTCCCGGAGATCCATCCGGTTCTTTTGCAGTTGCTTTATAATCGGGGCGTGCGCACGCAGGAAGACATAGATGTCTTTCTGTGTCCGGATTGGAGCCGGGATATTTTTCCGTCTGGAGCGTTCATACACATGGACGAAGCGGTCGCTCGCGTGATGCGAGCTCTTGAGAGCGGGGAAGTCATCACGGTTCATGGCGATTATGATGCGGATGGCGTGTGTGGATCGACGGTATTGATGACAACGCTTCGCGACATCTGTCGTGCGCTTCATTTTGATGAACACAAGACCACCTCCTACATCCCGCATCGAGAGAAGGAAGGGTATGGATTGTCCATTGCGACCATGGAGCATTTGTCTGAACACGAAAAGTCGTCACTTGTGATCACAGTTGATTGTGGCATCAGCAACAAGCCAGCCATCGATCGTGGTCGCGAACTCGGTGTGGATACGATCGTGTGCGATCATCACACCATGCCAGAACAGCTTCCCGAGCAAGCGATTTTGATTCACCCGCTCGTGCCGGGCGAGACCTATCCGAATAAACAGTTGTGTGGCACGGGTGTTGCGTTCAAGCTTGCCTGTGCGTTATATGATGCGGCGCGCGCGCGAGGCGCGCAGATTGTTGAGGGGCATGAAAAATGGTTGCTTGATTTGGTGGCGATCGCAACCGTTACGGACATCATGCCTTTGCTTGGAGAAAATCGCGCGCTTGAGTTGTTCGGTCTTTGTGTGCTCAATAAGACGCGTCGCGTGGGTTTGCGAAAGTTAATTGAAGTCGCTGGAGCAAAGTGGGGAGAACTCGACACGGTGGCGATTGGCTTTGTGATTGGTCCGCGTCTCAATGCCGCGGGGCGGATGAATCATGCCAGCGAAGCGCTTGAACTGTTGATCGAAGAGGATGAAATACATGCAACTGAGATGGCTTTGCGTCTGCATGAGACGAATAGTGAGCGCCAAAAAGTTTCAAAAAAGATGTATGAGGAAGCACGCGTCATCCTAAGCGAAGTGAAGGATCCCAAGTCCTCAAATCTATTGATCGTGGTCTCCGATTCCTGGTCTCCCGGCCTTGTGGGCCTTGTTGCCAGCCGGCTTGTGAATGAATACAACCGTCCGGTGTATGTGATCGGTAAATATGAGGATGTGTATATTGGATCCGGCCGTACGGTCGGAACGTTTGATGTGACCGCGGCTCTGCGTTCAGCTTCTGCTTATTTGGAAAAATTTGGTGGACATCCGCAGGCGTGTGGGTTTTCTATTCGAGGTGAGGAGAATTTGGCGCGCGCGATCGAGGCCTTTCAGGTTTTTGCTGACGCTTTGATCACGCCTGACGATTTGGTTTCAACTCTTTCTTGCGAAGCGGAGCTTGTTCTTGAAGAGGTGAATTGGGAATTGTTTGATGCGATTGAGCAGATGCGTCCATTTGGACGAGGAAATGAGGAGCCACTCTTCTGTGCGCGTGGGCTCTCGGTTGTTTCGTTCACGACCGTTGGAAGTGATGGCAAACATTTGAAACTGATGGTTCGTTCGCCCGGCGGCCGCATACTCCCCGCGATTGCTTTTGGATTCGGTCATCTGGCCGAGTCGCTAAACTTATTGCCCGAGCCTGTCGAGGGCTGCACGAGCAATAAGATTGATCTCGCCTTCTACATCCGCGTCAACGAGTGGAACGGCAACCGCGAGTTGCAGTTGTTTGTGGAGGATATTCGGCTCGTTGTGCTATCATAACGCCACGTATGAAAAAATTAATTCTGGCTTCCACATCGCCGCGGCGCAAAGAATTAATGGAATTGATGCGATTGCCGTTTGAGGCGGTCGCGAGTGATTATGAGGAGGATATGACGCTTGATCTTCCTGTACAGGAACTGGTTCAGCATCTGGCTTTAGGCAAGGCACAAGCTGTTGTCTCGCGCTATAAGGAAGCTTTGGTGATCGGGGGAGATACCATTGTCGTGTTGGATGAGCATCGGCTTGGCAAGCCGCACACATCGGAGCGCGCCCGCGAAATGTTGGCCCTTCTGCGCGGCCGCACCCATCAAGTCATGACCGGTCATGCCGTCATTGACACGGCGACCGGAAAAACCAAGACAGCCGTTTCTATTTCGGACGTGACGTTTTCGGCCTACACTGACGAACAGATCGATGCGTATGTCTGTACGGGAGAGCCGCTGGATCGTGCGGGTGCTTATGCCATTCAAGGTCTGGCTTCGTTGTTCACCCAGGAGATCAAAGGCGACTATTTCGGCGTTCTTGGCCTTTCGGTTGTGACCCTCGCGCGTTTGCTTGGCGAATTCGGCGTGGATGTATGGAACAATATATGACGGGATTTTTCACCTTCAACATTTTTCTCTTGGTCGGCGGAACGCTTTTGTTCACGTTGATCTTTGGAAGATTCATGGAAAAAATCCGCGTGCCATGGGTATTCGCGGCCCTTCTGCTTGGTGCCATCTTTGCCGCCTTCGGCCCATCGTTTGTCTTGCTTACTTCCTCGAGCACATTCACATTTTTGGCCGAGATCGGCATGTATCTGTTGTTATTTTTGATCGGGCTTGAACTTAATGTGGATCAGATGCGCAAACGCCTTGGGTTCATCTTGCCGGCGACCTGCATCATCATCCTTTCTGAAGGGGCCATCGGGGCTTTGGTGGTGCACGCCGTGTTTGGGTATTCATGGATTCTTTCATTTCTAGTGGCGCTTTCGTTTGCCACGGTTGGGGAGGAGATTCTCATCCCGATTTTGCAAGAATTCAACATGGTCAATAGCGCTTTGGGTCAGCTCATCATTGGTATTGGCACGGTCGATGACGGTTTTGAAATTATTCTACTGGCTTTCGTGAGCCTGCTCATCGGGACCTGGGCGCGAGCGGACATCTGGATTGTGCTTGGAAGTTTGGCGGCCATGTTTTTGTTGCTTGCGCTTTTATTGCGATTACGCACGAGACCTCAGCAATTTCGATTTAAACGCATTGAGACACTCTTTCCGTTTGTCCTTGCTCTCTTTTTTGTTTTCATCGGAGTGGGTTCATTCGCACAAGCCGCGCCTCTGGGTGCCATCATGGCCGGGATCGGGGTGCGACTTTTTTTGCCAACCGCACGTCGCGAAATGATCGAGAGCGAAATCAAATCCATGGCGTATGGGTTTTTCGCTCCGTTGTTTTTCGTCTGGGTCGGTGCTCAACTCGATATCCATTATCTCTTTTCTTCCCCACTCATCGTCGTGCTTATCATGATTATTTCCAGCGGGACCAAAATGCTCGTCAGTCTATTGGTCGGTTCCCGCCAGCTTGGTCTGCGCGGAGCGACTCTGCTAGGTCTGGGTCTCTCTGTTCGGTTCAGCACCAGTATTATCATTATCAAAGTGCTGTTTGATCACCGCCTTATCGGCGCGGATGTGTATAGCGTGATCGTGGCTTCGAGTATCGTGTTTCAATTTGTGATTCCGGTTGTGTTCGCCCGACTCATGGCGAAATGGGGAACTCATCCCCGATTCGCGCGCGTCATCACACCATTAACCTAGTCTATGTCCACATTGTGGTTCAAAAGAAAAACGTATGGTTTGGGATGGATGCCCGTAACGTGGCAAGGGTGGCTTGTTACCGCGGCTTTTGTCCTTCTTGTGGTTGGAGATTTTTTGCGCATTGACCGCGCTTCTCATTCCGTTTCGGATACGCTTATTTCCTTTGCCCCGCAGTTTATAGCTTTGTTGGCGTTACTGATCGGCATCTGTTTTCTTAAAGGTGAGACCCCCAAGTGGCAATGGGGGTCATCTAAACTTATCACGTTCGTTTGGTTTTTAGTCGTTTCTCATGCGGCCGGAGGGATCGGGGCTCTTTTTACCACCGCTGCCGTGAGTGGCTGGTATCGCACGCTTGTCAAGCCGACATTCAATCCACCCGCATCGGTGTTTGGTCCGGTCTGGTCATTGTTGTATACCCTCATGGCGGTGAGCGCCTATATGGTTTGGCGCGCTCGTTCACCGGCATCCGACAAGAGTCGAGCCTTGCGAGTGTTTGGTCTTCAGCTCGTGCTTAATGCGTTGTGGTCTCCGATATTTTTCGGTCTTCATCGTCCGGATTTGGCTTTTGGGGTTTTGATGGCTCTCTGGTTTTCCATTATTTGGATGATCGTCGCGTTTGCGAAATGTTCCAAAGCCGCCGCTTGGCTGTTGGTTCCGTATGTCGCTTGGGTGACCTTTGCGCTTGTCTTAAATTTTTTTCTCTGGACGCTTAATCCCTTATGAGGGATCAACTCAAACGTCTGCAACATTTTTTTGAAAAATACGAGCGAGTCCTTTTGCCGTTCATGTTGTTGTTTGGAGTTTCGACCGATTACCTTGCGTTTAAGACTATTGATACTAACGTCGCTTTTTTGTGGCTGGGCTTGCATCTCATGCTCGCGCCGGTGGCTATTTTTTATATCAATCGATATGACGCCGGGCTTGTCAGGATCCAAAATAAATTCACGTCCACCGCACGCATGTTCGCGCCGCTTCTTCTTCAGCTCTCCTTCGGCGCTCTGCTCAATGCGTCGTTTGTGTTTTATTGGTTCAGCGCATCGTTTTCCGTGAGTTGGCCGTTTTTTGTCGTGGTAGTCCTGCTTATGGTTTCAAATGATGTTTTTCGCCACTGGTTTGTCCGGCCGGCCGTGCAGATCGGAGTGTATTTCTTCGCCTGCTTTTCTGTGCTTGCTCTGATGATTCCGTATTTGGCGAATTCGATTGAAGCCCGCTGGTTTTATACGGCGGGGTTAGTCAGTGTTGTCGTGGTCGAGACTTTTGGATACGGGCTTTCTCGCTCCATAAAACCGGTGAAGCACTCCCATGTCTGGATGCCACTCGCAGGGGTATTTATTGTTATGAACGGACTCTACTTTTTTAATCTCATCCCTCCCATTCCTCTTTCGTTGCGTGAAGCCGAGATCGCTCATCGGATTGATCGCCTCGACGGCTCGTACCGCCTTGCGGTTGAACCGGAAAATTGGCTGGAACGATTTCTTCCCGGACAAACCATTCACGTGCGCCCGGGGGAATCTGTTTATCTCTTTAGTTCTATATTCGCACCAGCCAAATTGAACACAAAGATTGTTCATCGTTGGCAGGTATTTGATAACGAGTCGCGTGCGTGGATTGATAAGGATCAGTTGTCGTTTTACGTGAGTGGCGGGCGCGAAGAGGGGTATCGCGGCTATTCGCGTAAGTCGACGATTGTTCCGGGGAAATGGCGCGTGCGCATCGAAACCGTGCGCGGCCAAGTGATTGGCATTGTTTCTGTGCGTATTATAAATGTTGATCAATCGCCTGTTTTTGTGGAAGAAGAGCATTAGCCATTCTTGACAAGATTGCTTGTCGATGGCAGAATCCAGCCGGGTTTGCAACAAGGAGGATGACCCATGCAGTTGCGTTACAACGATGCTTCGTTTACCAAGGCGCCGGAGGCGGCGCGCTTTCTTCTGCGACTTGAGAACCGTTGGACGAAATCCCGTTCCTTCGAAGGATGGATGACCGACGGCACGAGCGCGACCTTCACGCTCTTCCGCGACGCTGAACGTCCCGACCACGGGTACATCACCCTGGGTAGCTTCGAGCTCGAGAACACCAAGTTCGTCGTCACGATCGAAACCGACCCCTGACCCGTCCTTCCAGCGGGTTCTTTTTTTTGCTAAAATTAAATTATATGATCACCTCTTCCAAATCTTCCGTCGCTAAAGACGTGTTCGCTTACCTTCTGACATTCGTCATGCTCTATATCGGTGTGATCGATTTAATCTCACTGCTTTGGAACGTGATTGGCGTTCAGTTTCCCGATCCGGCTTCAGGCAACTGGATGAATCCTTACGATCCCATGCGCAATGCGCTCGCTTCGCTCATCATTGTCTGGCCGGTATTTCTGTTGATGACGCGTTATCTCGTGCGCGACCTGAAGCGCCATCCGGAAAAGGGTGATCTCTGGGTGCGCCGATGGCTGACCTATCTCACCGTATTTGTTGCCGCTATGACCATCATTGTTGATCTCATCACTCTGTTGAACTCTTTTTTGGGTGGGGAACTTACGACGCGGTTCGTGCTCAAGGTGTTGGTGGTCCTTGCGGTCGCGGCGTGCGTGCTTGGATATGAATTTTGGGAATTGAAACGCAAACCGGAGGAGGGGAAGCGTCAATTTGGACTCATGGCGGGCGCAAGTATCGTATTGATCCTCGCTAGTATTGTTGCAGGATTTGTTTTTGTGGGCACGCCGAAAACAGCCAGACAGGAAAAACTCGATGCCCAGCGTGTTTCTGATTTGCAAAGCATCCAAAGTCAGCTTGTGACTTATTGGAATCAAAAAAATATACTGCCGGAATCGCTCGATGCCTTGCGTGATCCGATTTCCGGTTTTGTGGTGCCTGTTGATCCTGTGACGCGCGAAGTTTATGGCTACGAAAAAACAGGCGGCCTCGCTTTTAATCTCTGCGCGACTTTTGATCGCCCAACGGCCAAGTGGCAGAAAGGCCAGACGGCGGCGACCCCTGTTTTTGACCCGTATGGCAATCGGATGAGCGATGACTGGAATCACGAAAGCGGGCAGGCGTGTTTTTCCCGTACGATTGATCCGCTACTGAACAAGATTCCGGTAAAAAAATAGACCCGAGGAGGGTCTGAGAAGTGAGGAGTGTGAAGCCTTGGTTCTACAGGTAAGGCTTGAGCAGTTCGACGAGGACGCCGAGGATGGGGATCAGGATGCCGCCGATGATGGCCTCGCCAGCGATGAGACCGGCGGCCATTGGCCGAGCGAACAGGCTGAACGCGCCGTCCTTCCCCTTGGAGAACTGCTTCCACGCGGCGCTCGTGACACTGCCCAGAGCGATTGCGATCGTCAGCGACGGAGACAGGATCAGAGCGAAGCCGACGGCCGAGGGGATCGGCATCCACCAGAAGCGCATGCGTTCGTTGCCATCCTCGTCGAGCATGATGACGCCGGACTTGTCGCGCTTGCGCACCGCGAGCAGCATCTCCATGATGATGCCCAGAAGCGCGGCCGCGATCGACGCGGAGAGGGCGCCATGCGGCAGAGCCGACAGACCCTTCTCCATCACCATCGCGAGCGAAGCGATCTTCAGCGCCGTTGGCGCCGTGAGCTGTCCCGGCTCGAGGCCGATGTGGTAGGCGTGTTCCAAGGACGTGAAGACCACTGGAAGCAGAAGGCACGCGATCGGGATCATCAGGAGTTGAGCGACGATGAGCGTGCGGAACTTGCCGCCCAGCCGCCGAGCGACCCAGAACGACGCGATGGTCGACTCCGACGAGGCTTGCGGGTCAGCCGCGATGTGCGCGGCGTTCAGGTTTTGCTGGATGCGATCCGGCCAAATCAGGCCGAACAGGAACTGTGTGGCGTTCGCCATGAGCGACACCGGTCCTGTACCGGTGATGCCCAGAACGCGCAGGCCGGCGATGATGAGCACCGGCTGAATCGATACGGCGACCAGCACTTCGTACCACGGCATCGAGAACCAGGCGTCCTGCAACCAGACGAGCGCGACGACGCACACGGCGATGCCGGTCCAGATCCACCAGCGCGGGATCGTCTCGTCCGCGAGACTCGGCTTGGGCGTCTGTGCAAGGTCCGGGTTGCGCCGGCGCTTGATCCAGTTGCGGATGAGCGGGATGCCCACGCCCGTGAGCGCGGCGGTGACCATCATGGCCGTAGCGGGCCACATCGTCCATTGAACGACTTCCTTGAAGTGCGAGGGCGTAGCGAGGTACTTCGCCGCATTCGCGCAGTTGGTCGTGAGAAAGTCGTTCACCGTGGCCTTTCCAATCAGCTCACGGCACTGTTCCCAATGCTCCGGAGCGGTTCCACTGAGAGCGACGAGCTGTCCGACCGTCTCGCCGTACGTGGAAATCAGCCACACACCGATGAGCCCCGAAAGACCCACGGAGAGCGGGACGAGCATGCCCGTACCGAAGCCCGCGAACTCGAGACCGAGAGCAAGGCCCAGGGCGGGCTTGCCGACGAATTCCACGGTGATGTTCAGGCCGGCGCGGATGAAGGTCACAGCGGCCGCAACGGCCGTCGTCACCGTCAGGACAGTGCGTCGCTGGGTGGCTCTTTCGGTTGCCGCTGGATCGGTGAGGGTCTCGGCGACGCTCTGCACGGCCTTGCCGGTCGGCCAGGGGAGCGAAGGATCGTCGAGAATCATCCGACGCGGCAGAGCGCCGACGAAGACGCCGAGGTTAGCGCTCACGAGCAGCCACAGGGAGATCTGCCACCATTCGGGGTTGAACCCGATGGGATGATGGAAGACGTTCTGGATGTAGCAGAACGCCGCGAGGATGACCACCATGAACGACACGCCCGAGACCACGTTGATCATGGTCTGGACGAGGTTGAGCTGGATGGCCATTCGTCCGTTTGAACGCGCGGCCTGATGGCCGAGCACGGCGGCGGCCAGGAACATGCCGCCATAGGTCAGATCGACCCCCAGCCCGAGCTTGAGCGTGAGGTAGGGACCTGCGGCTGTTGCCACGGCGCAGATGAGAGCGCCCATGACGAGCACCCTCCAGTTGAGGTCTCCGTCACGGAGCTCGGCCTTGAGCCGATCGAGCCAGTTCATGATGTCACCTCGTGTTTGGACCCAAGAATGGGTGATGCGACGTTAGCAGAGTGAGACCTGTGCGTCAAGACATTTCGCTTTGATGAGCGTTTTTGATACGATGAAACCATATGACAAATCTTCGCATTGCCAATACGGCCATCTTTTTGTCCGTCGCGGTTCTTCACGCGATGCGCATCGCGTACAAATTGCCAGTGTTCGTCGGCTCCATCGAACTCTCGCTCTGGCTCTCGGTCGTTGCCGTGATCGGCGCCGGAGTATTGAGCTGGATGAACTGGCGCACGATTCATGCACCCGGCAAAACCGAATGGCTCAAGCTTTTGCTTGCCCTATTCGTTGTTGATGCCGCAATCGTGTTTTATTCCTGGGTTTCCGGTTTGTCCTTTTGGGGAATCGCTAACACTCAATTCGCTTGGATTTTGTTGTTTGATTTAGTGGTGATCGTACTGTTGTCGTGGACGGCGCGGAAAAAATAATTATGCACGTGCGTATTTACACGGATGGAGGGTCGCGGGGAAATCCGGGACCGGCGGCTTCGGCCGCGGTGATCAAGACAGTACATGCCGGTAAAGAAGGCGAAACGATTGCAGAGGTTTCGAAGTTTTTGGGTCGGGAGACGAATAATCAAGCGGAGTACACCGCGATCATTATTGGTTTACAGAAAGCGCATCGGCTCGGGGCCAAGCAAGTCGAGGTGTACATGGATTCCGAACTTGCCACCCGTCAGCTCAACGGACAATATAAAGTGAAAGACGCCGGAATCGCCAAACGATTTTTAGAAGTGAAAAATTTAATACAGGCTTTTAATCGCGTGACGTTTACGCATGTGCGGCGCGAGCGCAACAAAGAAGCGGATGCGCTTGTCAACAAAGTCCTCGATGCGAACGCGTGATCCAAGAGGCATGCTGCAGTTTGGAATTTTGTGATACACTATTTCCACTATGGCTTTGTTCGGTAAAGCAAAAAAAGGAGGAACGCTTGGCGTTGACATCGGCGCAAACAGCATCAAGCTCGTTGAACTTGGCAGCGAAAGGGGACGCGCCAAACTGCTCACCTATGGCTATGGAGAGCTGCCATTTGGCAATCAGGGCGGACTTCTCATGGACAATCCCAAAGCCGCGGGCGAATTGCTGGCGGAAATTTGTAAAGCCTCGGGATGTCAATCCACCATTACGATGGCCGCGTTGCCGACGTCGAATGTGTTTACAACGATTTTATCGCTTCCCGCTACGAAAGATCCCAAGCAAGTCAAATCGCTCATTGATGCCGAGGTGGAAAAAATGTCGCCACTTCCGATTTCCGAGATGATTACCTACTCGACGTTTTTAGATGGGGAGGGCAAGAAGGCGGAGAAATCTCAAAAAGCTGAAAGGGCAGAGAAAGCGGATAAGTATGTGCGCGTGTTGGTCACCGGTGCTGCAAAGACGCTTGTGCAGAAGTATATTGAGATATTCCGTACAGCCAAACTACAACTGCAAGCCTTGGATACAGAATCTTTTGCGTTGATTCGTTCTCTCATTGGCAAAGACCGCAGTGCGATCATGCTTATTGACATGGGGGCCAAACGGACAAACATCACTGTTGTGGAAAAGGGGATTCCGTTTGTAACGCGCAGTGTGAATATTGGCGGGGATACGCTTACGAGCCGCATTCAATCCAGCTTGCATCTCCCCGCGGACAAAGCCGAGCAGATGAAGCGTGATTTTTCCGATGCGGCCGCGGAGCCGTCTGATCTTCCCGGCGGTTTGTCGCCGGTGCTTGAGCCGGTTATTCAACCGCTGGTGAATGAAATCAAGTATTCCTTTGAACTGTATGCAAGCATGGAATTGACGCAAATCAAAAAGGTGGAAAAGATTATCTTGACTGGCGGTTCTGCTCACTTGCCTCGCGTGCCAGAATATCTTTCTGAAACCTTGAATTTGAACGTGTATCGCGGCAATCCGTGGGCGCGCGTCGTCTATCCGCAGGATTTGTCGATCGTGTTGGAGGAGATCGGGCCGCGCATGAGCGTCGCGATCGGGCTTGCGATGCGAGATATGGAATAACGAAATCCTAAGATCATTTGAACCTGTCCTCTCAAAACACGCGGTCGGCCATCGTTGATTTTAGACTGTCGATTGTACCCGCCGCTCGTGTCTCGGGATCGCGAAGCCTTATTGCCTGAGCCTGTCGAAGGCAATGGCGATCCCGGAGCGGAGCGAGTGCAGTGAACAAAATTTTGTTTGTTCACTACCGAGCGAGCGAACGGGATATGACCTTTGGTCATATCCCTACGACACGGTTTTGATCGGACAGGTTCAAATGACTTGATCACTATCTTCTTATTTCCTACTCCTTCTCCTCTCCCCCCTATGTCCAAATCTTCACGCGGTTTTACTCTTTTGGAAATTTTGGTCGTGATCGCGATCATCGCGCTCATTGGCGTTTTTGCGGCCGTTGCCGTGAACGCCGCCCGATCCAAACAACGCGATGCCACACGGCTTGCGAACATCCGTCAGTTGCAAAGCGCCCTTGAAGATCACTTCAATGAAGGGAACACGTATCCCGCGGGCGAACTTCTGCCGCTGGGCGATCCGACAACGAGTGCGTGTCTGGGTCTCAATGGATTCCTCGGAGATTGTTCTTCCGAGAGCGCGGTATTTTTGCGCATCGTGCCGGGGACTTATGCTGACGGTCTTAAAGGCGATGTGACCTGCGGTGATCCCGCGCGTAAGGCCTTTTGCTACACCCAACGAGCTGGAGGAGACAAATACGTGATTCATTTCGAACTGGAAAACGCTCTGCCATCTATCGGTCTTCAAAAGGGGGTGAACTGTGCCATTGCCGATGGGATGCAGGCAGGGGTGTGTCCAGAAGAATAGGGGATAAAACAGGGTGCGAGCCCTGTTTTATGATAGAATAGGGGCGCTATGGTGTTTTTGCTTTTTCTTCTTGGGGTGTGCATTGGCAGTTTTCTTAATGTGGTGATTTTTCGCGTTCCGGAAGGATTGCCCGTGTGGCGCGGCCGTTCTCATTGCCTCAATTGTCAAACCCCCATTCGTCCGCTTGATCTCATTCCGGTGGTGAGTTTTTTTCTGCTGCGCGGTCGTTGTCGAGGATGTCATCAGACCATCTCGTGGCAATATCCAGTTGTTGAGCTTTCCTTAGGTTTGTTGTTTGTTCTTGTGGCTGTTTTCTCCCCTGATGGTCTGGTCAGTATTCCGCTTTTAGTCCGCAACCTGATTTTTGTCACCTCTCTCACTCTCATTTTTGTTTATGATTTGCGATACTTGGCGATCATTGATCGTTTCACGATTCCAGCCATGGTGATTGCCGTGATTCTTAATTTATGGTTTGGCTTGGTTTCTCCTGTTTCGATGTTGCTTGGTGCTCTTGTCCTTGGTGGTTTTTTTTATGGACAGTTCGCGCTTTCGCGCGGGACTTGGGTGGGGGGAGGGGATATTCGTCTGGGAGCGCTCATGGGATTCATGCTGGGTCTGACTCAAGGGTTGGTGGCTCTCTTTATTGCTTATGTCGCTGGGGCGATTTTTGGACTTGGATTGTTGGCGCTTAAAAAAGCCAATCGCAAAACCCCCATACCTTTCGGGACCTTCTTATCCATCGCAACGGTTGTGATGCTTTTGTTGGGAGATGCGCCTCTGCACTGGTATCTTTCCTTTTTTGTATGAACAAAACGCAAGCTAAAGAACGCGTGGAGAAGCTTCGCCAAGTGATCGAAAAGCATCGCTATGCGTATCATGTTCTTGATGAACAGACGATGTCTGATGCGGCTTTGGATTCCCTTAAGCACGAGCTTTATCAGCTGGAACAACGATACCCAGATCTCGTAACACCCGATTCGCCGACACAACGCGTTGGGGGGAAACCTCTCGCGAAATTTCATAAAGTGAAACATACTCAGCGGATGCTTTCGATGGAAGATGTGTTTACATGGGAAGAGTTTGCCGCGTGGAATGAGCGTGTGTTGAAGCGATCGGAACTCACGCATACCAATTTTTTCTGTATGCCCAAGCTTGATGGACTCGCGGTTTCGCTTGTGTATGAAGACGGCTTGCTTCACGTGGCGGCAACACGGGGCGATGGGGAAGTTGGGGAAGATGTGACACAAAACGTCAGGACTATTTCAGCGGTCCCGCTTCGACTGCATGAACCCAGAGGCAGACCCCTCCCCAAACGGATTGAGATTCGAGGCGAGATTTATCTCCCGCTCAAGGCGTTTGAAAAACTGAACAAGAAACTTGTTCAAGCCGGTGAGCCGACGCTTGCGAATCCACGCAATGCCGCAGCGGGCTCGATTCGACAGCTTGATCCAGCTATGAGTGCTTCCCGACCGCTTTCATTTGTGGCGTGGGATCTCGTGAGCGATCTCGGTCAACAAACAGAAGAGGAGGAATGGAATCTGTTGAAGGAACTCGGCCTTCGTCCGGCTCCAGAATCGGTTGTTTGCCATTCGCTTGAGGAAGTCTCTGCGCATTGGAAGTCACTTCACACGCGTCGAGACACGCTGGATTTTTGGATTGACGGCATGGTCGTTAGGGTAAATGAGAATGCGCTTTATGCGCGTCTTGGAGTGGTGGGTAAAACGCCCCGCGGCCTCGTCGCTTGGAAGTTTCCGGCACAGGAGGCGACAACGATAATAAAGCGGATTGAATGGGGGGTGGGAAGAACTGGCGCGCTTACGCCTGTCGCTATCGTCGAACCAACCTGGATCGGAGGAACGACCGTACAACACGCCTCGCTTCACAACATGGATGAGATCAGGCGACTGGACGCGCGCGAAGGCGATACCGTGATTTTGTACAAAGCAGGCGATATTATTCCTAAGATTAAAGGCGTTTTAAAAGAGATGCGCCCGAAAGTCAGCCACGCGGTTCGACCGCCGACCCAGTGTCCGGTTTGTGGTTCTGTGGTTGAGCGAAAGTCTGGAGAGGTCGTGATTTTCTGTACGAATCGTCGGTGCTTCTCGCAAGATCGCGAGGCGATTCTCCATGCGGTGCGGGCTTTTGGGATTGATGGCATTGGACCGCAAACGATTGCGGCTCTTTTGGAGAGCCGTCTTATCCAACGCCCGCCAGATATGTTTGAACTCAAGCCGGCAGATCTTCTCGAGCTTGAAGGGTTTGCCGAAGTGTCAGCAAATAAAGTTGTGGAGGAAATCCAAAAGCACAAACACATCGCCTTATCTGATTTTCTGATTGCGCTCGGAATCCGAAATGTCGGCGAACAGACCGCGATTGATCTTGCCAACCATTTCGGTTCTCTCGTCACAATCATGGGGGCCTCGCTCGAAGAGCTTCAAAATGTGGAAGGGGTTGGTGAGGTGGTTGGCCAAAGTGTGAGAGAATTTTTTGATAAAGAGCATCATCAAAAATTGTTAGAGGCTTATGAGCGCGCAGGTGTTGTCATTGAGCATCAAAAACAACATCGAACAAAAAAAGTGTTCGATGGCAAGACGTTCGTGCTTACTGGAACGCTTTCGACCCTTTCGCGCGAAGAGGCTAAAGAGGCCATTCGTCATGCCGGTGGAAAGGTCACAAGCTCTGTCAGTACAAAAACGGATTATGTCTTGGCCGGAGCTGAACCCGGTTCAAAGTTTGATGAAGCCAAACGATTAAAAGTTGCGATCTTGTCCGAGCATGGATTTTTGGATATGCTTCGAGGGTCATAATATTTACTATGGATATCACTCATCTTGCTAAACTCGCTCGTCTAGCGCTCACCCCTGAAGAAATTCAATCCTATCAAGGACAGCTCGGTTCGATTTTGCAGTATGTCGATACCCTTCAGGAGCTGGATACCGAACAGGTGCCCGAGCTTCAACACGCGATTGAAGTGACAAACGTTTTTCGTTTAGACGTTCCGGAGGGATGTGAGATGGACGTTCGTGAACGATCGCTCAAAAATTTTTCCAATCGTAGTGAGGATCTTCTTAAAGTGCAGGCGGTTTTTGATGGCCGGACCGAATAATTATGGATATTTCTTCTTTGACACTCACTCAAGCCAAATCTTTGTTGGCCGATGGTGATATCACTAGTGAGGCGCTTGTGAGCGGACATCTCAAGCGTATCGATGAACAAAACGAGAATTTGCACGCCTTGCTTGGCGTTTCAGAACAGGCGCTTGATGAAGCTCGACAGGCAGACACTCGCAGAGCCAAGGGTGAAGATGGAGGAGTTTTGGCGGGGATTCCGATAGCGATTAAAGATAATATTCTCGTTCAAGGTTGGGAAAACACCAGTTGCTCGCAAGTGCTTGAGGGACATCGCAGCGCGTATAGCGCCACAGTTGTCGAACGCCTCAAAGCGGCGGGCGCTATTTTGATTGGTCGTACAAACATGGACGAATTTGCCATGGGATCCTCTACAGAGTCCTCGCATTTCGGCCCGACGAAAAATCCTTGGGACGCAGAGCGCGTCCCAGGGGGCTCAAGCGGCGGATCCGCCGCGGCCGTTGCGGCTGGATTTGTTCCGGCCGCTCTGGGTTCTGATACGGGCGGATCGATCCGCCAGCCCGCTTCCCTCTGCGGCGTGGTTGGGCTCAAACCAACGTACGGACGAGTGTCGCGCTATGGGTTGATGGCCATGGCATCCTCGCTCGATCAAATCGGCCCGATCACACGCACCGTGGAAGATGCGGCGCTGGTTTTGCAGGTGATCGAAGGAAAGGATCCGCGCGACGCTACCAGTGTTGAACTTCAAGAAACCACCATCCCGGAGCTTATGACCGATTCCTTAGAAGGAATGACTTTGGGGATTCCGGACGAATATTTTTTGGAAGGCATGGACGACACGATCAAATCGCTCGTGATGGATGCGGTCGCACAGCTCAAAGAACGCGGCGCAACGGTTGAAAAAATTTCCATGCCGCATGCGAAGTACGCGCTCGCCGCTTATTATGTGCTGATGCCTTGCGAGGCAAGTTCGAACCTCGGACGATTTGATGGTCTGCGATTCGGCTACCATTCCAGCGGCAACACTCTTACCGAAACGTATGAGCGTTCCCGTGGAGAAGGGTTTGGATCAGAAGTGAAGCGGCGGATTTTGTTGGGATCGTATGCGCTCTCGGCTGGGTATTATGATGCGTATTATCGCAAAGCGCTCAAGGTGCGCACGCTGATCAAGCGCGATTTCGATGACGCGCTTAAACGGGTGGATGCCATCGTAACTCCGACCAGTCCATGCGTCGCCTGGAAGCTCGGAGAAAAATTCGGCGATCCACTCACGATGTATCTTTCTGACATCTACACCATCACCGCGAATCTTGCGACGGTGCCGGCGATTTCTCTGCCATGTGGGTTCTCCGAAGGTCTTCCAGTCGGGTTGCAACTGATGGGTCGCCCATTTGATGAGCAGACGCTCTATCGGATTGGCATGGCCTATCAGAAAGTTACAGACTGGCACACCCGAACGCCCGTATGATTCCTTATTTTCATTTCACGACCATTCCTTTGGGCCCCATCACCATCCAGGTGTGGGGTCTTATGGTTGCACTCGGAATTTTGGCTGGCGCCTGGGCGGCAGGGAAGATGGCTAGAACGCGTGGTCAAGATCCGCAGTTAATTTGGGATCTCACGTTTTGGGTGATCATCGGCGCGTTTTTGTTCGCGCGTCTGTTCCATATTTTTTACGAACCGCAGATGTATGCTCAATCTCCTGTTGAGATTTTTAAAATTTGGCACGGCGGTCTTTCCGTGATGGGGGGTTTTTTCGGTGCAGCGCTGTTCGGCATTTTTTTTCTAAAAAGAAAGCACGCAGATATTTTTGCGTACGCCGATACGGCGGTGTTTGGGCTACCTTTGGGTTTATTCATTGGTCGAATCGGATGTTTTTTGACGCATCTTCATCCGGGCACACGAACAAGTTTTTTTTTAGGGGTTCTGTATCCTGATGGTGTCAGGCACGATCTTGGCCTTTATCTCTCAATCAACGGACTCATTCTTTTTCTCGTCTTTCTTGTGTTCGCACGAAGACGTTCGGCTTCGGGGACTTATATGGTCACCTTCTTACTTTGGTACGGCACGGTTCGTTTTTTTCTGGATTTTCTTCGCGCAACCGATGGCCCGATTGTTGATGCTCGTTACGCTCATCTCACCCCCGCGCAATATGTCGCCATGGTGATGATTGCAGGCGGCCTGTGGTTGCGATGGTATCGAAAGGCACATCAGTAATCAGACGGAACGATCCCCTGCCGGAGGGAACAACGGCAACGAGTTCGTCGGATATATCTGTCGAAAAAAAATTGACAAATTGTTCATTTAAAAATAGCCTGAAATCAGGTTCTTTTTTATCTATCCACATTTTTGTTGAAATTTATTGTTGACTATGTCTAAACCTCCTAAACTGACGGTGAAGACACTTGATGCCATTGGCCTTCGACAGAAGGACATGGACGTCTATGTCTCGCTGTTAAAACTTGGGACAGCTCCTTTGCGCAAGCTCGCAGATGAGTGCAGTCTCAATCGAGGAACGACCTATGATACGCTCAAGCGTCTTTTGGATCTGGGCCTCGTCAGTTTTGTGGATTCGAAAACGCATCGATTCTTTACGGCGGAAGATCCCAAGAAACTGACAGGGGTTGCCACACGGCGTGAAGTTGCTGTTCAGGAAGCTCGAGGGGATCTGCAAGAAGCGATCCCACACCTGCAGGAGCTTCTGGGATGGAGTAAGCACCGACCATCGGTGCGCTATTACGAGGGCGAGGTGGGCGTGCGGGATATTTTGGAAGACCTTCTGAAGACGTGCGCCCACGCGTCCGACAAAATGTATCGGGTGTATTCTTCTGCGGGCGTGCGCGATCTGATCTTGCACGCGTGGCCGGGATTCACCAAAACGCGCATTCAAAAAAAAATTCGCGTCAAAGCGATCGCGGTTGGAGAAGGGGGCCGCACGTTCGGACTTGATGAGCGCCGTTGGCTCTCGCACGAACAGCAATCCCCAACGTACATTTTCATCTATCAACACAAAACGGCTTATATCTCCGTGGATGATCATCGCGAATTGTTTGGAGTGGTGATCGAAGACGATGCTATCACCTTGACCCAGACGATGATTTTTGATTCACTGTGGGGTCAGCTTTCCAAGGAGGATGAATGATTCTGGGCGACTGTGCTTATGCTTGCCATGAGCCAAGCCGGGCCGAATCATCTATGCTTGTTGCGTATATGAAAAGGCAATAGCCCACCTCATTTGACCAAGGGCGTTGTACCTTCCGCGGAGCCTGCCATGAGTGAAACTGACGATTTAGGGGGAGTTTACCACATCACGGATCGTGAGATTCGGGACAGGGAGTTGACCGGAACGATCCGTCCAACAGATCGAGTGGTGATCCCAGCCAAACATGAAGGAGCGACCATTCAGCGCACGCTGGAGTACCTCCTGCGTCTTGGCTTCCATCCTCGGCAGATTATCGTGCTCGTCAACGGTTCAACGGCCGTCGATGGAGAACCCGACGACACAGCCGACAAGGCGATGACTGTCGATTCTGATCTGCAGGTTCTCCATCAGAGTGACCTGCTCGACGCCGCGCTCGTCGCACGCCTGACGTGCGACTACAAGATCAACGAGAACAGGCTGCACGGCAAGGGAACGGCGATGTTCGCCGCGCTCGTCGCCCTCCACCGGGCCGGAACGTCTCTGGACGCGCGGATCATCTTTCTGGATGCCGACATCCAGAACAGCTTCGAGGTCGATCCGGTCGGTCGCCTGTTGATCGGCGCCGACTTCTTCCCGCACGAGGTCAAGCTGGTCAAGCTGGCTTCGCTTGGACGTGACAACGCGGGCATCCACGCGTTCCTCTCCACGCTCGTCGGGGATTACATGAAGATCGGCGCCCTGCGCTGGCCGCTGTGCGGACAGGTCGTGGTGCGCTGGGAAGACTTGCGTCAGATGCGTCTGGCGGGCGGCTACGCGGTCGAGATGGCCATGATGATGGATCTCGTCGAGCGTGCGCATTCCCCGGTGGTGTTCGGGGAAGTCGAGATCGGCGCCGTGCTGATCGACAAGCACAACACGGACCGTGTCCACACGCGCATGTACGCGCAGATCATGTGGTTCGCCGGTCAGGTGCAAATGATGGGGTACGGATTGGGCCGTCTCACGTCCAATCTGATGGCCCACATCAATGCCCAGGATCCCTTCCAAATCTGGGTGCCGGTCAAGGAATCCGGTCTGGGTTCCAACGAGCTGGAGGATCGCTACCCCGATGCGATCTTTCCCTCGATCGCGGAACTCTTCTAGACGGTTCGTCCCTCACGTCTCGGGCGCCTCAGCTGTGACTGGCGCCCGCTTTTTATTAGTGATACGATTTTTTTCGTATGAATGTTTTACGTATTGGCCTCATTGGAGCCGGATATATTGGACGTGAACACGCGCGCTGTCTGCGACTCATCGCTCCGTTGTTTGACGGGAAGGTTCAAGTGCTCGCCATTGCGGATACGAACAAACAGGCCGCGCAGTTTGCGGCTCGCCAGTTTGCTATTCCGGTTGCAACGGCGAATGTGGATGAGGTGATCGATCACCCAGAGATCAATGTGATCTTTAGCTGTGTCCCGACCAAATTTCATCTTGATGTCATGCAAAAAGCGGTGGCAAAAGGTAAAGCCGTTTTTTGTGAAAAGCCCTTTGCGGTTTCGCTTGAGGACGCTCATCGTCTGCATGATCTTTTAACCAAAAACCAAACCCCTCATCAAGTGGGGTTTGTGCTTCGTTACGCGCCGACGTACCACGCACTCAAAAAAATGCTCGTAACGCACGCTGACGTCTCACCGTTGCGCACGGTGATTTTGCGCGACGATCAAGTGTTTCCGATTCAAGGGATTTCGCATTTTACCGATTGGCGCAGTCGCGTGGAGCTTGCGGGCGCGGGAGTTTTGATCGAACACGGGATCCACGATATTGATTTATTTGAGTGGTTATTTGGGCCCATCAAACGAGTGAGCGCGCGCATGAGTAATTTCGCCGGCTATCCCGGTATCGAGGATTACATCGAGATTCGTATGGAGTTTGAAAGCGGGGTCAGCGCTAACATGATTCATGTATGGCATGAGATCGGGGCGCATCAATCCATTCGTCATTTTGAAATTTTCTTCCAAAAGGCTCTCATCACGCTCGATACGTACGACATGCATCACATAAACGTGCGCGATCAAGAAGCGGAAAAAACCTACGAGCGTCCGGATTTATTCAAACTCGTAAAAGACGATCCGTTGTTTACCGATGTGGCTGACCGTGAAGATTTGTTATTTGTCAGCGATTATTACGCTCTACAAGATTATTGGTTTGTAAGAAATCTGCTTGAGGACAAGCCGCTTTTCCCAACCATCCAAGATGGATTGCGCGCATTTACGCTTGCGTACGCTTGTTACGAGAGCGCAAAAAAAGACGGCGCATGGGTTGCGACGTCTTCAAAAAAACCGGCTTAAGAAATTTTTCTTTTTGGGAATCAGCGCTGACGGCGGAGTGACGGATGATTTGAGCGATTCAACGAACTGTACGAGACGCGCCATTTCGCGCTGGACAATCGGACCCTCATACTCGCCCGAGTGCGCATGAGCCCCTTCGTAGCTCGCTTCTTTTTGATCGACATGCAAGTTGATTTGCATGCCTTGGTTTTTATCTTCAGCGTAGGCGTGATAGCGGGGGAATCGTTCTCCGGTCACGCGCCGAATAAAACTGATCTGTCCGCTTCGCGTGCGCTGTTCGCCATAGCCGGCGCGACGCATAAGGTTGCGCGTGTGATCGGACAAGGGTCCGGCGATCCAATGTTGCATACATGCTGATCGTACCATTTATTTGAAGAGCATATCAAACCAGTTTTGTTCTTTTGATGGAGGGGAGGCGGGACGTGTGAGACGTTCGGTTCCGGCAACGCGAGGGACGTGGTCTTCGAGAATTTCGGTGATGCGACGCATCTCATCAGACACTCGGCTTCCCTCATAAGCCCATGTTTGATCGTGATTTCCTTTGTGTCCAATGGGATCAAGCGCGTCGAAATGAAGATCGATTTGTAGTTTGTTTGCTATCTCAATCGAGTAGGCGTGGAACCGAGGGAACGCTGGATCATTCAGCCGTCGGTGATAACACGGTCGGCCATCTTTGGCGCAATGATAATCATATCCGATGCGTTTCATGGCGGCTTCGATCGAGACGTGGGGAGAAAGTGTAAAAGACTTTCTCATATCCCCTTTACTGTCGCGCGTCTACAAACGTTTTGTCAAGCGTCTTTCAAAATAAAAAAACCGCTGCGATGAGGCAGACGGGCTAGGGAGACTCGCGGCGGTGGCAGGCCTTGTCGTAGGCGGAACTGCCGATCAGCACGCGGTTGAGCTTGTCGCTCGAGGTCAGGTAGAGCTGGAGCGTGTCGTCGTTGACGTGTGGGAGGGGGACGTATTTCCCCCTGTGCGCGGTTGCGAACGCTTGACGCTCTGCCTCGTCTTGAAAGAAGAAACCGTGACGGCCACGGATTGCGTTTTCGACCTGGACGAAGTCGTCGCACGAGAGCGCGTCGATGGCTTCCTTGGGGATGCGCTCGTTGTCGAATACGTGTTGGATGGCGACTTCCAGGGCAGTCGGCGTGGCCGAGGCCGGAAGCGGTTGCGCATCGCTTTGGCCAGGAGCGGTGTCCGCGAGCGATCCCGCGTCGGGTTCTCCGACTCCCAGCGCGTCCGCGGCCATCGCCGCATCTGCGCTGTCCGGCGCGCTGCCTGCATCCGGCTGGCCGATCGAGCTGGTGTCGGTCGCCGCGGAAGCCGTGGCATCATTGATGTCCGAACCGGCATCGACGATCGAGGCCGCATGGTCCGGTTCTGCGGCGGAGGCCCTCATGATGAGGTGCCAGGGCAGGACGAGCACGGCGGCGAAAAGCACCGCCAATGCCGTGCGAGAGAACGTGGATGGGTTCACGGAGCACCTCTTGATATCTGGACGAGGAATTTCGCCAGGAAAATAACTTACAGATAGTATGGGGAATTGTCAATCGTGTTGAGGTTTTGTATACTTCCACTGCTCATTGAGCGCCCCCGTCAGAATCTTTCCCTGTCATCCCGGTTTTCCTCCCTCGAGATGACAGAATGCGAGATGGCACAGAGGCGCAGCGTTGAGAGAAAAATCAAGAATGACAAAGGGAGGGAAGCGTTCAAAAAATTGATTCACGGAGAGGTCGCATAGAGGTCGATTGCGCGCGCTTGGAAAGCGCGTATACCGCAAGGTATCGAGGGTTCGAATCCCTCCCTCTCCGCCAGCTAAAAAGGACTCATGTTTTGAGTCCTTTTTAGCTGGCTTCGTTTAATGTAAAAACCGGCCCGTGGGGTCGGTGGTGATGTGTCACGTCTGCATCGGCGCGACGTGGATCTTTCCTCGTTGGTCGGACGTTTTGGCGTTTCGCAGCTGAGCGTCTGCGCTCTCGAACAGACGTTCGAAGATGCCTTCGACACTGCTACCGGGAATGATGATCTGGCTTGCCACGCCGATCGTCACCCCTTGGTGAATGGCGGTGCCGCCGACCATGCATGGTCCGGCTTGCGTGTTGTGCACGATCCGGTTGGCAACGTATTCGCCGTTGTTCACGACCGCAGTCCATGTCGGATCGACACCTCCGCTTTGGTCAAAAGCGGAAGATGCCAGGTCGCGGTCACGATGTCCGGCGCGTTCGGCCGGCGGCTGGCTGGCGGAAGTGAAGACAACGAATTCCTCGCCGCCCCATCGAACCACAACGTCCGAACCACGCAGCCATCGCTTGAGAATGTTGGCGAACCAGATGAGTACGTGATCGCCCGTCGTGTGTCCGTACTGTTTGTTCACGCGACCGCAGTAGTCGAGATCGAGCACGAGCACGGAGACGGTCCCGTGAAAGGGCACGCCGCCGATGCGGCTCAGTCGTTCAGAGATCATCTGTCGCCCAGGCTCTCGTCGCAGGAGGCCTGTGAGCGGACAGTGAATCTCCCGAGTGTTCTGTTGCATGAGCAGGGTGCGGCCGGCTGTACTCCGGACGAACGTTTCGATGATGTTCCTGTCGCTGGCTGTGGGGAAGATTCCGGTTTGGTCTTCCAATCCGCCAGGGTACCGCAGAACGAGTTCTCCTTCCGGTGTGTACCGGATGGAAACCCCATTGCCGTTTTGACTTCCCATGTCCTACCTCATGACCTCTATTGAGAGGGTGACCGTCCACCCTAGCTCAAAAATAGGAAATTGTCAACTGATCGTGTTCAGTATTCTTTGCGCTTGGGGGTGAATAAGGTAGGCTGTGATCATGTTAGATCCGAAAGATGAAATCAAACAAAAAATTGATATCGTCGAACTCATCGGCGAATATTTGACGCTCAAACCCGCCGGGACACACGCGTTTAAAGCCGTTTGTCCGTTTCATGCCGAGAAAACGCCGTCGCTTCATGTCTCATCCGATCGTCAGATTTGGCACTGCTTTGGATGCGGGGAAGGAGGTGATTGTTTAAGTTTCGTCATGAAGATGGAGGGAATGGATTTTGCCGAGGCGCTGATGCACCTCGGCCAGAAGGTGGGGGTGGAGGTGAAGCGTTTTGCGACGCCGCAGGGCAATCAGAATCTGCGGCTGTCCGAAATCAACGAACTGGCCGCTCGGTATTATCAAAAAGTTCTTGAGCAATCATCGGGGGCTCAAGAAGCACGTGCGTATGTGCAGAAGCGTGGGATCACCTCGGAACTCTCAACGCGTTTTGGACTCGGATATGCGATGGACCAATGGGACGGCCTCTGTATTTTTTTGCTCAAGCGCGGGTATGCCCAACAGGAAATTGTGGCCGCGGGTTTAGGCCAGACCAAACGATCGGGTTCTGGGTTGATTGATCGCTTTCGCGGACGACTGATGATTCCTCTACGCGACCAGCATGGGAAGACCGTGGGCTTCACCGGTCGATTGATCGCGTCCGCTGTAGGTCCCGACGCTTCCGCTTCGCCAAAATATCTCAACTCCCCTGAAACGCCGATCTATCACAAAGGTCGTCTGTTGTATGGATTAGATTTGGCCAAGCGAGCGAGTAAAGAGGCGAAGGCAATCATTATTGTCGAAGGTAATTTGGATGTGGTGGCTTCGCACAAGGCCGGCGTCGAGCATGTGGTTGCGAGTTCAGGCACCGCGCTCACGCGCGATCAATTTGAACTCCTCTCTCGTTACACGCAAACGGTCATTTTTTGTTTTGATCAAGACGCGGCGGGCCTCACCGCCGCCAAACGAGGCGTCTCGATCGCGCACGCGCTTCAGTTTGATATCCGAGCGATCTTGCTTCCAGACGGGGCTAAAGATCCAGACGATCTCGTGCAAAAGGATCCTATGGCTTGGCGACATCTCTGCGAGACATCCATTCCGTTTATGGCGTATCTCGTCAGTCGAACCATCAAAGGAAAAAATCTTACGAGCATTGATGACAAGCGTGAGATTTCAAAAGAGTTACTCCCAGCGATTGCAGAGATGAGTGACCCTGTGGAGCAAGAACACTGGCTTGGCGAAGTCAGCAGACTGTTGAGCACGGATGAAAGCGCGCTCCGGCGAGCGATCAGACCGTCTCCCATAGAAAAAAAATCTGCCCCGCTTTCACCCATCCATACCGGACGTCTCAATAAAGAGGGGCAGGCGTTTGCGCTTTTGTTTGGACTTGCCTTAAGCGATGAGGATCACGCTCGAACATTTTTTGAAAATCCTCCGTCCTTGCCACGAGAGACGTCCGGTTTGTCCGAGCTTTACACCAAAGCGGAAATCCTTTATCATTCCGGCAGTAACGCACCCCATCACACATTTTTTTCGCGGCTTCGCTCTGCTCTTGAAGCGCAACAACGAGATGACCTGATTGGCTCTCTCGACACGATCGCCCTTCTGGCAGAGACAACCTTCGAGGCTATGGAGTCCAAAGAGGTGCCACAATTTATTGAGACCCTGCGCGACGTGCTTGCACGCCACTTTTCGCGAGAGCGACGCCGGGCATTGGCCGAGCACATTCGCGATGCGGAACGCTCGGGCGACCAAGAAGCCGTTCGTCGGCTTCTGGAGGAATTAAATTTTGAAAAAGATCCATAACTCTCTCACGCGCATGACGCTGAGACGGTGACGTTTCCTATGCAGAAAAAAAAGGGTGTGAAGAAGCCGGTCAAGAAGCCGGCAAAAAAGATGGGGGTAAAAAAATTGACGATTCGTTCAAAGCCAAAAGTCGCTCCGGCTCCGGCTAAAACTCCTGCAGTGCGCTATAAGCGCGCCGAACCTCCCTCGCGGGAGGTGCTCGATCGGTTGATGGAAAAAGGCAAGCAACGCGGATACATCACGGAGAACGAGGTGTTGTTTACGTTTAGCGATGTAGAAGATTACGTGGAGATGTTTGAAGAATTTTTGGATCGCATGGAGCGGATGGGAGTGCATTTTGTTGAACTCAAGGAAGGCATTCTCGGACACGCGGCGGACCGTGACGAAGTGTATGACAAGATCCGTCTCACGCACGAAAAACAAAAAGGGATTTCGGTTCCTGAACTTACGCAAGATTCCATCCAAATGTATCTGCGCGAGATTGGAAAGATCCCCTTGTTGAATGGCGAACAAGAAGTGGCGCTGGCCAAGCGTAAGGAGCGTAATGAAAAAGAAGCCGAGCGACGTCTCATCGAAGCCAACCTTCGATTGGTTGTATCCATTGCCAAGAAGTTTGTGGGTAAGCAGATGTCTCTTCTCGATCTGATTCAAGAAGGCAACATCGGGTTGTTTCGCGCGGTAAAAAAGTTTGAGTATCGCAAAGGATACAAGTTTTCAACGTATGCGACGTGGTGGATTCGCCAAGCCATTACCCGCGCGCTTGCCGACCAGTCGCGCACGATCCGCATTCCGGTTCACATGGTTGAGACGATCAACCGTTTCCAACAGATCGAACGCCAACTGATTCAAGACCTCGGCCGCGAACCGCTTCCTGAAGAGATCGCGGCGGAAATGGGGGAGAGTGTAGCTAAAGTGCGGCACATTCGGAAGATTTCGCAAGAAACGGTTTCCCTTGAAACGTCCGTTGGAGATGATGACGAAGATTCTAAGCTTGAAGATTTTCTTGAAGACGTCAAGACGATTTCGCCGGATCGTCAGGCCGCGCGTGAATTGCTCAAAGATTATGTCACCAAAGCGATGGAAGGACTTACCCCGCGCGAACAGAAGATTTTGGAAATGCGGTTTGGCTTAACCGACGGCGTGTCGCACACGCTCGAAGAAGTGGGCCGCGAGTTCGATGTGACGCGCGAGCGCATCCGTCAAATCGAAGCCAAGGCGCTTGAAAAAATCCAAGCAAATCCGCTCATCGAGAAATTAAGAGATTACTAGCATTTTTTTGCAACGATTTTGTTAGACTGGCGATATAGTTCGTGTAAAGGTCGCCCCTATGTCTATAACCCAAAAGGAGGTCGCCAATGCCCAACATGACCCAGAGGCATTCGGGCGGTTGTATGACGAGTACTACCAGCCCGTCTTTGGGTTTATGTATAGCCGCACTGGAAATTGTGAGCTCGCCAAAGATCTTACGAGCGAAACGTTCTTTCAGGCTTTAAAGAATCTCCATCGCTATCAGCCGCGCGAAGGCGCATCGTTTAAGTCGTGGCTGTTCGCGATCGCGGTTGCGCAAATCGGCAACTATTATCGTCACCGAGCTAAGATGTTCGAGGTCACGGTTGAGGAAGCTCCGGAGATTATCGGACACGCAGATTTTCAACCAGACCTCGCGTATCAAATGGGGGAAGACGCCGACGAGTTGCAAGAGAAAATCGAATTGCTTCGCCGCATGATGAAAGAACTGAACGGGAAACAACACGATATTTTGACTCTGCGATTTTTTTCCAAGATGACCGTTCCGGAGATTGCTGTAACGCTCAAAATGAAGGAAGGCACGATCAAGTCCCATATTCATCGAGCACTAAAAAAACTTCAGGATCTCATGACGCTAACCGATCGCTCATCCGTTCTCACACCCCAGACCTCTCGTTCCACAATGTATGAACCACAATCCGCTCAAAATTGAAGACCTGCTTGAGCCCGCCGGTTCAATTGAATCGCGCGAAGATTTGTCGCACCGTTATGCATTGCGCCGCGAATTGTTGTGTTCACGGCATTTTGAAGATGCGCGTGCGGCATCGCGTATGCCGGTCGGACGATGGGCGGCTTTTGGCGCGCCTCTTTTGGCCGGCGGGATGTTGGTTTTGCTCGTCTCATTTACCGGTGCACCTTCTGGAGAAGCAAGCCCGATCGTTCGTCAGACAGGAGATACCAAAGTCGTTCAAGCAACGCCTGTGATTGATTTGCCTGTTGCGGTCAATGACTTCATTGATTTGCGCGAACCAACAACGATGCCTCAAACCGTGAAATTTGTTCCCGTGCAAACGGCCAGTCACGTCTTGTTGCGCTAACGTGGCGCATGGTAAAATTAAAGCACTCCACAGAAACTCATTTGGGCAAAACTTGGCTGTCGGGTTTAGAACCAGAGTCGCTTTGGCGGCTTTGTCAGAACCCTGCGATACGGCCTCATCAGCAGGCCAAACAAAACAGGACGGTCATTCGGCGAAAGCTGAAACGCAGGTCCTGTTGGAACGTCTCCGGCGCCGCCGGATATCCAATTGTCGCAAGCCAAATTGAGTGCTGTGGAGTTTTGTGTTTTCAATGAGGTGAAAGATAAAGTTTTTCACATCGCTTGCAGATGAATTTTTCTTGGATCAATTTATTGATGAGCGAAGTGATCCAAAGATGGTCTGCCGCACCATAAGTGGCGTCAACTAATGGACCGATGTTTTGATGAACGATACCTTTTGAATGTTCACGGATCACGCGCAGAATGCGTCCGCGGTAAATGCGATCGGGAAAGCGTTTTCCGGGATGGATATGTTCATGTGCGCGAGGCGTCAAGCGTTGAGGTTTGCCCACGCGTCCAGAGAGAAATTTCGCGGCGGCTTTGCACTGCGTGCGCAGGGGACAGCGCGCGCACGCGGGTTGTTTTGTGCACACCAGACTCGCTAAATCGAAAAGCGCTTGAGGGACGTCGTAGAATGCCTCGCGCTTGGGCAGAACCTGATCGAAATATTTTTGTAGACGCGTGTCAACATTTTGAGAAGGGAAAGGTATGCCGAGAAATAGGCGAGCGAGAACACGACGGATGTTGGTGTCGAGGGGCATGAGGCGTTCGTGTGCGCTAAAGGTTCGAATAGCCGCCGCGGTATAAGGGCCGATGCCCTTGAGCGCGCGCCACGCTTGCAAAGAATCTGGAACGCCGCGAGCGACGATCTGTCGCGCGATCTCGCGCAACATCAGAGGTCGTCGATTATATCCAAGACCGGCCCATGCGTGCAGGAGAGCTGGGGTTTTCGCGCGCGCGAGTTTTTCAAAGGTTGGAAATGCACGCATCCATTTATCATAAAACAACAGGACGCGATCGACCTGCGTTTGTTGGAGCATGATTTCGCTGATGAGAATGCGGTAGGGATCGCACGTTTGGCGCCACGGAAGATTCCGTCCATGTTTCCGATACCAGCGTAAGAGGTTTTGAGAAACGGTCTGCACAGGATCTTTATTTTAACCTCTTGACAGCCTCTTGCAAGGCCGTTCTAGGGTAGGTATCATAGTTCCACTAAATCATAACGTATTTGCGTATACGTATGTTGCTTCCATACAGTTTCGTCATGGACGATGAAGACTGGGGATCTGACGACGACGAGGACAAAGAGGGTATGGGTTCCGACGTCGAAGAGAGTGATGACGCTGATGACGATGGTGACGACGCCGATGGTGGGGAAGAGTGGTAGATATAAAACAGACCTTTCATAGGTCTGTTTTTCTATTGACGAAAGGAGGTATTTCATGTACGATAGCGACGCCGCAACGGGATAAGGCTAAAGACTTTTGGAGGAATGATGAAATTCGTGCGGATCAGGTGGTTCGTCAAGACGTGGCTCATGAACCGACGGTTCAAGTCACTCGATGGCCTTTCCAGGCGCGTCGCGCGCTGGCTCACCGACCACTGGACGGCCAACCAGATCACGCTTCTGGGTGTCGCGCTGTGTGTGCCCATGACGGCGTTGTTCTGGGCAGACCTGTACTTTCCCGCTTCCGTTCTGCTGACGTTGAGCCTGCTCACCGACTTCGCCGACGGGGCCCTCGCGCATTACCAGCAAGGTCTGCGCCCGCCCATGTCGCTCGAAGAAGAGCGACGCCTTACGCTCAAACAGCGCATCGACTACCGCGGGGTCACGCATCTGGGCAAAGCCTTCGACCCCGTTGTCGACAAGGTTCGGTTCTTCTGCGTCGTCTACGCGCTCGGCTGGGGCATCGTCAACACCGGCCTCGTTATCGCCCTTACGGTCGTGGCGGTGACCCTCACGGTCATCCGGCCGATCAAGCGTTGGATGAAGATGGGCGATGCCAGGTCCAACCGCTTTGGCAAGTTCAAGATCTGGGCGGAGATCGCGGCGCTCGCGCTTCTGATCATCCATCCGACCAGTACAGTGCTTCTTCACCTCACCTTCGCTGTGGCTCTGGCGTTCGGATGCTTCTCGCTTCTGGGACACCTGCTTGCCGCCTACGTGGCCCTGCGCACGCGTCGCGCCTCGCGCCGCCGTTCGCGCGCTTCTCGCCGTGTACAGCCCGCGACGGTCGACTCCTGACTCCTCCCAGGGGTCTTTTTTTGACTCTTGTCAGAGGGGAGAAGGGTTGTTATAATCCTGGCGGTCCCCTGTCATTGCGAAGGAGGTTCAAGCGATTGAAGCCATTTCCGCACTGTGGAAATCGTCAGACAATTTATTCCGGGGTAGCTCAGCGGCAGAGCGGCTCGCTGTTAACGAGATGGTCGTGGGTTCGATCCCCACCCCCGGAGCCAAGCAGGTCGGTCAGTCGAAAGACTGGTCGTTTTGTTTTGTATGGTAAACTTATTCTCAAAATGTCTATAGACAAACTGATATGCCTCCAGATCTTCAACTCCATCATTGCGCCAAGCAGATTACACGAGGCCGTTTGGATTTCGTGCTTCGTCTGTTTGAGCACCTCGGCTGTCAAATTTTTTATCGCGAAGAGGGCGCGACCTGGGCGATGATCGGACAGGCCGGTTTACGCTTCAGCATTCAGTTTATTGAATGCGACCGAACGCCGATTCCCATTGAACTCAAACGAGAAAATCATGTCGCCTTTATTTCATCAGATCCGCAACAAGAGATGGCGAGGATTGAGCAGTGGATTAAAGCTGAAGGCAAAACGATTGTTACGGGTTCATGGTCAACAAAGGAACACTATTTCGATTGCCCCGACGTATTCGTTGATTTTGTGGTTGAAATTATGCATCGATCCATTGTCGAATAGCAGACTTTATGAACCGAAAATTCCTTTCCCTTTTTGTCGTCATTGTCGTTTTGTTTATTTTTTGGGTTGTCTACGCTCTTTATTCAACCACAGAGAAATCCAACACATCTCTCAGCGGATGGTTTATAGGGAATCAGATTTGGAGTGGACATATTTTTGTGACTGGTGATGTTGAAATTTTGGGGCGCCTTACTGTTTTGCCTGGGACAAAGGTGACCTTTTCTGTCGGTGATGATCGTCAGCGAGGGGATGAGGTGCCGGCTGACGGTTTTAATGATAAAGATCCCACACGACTGAAGTCGTACTCGACAACTCACTCGAGTCTTTTTGTGTTGAGAGAATTTATGGCCATCGGTACTCAAAACCAACCGATTTTGTTTACTTCAGTTGCAGAACAACCTCAAGTGGCGGATTGGGAGGCTATCATTTTTCAGGGTGATGGGAGCATTGTGGATCACACCATTGTTGAATATACTCGCAACGGACTGAATCCTATCGGTAAACAACCGCACAGTATTATTCAAAACACGATATCGCGACATGCATTTTGGGGAGCGATATCTTCGGCACATTCAAATATAAAGATAGTGAACAATATTTTGTCTGATGCTGGACATGAAGGGATTGATCTCAAGTTCGACGGCGACCAAGAAATTACTGGCAACAAGATTGATGATTGTCATACAGGTATCGCGTCTATCTCCGGCTTCCAGCTCATCAAAAATAACACCATTAAAAACTGCGGCGATGGTGTCTACATCAGTCCACAATCAAAAGCCATCTCCGTTGACAACACGTTTACGTCCGCCCCTGCAGAAAGTCGCCGCGTTTGGCGATACGGGGATTATGAAATTCCAATTTTTGGCGATCCTGAAATTTAAAAAAATCCAGAGCCGGAAGCTCTGGGGAAGAAGGCCTACCACTCGGAGGCGACGACGTGATCGAGGAACGTGCCGAGTTGCGGGGCGCGTGCTTGGGCCGCCGCGGTGATCTCCGCATGGCTGGGCAGATCGTGGTCGTCGGTGACGATGAAGGCCGCGAAGACCTGCATGGCGCCTCTCGCGTTGTCCATGTTCTCGAGCGCGATGAGTCGAAGTTCGGGATCGAGCGACATCCCGACCGTGTCGACCCCCACGACTTCCAGAGGCGGCGTTCGAAAGCTCCTCCGAAGCCGGGACCGGGAATCATGATGTGTACACCTCTGTCCAGCGCATTCAATCCGGCGCGCGCGGCGGCCTCGGTAAAGGTGCTTCGGATCAGAGGGCGGTCGACCCCGGACTCTTTGTGAAAGAGCCAGAGGAGGTGTTCGGACATGACGAATTCTGCTTCGGCGCCGTTCAGATACGGCATGGGCAGATGCGCACTGACGAGCGTCGTCGGTTGAACGACCGTTCCCGTTTTTGCCGTGGCCGAGATGCCTCCGACGGAGCTGGTGATGACGATTCGTGTGCCAGCGCCCTTGAGCGCGAGCAGGACCGACATCCATCTGCGAATTAGCGATTCCATTCCAGCCCGTTCTTGGTACAGATGCACCCGCCCTTGGCTGATCACAACCTTGCGGTCGTGCCAAGTTCCGAGAAGGAACTTGTTGGGGTGGCCAGCGCCGTTTCCGGCGGCGATGCCGACTTGTTGGAAGGTCAGCTCTTGTTCTGGCACGAAACCTCTGTCGACCAAAACAGCTGGATCCGACCAGCCCGTTCCCAGAACGAGAGCGAGTCGATCTGGGGTCGATGCTGGGTCCAGACCCGCATCACGCAGAATGCGTTGTCCGGACTTCATGAGTCGTCCCACGAGAGCCTCCATACACGGCAAGAGCGTGCTGGCTGATCTTATCAAGGAAAACAACAAAGTCAATTGAGGTCTAGTCACATTGACAAAAAACCCTCTTTCGCGTATACTCATGGCACGCAAAACGACTCAACGTGGAGATCCAACAAATTTCCCACAAGAGGCGAAATTTGTGGATAATTCACCTAACGCAACCTATGAACGGTACAATCAAGCGATTGACGGACAAGGGGTTCGGCTTCATCGCCCAGGACGGCGCAGAGAAAGACTTGTTTTTTCACTCGTCCGCTCTCGTCGGTGCAAGCTTCGACGAACTCCGTGAAGGCGATGCGGTGACGTTTGACACCGAAGACTCTGACAAGGGTCCTCGTGCCACCAACGTCAAGCGCGCCTAAGAGTCATCAAAAATCCCCTCGGGATAATCCGAGGGGTTTTTGTTTCCGTTGGCGTTGTTTTCTGCTAAAGTACGCTCATTGCTATGATATCTCCATTTGCGGAAACGGCCGTGGCTTCTTCGTCGGAAGTCGCAAAAAAATTTGAAACAGACATCCAAAACGGTTTGACCTCCGCGCAAGCAACAACGCGGTTGTTGACGTATGGAAGAAACACGCTAGCTGGATCAGAACCTTCCACGTGGGATCTGATCGTGCGACAGTTTCGATCAGTGTTTGTGTGGCTTTTGATTTTTGCGGCCGCGCTTTCTTTTATCCTTCATCAACGATTGGACGGCACGCTCATTGTCGTTTTTGTGCTTCTCAATGTTTTTCTCACTTTTTTTCAGGAATATAAATACCAGCACATTTTAGCAACGCTCAAAAAATATTTCGTCGCGCATTCCCGTGTCATTCGCGATGGCAAACAGGAAGAGATCATGAGCCCACAACTCGTTCTCGGAGACGTTGTCGTATTGGAGCCCGGAGACCTCGTGCCCGCAGATGTGCGGTTGTTTGAAGCGGTTGATTTTACTTTGGACGAATCGGTGCTTACCGGAGAATCACAGGCCGTAGAAAAATCGGCCGATGATTTAAGCACGCCTCCACAAAATCTTTTCGCCGCGCAAAATATCGCCTTTGCGGCCACGCATGTGGTGAGCGGCACGGGGCGTGGGATTGTGATTGCAACAGCTTCTCATACGCAGGCTGGATCGGCGGCCAAGCTCGCCACCCAAACCAAACGCGTCAGCAATTTTGAACAGGTGATGGATCAATTTAGTGTGTTCATGTTGCGCCTGGTGATCGGAACGCTTCTGGTTTTGTTCGTTCTGCACTATGTGATCAAAGGGCCAACGGTTCAGATCGGTGAGCTTCTGATCTTTTTTATCGCGCTTGCGGTTTCGGTTGTCCCCGAGGCGCTTCCGGTTGTTTTCACCTTTGCCCTTTCAAACGGCGCCGCGCATCTTGCGCGCCACAAAGTCGTTGTCAAACGCCTCACCAGCATAGAGGATTTGGGCAACATAGATATTTTGTGTACGGATAAAACCGGCACGATCACGCAAGGCGAAATGGTGCTGGTGGAAGTGAGCGATGGAGATGGACACACGCTTCAAATCGCGCGCGTGGGCATCCCGGAATCTGACGCGCGAGAAAATCCGTTTGATAAAGCGATTGCGAAAGCCGAAGGGTCGATGTCTGCGCAGATCGTTGAAGTTGTGGACCGTATCGGCTTTGATCCAACGCAACGATTTGATCTCACCCTTGTAAAAAACCCCAAGCCGATGTTGATCATGCGTGGGGCACCGGAGTCCGTTGCGGAACATTGTGCGATGAGCGTGGAGCAAAAAGCGCAGATGACGAAATGGATTGAACAAGAAGGTCGAAAAGGTCGCCGCGTTTTGGCTGTGGCACAGCGTTTCTTTGAGACGATTCCCGATAACTGGTCACAGCCTGACGGGTTGTTGTTTCTTGGGATGCTTTCATTTGAGGATCCGCTTAAGCCAACCTCTCTGGCCGCGGTAAAAAAAGCTCAAGCTCTTGGCTTGAGTATTAAGGTATTAACGGGCGATCGACCGGAAGTGGCCGGAGCGATCGCTACGCAAGTCGGGCTGATTAAGGATCCGGATGAAGTGATGACGGGAGAACAACTTTTTGCTTTGCCGGCCGATCAACAGCTGAATGCGGCTCGTCGGTGTCACGTCTTTGCGCGCGTCACCCCCGAGGATAAGCTCGAGATTATTCGATTATTAAAGGAGCATGCGCGGGTTGGATTTTTGGGGGAGGGGATCAATGACGCTCCAGCTTTGAAAGAAGCCCATGTGGGCATTGTCGTCGAGTCTGCTTCTGATGTGGCGCGCGAATCCGCGGACATCGTTCTGCTTCAACAAAGTTTGATGGTGATTTTGGAGGGCGTTGAGCGCGGGCGCATCGTTTCAGCGAACACCCTCAAATACATCAAGACGACGTTGGCATCCAATTTCGGTAACTTTTATTCTGTGGCCATCGCTTCGCTTTTTATTCCGTATCTGCCCATGCTTCCGATTCAGATCCTGCTCGTCAATCTGCTCTCGGATTTCCCCATGATTGCCATTTCAACCGATACCGTCGAGGCGTCTGCGCTTTCAAAACCCAGAGGCATGGATCTGCGCGAGATGGGATTTGTCACCACCTTTTTTGGGGTGATCAGTTCCGTGTTCGATTTCATTTTATTTGGGGCGTTCTTTCGCACGAGCGCGGCGCTTCTGCAAACGGCCTGGTTTATTGAAAGCATTTTGACCGAACTGTTTGCGATTCTTTCTCTGCGTACCCATAAATGGTTTTTTCTCACACGCCCGCCAGCTCGCTTACTCTCTTCCCTCATTATCGGTGCAACGATTGTGACTCTCGCACTTCCGTTGTGGAGCGTTACGCGCGGACTGTTTTCCTTCGCCGCGATTTCTCGTCCACAACTGTTGAGCGTCATTGGCATCATTGCGGCGTATTTTGTCGCGATGGAAATCTCAAAAAAATTATTCTACCGGTATGTCCATGATTGAGGTGAAAAATCTTTCCAAACGATTTGGTGATCTCGAAGCGGTCAAAGGCATTTTTTTTGAAGTGGCACAAGGAGAGATTTTCGGATTTCTTGGACCCAACGGAGCAGGAAAATCCACCAGTATCAGCATGCTTGCAACGATTCTCTCACCCACGAGCGGGGACGCCTTCGTGAATGGTCAAAGTGTTTTACACAACCGTAACGGAGTGCGTGCGTCTATCGGACTAGTTTTTCAAGATCCGTCGCTTGATGATCGCCTCACAGCCATGGAAAATTTACGTTTTCATGCCCAGCTCTATGGCGTTCCCAAATCAGAATTCAAAAAACGCGCGCAAGAAGTTCTTGAACTTGTTGATCTTTCCGACCGCGCGCAAGACCTCATTCGTACCTTTTCGGGCGGCATGAAGCGACGCTTAGAAATCGCCCGTGGCCTCATTCATTACCCGCGCGTCTTGTTTCTTGATGAACCGACCATTGGCCTTGATCCCCAAACACGGTCTCATCTTTGGGAGTATATTTTACGGCTTAAGCGAGAAAAAGGGATGACGATTTTTATGACGACGCATTATATGAACGAAGCGGAATACTGCGACCGCATCGCCATCATCGATCAGGGAACAATTGTGGCGCTTGATACTCCGGCGGCTCTTAAGAAACGTCTCGGAGGAGATGTGGTGAGGATGCAGAGCTTGAATAAAGAGGCATTGGTTGCCGAATTGAAACGACGTTATGGCACAGAGGTGCATGTGGACGGGGAAAGCGTTCTCATAGAAGTGGAAAACGGAGAATCGTTTTTACCAAAACTGTTTCAAGATTTGCAGACGACCATTCGTTCGATTGAACTGCGCAAACCAACGCTTGACGATGTTTTTTTGGCGTTGACCGGTCGTGCGATTCGTGCGGAAGAGGCGTCAAGCAAAGATCAATTTCGCCAGCACGCTCGCATGCGTGGCTTGCGCTAAAACTTTTGTTATGTCCATCTTCCTTCAGACCATATTGACCATTTGGCATCGCGAGCTGATTCGCTATGTTCGCGATCGTACACGCATTTTAACGACATTCATTCAGCCGCTCATGTTTTTGGCGATTTTTGGGGTGGGACTTCAGTCGGCTTTTGCCACTCAGAACAGTGGGTTTGATTTTGTCCAGTTTATGTTTCCCGGCATCATCGCCATGAATGTGATGGGCGTAGCCTTTTTTTCAACCGTCTCAACGGTTTGGGATCGTGAATTTGGATTTTTGAAAGAGATTCTCGTCGCGCCCGTGCCGCGCAGTGCGATCGCTCTCGGCAAAACGCTCGGGGCGACATCGATCGCTTCCATCCAAGCCTTGATCTTGCTCGCGCTCGCGCCGTTCCTTCATCTGAAAATTTTTTTTTTTCAACTTCCCGCGCTTCTCGGCGTCATGCTTTTGTTGGCGTTTGCTATTTCCGGATTGGGCTTACTTATTTCGTCGCGCATGAGAACGACCGAAAGCTTTGGGTTGCTTATGCAGGTGTTGGTTTTTCCGATGTTCTTTCTGTCCGGTGCTTTTTTCCCTCTGACCTCCGTTCCGAGCTGGATGTCCGTGCTTGCTCACATCAATCCGCTCACCTATGGCGTGGATGGGATGAGGCAAATTTTGCTTCGTCCGACCTTAGACGCGGCCGTTCTTTCGCGCATTGAACTCTACACGCTTTCTACGGACGTTCTTTTCCTCGTTGGATTTTCTGTGGGGATGGTTTCCCTTGCCGTGTGGGCGTTTGATAAAAAATCTTAGTCGAAGTATGTTATCGCGCGTTGCAAAAAAAAATTTGAAACGGGATAAAAATGTTTTAGGGAAAAAATGGCTGAAAACCTACGGTCAGTATTTTTCAGATCCAAAAAATATTCATGATTTTGTTCATGCCGTTACGCCGCGCTTGCCAAATCGCCCACTCAACATCTTGTATGTTGCTTCCGCTTCTGGATTGCTCGGCGAGGCTTTGCTCAAACACTTGGGTCGCGGCCGACTGACCCTTGTAGATATTTCTCAAGAACATCTTGAACAAAATATCAATCTTCAAACAAAAAAGATCCGGAACGATCTTCTCAAACTTCATTTGACTGAACGATTTGATCTGATCATCATGCGCAGTTCGCTTGATTATTTTCCCTCACGCAAGATGCAAGTCAAAGTGCTTGGGATTATTAAGCGGCATCTCAAAAAAGGGGGACTCTTTATCAACCAACCCGCCTACATCACGGATCTCAATGAGCGTGATGCGATCAGTGCATTATATTGTCAGATCAGAAAGATCGGAGATCGATTTTTTCAATCAAGCGACCTTGCGGATATTTATGCCCAGGCGGGTTTTAAGCAGTTAGAACGCATTGGGACAAGTCGGAAATTGATCGTGACAGAGGCGGATCACAAAAAACGTTACGACCTTACCGCGGCCGACATTCATAAAGGTCAGGCGATTCTCAACGGAATTTCAGGTCTGTCGCACGCGACGCCGAACGGGTATCGTCTGGTGTTTGAGTTCCCAGTTTTTCTTTCAAGAGGGTGAGTTCTTTTGTTGTTAATGGTCGCGTTGCACCCACCGGAAGATCACCGAGCAAAATGTTCATGACGCGAATACGTTTGAGTGAATTGACGTTGTAGCCGAGTTGTTCGCACATGCGACGGATTTGTCGATTTCGTCCTTCGGTCAAGACGATTTGAAAACGATTTAAAGCCATCCGTTTCGTCCGGGCTTTTTTGGTTCGTGATCCCAAGATCATCAGGCTGTCTTCCATTCGCTTTAAGGCTTCCGCGGTGATCTCCCGATCAACAACAACATCGTATTCTTTTTCGTGATCGCCACGCGGATGAGTGATCGCCTCTGATAGTTCTCCGTCGTTGGTCAGCAAAAGCAGGCCGCTTGAGGCCACATCAAGTCGGCCGATCGGGAATAGGCGATGTCGAAGATGCAAAAACGTGGCGACCGTATCGCGCCCATTGGGATCAACAGAAGTCATAATGCCAACGGGTTTATGAAACGCCAGATATTGATGCGCCGGTCGCGTGCTTTGAACACGCTTGCCGTTTACGCGGATATCTTCTTCACCGGTTACCCCTAAACCCTTTTGCGCCACGACGCCGTTCACGAGAACTTTTCCGGCATCAATGAGAGCGTCCGCTGTTCGCCGTGAACAGATACCACGTTCTGCCAAGAATTTATTAATCCTCACGGGCATAGGCGCTATTTTTTTGTTGCGTAAAGCTGACCGCAGGCGGCGGCGATATCTTCTCCCATGGTTCGTCGTTTCGTCACGGTGAGACCATGCGTATCAAGATACGCGAAAAAGTCTTCAAGCCCTTTGGAAGTTGAGCATTGCAGTCCGCCGTCGGTAAAATTGTAAGGGATGAGGTTCACGCGGATATGGCCAATCTGACTCACAAAATCAACCAAGGCTTTGGCGTGTTGGAGGCTATCATTGACTCCGCGCAGCATCACATATTCAAAAGTGAGATGATGGCGGCGATTGCCGAATTTTTTCAAATAGCGCTTGGCCCAATCAGAAAGGGCTGGCAGAAAATCATCGTAGGAGGTTGGAACGATCCGTTTTCGTGTTTCAGGATCTGCGCTGTGAAGAGAAATCGCTAGGCGCACATGGGGCCAGTTTGGATCATTGAGTAATTTTTCCAGTCGCGGCAAGACCCCTACGGTCGAGACGGTGATACGCGTTTCTCCAATCGAGGTGTGCGTGATAATCGTTTGAATAGCGTCGCGCACGCAAGAATAATTTGCCATCGGTTCACCCATGCCCATAAACACGATGTTGGAAATGCGGGTGGGGAGTTCGGGATGCTTTTTGAGAAATGCCATCCAAAAACGATATTGATCAATGATTTCATCAGAGGTCAGATTGCGTATGAGGCCCATTTTTCCCGTTGCGCAAAAAACACACCGCATGGCACATCCGACCTGGGAAGAAACACAAATCGTCCAGGCTCCGCGCGGATTTTGCATCAGAACGGTTTCAATTTTGTTCCCATCCTCCACTTCCAACAAGGCTTTGAAGGTATCTTGTTTAGCGCTTTGTTGGACGATCGATTCGGTGACGCACAGCCACGGAATCGTCGTTTGTATTTTTTCCCGCAAAATTTTTGGCAACACTGCAACATCGCTCCAACAAGAATACGCCGGGTCAAACAAAGCTGCGGTGAACTGTTTCCAGCGGTACGCAGGTTCATCCGGCGCCAGAGTGTCAAAACGTTCTTTTCGTGTTTGGATGGCCATATCAAGCGCACGGAGAATATCACATTCAACGAAAATTGTCACCCGTGATAGGATAAGGTCGTTATGTCTAAACACACGATGGAACACACCTTTACTATGATTGCCTCTGTCTATTTGGTTTTACAAAATGCGCGCGGGGAAGGGCTCTTGTTGAAACGGAAAAATACGGGATTCAAAGATGGAGAGTATGGGCTCCCCGCAGGACATGTGGATGGAGGAGAAACATTGAGCGAAGCGATGCGTCGCGAGGCGCGAGAGGAAATTGGGATTGAGATTGCCCCAAAGGATTTGACATTAGCTCATGTGATGCATCGAAATTGTGGCGATCATGAGCGGTTGGATTTTTTCTTTACGTGTCATCGGTATCGAGGAGAAGTGCGTAATTGTGAAGAAGGAAAGTGTGAAGAATTACGGTGGTGTTCCCTTGATGTCCTTCCTGAAAAGACGATCGACTATTACGTTCAAGCATTTTCCGCGATCAAGCACGGAGTGTTGTATGGCGAGTTTGGGTGGATTGATTGACACCGAGACGCGTGGCACGTATACTTTCGCCAGCCAACGGATGGCTCTGGAGGACTTCATGTCCAACGTGACCGTGATCGATCATCCGCTCGCGCGCGCCGCTCTGACGGTATGCCGCGACGCCAACACCCCCAGCGGTGGACCATTCGCCCGCCAGATGGCGCGCGTCGGACGCGTCCTGGCCCCGTACGCTCTGGCTGGCATCGAGACCGACGCCAAGCGTGTCCAAACCCCGCTTGAGGTCGGCCACGATGGCGTGATCCAGCACGGCAAGGTCGCGCTGGTTCCCATCCTGCGGGCTGGCAAGGCGCTCGAACAACCGTTCGCCGACCTGCTCGAGCGATACTGCGTCTGGGACCTGGGTCTACGTCGCAACGAGCAGACGCTCAAGCCCGAGCAGTACCTCAACCGCATCCCCGAGCGTGTGCCCGCCGTTGTCCAGCACACGATCGTGCTGGAGATCATGCTCGCGACCGGCGGCTCGAGCGTCCACGCGGTGGACATTCTCAAGGAGCGCGGAGCGACGAAGATCACGTTCGTGTGCGTCGTTAGCGCGCCCGAAGGCATCCGCAAGCTGTCGGAAGCGCATCCGGATGTCGACATCTTCACCGTCGCCGTTGACGAACGCCTCACCACCATGGAGGATGCGTTCCCTCCCGGCTACATCGTTCCGGGACTGGGCGATGCCGGCAGGCGCCTCAACGACTCGGCCGAGTGATCAACTCGTTCGGCCCCCTTCGACCCCTCAACGTGAGGGATTTTTTGTTGGCCGATGTCGGCTGTGGCCACTTTGGCCACTGCGTCCTTGGCGATGGAACGGCCGTCCGCCAGAGCGATAAGCCCGCGGGGGGCGTTCAGGAACAGAGGCGGGAGCTTCGACGAATCGTTCGAGCGTTTCACCGGTGTGTGATTTTACCGAGAGCCGCATGTTGATAAGCCGTTCAATTTGTCTGATGTCGTTTTTTTGTTCTGGAACCGCAAAGGAAATCGCTTTCCCAGCGCGACCAGCTCGACCAGTGCGTCCAATGCGATGCACATAGTCTTCCGTGTGATCCGGCAGATCAAAGTTCAACACCAATTCGATCCCTGTCACATCAATCCCGCGAGCGGCGATATCCGTTGCAACAAGCACGCGGTACGCGCCGGATTTGAATCCCTCAAGGGCCTGCTTTCGCTGGGCAAGCGATCGGTTGGAGTGCAGTTCAGCTGAAGTGTGTCCCATCTGGCGCACGGCGCGGGCGATTTTTTTTGCTCCATGCTTGGTGCGACTAAAAACCAAAATCGTTCCGCGATACTCGCCCAGCACTTTTTGCAATAGACTCAATTTATCCGCTTTGGACACGATAAAAACTTCTTGATCCACATGCTCGGCTGCGGTGCCAGATCGCGCGACCTCAACACGCAAAGGTTGTTTCATATATTTTCGCGCGATTTGGGCAATCTGTTCTGGCATGGTCGCGGAAAACAAAAGCGTCTGTCGTTCCGTTGGAACGCCAGTCAAAATCCGCTTGAGCTGGGGCTCAAAGCCCATGTCGAGCATGCGGTCAGCTTCATCTAAAACCAAAATGCCGACCGTGCCGAGGCTGATATGTTTTTGATCCATGTGATCAATGAGCCGGCCCGGTGTGGCGATGACCACATGGGGTTTTCGGCGAATGTCTTTCAGTTGTGTGTGCATGGATCCGCCACCGATCAATACCGCGGTGCGCAAACCAAACGGCCCGCCGACTTTGCGGAACGTTTCATCCACTTGCAGAGCGAGTTCACGCGTCGGCAAAATCACCAGCCCCATTTTTTTTGTTGCGGCAACGCGTTGCATGACCGGAATGGCAAACGCGAGCGTTTTACCTGTTCCGGTTTGGGCGATGCCGATCAGATCTTCTCCGGCGATGCCTTGGGGGATGGCTTTTTCTTGAATGGGAGTTGGATGCAAAAATTTCATCTCATCCAACCGTTGGAGAACATTGGGAGCGATGCCGAGACTGGCGAAAGTGGCGTTGGGATTTTCAGGACGCATAGAACCGTTGGGGTTAAGTAACAGAAACGATCAGAAAGCCGTTGACGGTTTCGCCCTGCTGGTGGCCTATGAGCGCCGCGCCAAGGGGCGAGAGATGTGAAATATTTCCGCGACTAGGATCCGCTTCTTGCGGACCAACGATGCGGTAGGTTTTTTGAGCGTTGTTTTTTAAGAGAACGAGCGTTGAGCCCATCTGAACCATGCCGGGAGTTTGATCTGTTTGAATCAAAACCGCTTGTCGGATTTTTTCCTTGAGGGTCAGAACCTGATTATGAAGCCGGCGCATGCGCCATTTGGCTTCTTGGTATTCGGCGTTTTCCGAAAAGTCACCGAACTCCGCTGTGGTGCGCACATCCTCAATCGCTTTTGGCAATTCCGTCTGTTCAATGGTTGCCAGTTTGCGTTTAAGTTTTTCTAGCCCCTCTTGAGTGAGATACAGAGGTCCGTCGTTTGGTTGGATTTTGAGTTTTTCAGATCGACGAGTGGGCAAGCGCATAGGACTCATTGTCTATTTAATCGACTGAAGGATCCCTCGGTTCGGTTCAATCTTATTCGGGATGATTCTGAGTCCATCATAGCATGGGCAGAGGCAGAAAGGGCAGGGAACGCTTGAAGAAAAAGCCGAGCGATGAAGCTCGGGCGAGAAGGGCTTACGGTTGGACGAACCACAGAGGGATGTCGTCGCCCGCGCTGAATGTGAGGGTGTGCTCGCGACCGGCGCCTGTTCCCGGCCAACGGAACAGATCACCATCCAGAACGAGCCGAGCGTCGGACGTCGTGATGGACGCGGTGCGAACCGGTTCGTTAAAGATCAGCCGACGGATCCAGAACGGCTCTTTGCCGAACCAGATGAAAGGCGCGGCGAAGGCGAGCCGGCGAAGGCCGCCCCAATACGCGACGCAGTACAGTTCACGCGGGTTGAGCCGGCCGCGGAACGGTTGGCACGACGACAGCAAGCGCGGAATCGCGCTCACGGTGACACCGGCGTAGGAACGGCGATTGAACGCCCGTGCTCCGAGCACGAATGTCCCGCTCGTGAGATGAATGCGATTGAGCCGTCGGCGAAACCATTCGGACATCACCGAAGCGATGGCCAGAACGATAAGGGCAAACACCTTGAGAGCGCCGCCCTTGCCCGCACTTTCGTACCAGCTCGACATGTCGTTGATGACGCCGTCGGCGACGACCGCCGCATGGCGTACGGTGTCACTTGCCGAGTCGTGGATGCGGACGGGTCGCCATGGTTGTTCGACCAACCGGATTTTTCCGGAGAAAATGGCGCGCAGATTCTTGAGGGGGTTCTTGTTCTTCAGGCCGTGGAATTTGGCCATGTAACAGAACTGTCTGCCACCCACGGACATGAGTCGAGGACGGTCAGTGATCGGCAAACTGGCGATCCAGTTGATGACGTTGTTGAACGTCCCGTCGCCGCCGACCACGTAGATGGTCTCGATGCCGCGCTGGTCGAGCACGTACGCGAGTTCACCGATGGTATGGATTGGATCTGCGGCATCAATGATATACGCGCAGTCGTGAAACTCTCTCATGATGCGGTCGGCCATCGGTCGGTCGCGCATCCGTTTGGCATGGCGATTTACGATGATGACATTCACGCGGTATCCTTTTCCGCTTCCTTGATGAAGCAGGGCATGAGCTTAGCGCACAGAGACGTAGGCGTCAATACGATCTCCCTTTGAAAGCACGATTTGCCAGAGTTGATTGTTTCGCGCGCGAAACGTTGCGGCCGATGAAAGGAGATAAAACTGCCACATCCGTCCGAACCGCTCGCCATATTTTTCCTTCAGTTCCGGCCAAGCTCGCTCAAAGTTTTGGTGCCAGGCGAGCAGGGTCTTATCATAGAATGGTCCGAAGTTATGCCAATCTTCCATCACAAAAAGATCTTCGATGGCGGCACCGATTTGCGTGATGGAGGGAAGCATGGAGTTTGGGAAAATGTATTTTTCGATCCATTGGTCGGTGGAGTGAACGGAATGGTTTCCCCCAATGGTGTGCAGGAGAAAGAGACCACCATCCGCCAAGACGCGATGCGCCACTTGCATGTAGGTCCGGTAGTTTTTATATCCCACATGCTCAAACATCCCCAGAGAAACGATGCGATCGAACGTACCGGCGATATCGCGATAGTCTTGCAAACGAATATCGATCGGGAGACCCGCGCAGAGCTCTTGGGCGAGTTTGACTTGCTCTTTTGAAACCGTCACCCCAACCACTCCGACCCCATATTTCTGTGCGGCAAATTTCGCAAAGCTTCCCCAGCCACATCCAATATCGAGCACGCGCATGCCGGGTTTGAGTTCAAGTTTGCGGCAGGTCAAATCAAGCTTGGCTTCCTGTGCCTCATCCAACGTGGTGGCGTCTTTCCAGTATCCGCACGTGTAAACCATGCGCTGATCAAGCATGTGTTCGTAAAGATCGTTGCCGACATCATAGTGACGCTTGCCAATTTCAAACGCCTTTGATTTGCGCTGTGGGTTCAACAGATGGGCGCTGACCGTCGGCCAGAGTGCGCGCAGTGGTTTGATGTGGTCTTGGAGGTTTGCGTGAAACACGCGCGTGAGCATCTGGTCGAGCGCGTGACAATCCCACCAACCGTCCATGTAAGCCTCACCGAAGCCGAGCGAGCCTTGTGCAAGCGTGCGGGAAAACACGCGCTCGTCATGGACGATCAGATCCCACGGACGGTCGCCATTCGTACGGATATCCGCTTTGGCGAGCCATGATTCAAGAAACGTTTTTTGGGAAGTCATAGGGAGGATTGTTGTGGAGATATGGTATAATCGTTCTTAACAGTCTGCAAACGAGCTAGCATGACATGATTATGTCCGCATTCATCATCAATATTTTTTTGGGCTTCGTGGGGTTTCTTATCTCCCTTTATATCGCCCACAAGAAACGTCGAAAGACCGAAGCGTTTGTCTGTCCGTTCCGAGGCAATTGCACGGAAGTTATTCATAGCGACTTTTCAAAATTTTTGGGGATTCCGGTTGAGTGGCTTGGCTTGTTTTTTTATGCGGCTGTTGCGCTTGGTTTCGGCGCGCGGGCGTTGTGGCCCGCGTTTGACGGAAGTTTAATCGTACCTCTATTGTTTATGACCACCTTTGCGGTCATCTTTTCTTTTTATCTCACGTTCATTGAAGTTGTTACCCTCCGCAAATTGTGCACATGGTGTTTGATTTCCGCATCCTTGAGTTTAGGAATTTTTGTCATTACGCTGTTCTCATCCGTTCATACGATTGTGCCATTTCTCATCACAAACCATTCTGTTATTTTTATTGCGCATGTCACAGGAATGGCAATCGGTCTTGGAAGCGCGACGTTGGCAGATCTCTTTTTCATTAAGTTCCTCAAAGATTTTCGCATCTCGAATGATGAGGCGAGTATTTTGCGCATCTGTTCACAGGTGATCTGGTTTTCGATCGGTCTCGTTGTGATGACTGGTCTGGGGTTATATTTGCCCAATGGGTTCATGTTCGCGCCTCCCGCACAAGAATTGATGAGACTCATCGTCGTTGGGGTCATTGTCTTTAACGGAGCGTTTCTCAATCTCTTTATCACTCCGAAACTCCTCAATCTTCATTTCGGAAAATCTGTCAGTTCGGCCGATGACACGGTACATACGCGGCAAATCGCTTTTGCCCTTGGTCCCATTTCGATTGTGTCATGGTACGCCGCATTTATCCTGACTTTACTCGATCGTCCGCCAGCTTCCTTTGAAATCATGTGGCGCGTTTACGCGGTTCTGTTGGTGTTGAGTATTATTTTTGGGCAGTTCGCAGAGGTGTCTATTCAGCGCCGAGCATCAAAATCATCGTAGAGTATGCCAGTCCATCTCATCATTCCTGCCTTCATCGCGGGTCTCTTAACGTTTCTCGCTCCCTGCACGCTTCCGCTGGTGCCGGCCTATTTAGGTTTTATTAGTGGGGCGTCAGCCAAAGACCTTCAGGATCCTAAGAATCTTCCGCGCATTCGCGCATCGGTCATGCGAAATGGGATTTTTTATGTCCTAGGATTTAGTGTCGTGTTCGTCTTGCTTGGGGTCCTCTTCGGCATTGCCGGAGCAACCCTTGCTCATTTCGAGCAAGTTCTGATCAAGGTGGGTGGAGTATTTGTCATTTTTTTTGGGTTGTATTTGATGCACGCGCTTGATCGCGTTAAGGCGTTGCATTTTCTCGCGCGGGATTATCGGTTTTTACCCCTGCGATCGCTCACCCCCGGTCGGCCATTAAGTTCATTTATTTTTGGCGCGACTTTTGCTTTTGGATGGACTCCGTGTGTGGGCCCCATTCTCGGAAGCATTCTCTTGTTGGCGACCACAACCCAAACCGCTCTTGCCGGCGCTTTTCTATTAATCGTCTTTTCCGTCGGCCTTGCCGTGCCATTTCTGATCTTGGCGTACGGGATTGGCCATGCCTCCCAAGCGATTCACCATCTCAACAAACTCCTTCCCCTTGTTTCGCTTATCGGAGGAATCTTACTCGTCTTTTTAGGTATCTTATTGCTCACAGGCCACCTCGCGGTTTGGCTCATGTGGATGTACCGGACTTTTGGATTTTTGCGTTACGAAAGGCTTCTGGATTATCTCTAGGGGGCTGTGATATACTGCCGCCGCTATGAAAAATCGCATCGCTCTAGTCCTTCTGCTAGGCCTCGCCATTCTTGCGGGATTTGGGTGTCAACGACAAGCTCCGACCCCTGTTGATCCCAGCGTGATCAACCGCGATCAGATTCTTTTGGACGCCAGAAAAAACGGTCTCATCATGGATGCAAAGGAAACCCAGGCTCTCTCTGATTCATCGGTTGTTCAATCCATTGAAGGCAAGATACCCGTGAACATCGGGGCTCTGTTGAAAAAAGATTTTTCGGGATGGAAAAGCGCGGCGCTCGCTGATGTGACTGGCGGCGGATCCTTTGGACTGGCTTTCATGACACGAGAGGATGGCTCCTCGATTGTGGTCGCTAAAATGGGTAATCTTCCAACAGCACCGGAAGGAGCCCATTATGAAGGATGGCTCGTGCACCGAGGGGACACGCTACGTGCGGTGGATACCGGTGGCGTGACCGTTCAAGGCGATCAAGTTATTAACGCCTTTCAGTCAGCGGAAGACCTTTCAGATTTTAATTTCTATCTTCTTACGCTTGAGGCCTCTGACAACAATGCGACTCCTGGCACCCATGTGCTTGAGGGGATTCTGAAGTGAGACACACCAAGACCTCATTCTTCCATTCGACAGTTTTGAATCGCGGGACGCTATCCCCGAATTCTGCCGGCCCTTTGCCGTTCTCGACATCGAATTGATAGCCATGCCATGGACAGATGACATATCCCTCAACGATTTTTCCTTGACTAAGCGGCCCGCCTTGATGCGGGCACCGATCCAACAGAGCACAGACCTTGCCGTGATAGCGAAAGACGGCGAGGTCTGTTTTTTCTACCACCAGTTTCCGTCCCACCCCCTCGATAACATCCGTGTTTCGTCCAATAACGTACCAGTCTTCCCCTTGCCATATTCGTTTGGGATAACGCGCACGCTCTTGGCGTCGTTTGATAAAAAAGAATATCCATCCAACAATATGTGAACCAATCACAAGGGCGGCGAGCGCGAAAAACCCTGCTTTCTTAAATGGAACTTCTGCAGAAACTCGCGCCGTCCATACATGAATAAGCACAGACGCATACGCGGCGTAGATCAGAAGATGCAATTGTTTCCATCCGTTCACGAAGCGCAACCAGCGTTTGGGAAGCGCACAGGGAGAAATCAGCGTCCAATAAATCAAAACGAGGACAAAAAACCATCGAGAAGTTTCGACTGCTGTTCCGCCGTTTGTAAAAAAATAAGCGACCGCGGAAGCGAACAAGACGAGCAAGAGATGATGAAGGGTTTTCCAACGTGAAAGTGGGACGCGTTTTTGGAGCTTGTCGAAAGACGTCGCGGCCAAGACGAGCAGAATGAACAGTCCGGTAAAACCCAGCATCGTCAGAAGGTAGGAGAGAACCGTCGAAATCGAGTAGGAGAAGTAGGAAGAAAAAATGAGCGAGGCGTGCGCGAGCGCCAAAAGAAATACGCTGACCCCAAGATGGCGACGATACGCATACATCCAGACAAGGCGGGGAATGAAGCGCGTCCACGGGCCGATGAGCAAAACAGCCTGCAGGCCGAGGTAAGCCATCAGTCCGAAGAGTGAGAGCAGACGTGTGGTTTGATTGAGAGAGGGAATCAGGAGGGGTGAACCTGCGATAACCGCGAACGCCACGGCGCTAAGTAGAACATCAACCCATGCCCGCTCCCAGACCGCATAAAGCAAAACTCCAAGCAGGAGCAGAGAAAAAATAAGAGTGGAGCGCTCCGATAGCGCGGGGAAGAACGGAATGGCGATGATGCCAGCGATGAGCGCGCATAACGTGAGAACGATGCGCTTTGAAGTTCGTTTCATATTGCAACCTGATAATACACCCTCTATACTTTCTTTCACTATGCGGCAAAAGATCACAGCCCTTTTTTTCTCGTCGATGGTGAGCTTATTTTTTATATCTCCAGCTCTCGCGCAACAGAACCCACCATCTCGTGAGCCAGAACTTTTTGCCGACGATGCGGTTTTTACGCAGATGTTTTCAGAGTCTCTGCAAGTGGCTCGTGAGTCAATTAAAACGAGCGTAGGAGGTCAGCGGTACATCAGTGCGGGTCCGCGCTATGCCTTTCCCGCGCGGACGTATTATCGAGATGCCTACTGGACGTCGGGCTTTTTGCTTATGACGGATCCCAATGTGGTGCGTGATGAAATTCTTTTGTTGGCGCGGGGGATCGACACGGATGGTTCTGTTCCAAGTGCTCTGCCGGTTGATGCGGTTAATTTATCTGTGCCTCTTTGGGTCAATCACTACGACGCCGGCCCTTATTTTATCATGATGGTTTATGATTATTTGCGCTGGACGGGCGATCAAACGATTCTGGAAGAGTCGGTGAATGGGCGCCGTATCTATACCGCAATGGAAGATGTGTTGACCCATTTGTATACGCTTGATACGGATGGCGACTTCCTTCCGGACAAGCCGCACAATTCCTTGCAGGACTGGTTGGATACCATTCCGCGCGGTGGAGAAGTGTTATACGATGAGGTGTTGTACTATCGCGCTCTGCGCAACATGGTAGATATCACCGCCTTGCGAGGCGATGAAACACACGCGACGGTTTTCAATCGCCATTCGCTTCTTGTCCGTTTTCTCATCAACGATAAATTGTGGAATGAAGCCAAGGGCGCGTATTTTGAGAGATGCGAACAGAGCACGTGCGAAGACCGCCTCACCAATGAGTCCGCGATCGCCGCGCTTTACGATGTGGTCAGTCCGTCAAAACGCCGGAGTTTGTTTTTGGCGCTCAAGCAATTGGAAACATCTTGGGGAGTTCTCAATGCGGCAACGGCCTATCCCGGATCGCGCGCTTACACCTATCAAAATATGACGGACTGGCCGTTTTTGGATGCGATCAATGCCGGGGCGCGTCTAAAATATGGCAATGCCAATTGGTACCATCCGCTCACGCGATGGTTTACGTATTTTGCAGAAGTCCGTTCATCGGGGGAAAAGCTTCCTGAGTTTGTTTCCCCGATGGATCTTTCTGGTGGACGCTCTCAAGCCTGGTCGGTGGCGCCGATCGTGTCATTTATTCGATATGGTTTGGGGATTGATCCTGATCTGGATGGTTCCTTTACCGTGAAGCCTTCCCCAAAGGGAACGGTTTATCTCAACAACGTCTGGTTGCGTGGACAGCAGGTTTCTATCGTCGCTAAGGAAAAATAAAACATCCGCCTAATCAGGCGGATGTTTTTTTGGAAAGCCGAATGGCTTTTTGTTTGCGGCTCGTTGCGAGTTGCACTTTACGATCTTTTTTCCATTGCGTGCGAACCTGTTTTCGTTTGCCGGGCATAGGGAGGGGGAAGTAAGAAGTAAGGAGGAGTCTGTCAAACACGAAAGCAATCATAACTGAATGCGTTATTCTGGTCAAGCATCGCGAGGTCATGCAGAGTGTGGTAAACTATCAACAATATGACGGATGTTTTTCTTGGGGATGGTTCGTTGGTCGGGGCCGCATTTTCAGACGCCGGTCTGGTCCTGTTCGGTGTTCTGCTTTTTTTATATGGAGCCGTAATGACGACAACCATTCAACTCAAATCGAAGCCGACGCTTTTTCGTCCCTTGGTGGTCTTGCTTAGTATTCAGTTTATGCTTTTGCTTGGGATCGTCGCGATTGATCTTTCCGGGATAGAAACGCTTCGGGTTCTCGGACCGTTCGCGCAGTTATCTGAACTTTTATCCACGCATCGTTGGCTCATTATTCAACTGCCGTTTATTCTGATCGCGGTTTCGATCATTTCGTTGATGACCTATGGCGAACGTCTGGTTGAGAAACATGCGCAGACCTATTTCATCTCCACGATGGTCTCGATTTGGCTCTCCTTCGCGGTGATTGTCCTTATTGGTTTTGAATCCATGTTATGAGTCTGTTTGATCGCTTTCACAAACGTGTTCACGAGTCGCTTGCCATCAGCGCGCTCCTTGCGGCTGCCGTCACGATGCATATCGGGTGGATGTCCAATCTGCTCATTCATCGAAGCACATGGGCGCGCGAGCAGTTTACAATCATTAAATCCATCGGGCCGATTTCCGGACTGTACCTCAAATCAGTGATCAGTTTCATTTTATTGTTTGGGATTTTCGTGATGATTTTTCGCGCTCGCGACTGTTCGCACTGGAGAGATCGCGCGTTATGGTTTTTTATTGTTTCAGCCGTCCTGTTTTTGGTGCTGACACTTCCGATTGTTTATTCATTTTCCATTCAAGTGAGGTGAGGAGTTGAGGAAATAAACATTTAGAAGTAAGCTTGGCCCTGATCAAGCTTATCTTTTATTTTATGGATATTTTTTGCAAAAAGGGGGAATTGCAAAAGGAGGCGTGCGATGTTTTGATTGTTAACGAATTTGAGGAAGTGGATGAACCAGGAGGGGCGACTGGGGCCGTGAATAAATCCCTTGATGGACTGTTGCGATCTCTCATGAAAGAAGAAGGGTTTAAGGGACAGGCCGGGCAGATTCTTTTGGTGAGAACGTCCGGTGCGATTCCCGCCAGGCGTGTGCTCGTTGTTGGGCTTGGCAGGCGTGAAGATTTTTGTCTTGAATCTGTTCGTGAAGCCAGCGCAAGCGCTTTGAATGCCATTCGTTCACTCAAGCCAAAAACCGTGGTTTCGATTTTGCATGGCGCGGGGGTAGGGGGATTAGATCCGATGGCGTGTGCGCAGGCTATGGTGGAAGGAATGCGATTGGCGGCGTATGTTTTTGCGCGTTACAAAAAACAAAAAGAGAATGGCATCGGCGCGTTTACGATTGTCACGACAGATGGTCGCGCGATCCCAAAAGTGAAAAAAGGAATCGCACAAGGAGAGAAGTATGCCGCCGGCACGTTGTTGACGCGTGATCTGGTGAACACGCCAGCCATGGATATGCGACCGATCGATCTCGCACAGGCGGCTCAAGCGATTGCGAAGAAAAATTCTGCGGTCCATGTGCAGGTGTCTGGAAAGACGCGTCTGGAATCTATGGGGGCCGGTGGCATTTTGGGTGTCGCAAAAGGATCCGATCACGAACCGTTTCTTGTTCATCTCACCTATAAGCCCAAAACTCGTTCCCGCAAGAAAATTGTTTTGGTCGGCAAAGGCGTGACCTTCGATTCGGGAGGTCTGTCGCTCAAGCCTGCTGATTACATGATGAGCATGAAGTGCGATATGGCCGGAGCCGCGGCTGTGCTCGGCGTATTTTCGGTGATCGCGGAGCTTGGGATCAAACAGGAAGTGCATGGGATTTTTGCGACGGTTGAAAACATGCCGTCGGGATGCGCGATCCGTCCCGGAGATGTGGTGCGATCGCTTTCCAAAAAAACCGTTGAAGTGCTTAACACGGATGCGGAAGGACGACTCATCCTGATGGATTGTTTAACGCTCGCGGGTCGCCTCAAACCGCAGGCCATTATTGATCTTGCCACGCTCACGGGCGCGTGCATGGTTGGTCTGGGCGATGAGATCACGGGGGTGATGGCCAATCAACCCGAATTAGCGCAGTCGTTGCTTCAGGCCGCCGCGCAGACCGGCGAAAAAATGTGGGAACTGCCACTTGAAAAAAATTATATCAAACTGTTGAAATCAAACGTGGCTGATTTACAAAACATCGGCGGAAAATGGGGCGGGGCGCTCACCGCTGGATTATTTTTGCAAGAGTTTGTTGATCCTAAAACGTCGTGGGCGCACTTGGACATCGCGGGACCGGCTTTTGCCGAGCGGGATCTCAATGCGTACAACAAAAAAGGCGCGACCGGCCACCCGGTGCGCACCTTACTTAGTTACCTGCAATCGTTATGAGGCCATCAAATAATCAACACGAAAAGCTTGTATTGGTTTGTACAAATGAGCGCACAGACGGGCGCGAATGTTGCGTGCAAAAAGGATCGCTCGAACTTTATGAAAAACTGAAAACGGCCATTAAGGCCGCTTGTCAAAATGTTCGCGTTTCCAAAACGGGATGTTTGGGCAATTGTGAGTCTGGCATCACCGTCGCGATCATGCCACGCAATATCTATTTGGGGGAAGTGACTCTTCAGGATATCCCCGAGATTGTCCGACTCGTTCGCGACCAATAAACATTCATTTCCTCTAAACCTTCCTAACAAGGACAAGGTGAAACTGCAGTAGATACAGATTAGAGATCAGTACAGATACACGGATGAAAGAGACCGTTACGGGACACTTTTTTGACGCGTAGTTGGTGTTGAGTCAACAAAAGTCGTCCCGTCGGTCTCTTCACATCCAACGTGCCAGAAGCCCCTAGGCCTTCCCTAGGGTTTTTTCTCCTTCGTGCCAATTGACTGGGCAGAGCTCGCCTGTTTGAAGCGCTTTGAGCACGCGCAGGGTTTCATCAACCGACCTCCCGACTCCGAGATCATGATAAAGGGCGTAGCGTAGGATCCCGTCTGGATCAATGATGAATGTGCCGCGCAGAGCGATGCCTTTTTCATCGAGCAGAACGCCGTAGTCGCAAGAGAGCGCACGAGTGATGTCGGAGAATAAGGGATAGTTCAATTCGCCGAGGTCTTTTAGCCAGGCTTTGTGCGAATGGACAGAGTCCGTCGAACCTCCAAGCACACAAGCTCCAAGTGCGGTGAATTCATCCAGTCGTTTCGAGAAGCCCGTAATTTCTGTTGGACACACGAACGTGAAATCAAGAGGATAGAAGAAGAGAACCAGCCATTTGTTTCGATAATCTGCCAGACTCACCTGTTGAAATTCACCGATTGGACTTACGGCTTCGCAGGAAAAAGTTGGGGCGGGTTTGCCAACGCGGGCTATTTGTGGGGCTTGATGTTCGTTCATAGCGAAAAGGTTTTTACTTTTTCGTAAAGATGATTAGCGGCCTCCCAGTTAAAATTTTTCCAGTAGTCTTTGATGTAAGCGGCACGGTCCGATCCGTAGTCGATAAAATACGCGTGCTCGTACACATCCAGCACCACGATAGGCAAACATCCCCAGACCCCGCCCTGATTGTGCGCATCTGCGCCATAAACTTTCAGATGTTGCAATTGAACGTCCCAAGCGAGCACGACCCATCCGCGCATGGCCATGCCGCTTGCGCTAAAGTAGGAGATGAATTGATCAACAGAGCCGAATTTTTCTTTCAGAGCTTCTGTGAGTGCATTCATGGGAATTTCGGTGGCCTCACCTCCCAACCCATTAAAGTAATACTCATGCAAATAAACGCCGTTGTTTGCAAAGGTCTCTCCGTTGCGAAGCGCGCGCAGTTCGGAATAGGTTTGATTACCGGTGGCTTCTTTTTCTCCTTTCGCAAACGCAGAAAGTTGTTGCGCAATCTCTTTCATCTTTGCCACGTAACCTTGGTAAAGTTTGTCGTGATGAATCTCTACGGTTTTTTTTGAAATTCCGATGAGGTCTTTGTGGAATGGAAGCGATTTTGCTTCGTAAGATGTGGCCGATGGCATAGGAGGGAAATTAAAAATGCGCTATGATGACTTTCACATGTTACCTGATGTCGTTGTTGCGTCAACTTGCATGCTATGCGCACTCATCACTCCCGTTCTATCAGTCTGGCTGTCCTTGTCGCGGCGTTCGTCGCGGCCTTTGGATTTTGGCAATATCGTTTTTATCGAACACCGCTTGCGGTACAACCGGAAGCCTCGCTGGAGTCACGTTTCATTTCCGGCGGGCCGGGGCCTGGAGATATTCCCGCGATCGATGCTCCATCCTTTGAATCTGTTTTGAGCGCGGATCAGTATTTGGATAATAACGGTTTGGGTCTTGTCGTCAGTTTGGGCGGGCGGCCCCGTTTCTATCCCTTTCAAATTTTGGTTTGGCATTTTGTGGTGAACGATACGTTTGGCTCCCAGCCGATTGTGATCACCTATGATCCGCTCACCCAATCGGGTATGGCCTTTTCTCGTGTGGTAAATGGGCAAGCGACACTTTTTTCCGTCTCGGGAAAATTATTGGACAGCAATCTGTTGATGACGGACGCACTAACCGGTTCGCTGTGGAGCCAAGTTCGCGCACAAGCCGTTGCCGGAGACAAAACGGGTACCTCTCTTGAAAAATTTCCGGCGCTTGTGACGCGTTGGGAACTTTTCAAACAACAGGTGCCCGACGGATTGATTCTTGCGCGAGATTCGCATCTTACGCGCGATTACACATGGAATCCTTATCGGGACTATCAATCCTCACATGCGCTCTGGTTTCCGGTTGTGCACAAAGATGAACGACTTGAGGCCAAGCAGATGGTGTATGGGCTAAAGATCGATGATGGGGCGCAAGCGGTTACGCCAGACACGATAAAACAACAGCGTGCGGTTTCTTTTATGATTGGAACAACTCCAGTGATTATTCTTTGGGATGATGTGCTCGAAACCGCTCGCGCGTTTCGCTGTGATTTGACAGATGGTTTGATCGTTGAGATTGCCCGTAGGGATGACGCCGTTGTTGACGCCGGGACGAGCTCGGTGTGGAATGCCCAAGGTCAAGCGGTGTCAGGTCCTCTGCGCGGTACACAGCTTAAACCGATGGTTCTTGACGCGATGTATTGGTTTGCGTGGGCGAGCGCGCATCCCGAGACAAAAATATCTCCCCTATGACGTTTTATCTCGTTGCCACCCCGATTGGAAATCTTCACGACATGAGTGAGCGCGCCAAAGCGACGCTTGCTTCGGTTCACACGATTTTGTGCGAAGACACACGTGTGACACACAAGCTTCTTGAAAACACAAAAATATCAACACCGCATCTTGTTTCGTATCACCAACATTCAGACACGCAGAAATTTAATCACATTGTCAGATTGATCGAAGACGGTCACGATCTTGCGCTTGTGACCGATGCTGGGACGCCGGGAATTAGTGATCCAGGCGGCCAGCTTGTTGAAGCGTTGGTGAAGCGTTTTGGTGGCTCGCTTGCGATCGTTCCTATTCCGGGACCGAGCGCGCTTATCTGTGCACTCAGCGCATCGGGAATGCCCGCGGATAAATTTGTCTTTTTGGGTTTCCCGCCGATAAAAAATGGCCGGCAAAAATTTTTTGACCATCTTGCCGATTTTGATCTCACGATCGTTTTTTACGAGAGTACGCATCGTATTTTGAAAACCCTCGGCGAACTCGACAAACGGTTTCCGGACCGAAAAGTGGTCGTGTGCCGCGAGCTGACGAAACTCCACGAAACCATTTATCGCGGCACCGCCGCTGAAGTGACAAAACAACTCGGCTCGACTAGTATAAAAGGCGAGTTTGTGGTCGTCCTCTAAATATGCCCCGCTCTTACATCACCACCACTCTTCCATACGTCAACGCCAAACCGCACATTGGTTTTGCGCTTGAGATCGTGCAAGCGGATGTGCTCGCGCGTTATCATCGCGCCAAAGGCGATGAAGTGATTTTCAATACCGGCACAGACGAGCATGGGCAGAAGATTTATGAAAAGGCGATAGCAGAAGGGAAGGAGCCACAGGCGTATGTAGATGAATATGCGGCGAAATTTGATGCCCTGCGCGAGGCGCTCAATTTAAGCTATACCCATTTTATCCGGACGACCGATGCTCATCATGTCGCCGCCGCGCAGGAATTTTGGCGTCGTTGTTTCGAAAATGGCGATATCTATAAAGATCGATACCAAGTGAAATACTGTGTGGGATGTGAGCTCGAGAAAACGGATTCTGAACTGGATAACGGCCATTGTCCCGTGCATCCCAACCTTGAACTCGAAGCGCGCGATGAGAACAATTATTTTTTTCGGTTTTCAAAGTATCAGCAACCTTTGCTTGATCTGTACACAGCACGTCCAGATTTTGTGATGCCGGACTTTCGTCTTCAAGAGATTCGAAACTTTGTCGAGTCCGGATTGAAAGATTTCAGCATCTCGCGCCAGAAGAATAAAATGCCTTGGGGAGTGCCGGTGCCAGACGACGATGAGCAAGTGATGTACGTATGGTTTGATGCGCTCGTCAATTACATCTCAACACTCGGTTGGCCGAAATCCGACAGGGATTTTGAAACATTCTGGCCGGGCGTGCAAGTCGCAGGCAAAGACAATTTGCGCCAACAATCTGCCATGTGGCAGGCGATGCTGTTTTCCGCTGGTCTGCCGCCATCGAAGCAGATATTTATTCACGGCTTCATCACTTCAGGCGGCCAAAAAATGAGTAAGAGTTTGGGCAACGTCGTGGATCCGTTTGATGAAGTCAGCGAGTTCGGTACGGATGCCGTGCGTTATTATTTGTTGCGCGAGATTCCTTCCGGTGATGACGGCGACTTTTCGCGTGCACGCATGGAGGAACGTTACAGCGAACTGGCCAATCAACTTGGAAATTTGGTTGGGCGCGTTGCCGCGATGGCGGAAAAATATTTTGATGGCGCCCTTGAGGTGTCCACGAACGATTGGAGGGCACGAGAAGAACAATTGGCGCAAGCCATAAAGTCGTATGATTTTAAGCGCTACTTTGATATCGTTTTTGAGGTCATCTCCGAAGCCAACGAACTGACCGATAAAAAAGCGCCGTTCAAATTAGTGAAAGAAGATGAGGCCGCGGCAAAAGTCGTTCTCTCAGAACTGGCAGATCAGATCCGCTTTATCGGTCGTGCGCTCGGACCTGTTCTTCCACACACCTCCGCGGAAATTTTGCGTCGGTATGGTACAGTAGTCACAGCGGACGAGCCGTTGTTCCCGCGTCGAGATCTTTCGGCTTCCTAACAGGCTATGACGTTTATTGATCTTCTTCTCATTGTCATCATTCTTGCGTTTGTCTTTTTTGGATTGTTTTTTGGCTTGTTGCACACGCTTGGGAGTCTCTTTGCCACCATTATTTCGGTCATCATCGCCTCTCATTTCGTCAATCCCGCTTTTGACACTTTCGGTTTTATGCTCGGTGGCGGCCAAACCGCCAAGGTCATCACGTTCATTTTTTTATTTTTTATCACCTCGCGCCTTTTGGCACTCCTCATGAAATTTTTCGGGGGGGTTTTTTATTGGTTCACCTACATTCCGTTTGCCAACACGTTTAATCGATTGTTGGGCGGTTTGTTTGGACTCCTTGAGGGGGTGATCGTTGTGGGTGTGATTATTTTTTATGCCATGCAGATTTTGCCGGACGACACCTTGTTGCACGCTTTGCAAGGATCATTGTTGGCGAAATATTTGGTAGCGATCATGAGTGCACTTCAGGTGTTTTTCCCGGAGACTCTCAAGACGCGGGTGAAAGCGTGACAGACGCTGTCTGCTAACGGTTTGGGTGTGGAGAGATCGATGGGACGACTTTTGTTGACTCAACACCGGCTACGCGTCAAAAAAGTGTCCCATAACGATCTCTTCAACCGTTGGGGTTATCAGACGTCTGTACGCTGAAGAGAAAAGATATAGGGTGTGGAGAGATCGATGGGACGACTTTTGTTGACTCAACACCGGCTACGCGTCAAAAAAGTGTCCCATAACGATCTCTTCAACCGTTGGCGATATTGTCTTGTGGTTTATGCCATGTCTTTGGGCCAGCGGACTCCTCGCCGCTGTTCCCTCCGACATGGCATAAACCGCAAAAAGACGTCTGTACGCTAAAGAGAAAGGATTATTTTGCGAACTCTTCGCCGCTGTTCCCTCCGACAGGGCATCAACCGAAAAAGATTGACAGCATATATGCTCATCGATACACATTGCCACGTGCATTTTAACGCTTACAAAGACGACATGGACGCGGTGATCCGCCGAACCCTTGACAAAGGGGTTTTTATGATCACGGTCGGCACACAAAGAGATACGAGCGCAAACGGATTGAAAGTTGCCGAACTCTACGATGGATTGTGGGCAAGCGTTGGCCTGCATCCAAACCATCTCACCCGACAAGAGTTTTGGGATGATGATGAACTTCCGCCGCAGGCGCAAGCAACGCCGCTTATCAAAACACGAGCCGAAGTGTTTGATCCCGCCTATTATCTCAAGCTGGCGCAACATCCGAAGTGTGTGGCTATCGGCGAATGCGGCCTGGATTATTATCGGATCCCCGAAGGGGTTGATAGAGAAGACGTAAAGCGCGTGCAAGAAGCGGCTGTGCGCGGACAGTTCGATGTGGCCACGCAAGCGAATCTTCCCGTGATTGTGCATTGCCGCGATGCACACGCGACGCAGGCCGACCTTATTGAAGAGTTTGTGAAAGAGGGAAAACTGGCGCGGCGGGGTGTGGTGCATTGTTTTACGGGAACGATTGAGGAAGCACAGCGATATTTGAATTTAGGATTTTATATTTCGTTTACGGGAATCATCACCTTTCCTGCGCGAAAAGGAGAAGCAGATGGTGACGGGTTGAGCGCGCTTCATCGAGTGGTGCGCGAGATGCCGCTTGAGCGTATGCTTATTGAAACGGACGCGCCGTATCTGACGCCAATCCCGCATCGTGGCGAACGTAACGAACCGTGGTATGTGGAGTTTGTGGCACAGAAGGTTGCGGAGCTCAAAGGGATTTCGTTCGATAAGGTCGCTGAGCAGACAACAGAGAATGCGAGGAAATTATTTGGGATAATTGAATCTTTCTTGCAATGATAGCAAAAGAAAAACGCCTGCGAGAGTTTCGCACGGCGTTGGTTGAGGTAGGGGCTACCAGTAGCGCCGACGGAACTCCGTCGCGTCATGGTGGTTCAGGCCCGTGTTGAGGTCGGCGATGAGCAGGCCCATCAGCTGACCGAACAGGACCATCTGCGGTCCGTTCTGTCCGCTCTTGAAAGCTTTGACCAGATCGATCGCCCGCGCGAGCTTGACGCGCGCGGCTTCCTTGGCGACGACATCGCCGTTGCGGAATGCGCGGTGTGCCTCGATGATCGCGTCGCGGTTCGACGGCCAGTTCGAGTCATGGTTCACGATCTCGCGCAGGCCGATCGTGATGGGATCCGACGCCCGAGCAGGGGGGGTCAGTGGCGGTTCGCGTCGATCCTCATCTCGAGGCTTTCCGTCGCGTCGGTCGTCCCGACGCGGTTGCTCGCTCGTGGGCTGGCGCTGTCCTGATGGAGCCGTTGCTCCTGGCGCGGTGCGCGGAGCTTGTACCACAGGAGCGCGCGGCGCGCTCTGCGAAGGGGGAAGCAGCACGGTACGCGCCCCGCCTCCGCTTGGAGCCGCAACTGCCGCCGCAACGAGATCGTCGAAGTTCGTCACACTCGCTGCGGGTTCTTCGACCGCTTCGACCGGGAGAGCTTCTACGATCACCGGCTTGGCGACGTCGACGGTGACCTTGGCCTCCAGCTTGGCCGCGTAGGCCGCCAAGAGGACTTTGGCTGAACCGTCCGTCAGGCCTTCAGCGTAGAAGGTGGGCCTGCGAGTGAACTCGCCGACGTTGTCGATGGTGTTAGGGTTCAGACCCCCAGCCTCGTCGTTGGTGGGCTCGGGGCTGTCCCCGAGGGCTTCGACAGCCTCCTGCGAGGCCGTCGCGTCAGGGTTGGGCCCGAAGAGGGCCTCAAAGGCTTCGTTTCTGGTCAAGGGCCACCTCCTGATTAAGGGTTGTCCAGTCGAAGGAAGCGAATTTATCACAAAAACTCTTATTTGTCAATAAAAAATGACAAGCGAAAGCTTGACATTTTTAGGGAAATCAGCTAATATCGTCCCTCACGTTCGTGTCGTTTTCAACGATTCGAACATGGGGAAAGTTTCTCAACCCGCCGCTAAGCGCGGCCAAAACGCCGCGTGAGCGGCAAGGAAGGAGGCCAGATGGCCACGCAGCAGTCCCAGTCCGATACCGGTGCCTTCGGCACCGACGACGTCATCGAGCGCCTGGGCGTTCGCGTGCTCGAAGAGGGCGAGAGCCCTGCCTCCGGCACGACCGCCTTGGTGCAGTTCCGGGCCGCCCCGACCCTCAAGGCGATCGGGCGCGACCTCGCCCGCGTCGCGGCCACGACCTCCATGGGCAACCGGGAGGGCGCCCGCCGCCGGTGGCTGGACCGCATGGTCATGGTCTCCGGCCCGGATGGCAAGCCCTCGGACGTCCCGCTCTTTGTGAGCGTGACCTTCACGGGCAAGCTCGTGACGGTCAAGGGCGTTCAGGACGTGGGGGTGAGCGCGGAGATGGAGCTCCCCGGCCTCGGCCGCGTGGAGATCCAGCCGCTCTTCACCGTCGGGATCGAGTACGTCGCCGTCAAGGAAGGCGTGCTCGTGCCCACGCGCTCCTTCACCGGCGCCCTGTTCGCCCCGAAGAGTGGCAAGGGTCCCGGCAAGTTCGTGCCCATCGACTTGGCCGACCCCCAGCTCATCGCGCGCTGGAACGGCATCGTCGAGCAGGGCAAGGCGCTCAACACCGACCACGGCAAGTGGCCGACGATCCCGGTCCTCGAGACCAAGATCGGCCGGCCCGGGCAGATGATCATCCCCTTCGCGCCCCGCTACCAGGTCAAGGAGACCTTCAACGAGCGCGGGCGTGACGGCAAGGAGCGCCAGAAGTCGATCTGGGTCATCGGGACCCGGTTCGGCAAGAAAGTGATCCTGGAAAGCCGGTCGCAGGCCCCGGCGGTCATCGACGCCAGCTCGGCAAAGCCGTTCGGCGATCTCGAGTTCGTCGTCCGTGAGGGCGAGAACTCCCTGATCGTCGTCCTGCGCGGCCGGCCCGGGCAGACGCCCCTGCCGGAGTCCATGGCGACCATCGAGCAGGCGAGCGACGGGGTGGACCCGTTCGCCGTCCTCAATCTGGACGTCATGCGCTACGAGCCCGGCCGGGCGCACACCTTCGTGGAGCGGTGCATGCAGCTTCCGCTCAACTCCGCCAATCCGCTCTACAAGAGCGCGATCAACCTCGGGCTCATCGTCGCGGGCCAGTCCACGGCGGTCGTGAGCAACCAGCTCCAGGCGCTGGCTGACGAGGCCCAGCGCAAGGCCAGGGAGTTCTGGGACGCAGCCATGAAGGCGACGTGGGAGGCCTTCAGGGTCTACACGTTGCCGGAGATCGGCGACTGCCTGCAGGGCAAGCCCCTGGGGCAGGTCATCGACCGGCTCAACCCTGAGGACGCGGCCGCGGCGTGGATCACCAGCCACGTCGAGGGCGAGTACTCGCACACGAGCCCGTTTCACCGGGTCCTGCGCGAGCGCGTCCTGCGTGCCGTCGCCCGCAAGGCCGGCTACCGCGACCCGGCCCCCGAAGGCCCCGCGGCCGACGAGCAGGCCAAGCCCGCCAAGTCCGAGGCCCCGCAGAACAGCGGGACCAACGGCGCGACCAGCCCCGTCGCCGCGGACACCGCCGAGGCCCCCAAGCCGAAGCGGACCCCGCGCAAGCCGACCAAGGGCGCCAAGCCCAAGGCCGCCGCGCGCAAGACCGCCAAGCCCAAGGGCTCCCAGCCCGCACTGCGGCAGTGATTCCCTCCGGATCCTGCCGCTCTTTTTTTATTGTAGCGTGATAGATACAGATGACAGATCAGTCAGTGGGGGCCCGGCTGGCCATTTCCCCATCCGTGCTCGCAAGCTGCGCGCGGATGGGGACCCCATGGCCGCCTCCCCACTGGCCGTGACAGCTTATCCATTCGCAAAGCGACTCTATTGCCCGAGCTTGTCGAGGGCTGCTCTTGCAATGCGGCGTAGTCCATGCCTCCTCGACAAAATCAATCATTCATCACCGAACGAGATGGACAACGTGAAGATGAAAGGAGGAGGAACTATCCGTTGGTGCGATAATATGAACACAAGGGAATCCATAGGGTTCCTCCCGTGATTCCCCTGTATTCATATCATCGCACCCCAAGGGGAAGCTGTTCCTTGATATTTTTTATCCGCATTGACCTTTTTCTCTGTGCCGCGTATACTTTCCGCGCTTGTTGACCGTTGCGCACAAGACGCTTATGAGCACCGATGCCCCTTATTACCGACTTGCGATGAAGATTTTCGTAGACTTTACCGGAACCATCGCGATCCCGGTGGTTGTCGCAGCGCTTGCAGGCAAATGGCTTGATGAGCGTTATGGCACATCGCCGTGGTCTCTCATCGGCTTGTTCGCTCTTGCGCTGATTTTTACGGGCATGACGGTCGTCAAAAAAGCGTATCGGTATCGGAAAGAATTTGAATCCATTTCACACAACGCTAAGTGATTGTATGAGTTTCGCCATTCCTCCCGTTGCGGCTGAACCGGTTCTCTCTATCGGAACATTTCCCATCACGAATACCATGGTGAACGCCTGGATCGCGGTTGTTTTTTTCCTGCTCATTTCTCTTGCGGTTCGTTCTCGAAAAGCGCGCGTTCCAAAAGGGTTGCAAAATATTGTGGAGTCTGTGGTGGAGTTTCTTTTGCGCGAAGTCGAAAAAGTAACAGGGGATAAAAAGAAAGCTCGGCAGTTTTTGCCGATCGTCGGCACGATCTTTCTTTTCATCCTCTTTTCTAATTGGATCGGATTGTTTCCGGGAACCGGTTCCATTGGAGTCTGGGGGATGGTTCATGGGGAAGTGGAATTGATTCCCTTACTTCGTCCAGCCGCCAGCGATCTGAATCTCACCCTTGCGATCGCTTTGTTTGCGATCATCACCTCACACGTCATGGCTTTGTTGTCGATCGGACCGTTAAATCACATCAGCAAATTCATCAACATCCGCGGAGTTCTGCGTTCGTTGCGCAACGGACCGATGGCTGTGATCGTAGCGATTATCGAATTGGGTGTGGGCTTTATCGAAATCGTTGGTGAGATTGCCAAAGTGGTCTCGCTCTCGCTTCGGTTGTTTGGAAACATTTTTGCCGGCGAAGTTTTGATGACGGTTATGCTTGGATTGCTCGCCTATGTCGTGCCGATTCCGTTTATGTTTTTGGAGCTTCTGGTCGGAGCGGTTCAAGCAACGGTTTTTGCGATGCTGACGCTTGCGTATTTGGTGGTGGCGACGGAAGATCACGGTGGCCACGAAGAAAATACTCACGGTGGCCACGAAGAAGTTCTCGTTTCAACTCATCCATAATTCATCCTTATTCTTTATTCTATGTCCCCAGAATCAATGGTTACGCTCGCGAAAGCTCTGGTCATGGCTGTTGGAGGTATTGGACCGGCGCTTGCCATCGGTTTCATTGGTCTTAAAGCCATGGAATCCATCGGCCGTAATCCAGAAGCTTCCGGAAAGTTGTTTGTTCCGATGCTTCTTGGCATGGCGTTTGCCGAAGCCATCGCGATTTATTCGCTGGTGGTCGCGTTTACGTTGTAAAAGTTAGCCGCAAGTAATAGGTGGCAAGTATCAAGTCGAAAACTGACAGACTTCTGCAGAGGTCACTTGATACTTCGGACGTGTTACTCGTTTTGCCTATGTCCTCACCACAACAGACAACAGAACTTGCTCGAGGAGCCGCTCAAACCGTTGAAGCAACCGGCGGTCTTGGCATGCTCGGCATCAATGCCAAAATTCTTTTGGCTCAATTGGTCAACTTTCTTATTGTGCTTCTGGTTTTGTGGCGATGGGTATATCGGCCCATGGTGAAATTGCTTGATGAACGCAGTGCGCGCATCGAAGCCAGCATGAAGCATGCCGATGAGATTGATGCGAAAATGGCGGCGATAGAAAAAGAACAACAGCGATTGGTCGGACAAGCCAAAACAGAAGCCGCGGCCATTTTAGAATCCTCTCGACAAGATGCTGAACGTCGAAAAAAAGAAATGATTGATGCGGCGAAGCAGGAGGTGCAGAGTGTTGTCGCTCAAGGAAAGGATCAGCTTCAAGCGCAAAAACACCAGATGATTCACGAGGCAAAAGAGGAGATTGTGGAGATCGCCATTCAGGCGGCCCAGAAAGTTTTACAGGAACAGATTGATGAGAAAATCTCTCATAAACTTTCCGAGCGTGTGATCAAACAACTTTCTTAAGGTATGCGCGATATCCTTATTCAACTCGCCAGCGAGCTTGTGGAACGGCTGGAGAAAAAAACGGCTGATGCCGATCAGGTTGCGGATGCCGTCATTCGGTTGTTGGCACAGCGTGGTCAGCTCTCCTTGGTTCGCGAACTTCCCGAAGCCATCGAGCGCGTGTGGAAAGAGCGATATGGGGCGGCAACGATTTCCGTTCAAAGCGCCCATCCGCTCACCGCGGCCCTGCGCAAGCAAATCGAGGCACTTGCTCCGGGGGCGGAACTGCGCGAAACCGTTGATACTAAATTGATCGGGGGAATGCGCCTGCGCATTGACGATCGCATCATTGATGGATCTATCGCCGGTCATCTTGATCAACTACGCACGCAGTGGAAAGCGAGCTAATGTTCAATCCTATGGCAACAAAAACAGAAATTTTGGACGCTCTCAAAAAATCGCTCGAGCATTTTCACGCGGAAGCAAAGGAAGAGCATGTCGGCACCGTTATCGCGGTGGGCGATGGCACGGCGCGTATGACCGGGCTTTCCCAAGCACGCGCTTCCGAAATGCTTGAATTTCCCGGAGGCATCTACGGCGTCGCTTTGAACCTGGAGCAAGACGGGGTTGGCGCCGTTATTTTGGGTGATGCTTCTGCCATCAAAGAAGGCGACACAGTGAAATCAACCGGCCGTATTCTTTCCATTCCCGTTTCTGATGCGGTGCTCGGTCGTGTGCTTGATCCTTTGGGAAATCCGATTGACGGCAAAGGAAAATTAACGGCAACGAAGTTTTATCCGATTGAAAAAATCGCGCCGGGCGTGATGACGCGTAAAGGCGTTGGCGTGCCTTTGCAAACAGGAATTAAGGCGATTGATTCGATGATTCCGATCGGCCGCGGCCAGCGCGAGCTCATCATCGGGGATCGTCAAACCGGTAAGACCGCTATCGCCATTGATACGATCATCAACCAAAAAGGATTGGGGGTGAAATGTATTTATATTGCGGTCGGACAAAAAGAATCGAAGATTGCGAAGATCGTCGCGCGCCTCGAGGAGTCCGGTGCTATGGAATACACCACGGTGGTGGTGGCTGGCGCGTCCGATCCAGCTTCGCTTTCTTACATCGCGCCATTTGCCGGATGCACCATTGGAGAATATTTCATGGAAAAAGGAGAAGATGCACTTGTCATTTACGACGATTTGTCCAAACAGGCCTGGGCCTACCGCGAAATTTCGCTTTTGCTTCGCCGCCCGCCGGGTCGCGAAGCCTATCCCGGCGATGTGTTTTATCTTCACTCACGATTGCTTGAGCGCGCGGCTCGTTTGAATGAAGAGAACGGCGGCGGATCGCTCACAGCGCTTCCCATCATTGAAACGCAAGCCGGCGATGTCTCGGCCTACATTCCAACAAATGTCATTTCTATTACCGATGGACAGATTTATCTGGAATCCGATTTGTTTTATCGCGGGATTCGTCCGGCGCTCAATGTGGGATTGTCTGTTTCCCGCGTCGGTTCTTCGGCGCAAACCAAGGCCATGAAAAAAGTGGCGGGAAAATTACGCTTGGATCTCGCGCAATTCCGCGAACTCGAAGCGTTTGCCCAGTTCGCAACCGATCTTGATCCTCAAACGCGCGCGCAGATCGAGCGCGGCCGTCGCACCACCGAACTGCTCAAACAGCCTCAATATCAACCGATGCCATTTGAACAACAGGTCACGGTGCTGTTTGCGGTAACTCAAGGGTTGATCGATCAGATTCCTGTTGACCAAATGACCGTTTGGGAAAAAGCGTTCCACGCGTATATGCTTTCTTCAGGGGCTGAAACGCTTAAGAAATTGCGGGAAGAGAAGGAAATCACCGATGAGATTGAGGTCTTGTTGAAAAAGGATATTGCGAATTTTAACGAAACATTCACTTCATAATTTCCTGTGGCCGTCCAAACTCGCGCCATTAAGCGTCGCATCAAATCCGTCACCAACACGCGCAAGATCACCAAAGCCATGGAATTGGTTGCGGCGAGCAAAATGCGCAAAGCGGTGAACGGGGTGTTGATGTCGCGACCGTACAGCAAGCTGGCGTGGGAAGCTGTGTTTTCTATTGGCGCCAAGATGGATGCGAGTACGCATCCCCTACTCGCGCGTTCTGAAGAAGTGAAACACGTGCTTGTGCTTTTGCTCGCGTCCGATCGGGGATTGGCCGGGGGGTACAATACCAATGTCATCAAGACGGGTTTGCAGGAAATCAAACGTCTTGGGGATGGAGTGGGAATTCAAACCATTTGCATAGGAAAACGTGGCGCAGATGCGATGAGACGCGCAGGCCAGCCTGTCTTGGCCAGTTTTACCGAGATAACGAACAATACCAAATTTGAAGAAGTGTTGCCGATCGGCCGTCTCGTGGTTGAGGAGTTTATGAAAGGGACGTACGATCGCGTCGTGCTGGTTTATACGGATTTTATCAGTGCGGTTACCCAAAAGCCGATGACTCTCGAATTGCTCCCGCTTGGCAAGCCCCAAGAAACGCCGGGTCCGAAGGGAGGGGACTACGCGTTTGAACCTTCACCGCTTGAAGTGCTGGACAAAATGTTACCTCGGTTGGTGGAGACGATGATTTATCAAGCGGTGCTGGAGGCGGCGGCTTCCGAACATTCGGCGCGTATGATGGCGATGAGAAGTGCCTCGGACAGCGCGCGCGATATGATCGACGATCTGACGTTCACGTTTAACCAAGCTCGACAAGCCGGCATTACGCAAGAGATCGCGGAGATCTCAAGCGGAAAAGCGGCTCTGGAAAAATCTTAAACTTATGTCTAAAGGAATCATCTCACAGGTTATTGGTCCAGTGGTAGACGTCCAGTTTGAAGCGGGCGAGCTTCCGACCATCCATACCGCCCTGCTCGTCAAAAACGGAACGCAGGAGCTCACGCTTGAAGTCGCCCAGCACATTGGTCATCAACTCGTGCGCTCGGTTGCGATGTCTTCAACGGATGGCTTACAGCGTGGGATGGAGGTGACCAATTTAAAGGAGGCGATTAGCGTGCCGGTTGGTCCCGAGACCCTTGGTCGCATGTTAAGTGTCACAGGAGAGCCGATTGATCATCTTGGTGAAGTGAAAACCAAACGCCGTGATCCGATCCACCGAAGCGCTCCCTCCTTCGATCAACAATCGACAAAAGATGAAGTTTTCGAAACGGGTATTAAGGTGATTGATCTCATCTGCCCCTTTTTGAAAGGAGGAAAAACGGGACTCTTTGGTGGAGCCGGAGTGGGAAAGACGGTGCTTATTCAAGAATTGATTCACAACATCGCCAAAGAGCACGGTGGCTACTCGGTGTTCGCAGGAGTGGGAGAGCGCACGCGCGAAGGAAACGATTTGTATCAAGAGATGAAAGAATCTGGCGTATTGGATAAAACCGCGCTTGTGTTTGGTCAGATGAATGAGCCGCCAGGAGCCCGTGCGCGCGTGGGGCTCACCGGTTTGACGCTCGCGGAGTATTTCCGTGATGATGAAGGCCGTGACGTGCTGTTGTTTATCGATAACATTTTTCGTTTCACGCAGGCCGGATCGGAAGTCTCCTCTTTGCTTGGACGTATTCCTTCGGCCGTGGGCTATCAGCCGAACCTTGCAACCGAAATGGGCGCCCTGCAAGAACGCATCACTTCAACCAAAAAAGGATCCATCACATCCATCCAAGCGGTGTATGTTCCGGCTGATGACCTCACGGATCCTGCGCCAGCGACCACTTTTGGTCACCTCGACTCGACCGTGGTGCTCGCTCGCTCGCTCGCCGAGCTTGGTATTTATCCGGCGGTGGATCCGCTTGATTCTTCTTCGACCATTTTGGATCCTAACGTCGTCGGACAAGAACATTATGATGTGGCGCGCGGTGTTCAACAGGTTTTGCAACGCTATAAAGACTTGCAGGATATCATCGCCATTTTGGGAATGGATGAATTATCCGACGCCGACAAGCTCACGGTTTCGCGCGCGCGCAAAATCCAAAAATACTTGTCCCAGCCGTTCTTCGTGGCTGAACAATTTACCGGTTCGCTCGGCAAATATGTGAAGCGTGAAGACACAGTGCGGAGCTTCAAAGGTATCCTCGAAGGCACGTACGATCATCTTCCAGAACAAGCGTTTTATATGAAGGGGAGTATCGAGGAAGTTATCGAAGCGGCGGGATAAACCGGTCTATAATAATCATCAAAGCGGGTCCTGTCGCACGCCGGCCAGTGGGGGCCCGGCTGGCCATTTTCCCATCCGTGCTCGCAAGCTGCGCGCGGATGGGTGCCCCATGGCCGCCTCCCCACTGGCCGTGACGGCTTATTCATTCGCAATGCGACTTTATTGCCTGAGCCTGTCGAAGGCAATGACGATCCCTCCGACACGGTTTTTGTCAGAACCACTGGTCTCGCAGTTTCTCCTTTCGTTTCTCTTTATCCCCCGAGCTTGTCGAGGGGGGTGCACGTAGCATCTGAAAGCGATTTGTAACCATGTCGGAGGGAACGACGGCGATGAGTCCGTCGGCCCGGAGACATGGTTACAAATCGCTTCCCATTCAACATATGCCTCTCTCGCTCAAAATTGTGACCCCGGAACGCGTGGTCTTTGAAGACACGGTTGATTCGGTGACGGCGACGACACAGATGGGTGAAATCACCATTTTGCCGCATCATATTCCCCTTGTTGCGAATCTTCAGGCGGGCGAACTTCGGGTTCGATCCAACGGGGACGAGCAATTTTTGGTGGCGTCGACCGGTTTTTTGGAAGTGCGGAGCGGTAATGAAGTGGTGATTTTAGCGGATACCGCTGAACGGGTGGAAGAATTAGAACTTGAAAAAATCGAAGATGCGCGCGAACGGGCTCGTCAGCTGCTTGAAGAAAAACGTCACATCGATGATGTGGCTTTTGCCGATGCCGCAGCCGTGTTAGAGCGCGAATTAGCGCGCTATCGCGTGGCCATCAAACGAAAAAAATACCGCGATGTCGGTAAGACAAGCTAACTTCTATGTCTTTTGAAACTATGAGTATGGAGCACGAACACGAAGCTTTTGAAAAAGAAAAATCCTGGAAAGATCAAGACGCCATGATTCAGCAAATTCTGCAAGAGGGCATGCAGGCATACGTTACCGAATTAGAGGATGCCGAACAGGCTTTTGAAACCAGCGAGCACACCCTCTGTTGTATTGATGAAGGGGTTCCCGCGGGTGATATGCGAAGCGCTGGCTCCGGGATCTTACTTGTAGGAGCCGATCGCGCGGCGTTTATCGAAGAACTGAAAAAGGCTGGAGTGAAAGAAGTCACAAGCCATGTCGGTTGTGGAGCCGCGGCGCTTTATCGTGAACAAAGGGGACTGACCGATCAGACCGTTGACGACGTGGCAATGGAAGGAGCGCGGCGTATGGCTGAAGAACTCGGGGTTCCATATAAGGGACACATTAACCAGCTTAGACGTCCCAAAGAATTTCATCATGCCCGTGTCGTGTATGTGGATGGAACAGGTGTCTTCAATCCGGACAGCGTTAAAGGTTTGCCACAGGGGTTCGTGGTCAGCGAGGCGTATATGACATCCACGCAGGCCGCTTCAGAGGTTGGTCTTGCGGCGAGCATTGCTCTGGGAGATCATGGTTTTGGGAAAAAGTTTACAAATGAGTCGCCGTTGTTGGTCGTTTTGGTTGGGGATGAATTTTCCGATGAACTGGTTGGTGAGCTTCAAAAAACTTTGCGTGACAAACCGATCAAAATGGAAGTCTGGAAGCGTCCAGTGAAACAAGAAGTTGAACTTCCGAAGGCCGCATAGGCCTTCTTTTTTTTTCTCTTGACGGTTATCTTCACTTCAGGTAATATTTTACACCGTTCGTTCAACCCACAACCACAGGTGAGCCATGGGACGATTGTCCACGTTTGACAGGGAAGTGATTGGCATCCTTCGAGAGGAGAACGTCCTGCAAGACGGCGAAGCGCACCTGCTTGAGTCGCCCACGGGTGTGATCGTGGTGGCCTGTTCGGACGGCGACCAGATGCCGGACATCTTCGACCACTATCGGGACCTCGCGCGGGCGGGGGAATGGCCCGTGCGCCCGCACATGCTCTGCCTGCACGGTGGAGCCATGCTGATCGCGCCCGACTGCCCGCTCTACCGCGCGTTCCACGTGGACGAACTGCTCCTTCAGCACATCCGCGAGGCCGAGGGACTCGACCTCAAGGGGATCGGCACGGTCGTGCTCTACGTGCATGCCCCCTGTGGCGCGGCCGGCTTGGCGAACCTGACGGTCGTCAACCAGCTCGACATGCTCATGCGCGCCAAGGCTCGCGTCAAGGCGATCGATATGACCAATAGGGTCATCTGTTTCGTCCACGTCGACTACGGCAACGAGGGCAACGGAAGCCATAGACGTCGCACGTACTTCATGTCCGCGGCGGGCTGGGCCGAGTTCTGGAACCGTCAGGGCCACGAGTTGTGGGGGCGCTTACTAGGTTTTCCTGTGTCGGCGAGTTGAACAAACACCTCCTGACCGTTCCTGCGAAGGGCGGTTTTTTTATATCATCCAGATGTCATCCCAAGCGAGTTTGAAGAGAGCCGAAGGATTTTTCTAAATGGCTGAAAAAGAGTTATCAGCCCATCGGGATTGACAAGATTGTGTAAAGTGCGTAAACTCGTCGAGAGCTGTGCACCAACCGCACAGTCTAACGGAGGAGAATCATGACCTTGCAAGATCTCGTGTCTCGTGGTGTGCTCGTGCCTCGGACGGTGCGCGAGAAGAACACCAAGCCGGTCGTCGTCGTCTGCGACAGCGAGACGGTCATCGAGGGGCTGTGCGACAAGCGCGTTTCTCGGCGCGTGATCGCGAACGTCGCCGGGGTGCTCGTCGGCACCCCCGAGAGCGATCTCCAGTCCGAGATCGGCGTCGATCCGGACAAGGTTCTGTACGAACCTCTCCAGATTGCCTTCTCCAACGGGCACCGGTACATCCTGCTGGTCGTAAACCCGGACGCGGTCTGGGGGATCATGAGTGAGATGACCAACGTCGAGCTCATTGACCACATGATGCAGGTCGCTCGCGAGATCCGGGAGCGGATGCCCCACTTCGAACTCGACTGCGTCGTCGTCAAGGGAACGAACTACGGGGAGGTCTACACGGTCAACCCCGAGGCTTGGACGCGGTTCTACGCGACGTACGAGACGCGCGTGCTCGGTCGCCAGGATGACGGGCTGGAGCTCGTCCCCGCCACCGTCTGACGCCTCGCGTCTTCACTCATGGCACCTTCGCGACTTCTTCTACTGCACCCGTCGTCCTCCGGGTGCCTTTTTTATATTTTTTTTAATAGTCTCGCCAGCTAATCATTCATGAAACAGATTTGTAACCATGTCTCTGGGCCAACGGACTCATCGCCGTTGTTCCCTCCGACATGGTTACAAATCTGTTTTATAAAAAAACATCCATTCTCACGGATGCAGAATGCGGATGCGCAGACGGATGTGACTGCGCTTGGGGTTGCCGATGTAGATCGAGTCGTAGTCCTGGAGCTCGACGTACACGTCACGCATCAGCGGCCGGGCCTTGGGTGCGCCGGTGCGCCGATGATACGTCGTGTGGCGGTCGGACATCGTACGCAGGCAAGGTTTGTCGTCCCGGCGTTCGATCACGGCCTGGATGCGCGAGAGCGTACGCTCTGCGTTCAGGCCAACCAGGAGCGGGAGCAGATCGACTTCTGGCACGATGGGAGGAACGGTGGTGTCGTCCTTGCGACCGATGCGAAGAGGCGGGTCTCCCGCCGATTCCAGATCGAAGGTAAACGAGATCGGCACATCGCCTGCAACCAGCTCTCGATCACCCACCTGTTCAACGATGATCTCCATGGTGGCAACGGGCTGTTGCACAGCGACGATCGCCTTTGGTTGCGACGGGGGGGACAGGGGACTCCCATCCTGATCGCACACGAGCGTGCCGTTCTTGAAGTGCTTGCCGCATGAGGGGCAGGTGATCATGGCTTCTCCTCATCCGTTCCACTGTGTTGCGGAAAGTGCATGGTGTGAACCACGCTGACCGAACCGCCCGTGAGCGTTTCGCTTCCGCGATCGACTGCGGCGCGGCTGTGCGTTCCACGCGCGAGGTGATCGACCATGGTGCGCAAGGCAGTGGCTGTGGCATGGTCGCCGGCACGTTCGTAGACGACCGAGGCGCCATTGAGGTCGCCGCGATCAGCCATCTCCGCCCCGGCCATGTGTTGGGCGACCCTGATCACTTCTGGGTCGGGTTCGGTCTGTGCGGCCTCGTCCCACGTGAACGTTGCGTCGACAGAGAGGTCGCAGGTGAACGAATTGCCGCTCGAACCGGCTTCCGTGCCGGCAAGCGACAGCTTCAGGATTGGGTGAGTTCCGGGTTCCGGTGTCCCGACCTCGATCTCGAAGTAGTACTGCTGACCCCGCGCGCGATCGAGCGCGCCCGACGCATCGGTAAACGCGCCGTCTTGGCCGACGTTGAGCGGGCGCTGCTGGGGCATGAAGCGGGCCGCACGGATGAGGCTCGTCCCTTGCGAGATCTGTCCGGAGACGACCAGTCCTCGGACTCCGACCCCGCGCAGGAAGCCGACCTCGGAGCGGAGGTGATCGAGCAGTTCGTCTGCTTGCATCACATGCTTGAGGAACGACCCGTTGCCGGCGCGAACCGCGAGTTGCTGCAGCAGGGCGAAGTTGTAGTCACCGCCGGTGCCGTAGACGAGCATCGGCAAGCCGTAGTCGCGCGCCCGATCGGCGCTCTTGACCAGTTGCTGGTGGTCTTGGTGGACGTTCACCGTGCTCTCGCCGTCGGTGAACAGGACGAGCCGCGTCTCGAAGCGGATATCGGGGCGTGTGATGGCTTCCTCGACGCCGCCGGAGATGAACGTGTCGCCTTCCGCCTTGATGGCCGCGATGAGAGCGCGCGCGTGACTGTGAACCTTATAGTCCATGTTCGTGCTGGGCAGATCAAGATCGTGGAAGTCGGCGAACGTGATGAGCGCGAGCCGATCCTTCGGACCAAGATCGCCGATCAGCTCACGCAGGGCAAGCCGCACGGCCTCGATCTTTCTGCCCTCCATTGAGCCGGAACGGTCGATGACCAGGCGCAGGTCGATCGGCGGAGCGTTGGGGTTGGTGGTCGCGGGACGAATGTCCACGAACACCGGCACGACAACAGGACCCCCGTCGATGTGTGTGACTTCACGACCCAGATGCACGGTTACATGCACGTGAGTCAACTTGTGAACGAGCTGGGTACCCATGGGAACCTCCGTGGAGTGGGTGCACGGACGTTAGGTCATTTTAGCCTTTTTGTCAACCCGTTGATGAGCCGGTATACTGAACGTCTTGATGGATACAGCGCTTCTTGATCAACTCAATGACGAACAAAAAAAGGCCGTCACGCACAAGGAGGGCCCGCTTTTGATTGTGGCTGGAGCCGGAACAGGGAAGACGACAGTCATTACCAAGCGCATCGCCTGGTTGATTGACCAAGGTCTTGCCAAGCCCGAAGAAATTCTCGCGCTGACCTTTACCGATAAGGCGGCTGGCGAAATGGAAGAACGGGTCGATCTGTTGTTGCCTTATGGTTATGTTGATCTTCAGATTTCGACATTCCATGCTTTTTGCGAGCGACTCCTGCGTGACTTTGGAACGCAAATCGGACTCTCGCACCAATTTGAAGTGTTGGATGAACTGGAAACCTGGTTGCTCGCTCGTCAAAAACTGGATCGTTTTGATCTTGATTATTACCGGCCGCTCGGCAATCCCACAAAATATCTTCGCGGTTTGCTTGCGCATTTTTCTCGAGCAAAAGATCATCACATCACCCCGGAAACGTATTTGGCTTTTGCCGAGTCGCTTCAGGCAGATGCCGACCATTTCCAAGCGGATGGCTCGTCTGACATGGAAGCCCAGCGGATTTTTGAATTGGCCACAGCATATCAAACATACCAACAGGTGCTCCTTGAACAAGACGCGCTCGATTTTGGTGACCTCCTGCTCTATACCCTCAAGCTTTTACAGGAGCGTCCGAATGTTTTGCAACAGCTTCGGGCGCGCTATCGATTTATTTTGGTTGATGAGTTTCAAGACACCAACCCCGCGCAGTATGAACTCGTTCGCCTCTTAAGCGAGCCGCGAAACAATCTCACGGTTGTGGGCGATGATGATCAGGCCATTTATAAATTCCGCGGAGCATCCATTGAAAACATTTTGCGATTTGAGTCCGATTATCCAAAAGCGGCGCGTGTCGTCCTCACGCAAAATTACCGAAGCGTGCAGGCGATTTTGGATCGAGCGCACACGTTTATCCAAATGAACAATCCGGATCGGTTGGAAGCGCGCTCCGGCGGCTCGCTGTCCAAGCGATTGGTTTCCAATCAGCCGGGCGCTGGTCTCATCGAGCATCTGCATTTTGCCACGAGTGAGGAAGAAGTCCGTGAGGTCATCAAAAAAATTCTCGCGCTCAAAGCCGCTGATCCAGAAACGCTCTGGAGCGATATTGCCGTTTTGGTTCGGTCTAACGGAGCGGGCGCGGATTTTGCCCATGGGTTCGAACGTTCAGGGATTCCGTTTCAATTTCTCGCGTTGTCTGGATTATATCGCAAGCCATCCGTGGTCGATCTAATGTCACTTCTTCGGGTGATCGATCAGCCGCACGATAGTCCGAGTCTGTATCGGGTGCTGTTCTTGCCGATGTGGAACATCCCTGCCGAAGTCCTCATCGAACTCAGTCGTTTGGCCACACGCAAAGGAAAGAGTCTCTTTGAAACGATAGCTCTTGCCGGGACGCTTGGCGCTCTTCCTCTCGAGCCCATCGTTCGACTTCGAGAAATCTCGCATCTGCTCCTGGAACTTTCCAATGAAGCCAAAACCAAAACGGCTTCGGAACTTTTTGTGCGAGCGTTGAAACAGACGAAGTATATTGACGTCATTACCACTCTTGATGATCAGAAGAAAAAAGAAATTTTCGGGTACTTGCAACAGATGCTTGAGCGGGTCAAGTCGTTTGAAAAACGAAGCCCCTTGCCGTCGCTTCATGAATTTCTCGCGGAGTTTCGTCATGAACAAGACGCCGGCGAAGAGGGTTCGCTTTCTGTAGACATAGAAGCGGGACCGGACGTGGTGCGCCTGATGACCGTGCATGCCGCCAAAGGACTTGAGTTCAAGTATGTCTTTGTTGTGAATCTCGTTGATCGCCGTTTTCCCACTCAACGACGATCCGATGCCATCGCTCTTCCGTCAGAACTTTTGTCTCCAAAAGACGCAGAGGTAGATGAAGCCGCGTTTCATTTGCAGGAAGAGCGTCGGTTGTTCTATGTCGCAATGACGCGCGCAAAAGTGGGATTATTTTTCACCTCAGCCGAGGACTATGGAGGCGCCCGATCACGCAAGCTTTCCCGATTTTTGATTGAACTCGGATACGAAAAGCCGTCGACAACCGAAGAGACTCTCATCGTATTGATTGATGATGAGCGTGAACGCGCCGAGACCTCCACGCAAGATTTGAGCGCCTATGTGCCCAAGCAATTTTCCTTTACTCAACTGGCGGCTTTTCAAACTTGCCCTTTGCAATATAAGTTCGCCCATCTTTTACGCGTGCCCGTGCTGGGACGTTGGTCGCTTTCGTTTGGTAAGACCATGCACAATACTCTGCACCGGTATTTTACCGCTTGGATGGAACGCACGGGCAAACGACAAGTTGGACTGTTTGATGGCGTCCGGGTAAAGACACCCAGCGACAACGGTTCGCAAGCATTGCCGGTTTCTCTTGAAGAGTTGTTAGAGATGTACCGGGCTTGTTGGATTGACGAGTGGTATCCCACGGATGAGGCGCGCGAAGAATATCGCAAACGGGGAAAGGAACAATTGACGCGCTATGCTAAATCTTTTGAAGATGAGCGACCCGTTCCTGTGGCGCTTGAACAAGGATATACTTATAAGATTGGTGACGTAATTTTGAAGGGGCGGATTGATCGCATTGACGCTTTTGAAGATGGGGTGGAGATCATCGATTACAAAACCGGCACACCAAAAGTTCTTAAACAGCTCGAGCGCGAGGACAAAGAGCAACTGTGGTTGTATCAACTCGCGGTTCGCGATGTGTTGAAACTTTATCCAAAGAAGTTGACGTTCGTTTATCTTGAAGATCAATCGCGCGTTTCGTTTCTGGGGAGCGATGAGGATCTTTTGCGTCTTCAGGAAGAGGTTGTCGAACGCGTAAAACGTATTCGTGAGAGTGATTTTCCTCCCAATCCGGGTCGGCATTGTCGTTACTGTGACTTCGCTGACATTTGTGAGTATCGAGAGCTGTAGTAGAATAAGGAGAAAGAAGTAAGAAGAAAGAAATAGTCTGGATATATGCTCCAACTTAAAGATCTCCTCACAGGGGCGCTTAAGCGCGCGCATGTTTCGACTCAAGTAACGGCCACGCAAATCGTCTCCGTCGCCAATGAGTTTCTTGGAGTCTTGCTTGGCATGGAATCAAAAGAGGCTCGTGTGGTTTCCTTTCGCAATGGAACACTCACCATTGAGATGCGCCGTTCATCGACAAGTCAATTCCTTAAAGAACACGAGGAGGTCTTGTTAGATGAGTTGCGCCTGCGTCTACCGTCTCAAAAAATCGCTTCCGTGCGATATCATCTTGTTCACCACTTCCGTCGATCAGAACTGTAGATTTTCCTTTATGAGTTTTCGTTGGTTCCTTCTTGTTATGGCTCTGGCCACTTGTGCCGCGTGGATCGGCTGGGTGTTTGTTGTTCATAGTGTTGACCCAACCCATGCCGGGCTTCTGGGATTCCTTCTTTTTTATCTGACTTTGCTTGTGGCTGTTCTCGGTTCAACCGTTTTTTTCGGGGCGCTTATTCGCGTATGGATGAAACCGCAAGAAATCCCTTATCGGCAAACCGTGCGCGCCCTTCGGCAAGGTGTTCTTCTTACTTTTCTTTTTCTTTCCGTTCTTATCTTGATCTCTTTTGAACTATTGAGATGGTGGACAGGGGGGTTGTTAATTCTGCTCTGTGCCCTCATTGAGCTTCTCTTTTTGACAAAACATGGCCGTAACGGCTCTACACCCTCTTGAGCACAAAAACGGTTCAAATAACGTCTTGATGGATGTTTTGGCATCCAGTAGAATCAAGGCGTATGTTGAATAAATTGCTCGGTAGATTTTCAAAGGATTTGGGGATAGATTTGGGGACTTCAAATACATTGGTCTATTCAAAGGACGGCGGCATTGTGGTTAACGAACCTTCTATCGTCGCAATCAACACCCGAACAGATCAAATTTTAGCGGTGGGGAAGGACGCTAAGGATATGCTCGGAAAAAATCCGCCGCATATCCAAATGACGAAGCCTTTGAGTAAAGGGGTCATTTCCGATTTTGAGGTTACGGAAAAGATGCTAAAGCATTTTATTGATCGCGTTCATGCGGAATCATTCACCATTGTTCCGCGGCCACGCGTGGTGATTGGGGTACCACTTGAGACGACAGAGGTTGAACGAAAAGCGATAGAAGACGCGGCTCTTTCTGCTGGAGCGCGCCAGGTTTATCTTGTGGAAAATCCTATGCTTGCGGCCTTGGGAGCTCGTCTTCCTCTTTCTGAATCCGTTGGGATGATGGTGGTGGATCTCGGAGGTGGCACAACGGAAATTGCCGTGATGTCTTTGGCAGGAATTGTGACATGGAAGTCACTTGATGTCGCAGGTGATGAATTGAACAAAAATATTATTCAGTATGCGCGTGAGGTTTTTAATCTTCTGTTAGGTGAGCGTGTTGCAGAGCGGGTGAAGATGCGTATCGGAACAGCGATGGAACCGGATGACGCTCTTGAAATGGAAATGCGCGGCCGAGATCTTCTGACAGGCTTGCCGAAGGAAATTACGGTAACGGACGGGCAGATTCGTGAGGCCATGGAAAAATCTATTCGTACGATCATTGAGAATATTAAAGCCACGCTTGAAATCACACCTCCGGAGCTCGTTGCGGATATTTATGAACGAGGCATCGTATTAACCGGCGGCGGAGCTCTCTTGCGAGGATTGGATAAGCTCGTTTCAAGACAAGCAGCCATTCCCGTGCGCATTGCGGATGATCCTTTGACCTGCGTGGTGCGCGGAGCGGGTTTTCTGCTTGATCATGATGACCTCTTAAAAGATATTTCTCTCCCTTCTGCGACGGAGGGACATATTTTCTAATCTGTTCCTATGGCCGTACGATCACGTCCCGGATCGCGTCTCTTTTTTCTCTTGGGTATTGTGATGATTGGTCTGGCTGTCTTTTTGGGTCGGCCATGGATTGAGCGGTCTCTTCAGTTTGTTGAGCGTCCGGCTGTGGGGGTGGGAACGTGGCTTTATCGGAACATGGTATTTTTTAAAGGATCGTCAGCTTCACCAGAAGAGGTTCAAAATCTGAAAGATCAAGTGCTTTCTTTAGCAGTGGATCAAGTTTTGCTTGACCGTTTAAAAAAAGAAAACAAGGAATTAAAAACGGCGGTGGATTTTGAAAAAAGGTCACAGCGATCTACGATTACGGCCTCTGTTATCTTGCGTTCAAGCACGGTTAAATCCGCACTTTTTGTCGTGGATCGGGGCGCGCGTGATGGCATTCATGTCGAAGATCCGGTCATCGTAGGCGACGGGGTGTTGGTGGGGAAGGTGAGTGCTCTCACGCCAACCACAGCAACGATTACGGCTTTAACTGATCCTGGTTCTGCCACGGCTGTGAGTATTCTGAACCAAAATCAAACCATTGGGATTGCCGAAGGGATTACCGGAAATCTGTTGCGTCTAAAATTTATTCCTCAAGGAACGGACGTTGCGGTGAATCAACTCGTCACCACGTCCGGTTTGGAATCTCGAATTCCATCTGGTCTTCTGGTCGGTTTGGTCAATGATGTGAAGTCGGAACAAAACGCGCCCTTTTTGGAAGCGATCGTTGAGCCGCTTATTGACGTGAGAACGTATGAGATTGTTCAGGTGATTACGGGTCCATCTCTATGATGCGCGTGTTGATTTCCGGATTCTTTTTTCTCGCGGTTGTCCTTTTTGAGACGAGCTTTCTCTCTTCTGTCCCATCCGTTTTGGCCATGACCCCGCTTGTTTTTGCGTTGAGCGTTTATCTCATTCAGCATCAAAACCGTCTGGATGGAGTGTTTTGGTTGATAGGATACGGCATTTTTTTGGAAGCTTTTCATCTCTCTGTAATTCCTCTTCCGTTTTTGCCCTACGCGTTTGCGGCCACGGCGAGCTTTATCAGTGCGCGTCAGGTGTTTTCAAACCGATCTTTGTATGGGATCGCCGGATGTGCGCTGACAGGGTGGGCTACGGCCGCATTCGGTGAGGCTTTGATCAAGATGGGTGCGTCACTTGCGGGGCACAGTGTTCCGAACTGGGGGATGTGGTTGCAGACGATAAGTTTGCGCGCGCTCTTGCTCATCGGCGCGATTTATATCATTTTTTATGTAGCAAGACCTTTCCAGCATGTCTGGGGGTCGCGTCTCTGAGCATGTTTTTTAGAAAGAAGCCTTCTCGTGTTTTCGTGATTCAATCCGACCATCTCCTCGGAAAAGTTTCGAATGAGCGAGAACGAGAAGATCTTGAATACGCGATTGGGAATGAACCGTTCGGAGAGCATCTATCCAATCGCTCTCAAATGGGATCGGCGATTCCGGCAAAGCGACGGCGGTTCGCTGTGGCCATGCTTGGATTTACTCTGTTGCTTTTTTTGGGTCGATCCGTCGAGCTCCAGCTGTTTGAGGGGAATCACTATCGAGCACTCGCGCAGGCGAATCGCTATCGCGTCACGCGGGTGTTACCCCAGCGTGGTTTAATTTATGATCGGGAGGGGGCCATCTTAGCTCAAAATATTCCGTCTTTTGTCCTTACGATGACGATTGCGGATCTGCCGCGGACTTTGTCGGAACGTCGAAAAGAATTTGCTATCATCAGTGACCTTGCGGGATTGCAACCAACGGATCTTGATTTATTGTTGACCAGTTATGCTTCTTCGCCTTATGACGCCATTCCCGTCAAACGCAATATTCCGTTTGAACGCGCCATGCATCTTTCCATCGAGACGAAACATCTGCCGGGGTTTGCTCTTGAAGCTGGGACGCTTCGCTCCTACCCATCGAACATTTCTTCGCTCTCGCACATCCTTGGATATATTGGAAAAATATCTCCGGATGAATTAGAAAATTTGAAAGGTCAAGGCTATCGTCCGATTGATACGATTGGCAAGATTGGAGTCGAACAAACCGCCGAGCAGACGCTTCGCGGGACGCCTGGTGAAATGGTAGCCGAAGTTGATGCTCAAGGTCGCGAAACCTCCGTGGTTTCAAAAACAGATCCCGTGGCCGGGATAGACATTCATCTTACGATCGATGCGCCATTTCAACAGTTCATTGAACAGCAGTTGCAAGATGTCTTTCATCGAACACAAACCTCACGCGGATCTGTCGTCGCACTGAATCCAAAAACAGGTGAGATCTTTGCCTTGGTAAGTTTGCCTGCTTTCGACAACAATGCTTTTTCTGCTGGCATTGATGAGGAAAGTCTCAACGCATTGATACAAGACAAAAATCAGCCTCTCTTTTTTCGTGCCATCGCAGGTGGGTTTCCATCGGGCTCTATTTTTAAACCGTTCGTAGCTTACGCGGCCCTCGCCGAACAGGTTGTTACAAAGCATACGTCTTTTTTGTCGACCGGTGGTTTGCGAATCAATGATTGGTTTTTCCCGGACTGGAAAGCAGGCGGCCACGGGGTGACAGACATCTATAAAGCCATTTCTGAATCGGTCAACACCTACTTTTATATTGTCGGAGGCGGTTTTGATCAATTTAATGGTTTGGGCGTGAAACGAATCACCGATTACGCCTCGTTGTTTGGATTTGGAAAACCAACGGGCGTTGATCTCCCCGGAGAAGCATCAGGATTTTTGCCGTCAAAAGAGTGGAAGGAGCAAACCAAAGATGAGCGGTGGTATGTGGGTGACACCTATCACCTTGCCATTGGACAAGGTGACTTTTTGACGACGCCGCTTCAGATGGCTCGTGCCACTGGAATCATTGCAAACAAAGGGGTTGTCGTGACTCCGCATGTAGTTAAAGGCGTGCAGTTCGTGGGCGAACCCATCCCGAATTTGGACCCTTCGGCTCTGAACATTGTCCGTCAGGCCATGAGGCTGACCGTGACTCAAGGAAGCGGGCGCGCTCTTTCTTCGCTCCCTTTTTCCGTTGCGGGCAAAACAGGAACCGCCCAGGCGCCAGGCTCTGAGCGGTTTCATTCTTGGTTTACAGGATTTGCTCCGTTTGATGATCCAGAAATTGTCGTTGCCGTGCTCGTTGAAGAGGGAGGGGAAAGCACCGCGGCGGCCGTTCCCATTGCTCGAAATATTTTGAGCTGGTGGATGAGTCGCTCAGATGATTTGTTAAGGTCGTTGCAGTAATTTTTTTCCGGCCACCAGAAAAAAGATGATCGCCCCCAGTAAAACAATTGTCGCTCCAGATGGAGTGTTGAGATAAAAAGAAAAGGCGAGTCCGAAAAAGATAATCAATTCAGAGAAAACGACGGACCAGATCATGTGAGAACGAAAGTTTTCTGCAAAGATGCGACTCGTGGCAGCGGGAATAATCAATAAAGCAGAGATCAGGATGATGCCAAGAATTTTGACGCCAAGCACGGTGGCCAGAGCGAGCGCGATGTAGAAAAGCACGGTTTGCAGAGCAACCGGAACTCCAGCCACCGTCGCTTGTTCTTCACTCAAAGAAAGCAGGGTGAGTTGTCGGTGTGAGAAAAAGAGCCACGTGAGAATAACAAGGGAGCATCCGATGATGATGAAAAGATCAAAATAAGAAACACTTAAAATACTGCCAAACAAAAAGGATATCAGTTCAGGTTGATAGCCGTGGGTCATGTTCATTATCACGACCCCGAGCGCCATGGAAGAGGTAAAGAGAATTCCAAGAACAGAGTCGGCCGACAAACGAGTTCGGCGTTCCAAAAAGAAAATGAGGAGGGCAAGGATGACCGCCCAACCCATAGCAACAGGAAGTGGAGAGAGACCGGCAAAAACTGCAAGCGCGATTCCGGCAAGAGATCCGTGGGCGATTCCTTCTCCAAAAAAGGCCATATTGCGCAAGGTTACGAAAACGCCCAGGCTCGCGAGGAGCACGCCTAAAAAGAGTCCCGCAAGGGTTGCGCGTTGCATGAATCCGAACGCAAGAAAGCTTAGAGGTTCCATACTAGAGGTGTGGGTGTTGATGGCGATAGAGTTCCATATCATTATGACCATAAAGCTCCGAAAGGGTTTCTTGTGTCAAAGTTTCTCTGGGTGGACCGGAGCAAACCAATTTTTTATTCACGCAAATCACCTGATCCACAACTTTTGCGATGACCGCAATGTCGTGAGAGACGAGAAGAACGGTGGTGTGGTGTTCTTTGACCTGTCGTTCAATCAGTTCATAAAACTGCTTTTCTCCGACGATATCAATGCCAGTGGAAGGTTCGTCGAGAATAAGCAGAGCCGGGTGATGAAGAGTCGCGTGGGCGATGAGCACACGTTGCAGTTGTCCCCCAGAAAGAGATCCTAAACGTTTATACAAAATCGAAGCGCTTAAACCGACTTCCGTTAGTTTCGCCGTGAGTGAGGTTGGCTTTTTTCGCCGCAGAGTTAGTCCAAGGAATTCGCCGACAGAAATGGGGAAATCTGGATCAAAGCGAAATTTTTGCGGAAGATACCCTATCTGATCGCGCATGCGCTCAAGCGGTTTGCCATCGAAGAGAACTTTCCCGTGCGCGATGGGGGTCAATCCCAGCATGGCTCGAATGAGAGTTGTTTTTCCAGAGCCGTTTGGTCCAATAATAGCCGCAATTTTTCCGAGGGTGACTTCAAACTGCACACCGGTTAAAACGGGGTGCGTGCCAAAGCGCACTTCCAGGTTCTCAACCCGGATCATGGGCTCGTGACTAGAGGTTTTCGGAGAGGATGCGGGCATTGGCGTCCATAATATCAATATAGGAGGTTGGGTGGCTTTCGCCTTCGGCTGGATCAAGATACTCCACGCGGGCGTGGTGGTCAGTTAAGAATCCTTTCAGAGGTTCAATCGAAAATTGTGGTTCGGCAAAAAGCACCCGAATGTTCCAGAGGTCTAACTGTTTTGAAAGTTTGGCCAAAGAGCGCGCGGTGGGTTCTCGTCCAGCGGTCGGTTCAAATGTTGCTATCAAATCAAGACCATACGCCTCACTGAAATAATACCATGCATCGTGAAATGTGATGATCTTTTTGCCCTTGAAAGGCGCGAGGCGATTTTGCAAACGCGATTCCAGGTCTTCCAGCTTTTTCTGATAGGCTTCCGTATTTGCGATGATGTCCGTCTGTTTGTGAGGAAAGAGTTCGATCAAACGATCAGAAACCGTTTGAGCGATAAGAGAAGCATTGGAGGCCACCAACCAATAGTGCGGATCAACCGGTCCATCATCTTCGGTATCTGCGGACGCGCGCAACTCAATATCACGATCGACGATTACGGCTTTTTTTGAATCCCCAATCAAAGAAAGCGCCCAGGTGTCTAACCCATGCCCAATGAGGAATACCGCCGGTGATCGTTCTATGGTTTTAATCGTTTCTGGACTTGGCTCAAACGTGTGAGGAGAAGAACCAGGAGGAAGAAGTGTTTGCACCTCAACCACACCAGCGCCTACCTGTGACACGATATCCGAAAGAGCAAAGATACTGGCGCTCACAACAGGTAAAGATTCTACGCGGTCGCTGGATGTGCGAAAGTTCCATGACCCATACGCAAAAAGGAACGTTGCAACGAAGAGAGCGCCGATGAGTCCGATGATAGAAAGAAAAGGTTTCATACGCACGTCGGACAAATGTGCTGGATTTCAAGCATGTGAGGTGTACGCATGCGAACGATGGGGCAGGGAATGCAAGAAACTTTGTGGCAGGTGGGACAGGCCTCATGATCGTGGTGCTCTTTGGATATCAACTCAAAATATTCCTCCGTGGTGTGGGAATGAATGGAACGAATTAATCCGGCTTCGGTAAGTTTGGTGAGATTACGATAAATCGTCGAGAGTTGTTTATCTGGGACATGAGAGGCAAGCTGACTGGCACTCCATGCGCGATCTTGCAAAAAAACTTCGAGGAGATCGTGACGGTCTTGTGTACAACGCAATCCGGCGTTTTTGATGAGACGATCAATGTGACAGGCGTGTTGCATAGGGGATGAGGCGGTATTGTTTTGCGATTTGTGCCATGTCTCTGGGCCAGCGCCTGCCCGCCATCCGGCCTGAGCCGTCAGGCGATGGCAGGCGGGGACTCCTCGCCGCTGTTCCCTCCGACATGGCACAAATCGCAACAGGTTCCTTCGCTTCTATTGGTCGCTCATGATGGCGAAGCAAGTATCAGATATGTACATTATGCAAATAGATTCGCATAATGTCAAATACCGCATTTGTGGTATGATAAACATCTATGTTGCGTTTTTTGCCATTATTTTTGTTTTGTTTTTCTTTGATTTATTCGCCAACGGCGTACGCGCAGGAGACCGACCAGCCCAGGTCCGTTGAAGCGGTGATCGCAAGCGTACAGGATAAGAGCGAACAGGGGCGCAAACTTTTTTATCGTTTTACGGCCAAGACGGTCTTGGATGAAACGTTTGTCGTTGATACCCGCGCTTCTTATCCAGACGGGCTCTATCTCACCCTTGGGCCTGGTGATCGTGTCACGCTTCGTATTGTGGAAATGCCGGACGGGACCCAGCAAACGTTTTTTGAAGATAAGATTCGCCACCCCTCGCTTCTGCTTTTGTTCGGGTTGTTTGCGGTCCTCGCGATTGCGGTCGGCTGGTTTCATGGAGTATTTTCTCTGATCGGGCTTGCCTTGACGCTCATCATTCTCTTCGGATTTCTTTTTCCAAGCATTTTGTCTGGCAAAGATCCGGTCTTGATGACGATTTTGAGCTCCGTGGTGATCTTGGCGGTGAACATGCATCTTTCCCATGGTCTGCGCGTGCGAACCTTTTTCGCTTTCTTGGGGACGATTGCCGGATTGGCCGTGGCTATTCTCTCCAGTTGGTGGTTTGCACATGCGACCTATCTTTCCGGTCTTGGAACCGAGGAGGCTTCGTTGGTGCTTTGGGACATCAAAACGATTACGGATCCCGTGGGATTGTTTATTGCGGCGACCATTCTCGGAGCTGTGGGAGTTTTGGATGATATTGCCGTCGCTCAATCCGAAGTGGTTGAGGAACTTCAAAGCGTCAATCCGGAATTTACGCGCAAGGAATTGTTTGTACGAGCCATGCGCATCGGACGGCATCACATCGCCTCAACGGTCAACACGCTTGTTCTGGTGTATGCGGGCGCGGCTCTCCCAACCTTTCTCCTATTCTTCAATACAGCACAAGGTCCTTTGGTCTTTCTTAATAACGAATCCGTGGCTGAAGAGATTGTGCGCATTTTGGCCGGAACGGTTGCGCTTATTCTCACCGTTCCATTTTCAACGCTTTTGGCCACGATCCCTAAATCTAAAATCATCAAACGCGTTGACACTCATTCTCATGCAAGGTAGCGTGACATAACTATGTCGATGTATATCTCACAAGGCGGTCTGGATGAATTGAAACGCGAGTATCAAAAACGCGTAAAAATTACGCGCAGAGAAATTGCGGATGCGATTACTTCAGCGAAAGAACAGGGAGACTTGTCCGAAAATTTTGAATACCAAGATGCGAAGGAGCAACAAGCGCTCAATGAAGCGCGTATCGCCCAACTTGAAGGGATGATCCATGATGCGGTCATTGTTGAACAGACTCAAGGAAATGATACGATTGAACTTGGATGTACCTTTCTGGCTCTTGTTAATGGTGCAGAGAAGACTTTTTCTCTTGTTGGTTCAACGGAGGCCGATCCGATCGCTGGAAAAATCAGCAACGAATCGCCATTGGGTCGTGCCCTTTATGGCCACGGGCCTGGCGAGATGGTCGATGTTCAGACGCCAAATGGTTCCATTCAGTATAAAATTATTTCCATTACATAGCGTATGCCAGATGAATCTGCTTCGCGCCTCGAACGTCTTGAGCGTTTACAAGCCGCGAGTGTTGACCCGTATCCATCAACGACTCAACGAACGCATACCCTTCTGCAAGTACGAGAGCACTTTGAGGTTCTTGAGAAATCAGCCGAGCGTATGACTATTGTCGGTCGCATCCGACTCATTCGCACACATGGTGGACTGACATTTCTTCAGATTCAAGATATCTCAGGCGTAATGCAGTTAGCTCTCAAGCGTGATGTTTTGGGTGAACAAGCCTATCATTTTTTTCATGAAACCATCGATCTGGGAGATTTTTTGCAATGTACAGGAACGGTTTTTCTGACAAAGAAGGGGGAACAGACGCTTCTCGTCGATCAGTATGTTTTGCTTGCGAAAGCTCTGGAGCCTTTACCAGAAAAATGGCATGGTCTGACGGATGTCGAAGCGCGTTATCGTCAACGTGAACTCGATCTCCTTTCTCATCCGGAGGTCAAAGAGCGATTTTTGAAACGATCAAAACTGATCTCATCCATTCGTTCGTATTTGGATAATCATGGGTTCATTGAAGTTGAAACACCGATTTTGCAGCCTATCCCCGGAGGCGCAAGTGCCCGTCCGTTTGTCACGCACCACAATGCGCTCGATGCGGATTTGTATTTGCGCATCGCCCCCGAACTGTATTTGAAACGCTTGTTGGTTGGAGGATTTGAAAAGATTTACGAGATTGGAAAAGTGTTCCGTAATGAAGGAATTGACTACGCTCATAATCCTGAATTCACGATGTTGGAGTGCTACTGGTCCTATGTGTCGGGCCGTGATAACTACATTGATTTTTTGGAGGATTTTTTGCGCACGATTATGCGAGCGACCATTGGGTCCTTGCGCGTGCCGTACGGGGAAGGGGAGATCGATTTTTCGGGTATGTGGCCGCGTAAAACTTTTCGTGAAGCGATTCTTGAAAGCTGTCAAATCGACATCGATGATTATCTAGATGAGAATGCTCTAAAAGCCGAAGTCAAAAAGAAAAAGCTCGATGTGGATTTTTCCGAATGTGTTGGGATCGGCGAGTGTTACGATCAACTCTATAAAAAAACCGCGCGGGAAAAACTGGTTGAGCCGGTTTGGGTGTTTGATTACCCCCTCGAACTCAAGCCTCTGACGAAAGCCAGTCCGGATGATCCAAGCAAAAGCGCTTCCGTGCAGTTGGTGGTTCACGGCATGGAGGTTGTCAACGCGTACTATCACGAATTGAACGATCCTATCGATCAACGTAAACGGTTTTTGGCTCAAGAAGCTCTGCGCGAGCGCGGGAGTCAAGATGCGCAATATGTTGATGAAGACTTTTTGCGTGCGCTTGAACACGGCATGCCACCCACAAGCGGCATGGGGCTTGGGATTGATCGTTTTGTCGCTTTTTTGACCGGGGCCCCAAACTTGAAGGAAGTGATTTTGTTCCCGACCCTTCGTCCGAAGGGAGATTTGTAACTATGGCAAAGCGTGTGCTCGTTTTTGGGACGTTTGATGGATTACATTCTGGGCACCTCTTTTTTTTACGCCTGGCCCGTTCGCTTGGCGAAGAACTCCTTGTCTCTGTCGCGCGTGATCGTCACGTGCAAGCGTTCAAGCAAAAACAACCGCAACATCCTGAAAACGATCGTCTGCAAGCCGTTCGTGCGTTGTCCTTTGTGAAGGAGGCTGAACTTTCAGATGAGGTGCCGGGATCTTTTGGCTTGCTTGAAAAATGGCATCCCGATAGGGTTGTGATTGGACATGATCAAGATGAATTAGAAACAGCGCTTAAAGCGTGGGCTTCAGAACAGTTATCGCCTCCCATTATTCAACGGCTTGAGGATGAGTATGCATACGGAACATGTCAAAATTGCTCTTGCCATCATTGAACGGGACAACCGTATTCTGTTACTGCATCGACGGGATTTGGAACCTCAATGGGACGGAAAGTGGGAATTTCCTGGTGGAAAAATTGAGGCGGGTGAACAACCGGATCAAGCCGTTCATCGGGAAGTTCAAGAAGAGACTGGTTTGACCATTGATGAGGCCGCGTTGTTGTGTGTGCATCACCATGATTGGCATCTCGAAGATCGCACGCTTCATGTGGAACTTTATTGTTTTACCGCGAGTAATAGGGAAGGGGATTTTCATCTTGAACCCGAAAAGTGTTCAGAGGCAAGATGGGTTGATGTTCAGGAGGCGCTTACCTACGATTGTCTTGTCGCAAATCATGATTTGCTTCTGAAGTATGTATCGCACCTGGATCGAAATTGATGAGCAAGCGCTTGTCACTAACATCAAGACTCTCCGTAGCCTTTCGGAAGGCGCGCGGTTTTGTGCGATCGTGAAGGCAAATGCCTATGGCCATGGACTAAAGGAAGTCGCGCAGATTGTCTCTCGTGTTGGGGTCACGGCGTTTGGAGTCGATCACATTGACGATGCCATCTTGTTGCGCGAGAGATTTCCCAGCGCCCTGATTATCGTGCTTGGGTACACTCTGTTTGAACGCTTCGGTGATGCTGTCCATCACAACATTGAACTCACGCTTTACGACAAAGAAGGGATTGCCCATGCAGAACGGATGGCCGCATCAGCGGCAACCTTATTGCGCGTACATCTCAAACTGGAAACCGGTACAACACGACAAGGGGTCATGTCTGAAGATATGTTGGATCTTTTGCTTGAGCTCAAACGATGCTCGCATGTGCAGATTTCAGGGGTCTCAACGCACTTTGCCAATATTGAAGATACTTCTGACCCGCAATATGCCTCCGAACAGTTTTCTCGATTTCTTGCAGGAATTGAGCAAATTCGAACGGAAGGTTTTGATCCAGAACACATTCATTGCGCCTGCTCGGCGGCCGTGCTTGTTTATCCGCAAACGCACCAGACGCTCGTGCGGCCTGGCATCGCGTTGTATGGTCTGTGGCCTTCAGCCCTTGTAGAGCAAACCGTCCGCAAGCAAAATATTTCTTGTGATCTTCGTCCGGTTCTCCGATGGAAAACACGTATCGCACAGGTGAAATCCGTGAGAACGGGAACTCCGGTCGGCTACGGACTTACGGTGCGAATGAAACAGCGCAGTCGCGTTGGCATTCTTCCCGTGGGATATTGGGATGGCTATGATCGATCGCTCTCTGGGGTGGGGGAGGTGCTTGTTTCAGGACAGCGCTGTCCAGTGCTTGGCCGGATTTGCATGAATATGATGATGATTGATGTCTCAAATGTTCCGAAAGTCGAGAAGGAACAGCCAGTCACGTTGATTGGAGTTGATGGACGCCATGAAATCAGCGCGGCTGAATTAGCTATGAAGGCGCAGACCATTCCGTATGAAATTGTTTCACGGATTAATGCGATCTTGCCACGTGTGGTTGTTTAACTTATGAAGCGTCGTGATTACTTTCGAAGAACGCAACAGAAACAATATATCTCGCGTCCAAAAGCGAATCCCTATTTTCGTTCCAAAGATGATCGCAAGCGACTCTTTGGAACGATTGGAGCCATAGGAACTGTTGTTCTGATGGTCGTCCTTCTCATTGTGCTTTTAGCACATCCTTTTTTTAACATCACGTCTGTGACCGTTCATGGAGCTGTTCAAACCGATCGAGGAGCTCTCTCAGAGACGATTCGATCTGCTCTGCATGAACGCCCTCTTCTTTTTTTTCGCCGCCAAAATCGTTTCTTATTTCGATCGACCGCTCTAAGCAAAACACTGAATGATTCTTTTGCCTTTCGTGACGTCCAGATCAAGCTCCAGAGGAAACAACTCAATATTGCGGTCGTTGAACGCACCTCGCAGCTCATTTGGAAGAGTGCAGAAGAAGCGTATGTGGTTGATCTTGATGGAATTGTGATTCGTTCTCTTGATGTTGAAGAGTGGGAACATCTCAAAACGCTTTTGCCAATCTTTGTTGATAAGAATGGCACGAAGGTGACCGTTGGCACCTCGATATCAAATCGTGTTGAGATCTCGACAATTTTTGCGTTTAATGAAGAACTTCAGAAGCGTCAGATTCACGTGTCGCAAACAGACATTGATCGGCTCTCGGGGAAATGGATCGGAACTCTGACGCAAGATGGATATCGTATTTTGTTTGATGCCACAAGCGATATTAAGGAACAGGTTGAACGGCTTGATGTGTTGTTGCGGGAGAAAATTTCTGATCGCTCAAAGCTTGAATACATTGATCTGCGGTTCGGGGATCATGTGTATTATAAGTAAAGGGAAGAGAGTCGTTTTGCGGTTTGTGCTATGTCTCCGGGCCAGCGGACTCCTCGCGGCTGTTCCCTCCGACATAGCACAAACCGCAAAACGATCGACAGCAAGCACACATCTGCGTCTCTGGGTCGTCCACCCTAGCTTGTGTCTTAAAATGAAATATCGCAAAAAGAATATTCAGAAGAGTGAGCGAGACAGAAATGTCTTTCTTTTTATCTCTTCTCTCCATGGGGTGGGTGATCCCGAACACAAACCGGACCAGTCATGAAGACCAGTCCGGAATATACTGAATAACCGAGATCTATCCTAGCGTCGTATAAGGTTTATTGTACGACACATTAGAATCCTTTAAACACGTCGGTGAGATATAACAGCAACAGCATAATCGCTCCCATAAAGAATAAGGCAAGAGCAATGAGAACCAGGGCTTTTACCGTCACATCGTCCTCTGCTGCCCCACGGATCATGTGGAAGCTGATGGACATGAAGGTGATTGTCGGTCCGAGAACAAAGAGCCAGCCGATAATTTTGAGAATGAGTTCAAGGGTCATAGAGATCTTTGCCATTAAAACGATGGAAGATAATCAAGGGGATTGGTTGGAATGCCATTTTTTCTGACTTCGAAATGGAGGTGAGGTCCGGTTGAGAAACCTGTGCTTCCGACCGCTCCAATCACATCCCCTTGAGCGACATATTGATCCGCTGAAACGCCGATACGCGAGAGGTGCGCGTAGAGTGTGGCGGTCTGATCGGCGTGGATGATCATGACGTAATTGCCATATTGAGTCCCTCGACGAGCCCAGGCGACGTATCCTGAAGCCGCGGCATGAACAGGGGTTCCTGTTGGCGCAGGCAAATCGATACCAGAGTGTTCGAACAGGTGTCTAAATGGATAGGTGGGATCATGAAAATAGGTGGAGAGACCCTTTATCGAAGGATCAAACGGCCAAGCGAGAGGCCCCTCCCCTGCCTCGGTTCCTGTTTTGGATTTAAGCTTGCGTTCGACTTCTTGTTGCAAGGATTGAATCTGCTGATTGATCGCCGCTTGTTCTTGTTTTAAGTCTTGTAGTAACGATCGAAAAGCGTTTTCCGATCGTTGTGTTTGATCAATGAGGGTTTGCCGCGATCCCACCTCATCTTCCAAAAGATCTTGTTGTTTTTCTAACGCCAACTGAACTTTTTCCTGTTGGGTTTTTTGCTCTTGTTGATTGGTGCGTTTGGTTTCAATTTGAGCCTTGGCTTGGTTTGCACTTTCTAAGGTGTCTTTTAACTCCTCATTAACATTCTGGAGTGCCGCCGCCTCGTCAAAGAGGTCTGCAATGGAATCCGAACCAAACAAAAGTTGAAGAGGAAGATCTTTGTCTTTCGTTTGAATGTGTCTAAGCACACCAGCCATCAATTCCTTGTCATGAGTTAATTTTTGATCAAGCTGGCCGATTTCTTCGTTTAAGAGGGCGATTTGCGTATTGATCAAATCGATCTCATCCTTACTTTGGTCTATTTCCAATTTTGACTTTGCGATACGGTTTTCAAGAAGCTCCAATTCGCCGTTCAGGGTTGCCTTTTCTTTTTGTTTTTCTTGAATTTTGGTTTGGTACTGTTCAATTTGTTGATTGATCTTATCGATGTTTCCTTTTTTTTCATTGATGGATTTATTGATGGCATCAATTTGTGTTGTATATTCTGGCGCTTGTTGAGCCAACGCAAAAACACTCCCTGAAGCCAGCAAGGTGGTGACAACTATCGCGCTAAGTAAGCTGACTGATCGCATGATCGATGCGTTTAAGTGTCTCCTGTTTGCCAAGCACCCACATGAACTCGTGAGGACCGGCGGAACGCTCTTGTCCGGAAAGCGCCACACGGAGCGGCCACAAGACGTTGCCGTTTTTGAGTCCATTATCTTCAATATACCGCTTGAGCCCCTTTTCTATCAACGCGGCCGTGTCAAACATGGACGAGTCTTTGGCGTTGAGAAAAACACGGAGATTCAATAACTGTTCTTTAGCATCTTCCCGCGTACTTTTTTTCCACACAAGAAGATCGGCCGCGTACATCGGTTGCATGGTATAGACAATCAACGCATCCTTTACTTCGCTAAGCAATTGGATGCGCGTTTTTTCAATTTCCATGGCGCGAATACCGAGAGCCTCATCAACCCCCCCTCCCTCTTCGATGAAGGGTTTTGAACGCGCTAAAATTTTCGCCCCAGAAAGCTGTTTAATGTACTGACCATTCATCCACAACAGCTTGTTGACATCAAAGACAGCGCCGCTTTTATTGATTTTTTTAAGATTAAAAGCTTCAATAAACTCATCGCGTGTGTAAATTTCGCGATTGGATGTGGGGTTAAATCCCAGAAGCGAGACGTAATTTGAAAGGGCTTCTTCCAGATAACCTTTCGCAAGGTAATCCTCAACAGAAACATCTCCTTGGCGTTTAGAGAGTTTTGATTTATCCGGGTTTAGAATTAAAGGAAGGTGTGCAAACACAGGAAGATCGAATCCAAACCAACCGTAGAGCAGCACATGTTTTGGCACAGAGGATAGCCACTCTTCCCCACGAATGATATGCGTAACGCCCATCGCGTGGTCATCCACAACGACCGCAAGATGATACGTTGGAAATCCATCAGCTTTAAGCAACACTTGATCATCAACTTCCGCATGATCAATCACGACCGTTCCACGGATCTCATCTTGAAAGATCGTCTTCCCTTCCGGGATTTTCATGCGAATCACATAGGAAGTGCCGAGATCCAACTGTTTATCAATTTCCGCTTGAGTCAGCTGTAAACATTTGCGGTCATATTTTGTCGGTCGTTTGGTTGCTTGTTGGGACTCGCGAAGGGTTTCGAGGCGTTTTTTTGTGCAAAAACAGTAATAGGCCTGCTGTTGTTCGATCAACTGCATGGCATGAGTACGATAAGTGTTCAAGCGATTTGATTGCGTATAGGGACCGTTTGGTCCTTTTTCAACGAGATGACCATCCTGCAAATAGGGACCTTCGTCATATGAAATATCCATGCGCGCGAGCGTACGGATAAGCGATTCGACAGCGCCGGGAACAGAGCGGGCCTGATCCGTATCTTCAATGCGTAACACAAACGTTCCGCCGTGCTTTTTTGCAAAGTAGTAATTGTAGAGGGCTGTTCGAAGTGAACCGATGTGCAAGGAGCCCGTTGGAGAGGGCGGAAAGCGCGTTTTAACATTCATACGAACAAATTTTTGAGTTCCAAACGGACACGTCTACAGGCTTTAAGAAATCGTCGGTGCTTTAGTGTATCCCAAATAACCAAGATCGGAAAGAACACGGTCGCCCGAACGATTCTACGGGCTCGGCGTGGTTCGATCAACAGACGCCACATCCACTCCAATCCAAAATTTCTCATCCATTTTGGCGCGCGCGGACGCTTGTGCGAAAGCGTATCGAGAGTCCCACCAATGCCGATGCCAATCCGGATCCCGGGAATGTGCTGCATCACTTCAAAAACGAATCGCTCTTGTTTACCTTGTCCCAGAGCTACTCCCATCGCATCGGGTTCAAAAAGACGGATGTGTTCCATGAACGTATCGGTGATCGTCATGGACGCGGAGTTTCCTTGAATGCGACCGGGATCCAATCCCTTTACTTCCAATCCCGAAAATTCTTTTCTTAACTGTTCGCAGGCGAGAGTAGCGCTCTGTTCATCGGACCCGATGAGCAAAAGTCGGCGTCGGTTTTTTGCGCACTCTTGGGCGATCAGCAAAAGGGCATCAATGCCTGTATGGCGATGATGAAGCCGCTCATCGGTCAATGCGGCAATTCCAAAAATGAGTCCCACTCCATCGGGTAAAGAAATATCCGCTCGATTGAGGAGAGAGTGAAATGCTTGATCTCCCCGAGCTTGAAGTAAAAATTCCGGATTTGGCGTCACAACAAAAAGCTGTGTCCCTCCTTGCAGGGCGAGATCAAATTTTTGTTCAAGCTCGCCTTCTTCGAGGTCATCAATGCGAACGCCAAAAAGCCTATGGGAAATCATAATCTGTTCAATATGGTATCATAAGTGTGAAATTTTCTTGACATCAGCCAATTGGCACTCTACACTTGTGAGTGCTAAATGCCCATTCTATGATTCCAAATAATTTTACCCACAAGTCCCAGGAAGCTCTTCAGCAAGCGCACGCCATTGCTCTGGAGATGGGTCAGCAGGCGCTTGAACCAATTCATTTACTCTCTTCCCTTCTCTCACAAGATGACGGCATCGTCGGGCCTTTGATCGATAAGCTCACTCCGATGCGCGATCATCTCCGTCATGATGTCGATGAAATTCTGGACTCTCTTCCGAAGACTGGATCGACTCCGGCGGGGGGTGGCATGGCACAAATGTTTTTAAGTCAACAGATGGCGCAAGTGCTTTCAAACGCTCAAAAGGTTTCTCAAGAATTCAAAGATGATTTTATCTCCACCGAGCATTTGTTAATTGGATTGTTGTCCAATAAACCCATTGCCCGCCTTTTGGCAAACTATCAGGTTGATGAAGAGAGTGTCATGCGTGCGCTCAAAGACATTCGCGGCAATCAGCGCGTGGATTCGCCGGAACCGGAGTCGCGCTATCAGGCTCTTGAGAAATATGGACAAGACCTGACGGAACTCGCGCGCAAAGGTGAGTTAGATCCGATCATTGGCCGTGACAGCGAGATTCGTCGTGTCATGCAAGTCCTTTCCCGTCGGACAAAAAATAATCCGGTGCTCATCGGAGAAGCCGGCGTGGGAAAAACAGCAATTGTGGAGGGATTAGCTCAGCGTATTGTTTCAGGCGATGTTCCTGAACTGCTCAAAGATAAATTGGTTGTGATGCTGGATTTGGGAGCCATGGTGGCTGGAACAAAATATCGCGGAGAGTTTGAAGATCGTCTCAAAGCCGTCATTAAAGAAATTGAAAGTTCGTCTGGCAAAATCGTTTTATTTATTGACGAACTGCATACCCTCGTCGGCGCGGGGACAACAGAAGGCGGTTCTTTGGATGCTTCAAACATGCTGAAGCCCGCGCTCGCGCGCGGCAAACTGCGCGCCATCGGAGCGACCACGCTGAAGGAATATCACAAATACGTTGAAAAAGATCCCGCGCTTGAGCGTCGTTTCCAGCCGGTTTTGGTGGAAGAACCATCCGTGGCTGACACGATTGCTATTTTGCGAGGCATTAAAGAAAAATACGAAGTGCATCATGGGGTGCGCATTTCGGATCCGGCTCTCGTTGCCGCGGCGCAGTTGTCCGCGCGTTATATCACCGAACGACATCTCCCCGACAAAGCCGTTGATTTGATTGATGAAGCGGCGAGCGCCCTGCGCCTCCAAATTGACTCCATGCCCGAAGAGCTTGATGTGCTCAAACGAGACATCATGCGATTTGAAATTGAGCAAAAGGCGCTTGTGAAGGAGGAAGATAAAACTTCAAAAGGACGTCTGAAGGAAATCGAAAAACAGTTGGCTGATTTGCGCGAGCAGGCCGGTGCGCTTGAAGGTCGCTGGAAAAACGAAAAAGAAAAAATCACCGAACTGCAGAATGCTAAAACGACGATTGAAAAATTGCGTGCCCAGGCAGAAATTGAAGAACGTCGTGGGGATTTGGAAAAGGTGGCGGAGATTCGCTATGCCAAAATTCCGGCACAAGAAAAGAAACTTCGGGAGACAGAACAGGCGTTAGCGAAATTGCAAAAAGAGCGTGGTCTTTTGAAAGAAGTTATTACCGAATCTGACATCGCCATGGTGATCGCACGCTGGACGCATATCCCTGTGTCCAAGATGCTCGAATCGGAAATGTCCAAGCTTGCGACCATGGAGCAGGTTCTTAGCCAGCGTGTGGTGGGCCAAGAAGAAGCGATCGCGGCCGTTTCCAACGCGCTGCGTCGTTCGCGCGCTGGCATCGGCGAAGAAAACCGTCCTATCGGTTCGTTTATTTTTCTCGGACCAACAGGCGTGGGCAAAACCGAACTCGCGCGCGCGCTGGCCGCGTTTATGTTTAATGATGAATCGGCTTTGATTCGACTGGACATGTCCGAGTACATGGAGAAACACGCTTCGGCCAAGATGATTGGATCGCCTCCGGGTTATGTCGGATATGAAGAAGGTGGCCAGCTTACAGAACTTGTTCGCCGTAAACCGTACAGTGTGATTCTTCTTGATGAAATCGAAAAAGCCCATCCCGACACCTTCAATTTGCTTTTACAGATTTTGGATGATGGACGATTAACCGATGCCAAAGGACGCACGGTCAACTTCAAGAACACCATCATTATCATGACCAGCAATCTGGGATCGGACATCATTTTGAGCGCGGGAACAGTCGCTGGACATCTTGGATTTGAAGATGGCGAAGAGACGCCTTCGGCGGAAGAAGAAGTGAAGGATCGCATCATGGGGCTTCTGAAAGAACAGTTCCGTCCGGAATTTCTCAACCGCGTGGATGATGTCATCATGTTCCATTCACTTGCTCCTTTGCAGATCAGCCAAATCGTTGAGCTTCAGCTCAAGCGAGCGTTTGATCGACTGCTTGTTCAACGGGGGATTCATATTGATATTTCTGATACGGCAAAACGGCTGATCGCTCAAAAAGGTTATGATCCCGCTTATGGCGCACGACCGCTCAAACGTGTAATCCAATCGCTGATTTTGGACCCACTTGCTTTAAAAATTGTGAGCGGAGAAGTTGGTGATGGTTCTCGGGTCTCCTTGGGAGCCAAAAATAACGAGATTACCTTAAAAATCGAAAAAAGACTGGTAAAGACCCCCGTGGCGGCTGTATAATTGCCCATCATGGGATTTGCCAAACGGGTCATCAGTTCCTTCCTACTCGCTTCAACCCTTGCCTTTCCACAGGGGTTGTTTGCTCAATCTTTACCAGACCAGCCCCTTGATAGTTTTGATCCGAATTTCATCATTTCGGATCAAGACATGCTTGATACAGCTTCAACCAAAAAAGATGATCTCGCCTTGCTCCTTTCTCGTGGCTCGTTAGCCCAGTATTTCGGCCCAGATGTGAATGGGATTACCAGAAGCGCTGTTGATATTATTTGGAATGCCGCACAGACGTTTGGAATCAATCCAAGGTTTCTTCTTGTTCTGTTGCAACGTGAGCAAAGCCTTGTTGAAGACCCTCAACCCTCTCAAGATCAATTCGACTGGGCGATGGGTTATGGGGTGTGTGATGACTGCGCAAAAAGTGATCCGCGTTTGTTGAAATTCAAAGGCTTCGGCAAGCAAGTATACTACGCGGCCCAACGGATTCGTGAAGCCTTTTTGGCAGACCTTGAAACACGCGGTTACACCGAAACAGGGGTTGGACCCGGTCGGGAGGCGATCATTGATCAAACGCTTGTCGTTCCCGTCAATCATGCCACGGCGGTGTTATACAGCTACACCCCACATCTGCACGGCAACGCAAACTTCGCACGCATCTGGCAACGCTGGTTCAATAGCACATTTCTTTCCGGCGCGCTCTTACAAGATCAAGGCACCGGCGGTATCTGGCTGATTCAAAATAGCAAGCGACGACCGATCACTTCTCGCACGGCGTTTTTTTCGCGTTTTAATCCGGATCAGGTGATCAGCACGTCCTCGCAGACCATCAATCAATATGATCTCGGGGCGCCGATTCGATTTCCAAACTTCTCTCTTTTGCGTTCCCCACACGGAACGGTTTATCTCATCGACGGTGATACGCGTCGCGGATTTAAATCGCAAGAGGCCCTGCGCGCTCTTGGTTTTTCTTCGGACGAAATCGTTGATGTTCCTTGGGATGATTTGAACGTCTACACCGAAGGAACGCCGATTGATGTGGCAAGCGTCTACCCGCAAGGGGTTTTGCTTCAAGATAAATCAACGGGCGGGGTTTTCTTTGTACAGGATGGTCTGAAGCATCCCATCATGTCACGCGAGATCTTACAGACTCAATTTGCCAATCGAGTTATCGTGACGGTTGCCAGTTCACATATCGCAACCTACACGACCGGCGATCCCGTTCTTTTCCCCGACGGAACCCTCGTCGCCGCTTTAGACTCGCCTGATGTGTTCGTCGTCGAAAACGGGATGAGGCGGCATATTACGGATGAAGCCACATTCGCTTCTTACGGATGGAAGTGGAGTCAAGTCGTTTGGACCAATGAACGTTCTGTTTTGCTCGAGCCTCTCGGAAAGGATGTCACAACCGCCCTCCGCGCTGACGAACTCACCATCGCCACGCCTTAGCCATCACCTTATGATTGTCTTTGCCGCTTTCACCCCGCACTCCCCTCTTCTGATGGATTCCATCGGAAAAGAAAATCTTAAATACCTCGAAGATTCACGAACGGCTTTGGGCAAACTTGCCGCATCGCTTGAAGCAAGCCGCCCGGATGTCATCTTTATCGTTTCTTCACATACCCTCCTTCATGAGGAGGCGTTCTCGTTGAATTTGCACGATCAATATGTGGCTGAACTGAAGGATTTCGGTGATCATTCCACGCACAAAACATTCATGCCGGATTTAGAGCTGACGACCACCATCCAGCGTTTGGCGCGCACCTCTCAAATCCCGTTCGTTTTGGAGTCGTATGAATCGCTCGATTATGGGAGCAGTGTTCCTCTGTTGTTGTTAACACAGAGAATTCAACCGAAGTTGATCCCTATTGCTTATGCGGGCATGGACCGCAAAGCGCACATGGCTTTTGGTCGTCTTCTCAAGGAAGTGGCTTTGATGAGTGATAAGCGCATTGCCGTTATTGCCTCCGGAGACTTGGCGCATAGTTTGACCTCGGAAGCTCCTGTGGGTTTTCGCAAAGAAGGCAAACAGTTTGATGAAACTCTCGTGCGTTGTGTTGAACAGTTTTCTGCCTCAGCTCTTTTGTCCCTTGATGAAGAAATCATTGAGCAATCCGCGCAGTGCGCCCTCAAGCCGATGCTCGTCCTGCTCGGCCTGCTTGAACGCATGCATGTGCGCAGTGAACTCTTATCTTATGAAGCCCCGTTTGGTGTTGGTTACTTGGTGGCGCAATTTCATGTGCTATGATCGCTGAAGTTTATCCTCTGCGACGATTATCGCGCGCGATCCCTTTTTTTGACTACGAGATTCCGACGGATCTTGTGCTCAAGCGCGGGGATTTTGTTTGGATCCCTTTGCGCCAACGAGAAGTTCTCGGAGTGGTGAAACGGGTAAAACCCTCTCGACCAAGAGGCCTCCGCCTCAAACAAATTGCTTGCGTCAGTTCCGTAGCCGCATTGAGGGAGGAAGAGCTCTCTTTTTTTGAATCTGTCGCGATCTCTCTGGCTCAACCGGTGGCAAATCTGCTTTTTACCTCTCTGCCACAACCGTCGAAAAAAACTTCTGTTTTTGTCGCACCCGTTTACAATTCGTCCCCGCTCACGATTCCCTCAAAAGAGGCTCCAACCGTGGCGCGCTTGGCGTCTGCGTTATGTGAACGTCGCGAATCATTTGTGCAGGTCCCTGATTTGCGACGAGCCGCCTGCGTGATCGCTTGTGCTCTTGGGCAAAAACCGTCTGGCAAATATCTTCTCATGTGTCCCCATGTGATCGATGCTCGGCGTCTCGCAGATGCGTTATCAGTATTTTCGCCTTTATGCGTTACGGGTGAGGAATCTGCATCGAAACGATTTGGCCTGTGGGAAGCCTATCGTTGCGCAGATCAAGCTCTCTTAATCACCACACGTACGGGCGTCTTTTGGGCGGACGCCAAGACGGATGGACTGTTTGTGGTACGAAGCAGTCATCCCGATCATGTTCAGCACGACCGTAACCCTCGTTTGGATTCGCGCAGGATTGCTCAAACATTTGCCCGCGCGTTCACCGCGAGTTTAACTTTTTTTGATGTTTGTCCTCGTGTCGAAGATCTGGCCTGCTTCGCACAAGAGGCGATTTTCAGTTACTCCATTTCTTCAGAAGTCCGGATCATTGATATCACGCGTGAACGACCTGTTTCAGGTGATGTGACTCTTATGCCAAGCGTTGTGACAGCCATAGAAGAAACCATCCAAAAAGGACAGCGTGTGTTGCTGGTATTTAATCGCAAGGGATTTGCGGCCCGATGGCGATGCCAAGATTGTGGAAACACGATTGATTGTCCGCTTTGTGGCGGAGCCGCGAGTGCCGGAGAGCACACATTGGTTTGTGCTCGTTGTCTTCGCACCCAGGCCGTACCTCTCGCTTGTCCGACGTGCCACAGTCCGCAGGTGCGCGCAAGAGGCTATGGAAATGAACGACTTGCCCAGACTCTCCAACGTCTCTTTCCAAACCAGAGCCTTTGTATTGTTGACAGCGAACATCCCGAATCGTCCAAGGCACAAATCACTCTTGCCACACAATACGACATCGAAAATCATTTCGATCCCTTTCATCCTGACCCCCTTGGACTCGTCGTTCATCTCAATCCGGATGCTCCACTCTTCTCGCCAGATTTTCGTTCTAGCCAACGAGCTCTTTGGTCTGTTTATGAATGGCTTGGCGTTGCTCATGCCAGCGGCGCGGCGTATTGGCTTTCTTCTGAAGAGCAAGAATTCTTTGCGAGTGCTTTGAACGATCCCCTTCCGGTTTTACAAGCCGAACTTGCGTTTCGCAAACACTATGGTCAGCCACCCTTTTCCGTTTGGGCAATGGTGACATTCAAAGAATCCGAAAAACATAAGCGTGAACAAGAAGTTCATATGCTCAAACAATCCCTTGAGGCCATCGAGACAACGAAAGTGAGTGCCCTTTCATCAGATTCGGTCGATCAAGCTCGTTTGCGCGTTTCCCTCTCTTCAGAACGCGTCCCAGAGCTTCTGGCGATCTTCACAGGCCTCGACGACCGCTATATCATTGACATGAACGCTTTTTCTTGAGATCATGCCGCTCTTATGTCAAACCTTCCGATCTTAATCCTTCCTGACCCAGCCCTACGGATCCCTTCGATGGAAGTTCCGATTTCGGAATGGTCTTCTTCGCGTCTTAGAAAACTCATTGAGGATTTGAAAGAGACGATGGCTATTGAAAATGGCGTGGGGATTGCGGCCCCACAAGTCGGCGTGAGAGAGCGTGTGATTATTGTGGATTCCGGTCAAGGCCCGCAGGCATTTATCAATCCACACATCATTCAAAAATCCTTTCGGAAAATCGAAAGCGAAGAGGGATGTCTTTCTGTTCCGGGGGTATTCGGCATGGTGCGCCGTCATCGAAGTGTTGTCATTGAAGCTTTTGATGAAGAAGGTCGGTCGGTAACGATTCGTGCAAAACAATTTCCCGCCATCGTGTTTCAACACGAGATCGATCATCTTGATGGTATCTTATTTGTGGACCGTGTGACACGCTATACCAAGCACCCCAAGATTTAATCGATATGACAAGGCTCATTTTTTTTGGCACACAGGCCTGGGCGGCGACGCTTCTTCACGCACTCGCGCAAGATTCATTTTTTGAAGTCGTGGGAGTTATCACCCAACCGGATCAAGCGGTCGGACGTAAACAACAGCTTGAGGCCAGCCCCGTGAAACAAGAGGCTTTACGTTTAGGTCTTCAGGTTTTTACGCCGAATAATTTAAAAGAAGAAGCTTTTGTTGAAAAGCTTCGATCATTGAGGGGTGAAGTTTCCGTCGTGGTGGCTTACGGTAAACTGCTTCCATCCACTCTTGTTCATTTGTGTCCTCGCGGAACGGTCAACGTCCACCCTTCCCTTCTTCCTAAATGGCGTGGACCATCTCCGGTTCAAGCCGCCATTGCAAACGGCGATACCCAGAGTGGAATTTCTGTCATGGTGATTGATACGAAAATGGATCATGGCCCGATTCTGGCTCAAGAGATTATCCCGATTGAGGAGACAGAAACGTTTGCCTCTTTTATGCAAAAGGTGACTCAACGAGCCGTTATTCTTTTACCCCAAACACTGAAGGCCTATCTCAAAGGAGAGATCGTCGCTTTTGAACAAGATCACGATCAGGCCAGCGTCTGTCGAATGTTGACGCGAGAAGATGGTCGCGTAGATTGGAATCAAAGCGCAAAGGCGGTCGAACGAACCTTTCGAGCTTATCAGTCATGGCCGGGTTTATGGACCCTTGTGAACCACAAAGGTGCCCCGATGCGTCTGAAGTTCAACCGGTTGGTTTTATCTTCGAAGATCACTCAACGAACTCCCGGCGCGCTTTATGAATACGGCGGGGCTTTATTTGCCGCTACAGCCGATGGGGTTCTTGAACTTCTGGAGGTTCAGCCTGAAGGGAAAGCGCCGATGACATCGAAAGCTTTTCTTTCCGGATATCGGGATGTGCTGGAACCGTCATTTTTTGAAAGACCACAGCCGAACGATCTAAAAACACAAACGCAAGCAAAAGATAGCCAAGTCCGATCGGATGGTTGAGATATGGCGAAAGCAGATGGGTCGTGGTCAAGAAAAGCAGGCCAGCCATGAATCCATCACCAATCCAAGACGAAGCCAGATGCGTCTGATGAAAAAATCCGCGAAAAAGATTTCCGATCAGCCAAAGAAAACCAAGTGGACCCATGAGTCCCATCTTCAACCACAGTTCGAGCCAGCCCCATTCCATCGATCCGGTTGACCACGAACCGTCTGGATGAATTTCACGGACACGTGGATCATCTGATATAAACGAAACCACAGATCCAAAACCGTGGCCGATGAGGGGATGCTGATAAATCGCTTCGGTCATCGGGCCGATGAGTTTCCAGCGGCTTGATATCGCCACATCTTCCTTGGTGCGATGACTCACCGCATCAAAAACATCCCCAAGACCGATGTGTTGAGAGGGAAACGGAAAGAAGACCGCGATGCTGATCCAGACGATAGAAAAAAGAACACTGAACGCTCCGAGAGTTGCAGAGGCTCGCCACACAGAGGCGGGCGTTTTTTTATACAGAGCGCGAATGAACAGCCAGAGGATAGCCACCACGAGGCCAACCCAAAAACTTCGCGATAACGAAAGCAAGGTGATGGCTAGTGTTCCACCTAAAACAGCGCCGAGCACCCATCGATCTTTACCGTGCCAGTTTGATGCGCCTGCCAGCGTGAGGAAAAGAAGTCCACCCGTAATGGAAAAGAATTGCGTTTGTGAAAAGACGCGATAAAAACCGCTGTCGAATTTTGTAATTTCAGCGAGCCGAATGTCGCGAATGAAAACATAAGCATTGCGAAGAAGCTGAACATCAAAGTGCGAAAACACGTATAGAAGGACGAGGGTGACTATGATATTCCAAACGAGGCCGGCGGCAAAGAGATTGAGCATCCATCGGCGTTCGCTCGCGCTCCACGAATGAGCAAGAATAGGAATGCCGTAGAGCAAATACAGATAGGCGTTTCCGTCTTTAAATGCGGTCAACACGCTCTGTGAAAAAAAACCGTTAAGTAAACCAATGCCAATAGCCGCGCAAAGGGGTAAGAGAAAATAGACGGCGGGCTTCCATAAAGAAAGACGCATCCGTGTTCGAAAAAGAAAAATGAGATAACCCACAAAAAATCCGACCAAAACAGCCATGCGCAATGAAAAAACGATTGGCAATCCTTCCGCAAATAGGAGATGGCCATGAGGATTTGAAAATAATTCCAAAAAAACCCCACCAAGACCCCAGACCGGTGAGAGACTCGATGCGATTATAACGGCCAAGGCCGCTACCGCAAGCAAAAGCCAAGAGAGTCCGAAAAGATATCCGACGATCGAAAAACAAAAAGTCAGAATGATGATCCCGAGGCCGATCCAAAAAGGTTTGCCGAAAAATTGATCTCTCACATGGGCTTAATCAAACTGGCAAGCAGACTCATGAGATAAAAAACCGGTTCAAGAATCCAGAATACCAGTCCAACCATAGGGCCATAATGTTTGCGCATATAGCGGCGCACACTTCGGCGCAGGACGTTCTGTTTTTGCACCGTGGGAACCCGATCGAAACTGCTTCCTTTCTTGTGACGCGCTTGGATTCCGGAAAAATAGTGAACGCGCCACCCGGCCTCTCTCGCCCGTTTACAGTAATCCACCTCTTCATACCAAATGAAAAAACCTTGATCAAGCGGTCCGATCGAATCGATAACTTTACGGCGGATGCAAAAGAAGGCGCCCATCACTTGATCGACATCGCTATCCTGACCATAATCAAAATCATCCATACGCCAGTGGGCAACCGGTCCGATGTTTGGCAAGAGGTGATGCAATTTGAAAAGCACGAGCATCTGGCTGAATGGTTCTGGAAAATGCCACACACATGCCTGTTGGGTGCCATCCAAGTTTTTGAGCGAGATGCCACCGATGCCGATGTCTGGATGCGCGCGCATCGCATCACGTATCTGATAAAGCGCCCCATCGGTAAAAATGATGTCGGGATTGAGCAGAACGATGAATTCATCATTTGCCTGCTGAAGGCCCAAATTACACCCGCCGGCAAAACCGAGATTGGTAGGGCTGTCAATCCAGATGACTTCATCGAAACGTGCTTTGAGTTTTGACAGGTCATCGCCAGAGCCGTTTTCGACGACGATCACTTGTATCCCTCCGCGTTGATGGTACGCAAAGAGCGATTCAAGCATGCGCTCCAAATAGTCGGCTGTTTTGTAGTTGATTGTAATCGTTGAAATCATACGAGATGATGTTTTTGTTTGATAACATTCATGGCCATTTTATAATCCCGAAGGGTTTTTGGCATCCAACCGATTCGATTCCATGGGAGACGATACATGATTGAGGGCATCCAAGTTGAGATGCTCGCGCGGCCATGGTCAGGGAGAACCCTGAACAGTTCTTTGTTGATTCCAATTCCCATTTGACCGTTTTCAAGAAGCGTCAGCCACAAATCCCAATCTTGAAATCGTTTTAGCGTTGGATCAAATCCAACAAAAGCGGTGCGTCGTATCAGAGAAGTGGTATGGATAAAATTGTGCTGGCGAAGAATGTTGGCGTCAAATGGCGTGTAGGCAAAGCGTTTTTTCCCCCAAAAAAAAACCCCGTACGCATAGGCCGCTTGAGGATGCGACTGCAAGGCTTGTTCCATTTCTTTTAGCAGATGGGAATCTGCTTGGATGTCCGCATCGCAAAAAAGAAGAAGATCGCCATGACTGTGTGCGGCGCCAGCATTGCGCGCCGCCGGAGCTCCCTGATTCGTTTGATAATACGATTGAACACGCGAACGATAACGCGCGAGTAATTCTTGGGTAGCATCCGTAGATCCATCGTCAATCACAATAATTTCATCAGCCGTGCGGGATTGAGCGAGTAAAGAATCCAAACACCGGCTAAGGGTTTGTTCATGTTGATAGGTTGGGATGATCACGCTGATGGTGCTCATAGATACGGATCAAGTTTTTTCCATTGATCAACACATGCAAACATATTTTGGACTCTTGTTTTTGCGTTTTGACCTAGTTGTTGGCGCAACGAGATGTCGGTGGAGAGTTGAAAAATCGCTTGAGAAAGCGCTTGCAAATTTCCCGGCGCAACAAGCAAACCCGTTTGGCCATGAACAATCGCTTCGTCTACTCCTGAAATGGTGGTGCTGATGGACGGAATGCCAAATTGTGCCGCTTCCAAAAAAACAAGACCAAAACCTTCTTTATCAATAGGATCATTGCTCACAGGCATCACAAAGAGATCCGCTTGCGCGTAACAGTCACGCAAAGTGTTTTCATCAACTTCTCCAAGAAATTCAACCTCGTGCAAATTAAGCTCTCCGGCGGTTTGTTCAAGCATGGTTCGTTCAGGCCCCTTCCCTACGATGACATAGCGAAACGGAGGAATTCGTCCTGTCGTTTTGAGAGATTGAAGAGCCATGAGCACCTGTAAATGGCCTTTGCGGGCAACCAACCGTCCCACCGTAAGCAGAGTGAGAGGCTTGTCGTTTGATGAAACAGAGGGTGAAGTCCTTTGCGGGTTTACACACGGATAGATTGTCAAAAGGCGAGAGAGGCGAAATTGCAGAGCGACTTCCGCGTTCAGAGCATTTGAGTTGGTGATGACGAGTGCGGCCCGTTTCAAAACGCGCGAGGCTACCCATTGTTTGAGCGGATGTTGCAACGCCAGACGGACATCCATTCCGTGAACCACAACCAAATAGGGTTTACGCGTGAACCACGAGGCCACCCAAGCAGCTGTGCCAAAAGGAAGGACATGACTCGTGATCACAAGATCGTAGGTCGCGCGCTCTTTGATGAGAAGACGTACCGCTGTGAGCCAACGAAGCGGACCGTGCGATCGCAGAAGTTGTGTCGGATCACTGACTACGCGAATGCGCTTACCGAAATACTCCTTCAAGGTTTCCAAATAGCGCGCCACTCCTCCGGTCTGCGGCGGAAATTCTGTGGTGATGAGAAGAAGACGACGACTAGCGGCCATAGGAGAAAAGAGATTTGAGTTTTCGCACGTCATTCAAAACCAGCAGTCTGGTGAGGACGAGAGCTATGATATAAACGGCCACACAAACTGGAATGATTGCCATCCAACCAATTATGGGCATCAACAAACGACCAACCATGACCATAAAGAGTCCGCTGATACCAAATCGTACGGCATCAAATAACGACGGCCCAAAGCGAAAAGCCGGGATGACTGGTTTGATAAAAAAGAGTCCGCTGATGAACATAAAACTAAAACTCAATAAAGCGGATATTGCGGCGCCCTGAATGCCTATTTTTGGAACAAGCACGGCATTCAGCAAGATGTTGATGACCATGGTGAAGCCCATGATGATCGTTTTTGTGGTTTGGCGATTTCCGGCGTTGAGCAGGGAGCCAATGGGAAAATCAAGAAAGATCGGGATTAAGACGAAAACGAGCAAGGATAACACCGGGCCAGAAGCTCGATAGGCCGATCCAGCGAGAACGACGGCTTGATTTGCAATAAGCCACAGTCCCAGAACAAGCGGGGTGCTGATGAGCATCATGTACCACAGAGCTCGGCGCAGGAGATGAGGAACACGGGCGGGATGATGTTCCAGGGCCGCACTGATGCTTGGGTAGAGGCCGGCGGTAAAGGCAAGCGGCAAAAATTGAAAAGCGTAAGTGAATTTGTAGGCGATGCTGTAAATGCCCACCGCGGTGGTATCGATGAATTTCGAAATAAACAGAGAGTCAACATAGGAATACACTTTGACGAAAATAGCAGCGAGGGCGAATGGGAGGGCCAGGCTTAACAAGTGTTTTGCATTTGCAGAGTTCCAATGCGGCTTCAAAATGGACCAGCCAAAACGTGCGATTAGGGCGCGGCTCGACAACGTCACATTTGTCGCACTGCCCAAGACAAGAGCAAAAGTCAGCCAGAGAAGGGATGGATGGATGAAAAGGGAAAGGCCGCCAACCATTGCCGTCACTGCCTGCCCCGTAAGCATCCCCGTGGCTTCAATCGAAAGATTTTGGTGACCGCGCAAAACTCCATAAAAAAGCAGATGTAGGGAATCCAGAATAAGCGAGAGCCCAGCGACCATGGTGAGCATTACCACTTCCCTTTCATAATGAAGCAGAAGCGCTGCGGCGATGGCTGATGCGTAGGCAATGATGAAAAGCGGAATTTTTAAACTTAAGGCTCGTGAGAGAAGGCGCGGTGTTTCTTGTGGGGATTTGGCAATCTCACGAATAACGACTGGAGTCATGCCGAAATCAGCGATGACAGAAAAAATGAGTGCGATGGAAACGGTAAGAAAATATTGACCGGTCCGTTCTGGCTGCATGATGCGCGCGACAAACAAAAAATAGACAAAGGCCACCAGCTTTTGTCCGACGGATGCGATAGTCAGGTACAAGGTATTTTTTGCAAGAAGCCCAGACACACAACGGCAGGATAGCGTAAAAGCGGCACTGTGTAAATAAAAAAGGCGCTTCGTGTGGCGCCGCAGGGAGAGAGCGTCGGTGTGATGGGCTTAGCCCAGGAAGGTGATGCTTGTGAGCGATCCGCGTCGCCCCCGGACGGTCTGGCCGAGCGGATCCAGTCCGATTTGCGTGCGTCCGATCGTCTCGAGCTCGTAGCCCTCGATTTTCAGATTGATGGCGGCCTGACCTTCGCAGAATGTGGCGCGCCACAGCGATTGCAGAACCCGTAGGAAGTGCCCTTCGAGCAGGACCCCGACCTCGCGCTGGTTCTCCTGAGCCCAGGTGTCGCGACCGGGAACCACCACCGGCTTGTGAGTGGTCTTGTGGTAGCCAGGCGGCCACAAAGAGACCTTGCCGACGCGGAGCGGCGACTTGAGCGGCCAGCATTCGGCCGCCACCATCTGGTTGTGGTGGATCGCCGCGTCGCGAGCCCTGGCGATATGCTCGATCGAGGAGGCATACCACTCGAACCGCTGTTGACCGCGACGGTCGAAAGCGAAACACCCCTGGATGATCGTGCCCGTTGGAGGCTGAAGCGCGCTGAGGTGGCGATGCCCTTCGCGAAGGGTCGAGACTGCATCGTAGCTTACACCAACGTTCCCGGTGTCGTCGATCGAGCCGCGCGTGCGTCCGAGCAAACGTTGCAGGAGACTCGGTTCGTACGGGCTGACCGACAGCGCCCAAAAGTAGTGGGTCGCCGTCGGATCTTGACGCACGTCCGTGACTTCGCTTCGGAATCCGACGACTGCCGGAACCCGGTGGCCGACACCCGGAAGGTTGATCACAGCCACATCGGTCGGGACGTCTTCGAGACGGTATTTGAGCTCTTTGGCGGCCATGGCGCCGCGCAAAGCGTCAGAGAGCGACACGTGCGAAATGGGGATCATCATTGTAGACACAGCGTACCTCCTCCTGTTGTTGGGCGTTGGCATTTAAACATAGAAACAAAAAACAGGCAAAGAGCCTGTTTTTTATCACTAGCGTTTTGACCACTGTGGTGATCGGCGTGCAGATTTTTTACCAAACTTTTTTCGCTCTCGCACGCGTGCGTCGCGACTCAGCATGCCCATTTTTTTTAAACTGGAACGAAATTCTGGATTGAAATCGATAAGGGCGCGAGCAATGCCTAAACGAATGCTATCCGCCTGTCCGTGAATACCTCCACCAGAGACGTGCACGGTCACATCGAAGACATCTTGCGTTCCTGTCTGAATGAATGGAGAAACAACGGCTTGCTGCAGAGTTGCGAGCGGCAAGTATGTTTCGAGGGGGCGATCATTGATTGTCATCTTTCCGGAACCCCCATTCAAAAGTCGCACGCGTGCGATGGCTTCTTTCCGGCGGCCAACGGCTTCGATATAAGTTGTCTGTTTTTCAGTCATACGACTAATTCTTTACGACAAGGCGCTTCATACGCTCGGTGCGCAATTTATTCTTTGGAAGCATGCGAGAAACCGCTCGGCGCAAGACATCAGAAGGATCCTTCATCCAAAGCGATTTAAGCGAGGTGACACGCAGACCGCTTCCTCGCGTTGTGTGGTGATAGTAATTTTTTTGTTCAATTTTTCGTCCGGTGATGCGCATCTTTGACGCATTGATAACCTGCACGTGGTTGCTGCTATCGATATGCGGTTCATAGCCTGCGCGATTTTTTCCCATGAGAACTGTCACGATACGCGAAGCCAAACGGCCTGGCGTTTGCCCCATGGCGTCAATGGTTTGGATGTCTGGTTGGACAGATTTCATATTAGACGAGTTCGATACGAACCATATCCGACCCATCCGATGGTCGTGATCCGAGTTTCACAATTCGCGTATAACCACCGGCGCGATTGGCATACCGTGGAGCTAATACTTCAAAAATTTTATTGACCGGCTGTTCGGTATAGAACAACGACAGAAGACGTCGGCGCGCGGCAAGAGTCGGTTTTTTACCGGTGGTAATTGCACGCTCAACAACCGAACGGATCGCTTTAGCCTTCGCTTGTGTGGTCTTCACTTTTTCGTATAACACAACGCTCGTTGCGAGATTTCGCAACATGGCATCGCGCGAGGCCGTGGGCCGTCCGAGTTTTTTTATCGTCTTCCGGTGTCGCATATTATTCCGTTGATTTCTGAGTCAACAAGCTAAAGTGTTCGATCAGAAGTTTTGCAGACTGTTCGACGGCCTTTTGTGGACTGATTGTTCCGTCGGTTTCAATCGTCATGATCAGCTTGTCGTAGTTGGTGATTTCTCCGACGCGTGTATCTTCAACGCGGTATCCTACATTTCGCACGGGTGAGAACAATGAATCAATCGCGATCGTTCCAAGCTCCGAAGCTTGGCCCGTTCGCTCCTCGGTCGAGGAATATCCTCGACCCTTTCGAACAGTAATCTCCATGTCCAACTTGGCTTTATTATCTGTCAGAGTCAAGAGATGCAGTTCGGAATTAATGATTTCAACATCCGCATTGGCTTCAATATCTGCGGCGGTAATTGCACGCTCTCCTGAAGCCGAAAGTTTCAAAACAACGGGTTCATCTGAAAAACATTTCAGTCGAAGAAGTTTTAGGTTTAAAATAATTTCAAGAGCATCTTCCTTTACGTTATCAATGGCCTGAAATTCATGATTCACCCCCTTGATTTTCACCGCCGTTACCGCGGCACCTGGCAGTGAAGAAAGCAACACACGACGCAGGGCATTACCGATCGTCGTTCCATATCCATGAAAGCAGGGTTCAACAATCAATACCCCCTCATTGGGGCGCTGTCCTTGCTCGTAGGAAATATGGGATGGAAGAAGAATGTTCTCCATAAGGTCCTCCTAAGTGAATTATCGCGAATAAAATTCCACGATGAGGGTCGGATCAAAGATCGATTCCAGATCTTCTCCCGTCGGAATAGCCGTGACTTTTCCCAGCAAAATCTTTTCATCGCGGGAAATCCACGATGGCAGTTTGCTCGACTGGAGCGCTTCAGGAATCTGTTTGACGATCCCCTTTTGTTTTTTGTTTTCTTTGAGGGTGATCTCATCGCCGACACTGACCTTGAAGGACGGGATATCCACTTTTTTTCCGTTCACGAGAATAAATCCGTGTCCGACCATCTGACGGGCCTGGGGCCGCGTTTTGGCAAAACCTAGGCGATAAACCGTGTTGTCCAAACGTCGTTCGAGCAACTGCACAAATGCTTCCGCCGTGTTGCCTTGTTTGCGGGAGGCTTGTTCAAAATACCTGTGCATTTGGCGTTCCAAAAGACCGTACAGGGCTTTCGCCTTCTGTTTCTCTTGCAACTGTTCGCCGTATGAAGACAAACGGGCGCGAGAACGAGCCTGCTTCGGACCGTGAATACCCGGCGGGTAAGCCCGACGACGTGCATATTTCTCTTTGCCGAGCACGACGCCCAGGCGGCGAGAACGTTTTACGATGGAGGAATGGTCTTGAGCCATAGCAGATTAGACACGTCGAGGCTTAGGGGCGCGGCAGCCGTTATGTGGCAGAGGCGTCATATCTTTAATCGACAGGACAATAAATCCATTGGCATTTAATGCACGAACAGCAGAGTCACGTCCGGATCCCACCCCTTTCACAAAGACATTCAATTCTTTAAGACCGGTTTCCTTTGTTTGCTCAGCGACATCTTTGATAATCATGCTCGCCGCGTAGGGGGTCGCTTTTTTTGGTCCTTTAAACCCGCAATGTCCTGCACTCGACCAGGCAATGGCGTTTCCATTAAGGTCGGTTAGGGTCACAATGGTATTGTTAAAGGTTGCCTGAATATAGGCGCATCCCGTAGATACCTGTTTCACGGCTGTTTTCTTTTTGCTTTTTGTCGATGCGGCCATAGATTAAGTCTTGGTCAGGGCGCGTCGTCCGCTACCCATCGTGCGGCGAACATTACCTCGAACCGTTCGTGAATTGGATTTGGTGCGCTGACCACGGGCCGGAAGCCGCTTAAGGTGCCGTGAGCCGCGATAGGAACCGATCTCTTTAAGTCGTTTGATGTTTGCCATCACGTCTCGACGGAGATCTCCCTCAAGTCGATACTCCGGAGTTTCTAGAACACCTCGAATCGCTTTAACTTGATCGTCAGAAAGATCCTTGGATCGAATGCTGGCATCAATTTTGGTGGCCTCAAGAATTTTTTTTGCGCGCGATGGGCCAACCCCATAGATATACGTGAGGGCCACGACGATACGTTTGTCTGATGGAATGTTTACTCCGGCGATGCGTGCCATATTAAGGATGACGATTAACCTTGTCGCTGCTTGTGCTTAGGATTTTTCTTGCAGATAACAACGACGCGACCCTTGCGGCGCGTGACGTGGCAATCTCGACACATTTTTTTTGCAGAAGCGCGAACTTTCATAACGAGTGAATTGATAAACGTCATCGAGCTTTTCGTTCGATGACGTTTTCTAAAAACGGTATACGACCCGGCCCTTCGTCAAGTCGTACGGACTGATTTCCACCTTGACTTCGTCACCGGGCAAAAGACGGATCCGAAATTTCCGCATTTTTCCTGAGAGGTGGCCGAGAATCGTCTGACCGTTTTCGAGTTTGATTTTGAAACTTGCGGACGGCAGAAGTTCTTCTACCGTGCCTTTCATCTCAATAAAGTCCTTTGTTGCCATGCCCATAATCTTAACGTCGCGATTCTAGCATGAATAGGCCAAAAAATGCAAGGTTGGCTCTATTAAGATGAGGCGCCGCTATTTTACGGATCGCGGCTCTATCTGTCAAGAATTCGCGCGTGGATAACATGAAAAGATTTAAAATGACTTCATTTAGCTTAATTCCGCTTTAATTCGTCGAATGCCAGCCGCGACAGATTCCTCCTTTGTAATTTTAAAATGTCCAAGTTGTCCCGTGTGTTCCACATGCGGCCCCCCACATACTTCCTTGCTGAAATAGGCTTCCATCGCTTGATCGCCGATAAAATACACTTTGATCTGTCTTCCAAGCTGGGCGTACTTGTCTTCAAAGACTCCAATGGCACCGCGGCGTTTTGCTTCGGCTAAATCAAGTAGCTCAAAATGCACGGGAAGGTCTTTTTGAATCTGATCATTCACCATTGCTTCGACCTGTTGGATTTGTTCTGGAGTCATCTTCTCCGGATAGGAAAAATCAAACCTCAAACGCTTGTGGGTGATATTGGATCCACGTTGAAACACCTGATCGTTTAAGACGGTTCGAAGGGCTTGATGCAACAAGTGCGTCGCGGTGTGAAGTTTAACCGTTTCTTCTGAATGATCTGCAAGACCTCCGGTAAATTTCTCGGATGATCCCGCCCGTGAAAGATCTTGATGATTTTTGAATTCCTGTTTGAACGTCTCACGATCGACTTGTTGTCCTTTTTCTTCGGCTATTTCTTCTGTGAGTTCCAATGGAAACCCGTACGTGGCGTAAAGCAGAAAGGCGTCTTGTCCGGAGATGTGACTGTGTTGAGCGAATAATTTATCAAATTCTTTTTCTCCATTTTGAAGCGTCTTGCGGAATTTCAGCTCTTCAGCCCCGATTTCACGCACAATCTGTTCCTGCTGTTTTGCTATGTGCGGATAAGCCTGCACGTACTCATGCACGAATGCTTTTGCAACCGAAAGGCAAAAGGGTTCTTTAATACCAAGTCGACTTCCAAACCTTACGGCGCGACGGATAAGACGACGTACGAAATAGCCTTGATCTTTGTTTGAGGGGATGACTCCATCCGCAATGAGAAAAGAAGCGGCGCGGACATGATCCAGGATGACCCGAAATGCCTTGGCGTCTATGGAGTCTGATCGATAGGATTTTTTACTAAGAGATTCGATGACGTGAAGAGCTTCAGCAAACACATCAATCAAGAAAATATCTGGCGTATCAGCCAGAGCGGCCGCAATCCGTTCAAGTCCGCCTCCGAAGTCCACGTTTTGATTTGGTAAATCAACGAATCCTTCTCCAGACTTTTTGTACTGCATGAAAACATTGTTGCCGATCTCTAAAAATCTTCCACAGTCGCAATTGACATGACAAGGTTGATCTTTGTAAACAGATCGTTCATGCAATTTCCGTTCGGCTCCGAAATCCCAAAACAGTTCCGAATCCGGACCACCGGGTTCTCCTTCCGGCATGTGCGCAGGGATCCCCGCACGTGACCACCAGTTTTTCTTTTCATCGTAGGCAAAAATCCGACCTTCTGGATCAAGATCCTTTGCTCGAAAGGCTTCTTGCCAAAGAGCTTCTGATTCTTGATCTCGATCAATTCCAATCGCTTTATTGCCGGCAAAAATTGTGACAGATAATCGTGATGCATCCAGTCCAAGCTCATCTGTGAGAAACGCAAACATCCACGGAATTTGTTCTTTTTTAAAATAATCCCCCAGTGACCAGTTGCCGAGCATTTCAAAAAACGTTGTGTGACGATTATCTCCGACTTCTTCAATGTCCTGCGAACGAAAGCAGGGTTGAGAATCGGTTAGACGTTTGCCAAGGGGGTGGGTCTGACCGAGCAGATAGGGAACCATCGGTTGCATACCGGATCCCGTGAAGAGGGTCGTGGGATCGTTCTCCGGAATCAAAGATGAGGCGGAAATGGTTTGATGACCCCGAGAGGCAAAAAAAGTGAGATACCGCTGACGAATATCATGCGTTGTCATAATGGCGCCTATTCTATCCAATCTGACAGAGGTTGACAAACAGTTTTTTAAAAAGATTTCTACTGCTCGCTCATGGTGATCGGTTCGAGCGGTTTGGCCTTTTTCAGGAGACGACGTTGGATTGCGTTCAAAAAAGCCCGAAGCTCTTCAGATTTAAGAAGAGAGGCAATGAAACCGAAAACGATCAGTCCCACGAAGCCCGCCACACCCCCCTGCATGAAAACCCCCACAAAAGAACTAAGCGGAAATACCATTGAGAGAGCGGGTTTTAACAACTGAGTCACAACCGCGCAGACCATTCCCGCCACGAAAAGTTTCATAAACGAGGTCATGATACGCGCCTCGTCAAGCGAACCGAGTCGTTTTCGAAGAGGAACCCAAAGCAAAATCAGATTGACGACCGCATAAACAGAATAAGCAATCCCGAGGCCAACGACTCCGAAGGACTGTTTAAAAACAAAAGCGCTTAGTAAGCCAGACAACGCACCGATGAGTCCGGCGGTCAGTGGCGTCAGGGTGTCGTGAAGAGCGAAGAACATGCGAGCGAGAATAAAAACAAGGGACTGCGGGATGAGCGTAAGAACGAAAAAAGCTAGCGTGTCCGCCGTCAAAATAGTTGATGTCCAATCAAAAGCTCCTGCCCCGACAACGACACGAACCATTTGGGCTCGCAAGATAAGAAAAAGGACCGTAACGGGTATCAGAAAAAAGAGCGCTTGTCTCACTGTAGAAGAAAATGCCTGACGGGCCCCGTCAAGATCGTGATCTTCGAGATGCGCGCAAAACGTTGGAAAAGCGGCGATCGCGAGCGACACGCCAACTATGCCGACCGGAAAAAATTGAATGTTGTAAGCAAATTGAAAAATCGTTACCGATCCCGCGGACATCGTCGTAGCGATCATGGCCAAGACAATGAAAAGAATTTGATTGACGGCAATTCCCAGGATACGTGGACCGGTCAGAGAGAGAAGTTCACGAACATCGGACGAACGAAAATTGATCAAAGGACGATAAACATAGCCGGTTCCAAAACAGCCCAACCACTGCATAAGCAAGTGTAAAGCGGCTCCAAGTACGACGCCCCAAGCCAAACCGATCGGCCCGAGAAAACGGACAAACCATACGGCGCCGATAATAATGCCGATGTTGTACAAGATCGGTGCGCTGGCATACAAAAAAAATCGTTTCAGACTTTGCAAAGCGCTCCCCAAAACCATGGAGAGTCCGAGCAAGATTTGGGCAACAAGCATGATACGCATGAAATCTGAAACAGTCTGTTGTTTGGCGACGCTAAAACCCGGCGCGATCACTTGAGCGAGTGGATGGGAAAAAATGATGAGCGTAATCGTCAGAAGCGCAAGAGCAATACCGGTGAGATTAAGGACCGTACTTGTGAAGTTCCAAGCCGATTCATGACTCGATCGAAAATATTTGTTTGTAAAAATTGGAATAAAACTGGCAGACAACGCTCCGACGACCATGAGACTGAACATGAGGTCTGGAATTTTAAAAGCGGCATAGTAAACATCCAACGTATCCCCTGCCCCAAAAGTTCCAGCCAATATGCGATCGCGAATGAAACCGAACACGCGACTGAAAAAAGAAAATAAGCCGACAATGGTTGCGGCGCCGATGATCGTTTTTGATTCTGCGTTAATCAACCGAAACATAGTTCGTACGGCGCATTTTGTAAAAAGCGAATACTCCGATAATCAGAAGCCCTCCGAGCGAACTAAGTAGAAAAACGATCAAACGATTATGCAGAGAAAAAAACGGCACAAAAATGGTGGCATTTTCCGTCGAGGAGTTTCCTTCCTTATCCGTGAGAGTTAGTTCGACCCGATAAGCCCCGCTTGTACGAAACGTATGTGTTACCTCCGTTTTATTGGAATGAACGCCGTCATCGAAATCCCAATCATACTGGGTGTCCGATAAGACGGGGGTGCTGATACGGAAAATAAAAGTGTTCCATGACTGTCGTTGATAGTTAAAAACGGCATTCGGCGAAAACGTCAGAGAAGGTTTTTGAACCTCGGTCGTTGGAGCCGTTGGGACGGATGGCTCGAAGGGAACGGAATCAGTTTGGATTTGTTCAGCCACTTTTTTCACGATGTTTGTAAAAGCGTGTTCAACCGGTTTTTGAGGGGAAGTTGCTTGACGTTTAGGGTCCGTAGGAAACGCGTCCTGCGCATCCAGTGTTCCATCTTGATCTGTATCAGCAACTAACGAATTTGAATGCTGTTCTGCTTCCACCGCATCGGATAATCCATCATTGTCATCATCTTCGTCGCAGGCGTTGCCAAGTCCATCGCCGTCTGCGTCAGCCTGATCCGGATTGGAGATTTGAGAACAGTTATCTTTGGCATCATCAATGCCATCTCCATCTTCATCAAGGATTGGTGTGAGAACGCCTGTAATGGCCGTGTTGTTTTCAGGATGTTGATCTTCCGGATCTGTTCCGCGAATTTCTGCGCGAATATTAAATGAAGTCGATGGAACGATAAAATCAATGTATACCTCCTCGGGCACGCCATTTGCAAGAACGGAAATAACCTGTGAGCTTCCTAGAACGAAATTTCCTTGAAAGAAAGTGACGTAACCCTGAACATCAAGATCACCCATATTCTGGATACGCGCATACAAACGAACCGTTTTTCCCGCAACAAGAGTCGGGGTGGAAAAACGGATATCATTTTGTATGATACTTAAGTCCGCATTGGCGCCGAGAGCGCTGAGCGGGAAGAAAAAAACAAGAAGAAGGAAGACTATACGCATAAGTCAACGCGGTCTTGGGCATCGAGCCAAAATTTAGCCGCTTCATCAGCATTAAGATGCAGACTATCACAAAAGGTTGGATGCACACGCACCGTCACCTGATCGATCTTGACGGATGGATCGCGCAACACCTGGAGGCGGATTGTCTGACCGTGATGAAGCTCAAGACGCTTGGCGGTTTGTTCATTCACGTGAAGATGCCTTGCAGGGATGATTACTCCTTGTGATACTGCGACCTCGTTTAAATCATTTTTCAAAACGCAATTTCCTGATCGAACGAGATCACCCGAGACTCTTACTGGAATATCCAGTCCAAGTGCGCGAGCTTCACTCGCGGTCAACTCCACTTGGGAATGTTCACGCGATGGACCGAGCACATGGACATTATCTAACCAACCGGTTGGTGAGTGAACGGCGATCATCAATCCGGTAACGAACTGACCAAAGTGTCCAAGAGGAGTCATGGAAGGCCATGACCGGTCACCAAATAATTTCACGAAATCATCTTGACTAAGATGGATGTGGCGATGTTGCACGAAAACGGGGAAACTCATAGTTACGACTTTGGACGCTTGATGATCCAATACATCACCAAAAGCATGATGAGGAAAGAACCGATAAACAGAATCGTCACAGCCTGAACATTGTGAGCAAAAGGGAGCCATGTCACATTCATTCCATAAAAACCAGCGATGAAAGTTGGGATCATCAGTGAAGCGGTAATAATGGTAAGCAGGGTGATGACCTCGTTCGTTCGGTGTGTCAGAAGAGTTTCATTGACATTAAATAGTCCGTCCAAAAGAAGTTCTAGATTATCCGTCGTGACAGCAATTGTATCGAGATCGTCTCGAAGATTATCAAAGTAAACCGTGATCTCTTCAGGAATAAAGGTACGCTTGGTTGCTTGGAGAATCGAAATAATGCTTCGTTGCGGTTCGATGACGTGCCGCAAAAATAACACGTTGCGTCTCACGTGTGCCAAAGAAACCGTGATCGATTTATCGTAATGATGTTCGATGGCCTCCTCAAGCCGGCTCACTTCCATCGAAAGATCGCTGGCGATATTACGACTATCGCGAAAGGCGTCCATAAGAACTTGATACATGACAAACGCTGGACCTTTGGAAAAGAGCGAAGCGCGAAAACGGGCATTTCGATCCACCCGCGAGAAAAGATCATCAATGGCAGAAAGAGAGGCGCGTGAAAGGGTGACGAGTTGTTTATCTGCAAGGAAAATACAAAGCGGCTCTCGCGCAACTTTTTGTGAAAACGTGTTGTACACCGGAATATGGAAGACAAGAAATACGTAATGCTTGTACGTGTCGATCTTGGAGAGATAAGATTCAGAACAAATGTCATCATAATCAAGATGGTGAAAACGAAAATGTTCCTGCAGATACTGCAGGTCTTCTTCTCGAAATGGGCTGAAGTTCAGCCACTGCATTTCTTCGGTTTTGGATTCTTGAGAAGACATGAGGGGTCGCGTTAAGGTTTCTTTTTCTTGAATGGAATGTGTCCGAACGTATAGTTGAATTTGTTATGACGAATAGGACCGATGAGCGCCAGATGAAGTTCGGCCGCCAGATATTTCATCGCGATTTGTATGCGACCGTCGCGATCAAGACGACGAATGGAGACGGGGATTTTCGTCGCTTTGAGAAAGCCGAACTCACCCACTCTTTTGAGACGGTGAGCATAATCATGATCTTCACAGAACAATACGGACTCATCAAACCCTCCGATTTTTTTATGGGCATCGCGACGGACGAACATACAGAATCCCGGCGCATGCGGAAAGAGTGATCCCCACGCACGGGCATAGGTGTTGTAAGCCTTATGCAAAAAATGATCGACAACCGCATCCGATAATGGAAACACATCGCACGTGGCAAGGTCTAGTTTGCGTTCAAGCATTTCTCCAACCGCTTTTTCCAAAAATTCCGGATCGCGTAACTCAACATCCGCGTCCAAAAATAAAATCAAATCCGTTTGCGCTTGTGCGGCTCCGCGATTTCGCCCAGCCCCCGGGAGTCCTCCTTCAATCACTTCCGCTCCATAAGAACGAGCAATCTCACACGTTCGATCTGTTGAACCCGCATCCGAGACAATTACTTTGTCTGGTTGAAATGTTTGCTTTCGAATGGACGTAAGAAGTTTTGGGAGAAAAGCTTCTTCGTTTTTCGTTGGGATCACAATGGTCAGCATACTGAAGAGTAGTTTAGGTCAAAAACAACCGATTGACAATTCGTGTCGACGATGATAAGACCAACTCGCCGATCGTATCGGATGGAGGATTCCATGGCGACGCGTGCTTCGCTTCTGCAGTTCAGAACGAACGGGAGTCCCGTTCACGCCCCAGCCTTTCGGCGGCGGCGTCTGCTCAACTGGTTGCCACTCGGACTGGGCTATGCAAGCCTGGTCTTCATGCGCTACAACCTCAACGCCGCGCAGAGCGCTCTCTCGGCTGACAAGCTGATGACGCTCGACGACTTCGGCAAGATCTTCGCCGTCGGAGCGTGGGTCTACCTCGCCGGCTTCCTCTACTTCGGTCGCAAGACCGATGTACACGGAGGCCGCTGGGGCATGATCACCGGCATGACCGGCGCGACCGCTTCGACCCTATTGATGGCGCTCGCCGTGAAGGGCGTCATCGCTTGGCACTGGAACGTGTCGCTGTTCTGGATGATCCTCATCCTGTACAGCATCAACATGTTCTTCCAGTCGCTCGGTGCCATGTCGATCGTCACGACCAAGATGCCGTGGTTCCACGTGCGCGAGCGCGGCACCTTCTCGACGATCTTCGGGATGATGATCTCGACCGGCATCTACTTCGCGTTCGACTGGGGCTACGCGCTGGTCAGCGCCACGCGCACGCAGATCAACCTACAGAAAATGGACGCGACCGCTCGGTTCTTCTCCGGATTGCTCGGCAGCGGAGGACACGAGGTCAACGAGAGCTGGTGGATCTTCCTGTTCCCCGCTCTGTTCGCTATCGTTTGGCTCGCCGTCATCATCCTGACGCTCCGCAACAAGCCATCCGACGCCGGGTTCGCGGACTTCGAGACCGGCGACGAGCACATCGCCGAGACGCCACTCACTATGGGGCAGATGCTCCGCGAAGTGTTCCTCAACCCCAAGCATCGGACGATCCTGATCATCTGTCTGATCGAATTCTGCTCGGGTGGAGTGCGCAACGGCGTCATGCAGCTCTACCCGAAGTTCGCCGAGACCATCGGTTTCAAGCACGAGTTCTGGATCAGCCAAAACTGGGGTCTGTCCCTGCTCATCGCCGGAATCATCGGTGCCAACGCCACCGGATGGGTGTCGGACAAAGTGTTTCGCTCCCGTCGCGGCCCGATGGCGCTGTTCTTGTACGGCGCCGTGATCGTTTGCGCGGTGTTGATGTTTTGGGAGCTTCCACATCACTACGGAAAGTACGGGGCTTCGCTGATCATGGGCATTGCGACTCTCGTCGCTTGCGCGGCCATCATCGGCGTGCACGGAATTCTCTCGGGTACGGCTGCGGCCGACTTCACCGGCGTGAAGAACACGGCCAAGGCCGTCGGCATCGTCGACGGTGCCGTGTACGCGGGAACCGGTGTGCAATCCTGGCTTACCGGACTCTTCCTCGCAAGCGGTCCGGAGGCAACCAATCCGAAATCTTGGGCCGCCTGGCCCATCATCATCGGCCTGTTCGCCCTGGGAGGCATATTCTTGAGCGGTTCAATCTACCACGCCTTCCCCAAGTCCAAGCGTGCCCCCCACTAGGCGCCACAACCTCCACGCAACCTCCAGAGCTTCACAAGAGCTCTGTTTTTCTTTATACTCGTTTGGTTATGCCTTCCTCTTGCCCCCACCCAGCTGTCTGCGGCTCTTGCTCCTGGTCACATATCCCTTACGAAAAACAGCTTGCCCAAAAGATATCTGATATCAACGGGTCATTAAAGCTAAAAAACCTTGCGCTACATTGCGAGCACATTTTGGCTTCACCCAAAATCGATCATTATCGAAACCGCATGGATTTTACGATTGATTTTGAAGGACGCATCGGTTTGCGCGAAAAAGGAAAATGGTGGCGGGTGATTGATGATCATCCTTGCTTCCTTGCTGATGAATGCATTGAGACTTTATTTGCCCAGATCCGCGCGTGGATTCAAACGTGTGGGCTTTCATTTTACGATCGCAAAACGCATCAGGGTCTGCTTCGCGCCGCCGTCATCCGTGCCACGACGCTTGGACAAACGCTCATCAACATCGTGACAAGCGCTCCGGTTCATCACGAAGAGGAACAAAAGACCCGCGAAGCGCTTCACGTCCTTGCGAAATTCTGCCCAACATTGACCGGTTTAGTCTGGACGATCAATCACACCGACGCCGATGTTTCATTTGGAGATGAAACGCATGAAATCGTTGGCCAACCATTTATCGAAGAGCGTATCGGTCAAGCGACTTATCGCATCAGTCCAAACGCTTTTTTCCAAACCAACTCTTTTGCCGCGCCCCTGTTGTTAGACACCGTTTCTTCTTTTTGCGGCGACCTCACGGACAAAACGCTTCTTGATCTCTACTGCGGTACGGGATTTTTTTCCATCGCGCTAGCTCATCGCGCTAAAAAAACCATCGGGATCGAACTTTCCACAGAAGCGATCGCGGACGCAAAAATGAACGCCCAAATCAACAACGCGCCCGTCGAATATCTTGCGGCTCCTACCGAACAATACGATTGGTCCGTACACAAAGCCGATGTCGTAATTCTGGATCCTCCGCGCAGTGGAATGCACGATCGTGCTCTCGCAGACATTATTCGTATTAAACCGCCTGGTATTGTTTACGTTTCATGCAACCCCAAAAATTTCGCTCGAGAAATGGTACAATTAGAACAGGTCTATCGCGTTGAAGAGATGATGGCGATAGACATGTTTCCGCACACGCCGCATGTGGAATTGGTGAGTAAACTCGTCGCTCATAGCCCCTAACCCCTTTCTCCTATGCCCAAATCCGGATTCGCTGTTCTGATCGGTCGCTCGAACGTTGGAAAATCAACGCTTCTTAATGCTCTGGTCGGATCTAAAGTGGCCATCACAACTCCAAAGCCGCAAACAACGCGCCTGCCCATTCAGGGCATTGTCACGCGTCCCGAAGGTCAGATTGTTTTTGTGGATACTCCGGGTATTATCAAAAAAAAGGGTGATCCACTCACCAAAAAATTGCGTGAGTCTGTTCTGCATGCCCTCAAAGACGTGGATATTGTGGCATATGTTGTTGATCCGACGCGCGAAATTGGCGATGAAGAACGCGAGGCTATTCGCATGACCACCAACGCGGAGGGCAAGCGTATCCTGATTATCAACAAAATAGACGCCCCGCAAAAACCCTTTTTGGATTTTTATCGCGACCTCTCGGATCAGTACGACGCCACCGTTGAAGTCTCTGCTTTGCGCGGCACGCACATTGAAACGCTCATCCAGAAGCTTTTTGAATATCTCCCAGAAGGCGAGCGGTATTATCCTGAACACCAACTCACCAACCTCGGCAATCGTTCATGGCTGGCCGAACTCATTCGAGAAAAATTGTTTTTGCGTCTGCGTCAAGAAGTGCCGTACTCGACGCATGTGGAGATCACGGATTTGCAAGACCGAGATAATGGCATGAAATATATCGCCGCAACGGTTTTCACAACGGATGAACGATACAAACGGATGATTATCGGAAAAAACGGTCGAGGCATTAAAGAAATCGGTCAGTCCACACGCAAAGAACTCGAGGGAGTGTTAAATCAAAAAGTCTTTTTGGATCTTACGGTTGAAGTTGATCCGCACTGGGTTCTGCGTCTGCAAGAGTAACTCCCGTGATTTCATAGCCCCAAAACGCTTCGCCGATGGCCTGCTTGCTAAACAGATTAAGCGATCCACGCGAAGCCGGAGAAAGCATCACGCTTAAAATGAGCGGATTGTCCGGATTGGCAAGAATGGTGTAGCGCGCAAAAGCATTTTGCGCGCTGATGGCGCGCACCGCCGTGTTCACGCCATTCACAGACAGCGCATAAGTCGCCCAATCAATTTTGGCATCAATTTGTAAAACGTCCTCCTGTTGAGGTTGATCTTGCGAACCTTTAATTCGATCCACAAAATACTTGACCTGATCGGTCAGACTCATCGCGTACGAAATGGAGTCATCAAAGAGTCCAAGATTCACTTTTGTCTTGCGAGTGTTCACGAGTTCGTCGTATTGCTTGCGCGAAAGCCAAAGCAAAGACGTGTCATCCCCTTGTGTCTGATCTTTCGCCCAGAACAATGGGAGCAAAACTTTTGAAGCGTCGGCGAGTGCTTGGGTCTCAAGCGTTCCTTGCTCGACGGTTTTTTTATATTGCGGCTCCGGCGAAGTGGGTAATGTTGCCCCAACCGGCGCACTCACATACAGCGCTTGATAATCAAGCCGGGCCTTTTTTGAGGCTTCTGTTTCTTCTTTAAATTCACGGCTCCAGTGCAAAACAGCCTGCTTCCCCGCTTCCCATTTTTGAATATCCACCGTGCGCTCAACGTCCGACTGCCCAAATAACGTCGCGACTTTTCCTCCGAGACCAAGGACCGTTTCGCGTACGCGAAAGGACGAACCCGAAACAAAAGAAAGCGACTGCGCCGCTTCCTCTGACGTTTGCGATTGCGGTTCAATACTCAAACAACCGGATCCCAGCAAGACGAGCCCGACAACGAGGACAGCGAGGTTGTTCCAGCGCTGCGTGGCCATAGGGTTCATTCACTGTTAGCCCATGCGCGAACGTCTTTTTCGGACGCTTCCCCACAAATCGACGCGCCGGTTTCTTCATTATAGAAATACGGGACTCCGCCACATTTATTCCCCTCTTTTTGCTCAAAAATTTTTGCATTCTCCTTGTCGTGCCACGTTTCTAATTTTTTTATCTCCCCCCCTTCGGCGATCAATTTATCCACAAGTGGCATCATCGTATGACAATGTGGGCATTCTTCCCCATAAAAGAAATATTTCATATGGTATGATCTTAACATGACTGAAGCGACAACAGCAAAAAAAATGATTTGGCTTTACCTCGCCGGCGGCATTCTGGTGGCAGTTTTTGGGTTGTTGATTGCTCAGAGACTTCACACCCAACCGTCTTTGATCGCCCGCATTGTCGACACAGAAAATTCCGCTCATAAGGTCGGAGAAATCATCCGCCGCGGAGAAACCCTTACGACTCAACCCAACGAACATCTTCTTGTTCAAATCGGAGATTCTCTGCGTGTCGGAATGGATGAACGATCAACGCTTGAATTCTGGAAATTGTTTGATAAGGATGTCACCTTGCGGTTTAAGCGCGGCCGCCTTTTTGTCGACAATCCGAGTGTTCAGCCGGTTTTCGTCGAGACAAACAAAACAGAAAACTCGCTCGTGCAAGGACAAGCGAGCTTCATCAACTATGACTTCAAACAATTGGTTACGGTCGCGCCTCTCGTTGGATCGGTCCAAACGCGACTGAAAAACTCAAATGAATTTTTGGTCGTGCCGAGCGCTCTTAACATTTCAGAAGGTGATACGCCCACGTTTTCAAAAACAGCGGTTGATGTGACTCAAGGGCTGGCCGCAGATTTTTATACGTGGGTTATGCATCCGTGATGATGCCACCACCAAGAACCGTCTGCCCATCATAAAACACTACGGACTGCCCGGAAGTGATGGCGCGTTGCGGTTCATCAAAATCAACTCGCACCTGATCTTTTTCATGAGAGAGCGTACAGAACTGAAGGGGTTGACGATGACGTATGCGAACCTGATAACGGCCGGACACCATCGTTGAAGCATCCACGAGCCAATTTATTTGGCGGGCGATCAATTGTTTTTTAAAAAGTGACGGATGAAAATTACTCGAAACGATCAATTCTTTCGTCTGAAGACGCTTTTCAACGACATAGAATGGCGTCCCGCCGCCAACCTCAAGGCCATGACGTTGCCCGATGGTATAAAACGCAACGCCTTGGTGATGGCCGACCACTCGCCCGTCTGTGGTGATGATATCTCCGGGATCATCCGGAATGCGCGCCTGTAAGAACGAACGCATCGGCACCTCGCCGACAAAGCAGATGCCCGTGCTGTCTTTTTTTTCTGCGACCACCAGGCCACGCGCCCGCGCTTCGGCTCGGACTTCTGGTTTGGTAAGATGACCGATGGGAAAGAGCACGCGCGAGAGGACGTTTTTATTGATGGCCCAAAGAAAATAGGTTTGATCTTTATTCGCATCTGAACTCATGAGGAGGTGAACATTATTGCCCGAGCTTGTCGAGGGCCGGAGAGCGGATACGCGGGCATAGTGCCCTGTTGCGACAAACCCGCATCCAAGCTGATCTGCCGCTTGAACAAACCGATCAAACTTGATGTATTTGTTGCACAGAACATCTGGATTTGGGGTGCGGCCTGCGGCAAACTCATCGAACATTTCCTCCACGACATCGTGGCGATACTGTTCTTCAAAATCGAACGTGACAAAAGGAATGTCCAGTTGAGCTGCGACACGCGCCGCATCGCGACGCTCCTGTTTCCAGCCACATTCTTGATGCTCTTCTCCCACGCGGTCCGTCACTTTGCATTCCGGTCCGTTGACATCTCCTGACCAGTTTTTCATGAACGCACCGAACACTTCATATCCTTGCTCCAACAACAACGCTGCCGAAACAGACGAATCCACGCCGCCGGACATTCCCACGAGTACCTTGGGTTTTATCTCGGACATAGGGCGTGAATCTACCACGCCACATTCTTTTTGACCAGATCAAAACGATCCGCATCCTCGCGCAGAACAAAAAAATCCGTGAATTGCAATTTCTCGCTATATTTTTGCAACAAGTCAGAATATTTGAAAACCGGAACATGTTCTACCCCATTCACGAGTTTCCTGGCGACATAGAGCATTCCCGCGCGATCCGTTTCGCCTTGTCCAAAATGGGTCAATTCGTTGGAGACGGTGTGCGTAAAAAAACGAATGTTCTGTTGCGTGCAGAAATATTTTAGTTGGTCTAAAAGCTTCAACTCTTCTGGTTTAGTCTGATGCAAACGCAGAACCCGACGAGCCGGAATACGCTCCACCATGTGTCGGGACCAGTAATGATTCGAATTTTTTGCGGCCTCAAACATCTGTTCAATCACGGCCCCATCGCGCAACTGCACATAGGCGTACGGATCGGTTGGAATGCTCAACGGAATTTCATGCGTGGTGATGGCTTCGCGCAAATAGTGTTCAAAACCGGCTTTCGTTTTGTGATAGTAAACCTGATCGATCATGTGATAACGCGCCAACAAGAGATCTTCATACGCGCGCACCCCATTTTCTGATAAAGCCACCACAAGTCCATCCGGTCCCGGTGCCGCGCTCATCGCGGAAATGAGCCAATCCAAATCATATTGACCATAAGCCACTCCACAAAAATAACTGTCCCTCAGCAGATAATCCATGCGATCACAATCGACTTCTCCAGAGATCAATCCTTTTAGGACACGCTTAAGTCCCGGAATGCGCTTAACAAGCGTTTCCAAATAATCAGACGCTTTCACCTCTTGATGAATAAGCGAACACACATCTTGCGCAAAGTCCGCATCCAACACCTCTTCTTTAGCGAGCGTCTGAATCAACAAAACCGAATAGTCCTCATGAACAGCCTTGCGCGGTGAATGAGCGTTCCACCAATTCCATTCAAGTGGAAGGTGATCGAGATCAGGAAAGACAGACTCGGACGCATGCGAGAATGGGCCGTGACCAATGTCATGCAAGAGTCCGGCGATGCGCACGCGCTGACGGAGGGCTTCTAATTCTTGCGGGCTAAGGGAGAGACCGGCGCCAGCCACGACGCGACCGAAAAGGCGCCCAGCAATATGCATAGCGCCAATGCCATGCATAAAACGATCATGCACAGCTCCGGGATAGACGTATGCTTGAATAAACCCAAGCTGGCTGATGAAGCGCAGGCGTTGGAAAAATGGGTGATCAATGATCGAGCGTTCAAAACCGGAAAAAACAATGCGGTGATGAATGGGATCACGAAGTTCAAAATCAGCCATAGATTCTGTCGTTATTCAAAACGGATCGCTTGTCCGGGCTTGATGGTTCCCGTGGTCGGTTGCGGTTGCGGTGTTGATGTTGAAGGTGATGGCGATGATACAGGTGGTGGAGGTGCTGATGATGTTGGAGGTCTTGTTTCTCTCTTGTTGCGCTTGCGTTTTCGTTTTTTCTTGTCATTGAGTTCCCCCAATGAGAGCGGTTTCTCCTGTGTTTCTTTTTCGATCATGTGTCCGTCAGAAGGTCTGGCTGGCGGCGGAACGGGTGAAGGCGCAGGTGTCGGTGCAGGTACGGGCGTCGGAACCGATGCGGGTTTTTTCTTTCCGCTTTTTCGTTCCTCACGAACGATCTCAATGCAATCTTCGCAGTAAATCGGACGAGAACGATCCAGCTCGACCGGCAGGACCATGTGTTTTTGACATCGCGTGCAATCGTACTCAAACTTGGGTTTTTTCGACTCCTTCGCCATTTTCTTTTTCTCTTCCGCTTCTTTCAGAAGCGTATCCATATCCATATCTTCCATCCCGCTCCATTTCAAAATTTTCTGCTCAATTTCCTCGCGCGGGTTCGCATAGCGTTCGCGAGAAACGCGAATCACCCGTTCCGCAGAAGCTGTGCGTTGTGAAATGGGTGGAAGCGTGATCGCAGAAAACGGTAAACTCGTGACCCCATCAATGAGTAATTTGAGATAGACATTGTATTTCGGGAGATTGATGATGTCTTCCGGCAAAAATCGCGGAGTGAATTCTTTTTCCATGTAGAGCGCATCCGGCGAACCCACACGGTAAGTGATGATGGTCCCAACGTTTCCAAATACCGCTTCACGCACCTCATCAGTCAATTGAGCGATATATTGATGGGCCATGGTCAAACAGAGCCGATATTTTCGCGCTTCGGACAAGATTCCAGCAAACGATTCCACAGCAAAATTTTGAAATTCATCCACATAGAGATAGAAGTCCTTACGCTCAATTTCCGGAATATCCACGCGCTCCATGGCGGAAAGCTGGAGTTTGGTAATAAGCAATCCTCCAAGCAATCGCGAGTTGTCTTCCCCAATACGGCCCTTGGACAAGTTTACAATAAAAATTTTTCCCTCGTCCATAATGTTGCGGATGTGGATGGTTGATTTCACTTGCGCGACCATGTTGCGAATAACTGACGCGGACAAAAATTGACCAATCTTGTTCTGAATAGGCGCCACGGCTTCCTGCGCGTACTTATCATTATATGCGGCAAACTCTTTGAGCCAGAATTGTTTGACCACCGGATCGGTGACATTCCCAACAATACGATTGCGGAAATCAACCTCTGCGAGCATGCGGTTGATGCCAAGCAGAGTCTGTCCGGGATTATCGAGCAGAGCCAAAATGGTGTTATTCAAAATATATTCCATGCGCGAAGACCACATGTTTTCCCAAATCTTTTTGAACACCCCCATCATTCCGCTTGCCACCAAATGTTTATGGCGCTCGCTTACCGCTTCTAAAATATTAAACCCAATCGGGAAGTCAACATCGGAGGGGTTGAAATACACCACGTCGTTAATGCGCCAACTCGGAATATAATCAATCAATTTTTCCGCCGTATCGCCATGCGGATCCACATAACAACAACCGTGCCCGGCGTAAATATCGGACAAAATAAAATTTTCGAGCAAGGTCGTCTTGCCCATACCGGTTTTTCCAATCACATACACATGACGCCGGCGATCGTCCGTTTTAATGCCAAACTTCGTCATCGAATTGCGAAAATTCGTTTTAGCGAAGTAGGTCACCTCTTGTTCATGATCGTGATTGTTGGACATAAAAGTTCCTATGTTGGCAAATTTGGAGGGACGAATGCGCCCTCGTTGGTGGAACTCGTTGGGGCTTGAACTTCTGGAACGATTGCCGAACCAATGGCATCGCGAGGCGGACGTTCGGAGGCATCTTCTTCCTGTTGCATTGAAGTCGGGATCTGTGGTGGCCCGATCTCTGGTTCAGGTTCCATAGCAAAATTGGGAAGAGTTTCCTCTGAAAGTGTAAACGGCAAACCAACAGGCGGCTCGGCGCGCCGCGCTTCAGCCTTTTTAACCAGAGGCGCTTTAATGCTAATTGCCGGGAAGTGCCAAAGAGAGGCAATTTCTTCAACATTAAGGAAGAACGGATCGGCCCCGACACCCCAGTTGCGAGTCATATACGCTTTCATAAGCGTCCGTTGTTTGCGCGTGTACACCCATCGCATCCAAAAATAGTCGTCCTTAGGAACCTGCGGAATGAACAAGGTAAACTTGTTCAAAGTGAGGTCTGCATATTGGTTCAGAATCCCTTTCACCATCGCCGTGCGTTCTACTTTCACAAACACATTTTTCTTCGCCACATATAAAATCCGAATTTTGGCCCCGAGCCCGACTTTCATGATTTTTTTATGGATAGCTTCGGCTTCTTTTGTTTCTTGAAGTGGCAGTAACACGTACGGTTCCTTCTTTTCTTCAGCTTCCACTCCAAGTAGTCCGCTTAAATCCAAAGAGGTCGCATGAGCCAAAAATTCGATTGGCCAAGAAAGCGCCGTCTCAAGACCGGAAACAATTGCGCTCTTTTTCACTTTTTCTTTCTTTCCATACAGATCGTTCAAGTGTTTGATCCCGGATTTGATCCAATCATTTGTCGACGGCTGAACCAAAATTTGAATCCAGAAATGTTCTCCAGGGCGCATTTTCGCCATTTGTTCAAGGGTATAGCCAAGCGGATCCTTAATCTCTCCGGTCATTCGATCTTCAAAATCAACATAGGTCTTGATCGGAAAGTAGGTTGGCTTATCCAACGTAAATTCGGCGCCCCACATCTCATATTCGGCATTCGGAAATTCTGTCGAAAAAAATTTTGTGTAGTCTTCCACTTCCGAGATTTCAGCGTCCGGGTAATGCGCATAAATACCCGCTTCAATGACGTCACGAAAACGTGTTTGCGTGCGCACCAAAAATTGAATAAACCCTTCTGTTGAAATAATTTCAAACGAAAAAACCGGATGAAGCTTTCCGACGATCCAGGTTTCCTTCCACGTCAAGGTGGATTTAGCCCCGTAGAGATTTGAAAAAAGATTCTCAAGCGCTTTTGGGGTTTGCTCGGTCATGGAGGGAACGTCGATGGCAAGCACAATAAATTTGTATGTCGACACATATTGGCCTTGGCGATTGTTCTGCCACATCATGACCATTCCCCAACCAACGGTTATCGCAATCGGGATCCAACCGAACCACAAAAAGAGATCAAAAAAAATGGCGTCGATTGGACGACTCAAAAAGGAGCTTGCAACCGGCGTCGCGGCTACCGTGGCCTGTTGAACGAGCGGTATCGCTAAAAGTGGCAGCATAATCGATCATAGTATATCAAAAAACGCGTTTGGTGTAACGCGTTTTTCTGTTTCGATTTAGGAGCGCCGCTTTTCCCACACCACCAGCAACGGACTGGCAAGAAAAATAGATGAATAGGTTCCCGTAAAGATGCCGATCATCAGTGCCATTGCAAACGGGCGCGTGGTTTCTCCGCCGAAAAGAAAAATGGCCAAAAGAGCAAGCAATGTTGTAATGCTTGTGCTTAAAGATCGCCAAAGGGTTTGGTGAATACTTCTTTCGACAGTCGTTTCAAACTCTTGTGAAGCGTGGTGCAGAAGATTTTCGCGCGTCCGATCGAAAACAACCACGGTATCGGTAATGGAATATCCCAGAATGGTCAGAATGGCCGCAACAAAAGCCGTGCCGACTTCCCAACCGAATAATTTTCCGAACAAAGCAAACGCTCCAAGCGGGATGATAACATCATGAAAGGCCGTCAAAATCGTGAGAAGACCATATTTCCACGAAGCAACCGGATCGGATACCTTGCGATAAGCCCACGCGACATACAGACCGATTAAAACCAGGGTAATGACAACGCCGGTTGTTGCGGTTCGTTCCAACTCTTTACCGATCACCGGCCCAATGGAATCAAAGCGAGCTTCTGTGAGTTCACCCTTTGCGCGCAAAGCGCCTAACAATGTTTGGTGTTCCTGCTCGCTCAAAGATGGTAACCGAATAAGATACCCTTGCCCCGAGGATTGAACAGTCACCTCTTTGTATCCGGCTTGCACCAAGACTTGGTCGACCTGTTCGCGAGCAACCGGCTGAGTGAAATTAACTTCCATGAGGCTTCCGCCGGTGAAATCAATACCGAATCGCAGACCAAGCGTGGCGAGCAGAATAAGACTGGTCAAAACGAGAACCCCAGAAATGGAGAGCCAGATGGCCCGGTGAGGAATGATCGATATGGTCATATCAGTTCGTCGGTTTCTTATTTCCAAACAACACGGGATGACGCGCCCATTTCCAAGCGGTCACATTGCGCAAATAAACGCGTGTAACGGTAATGGCCGTAAAGAGACTCAACACCACTCCAACGGAAAGGGTCAGAGCAAAGCCACGGATAAAACTTGAACTGAACCAATAGAGCACCGCCGCCGCGATCAGGGTGGTGAGGTGACCATCACGAATAGCGGTCCATGCGCGAGTAAACCCTTCATCGATCGCTGATTGAAAATCACGCCCAGCGGCAAACTCTTCCTTCATACGCGCGAAAATCAGCACGTTGGCATCGACCGCAATTCCGATCGACAACACTAATCCGGCAATACCGGCAAGGGTGATCGTCACGTCAAAAAACCGGTATGCAGCCATATTAAGCGAGACAAACAATCCAAGCGCGACGACGGCGATGAGTCCTGGAAGGCGATAGGCAATCAGCATAAAAAGCGCGACCAGCAAAAATCCAATGAGCGCGGCGCTCACGCTTTTTGCAAGCGAGATGGAACCAAGGGTTGGACCGACGGTTTGCTGAGATAGCAAGTTAATTGGAACCGGCAAGGCTCCGGCATTCAAGTTCTGCGCGAGGAGTTTGGCTTCATCGAGTGTAAAGTTTCCGGTGATGACCGCCTGTCCTCCGTAGATCGCTTGCTGAACAACCGGCGCGGACACCGGAACTCCATCCAAAAAGATCGCAATCTGTTGACCGACAAGACGTTCAGTGAGCTTGCCGAACAAATCTGCTCCTTCGCTATTGAAATCAAGGACAACATTAGGCACGTTGGTCTTTTGATCGAACTGAACCGTCGCGCGCTTCAATTGCTTTCCGGAAAGGGTGGTGTTCAACCAGTTCCCTTGTGGAGCGACATCAGTCTCCGTCGTAAGTGGCATCAAAATGCGCTTAACTGTATATGACGGAACCGTGCGTTGAGCTTGCTTGTAAATAAGATGATACCCAAAGGGCGATTCAATCACATCCGAAATGCTTCCGACTTTGAGCGCGCTCGCCGCTGTGGCAAAAGCCTCCACATAACGGTCCACGGTTCCCCAACCCAAGTCCTGATAACCTTCAAGCTTGGAAAAGCCTTCTGGGGTCGCTTGAGATTTTAGCTGTTGGATCTTGGTGTTGGCTTCAATCTGTGGAATAGGTTTGCTACAACGCTCCTTGCCTTCGAAACACACGAGAACATGTCCGAGTTGCATTTCTTCTGCGGGCTCCTGTTTCTCATATCTAAAAATGTTGATCCCTTCATCGGTCTCCAATGTCGATGCGTATACGCGCCCGGGTTTGAGATGATTTTTTTCGATCACAATCTGGAAATCCCCATAGGGTGAGTTTCCTGTGATGTGTTCAAGAGTGGATTTTTCAAGAGGCACTCGGCTATTTTCTGTAATCAAGCCATCGAAATTTTCTCCTTTAAGAGTCCGACCTAAAACAGTTTGTGCCGCCTCCCGCTCTTTCGCATTGGCCTGTTTGAACGCTGTTTTTTGATCGTCGCTCAAATCGTTTTGCGTAGTCTTCGCGGGTTCCTTAAATTCCAATACTGGCGTTTTGCCAATCTGATCAATGGCTTGTTTGACATCCTGAATGCCGGCGAGTTCGATAATCAATCGATACGTGCCACCCGTTGTTGTCGTTTGAACGACAGGTTCGGAAACTCCAAACGCATTTACGCGCCGCTCGATCACATTTTTTACCCCCTCAAGCGCGTCTGCTCGCTCACTCTCGGGGATCTGACTCATGTCGGCGTCATAAACAAGATGCGTCCCGCCTTGCAAATCAAGACCGAGCCGAAACGCGTTTTCAGAAAGCCGAACGGAGGCTGGAAGATGTGCCGCATTGACCGCGCGATTCCAGTACATCGGGAAATCGTAGCCGTAAAAAAGAACAGTCAGAACCAACAGAATGATCCCGACAATGCGCCGACCCCATGGGCTTTTTGGCTTGCGGGCGGTCTTTCTCTTAAGTTTCCATGTTTGCATATCGGCAGAAGTGTAAAAAATTGTGGGAAATGATGCAAGTGGACAGGTAAATGTTATACGTCCTGTTCGACGACATGCGCAGTCGGCCATTGCTCAACCATGGGGTTACCTCGTCGGTTCCGCCGACGAGCACTAAGCCGCCGAAATCATTCCATCTGTCTATTCATACGATTGGCGGCGGTCAAGAACAGGACGTATAACATTTACAACGTCACAAACGAGCATCATTTTTAATTCGTCTTCTTGAAAGAGACCTTGAATATCGGATGCCAAGTCTGCTCAAACTCATCAACAATCTCGACCGTCTCTTCCTTCATGTACATATTTAATGCCACGTCGCTCAATAATTCTTCATCGGTTTGAATTTCCAACTTGAGCTCTTCTAATTCCAAAAAATCTGGACTTTGCCCGCGGATCGATTGTTCAATAGCTTTTTTCTCCTCACGAAGCGTTTTAGCCTCCTCAAGGATCTCTTGGTATCGCGTGTGATGCGCAAGTTCGTCCTTGAGCATCTGACGAATTTCTTTCTGACGTTTTTTACTTTCCTGAATCCGTTTGTAGACTTCGTCGAGTTGGGACATAGGGGAGAGGAGAAGTAAAAAGTAAGAAGTAAGAAGTTAGGAAGAAAGAATCAAATGACATTTCTTATACTTTTTGCCACTGCCGCATGGACATGGATCATTACGACCGACTTTTTCCTCCGCATGCCCCGCCCCGCCCGTGCTTCCCCCCTTGTCCGCTCCACTCATCACCACCCCTTTACGTTCAAACACCGATTGGGCGAGTTGGACCTGCACGCGCATATCAACCGCATGCTTGAGAAATTTGAAAAACGAATACGTGATCTCGCGATTGATTGCCCCAAGGAGTTCTTGATACAACACGTACCCTTCTTTTTTATATTCAATAAGCGGATCGCGCTGGCCATATCCACGTAGACCAATGCCGGTGCGCAACGCCCCCATCGCCGCCAAGTGATCAATCCACAGCACATCGACCGCGCGTAAAATCACCCCACGCTCAATCTGATGCAACTCAGATTTCTCATCAAACAACGTTGAGACCTGATCATAATACGCACTCATCATTTCCATAACGGCTCCAATCAGGCGTGTGCGTTTTGCCGCCAAATCATTTTTATCGCCTGCGGAGGATTCTTCAATCTGACGCAACACCTCTTTCTGCTCATTCGAAAGCGGCAAAATAGTTCCGATGGTGTCGATGATCTCTTTTTGTTCAACCGGAACATTTTCCGGTTTCTGATCAGGCTCCACTGTCACAATGCGTGTCGCGTCGGCCGTTGGAACTTGAATGCCCACCTCGCCCATATGAAAGAGCACCACTTGTTCCACTTCCCCTTCGATAATATCCAAAATGCGCTCGCGCAACTTTTCCGGCTCATGAGCAAACGTATCAAGCACTTCTCGTCGGCGCGCATAAATCACCTCACGATGTTTGTTGAGCACGTCATCATATTCGAGCAGATGTTTACGTGTATCAAAGTGATGGCCCTCAACGCGCTCCTGGGCTTTTTCAATCGAACGCGTGACCATGCCATTTTCAATCGGCATGTCTTCGGGAATACCTAAACGATCCATCATCCCCTTGGTACGATCCGATCCAAAAATGCGCATCAAGTCATCTTCCATGGAAATATAAAACTGGGTTGATCCCGGATCGCCTTGGCGACCAGACCGTCCGCGTAACTGATTATCAATGCGACGCGAGTCATGCCGCTCCGTGCCAATCACATGAAGACCTCCGGCTGTTTTAACTGTACCTTCATCTTCAGCGACAGGGGGATTGCCTCCTAAACGGATGTCCACACCACGGCCAGCCATGTTTGTGGCAATGGTCACAGCTCCCGGTCGTCCAGCTTGCGCGATGATTTCCGCCTCACGCGCGTGGTTTTTCGCATTCAAAATTTCATGGCGCACGCCAGCCGCTGACAAAAGCTCCGAGAGCATCTCATTTTTTTCCACGGAGATGGTTCCCACCAAAATCGGCTGACCTTTCTGTTGCAATTGTTTGATCTCTTGCACAACGGCCTGAAACTTTCCGCGTTCCGTTTTATAAATGCGATCTTGCAAATCCGCGCGTGCCACCGGCACATTGGTTGGAATTTCCGTGACTTCCAAATTGTAAATTTTGGCAAATTCTTCCGCTTCAGTTGCGGCCGTTCCAGTCATTCCGGACAACTTGTCATACATGCGGAATAAATTTTGAAACGTGATGGTTGCAAGTGTTTGGCTTTCTTTTTGGATTTCCACTCCTTCTTTGGCTTCGATCGCTTGATGGATCCCTTCCGAAAATCGTCGGCCGGGCATGATACGACCCGTAAATTCATCCACAATGATCACCTCTCCCTCTTTGACGATATAATGAACATCTTTTTTATAGTTCGCCATGGCCCGCAAAGCGGTGTCGGCAAAACGCGCGTACAAGCCGGAACCTGCCGCATAGAGATTATCAATCCCGATCGCCTTTTCTACTCGCTCAATGCCCGCATCGGTAAATGTGGCCGTACGCAATTTTTCATCGACGTTGTAATCATCGTTTTCTTTAAGCGTGGCTACGATTTGGGAGAAGCGGTGGTAAAGCTCGTTGGATTCTTCCGCAGGAGCGGAAATGATCAGTGGTGTGCGCGCTTCATCAATTAAGATAGAGTCGATTTCGTCCACAATGGCGAAATGCAAATCACGCATGACCATCTGATCAAGCGTTTGCGCCATGTTGTCGCGCAAATAATCAAACCCGAATTGATTATTCGTTCCGTAGGTGATATCCGCGCCATAGGCCTCTTTGCGCGGAACCGGGCGCAAATAATCTTCACGCACACGGAATGATCCCACTTCGTCGCGTGTTTCATCCGCGGCTTGCTCCTCCACAGAGCCTTCTTCATGTTTATAATTCGGATCGTACACAAATCCGCCTTCGTGCTGGACACAACCAACACTCAAACCGAGTGCATGAAACACTTGCCCCATCCACACCGCATCGCGACGCGCCAAATAATCGTTTACGGTAACAAGATGACAGCCTTTGCCTGTGAGGGCGTTGAGATATAACGGCGCGGTTGACGTGAGTGTTTTTCCTTCACCGGTGCGCATTTCCGCAATGCCGCCTTTATGCATAACCAATCCTCCCATGAGCTGAACATCAAAGTGACGTTGGCCGAGAGTTCGCTTGGCCGTTTCGCGCACTACGGCAAACGCTTCATCGGTGATCGCATCGAGCGATTCGCCCGCAAGGAGACGCTCCTTGAACGAAACGGTTTTGGTTTTAAGCTCCTCATCCGTCAGAGCAGAAACCTGTGGTTCAAGAGCTGTCATGCTATCCACTTCGCGCTGTAAATCCGAAAGGACTTTTTTATTGGGATCTCCAAAGAGAATCTTCAAAAATTTCGACATAGACCGCGGTATTATGCGCTGGATGTGAAAAAAAAACAAGGCTTTTACGAAGTCTTGATGCTATATATCCTTACCAGGCCTCTTCGCCTTTTGAGAACGATCTGTTCGTTTATCTTTATAATCTGAAATCTGACGACGGAGGTGATCCCGAACCCGATCAATCGCTTCGTAAAGGTCTTCAGATTCTTCTTCTGATCGCAGATCCGCCCCGGGCAAATGCAAGAACATCTCTGCACGAAAATAGGGACCCTTCGCGTGATGTCGTGTGGATTTTCCGACTTCGACTTGAAGCGTGTCTGCGGGATCGAACTCCCCACATAATTTTTTGAGCTGTTCGACTTTCTCATCGACATACGCACGAATGGCGTCGGTGAGATCCATGTTGGTTGCTTTGAGAGTGGTGATGCGCATAGCAAAAGGCTAAGAGGACTAAAACCCGACGAGCTCAACTTCCTCCCTTAAGAATACCCCAAGTTCATTTCTCGCGCGAGTCTTGATCAGAGCAATCAGTTGAACAACATCGTCGGCTGTTGCCGTTCCGGTGTTGACCACAAAGTTTCCGTGTTTGTCGCTGATTTTTGCTCCACCGATCTGCTTGCCTTTCAGGTCCAGCTGGTCGATGAGCCACCCGGCGGAAATCCGCCGGGCTTGGCTCATCTCACTAGGGATATCGAATTTCTGTTGAAGACGTTGCAGTTCATCTTCGGAGATAACCTCGTAATTTTTGAAAAGACATCCGGCCGATCCGGCATCTAACGGTTGAGAAGATTTGCGTGAAGACAATTTGTATTCAAGATCAGCTTGCAGAGCGACTGAATCGCCTGATTTGAAACTAAACGTCGCGGATAAAACAATATCGGACGAATGTTTAATGGCGGACTCCCGATACCCAAATTGCAAATCAGACTTTGAGAGCGTCCTGATTTCGCCATTTCGAAGGACCATCGCTTCAACAAGATGATCTTTCGTTTCTCCACCAAAACACCCCGCATTCCCACGCACGGCGCCGCCAATGGTTCCCGGAAGCGATATGGCCCACGTAAATCCGGAAAGACCGGCTTGAGCCGTGGCACGCGCCAGAGCGGCTGAAAGAACCCCAGCTTCCGCTTGGGCGGTTGTGCCCTCAATTCGAATTCCACGCATGGCCATCTGAATAACCATCCCATCAAATCCCTCGTCACTGACCAGAGTATTCGATCCTCCCCCCATGACAAAAACAGCGATCTTGTTTTGATGAGCAAGATCGAGAATCTGTCTGAGTTCGTTGAGGGTTCTCACCTCAACGAACCAACGCGCAGGCCCGCCAATGCGAAAATTCGTATGGCGCGACATCGGCTCCTGTTCTTTCATCCGTTCGCCAACAATTTGCTTAAGCTGTTGCGAGATATCACTCATATTTTTTACACTTTGCCACAAATCCATCAAAGAAAAAAGACCCGAAAGGGTCTCAGTTGAGCTTCACCACCACGAGATTGCGCATCAGCGCATTGCGGCGGTTGGAGTGAAACAGCGGCTCGGAGCCATCGCTCGAGGTGGCGGTGTCGAAGCCATCCCAGACCATGTTGTCAAATGGGATCCCCAACTTCCAGAGCTGGACCTTCGCCAGAGCCACCAGATCGATCTTGCCCTGCACGGAATCCGTGACGATCGGCGGCTGATCGCGAAGCTGTCCGGCGTGCATCGCGTACTTCTGGGTGAGATGCCTGATGAGCTGGGCGTTGGCCGCGGCGTACTTGTTGGGAACCGGATTCCCGTCCGGACCCGGCACCATCTCGGTGGTCGGATGGACGAAGGTCTCCGGACCGATGCCGGCGGCCAGGAAGACGAGGAGCTTGCTAGGGTCGACTCTCGCGTACCTGTTGAGCGCATCGAGGCCGGCTTCGATGACCGAGGCGTACTGGCGCGGTGGCTTCCCCGCAAGCCGCTCGCGGTCGATGAGCGCGTTGCGTCCGCAGTGCAGAGCGACCAGAGTATGCTGGTAACAATCGTACACTACGGTCGTGAGACAATCAGCGCTCGCCAGGATGTAGGCGTCACCGGACTCTGTCAGGAGCACGCCGTCGGCGTCAACCCCACGGAAGAAACGTGGCAATCGTTCGACGGTGAGCTGGCTGGGCTCGCAGACCATGGCGTGGAACGCCGGCCGCGGCACCAGAGCCCGATGGATCTCGAGCTGATCCATCACTTCGGCGATGTCCGCCGAGACCCCGGGGTTGTTGGCTTCGATGGCCTCGGGCGTTTCGCCCGCGAAGTTCCAGTTGCGAACCGTGCCGAACACGGCCACCAGCACGTCACCATGCCACAACCCTTTCACATACGCCGGAGACTTCATGCGATCCTCCACTTGTACACCTAATGTGCAAGAGCAGACGCTATCAGAAAACCGCCACGATGTCAATCGTAACGGCCCTCATTCTATCGAACCATTTGTCGCGCCAATTCATCAATCGTCCCTGCCCCCTGAATGATCACAACGCTTTGCGAATCGAGAAGCCCCATGATCCCTTTTTGAGCCTCTTCAAAATCAGGAGCAAATCGCACAGTCAGATCAGGACGTTTCAAAGAAATTGCGTCAACAAGATGTTGACTCGAAATTGTCTCCTGTTCTGTGCGGCCATCCACGCGGTAAATCTCCGACAATACGAGAGCATCCGCTTCGCTCAAAGCCGTCACAAAATCCTCAAACAACGCCTCGGTGCGCGCATGCTGATGCGGTTGAAAACATAAAATAATGCGCCGATTGGGAAACAGTTCACGAGCCGCCTGAAGCGTCACACGAACGGCTGTGGGGTGATGACCATAATCAGAAATGATGGGCGCTCCTTGAACTTCTCCGACGCGCTCAAAGCGTCGCCAAATTCCCGGAAATGAACCTAAAGCCCGAACGCAGGTCTCAAAGGGAATTCCAAGCTCCATCGCCGCGGCAATGGCGGCCAATGCATTGGAGACATTAAAGGCGCCGGGAACCTGAAGAGAAAGCGTCCCGAGAGCTTCCTTTGGAACAAGACGATGAATTTCAACCGATTGCAGACCTTGCGCAACCGTTCGCGCACGTTGATGATAGTGCGCCTGAACGTCTGATCCATAACGCACAGGATTCGCAATATGAAGCGTTTGGGAAACTGGATCATCCGCGTTCACAATCACCAAACCCATTCCCGATAGACGATCAACAAATGTCTGAAAAGCTATTCGAATATTTTCAAGCGTTCGATAAAAATCCAGATGATCGGCTTCGATACTGGTAAGTACAATCATCTCCGGATGCAGATGGAGCATGTTCGCCTGATGCTCGCATCCTTCAATCACCAAAAATCGTCCGCTCCCGACGCGCAAATTACCGTGCGCAAATGACGGAACGAAGGAGCCAAGAATTACGGTAGGATCATAGCCAGCCGCTTCCAAAATAAGACCGATCATCGCTGTCGTCGTGCTTTTCCCGTGTGTGCCTGTGACGACGATGGTTGAATAATGTTTAGAGAGTTCCCCCAAAGCCTCGGCATAAGACAGCACGGGCAGGCCAAGCTCTTTGGCGAGCTGATACTCCGGATTCGTATCGGGAACCGCCGGCGAATGAATCACAAACTCGGCTTGCGAAGGGAGATTCGATACGGCATGTCCCTTCTGAATCACCGCTCCGCGCGCAACCAAATCACGGGTGATCTCCCCGATATGCAAATCAGAACCTGTCACCTGCTTGCCTTGCAACAAAAATAATTTCGCGAGCGCGGACATGCCGATCCCACCAATACCAATGAGGTGGATGTGCTGAACTTCAGAAAACATAGGAGGAGAAAGGATGCCCTAATATTTTACTCTTGTCAATGAAAAAAGAGCCAGTCGAATGGCTCCCGAGTTCACGTTGCATGTGTGCGATCGGTGATCAGCATCACCACATCGCCCACCACGCCGTTGTAACTGATCGAACCGTCTGGGCGAAGGTTCCATGCGTACTCAAGGGCATCGTGACGCCGACTGTTAACGATGGCGCGACGAAAACGGCCGTTGCTTTCGATCCAGGCATCCAAACGTCCGCGGTTTCCCACCACGAAATCGACAAAGAAATGCCCGGGCTTCGCCTGAATATTCTGGCGGTGCGTCACCAGACTCATCGGACCGTCGCCTTGCAGACCCGCATGGATACACGCCATACACCACACCCCATTCGGCGACCACGCAAGGTCTCCAGCTCCTAGAGCGAACAGCCCCTCAAACTGCACGCCACAATTCATGACCAGTCGCCGTACCGTCTTTCCTTCCGTACTCACGCGAACGAGATAGGCCAAACCTTTCTCATCCGGCGACGTCCACATTCGCTCGAGGATTCCCTCGACAGACAGCACCCTTTCTCGACCGTTGCCTGGAGCGTTGAAGAGTTGGACGAAGGAGTGATCTTCTGTCCGCAGACCAATGGCATAGCGTCTTCGCCATCGCCCCAATCCAGTGATCTCGGTTGAACAAGAGATCGGTAGAGGATACCAGTCCTCGAACCCTCCGCGCCCAACGGTGTAGCGATAGCGCATCCCAGCGATCGGCTCCAACACGAGGAGGCGTTGATCCTGCAAACCACTGACGATGGCCCGCATGTTCACATGAAGCACATCCGGCAAACCGGGGCTGACGATCCGGCAGATGTCCATCTCATCCTGCCGATGTCTGGCGAAGATGACAGGCCCAGCTGGGCCATACTGAATGCCCAGGACATCGTCGGCCTGACAAAGCGTTTGGATGCTTTGTGTGGTCACCCGTACGATCGCAGATCGATTCTCACCCGCGAGACGGCCGAAAATGATCACCGAAGAGCCGTCCACCCACAGGGCGACCGGCCGATCACCGATGAAAGCTGCAGACAGCTGTTGGCCATTCAGACAAGGCCATATCAGCCCGCTGGGACCGAACATCCAACTTGCCGCGCTTCGCCCGTCGGCACTCACAATCAGCTCGCCCGAGGCGAGCATCGCTCGAATGCGATCATGATGGAGCGCTTCACCGAGATGAAGCACGTGTTGGTACAGCCCGTGAAACGCGGACTGTCTGACTTCAACAGCTTTTGCGCAACAGGCCAACATGAAAACCTCCACTCGCACGGTCACTTCAACCTATGAATTTTTTTGAGATTTGTCAATGTTCTAACGCTCTCGTACAATAGGCGGAGTATGTCTTACCTTTCAACATTCGATCCTGAAATTTCCGAGGCTCTCAAAGCCGAACTGACCCGACAGCGCGAGGGTTTGGAAATGATCCCCAGCGAAAATTTTGTTTCCGCGGCTGTTTTGGAAGCCTTGGGTTCCATCGCCACAAACAAGTACGCTGAAGGAGTCCCGGGAAAACGCTACTACGGCGGATGTCAGGAAATCGACAAGATTGAAGACTTGGCGATCGCTCGAGCAAAACAATTGTTCGGCGCCGAGCACGTCAATGTTCAGCCGCTCTCGGGCGCTCCCGCAAATCTCGCGGCATACAGTGCTCTGCTCTCCCCCGGCGACACTATTTTGGGCATGGATCTCTCCCACGGAGGCCATCTCACGCACGGTCACCCGGTCACATTCATGTCGCACATCTGGCAATTTATTCGCTATAAAACCACTCCCGATGGGTTGATTGATTATGATCAGATGGCCGCGCTGGCAAACGAACACAAACCAAAACTGATCCTCGTCGGCTACTCCGCATACTCGCGCGAAATCGACTATGCGCGCGTGAAAGAAATCGCCCAGTCCGTCGGGGCTTATACCATGGCCGACATCGCCCATATCGCCGGACTCATTGCCGCCGGAGAGATGAACAATCCCGTTTCGCATTTCGATTTGGTGACTACGACAACACACAAAACCCTGCGTGGTCCTCGCGGAGGCATGATCTTGTGCAAAAAGGAACACAAAAAGGCCGTCGACAAAGCCGTGTTTCCCGGACTGCAAGGTGGCCCACATGAAAACGTCATCGCGGCCAAAGCAGTTGCTTTTATGGAAGCCCTTCAGCCAGATTTTAAAAACTATGCGCGCCAGATCAAAGCCAATGCAAAAATGCTCGAAGAAGAATTGCGGAAGCGTGATTTTCGTTTGATGTTTGGAGGGACAGATAATCACCTTTTGCTTATTGATATCACCGCCAAAGGAACCACCGGCGCCCAAGCGGAAAAAGCCCTTGATCTTGCTGGAATCACCGTGAACAAAAACGCCATTCCGGATGATCCTCGCCCGCCGCTTGATCCTTCGGGGATTCGTCTTGGAACACCGGCGCTCACCACGCGAGGAATGAAAGAAGAAGAAATGCGACAAATTGCGGATTGGATTGATCGCGCCATCACACACAACAGCGATGAAAAAATGCTCGTGTCAATTAAAGAAGAAGTGAGGTCACTCACTCAACAGTTTCCGCTCTATACAGAACTTTCCTCCTAATCATGCGGCGGTTTCCTGAACCCATCACGAATCTGGTCGCGGCCTTTTCGCGCCTTCCTGGCGTCGGACCCAAGACGGCTCTGCGTTATGTTTTTTATCTTCTTAAGCAACCGAAGGCAGACCTGGAGATCATGGCGCGCGCGCTAGTGAATCTCGGGGAGCGCATCAATGTGTGTCCGCGTTGTTTCACGTACACGCAACGGGAGCTGTGCGAAATCTGCGAGGATCCCAAGCGCGATGCCTCTGTGCTCTGCGTCGTGGAAGAACCGCGCGATATCTCAACCATTGAATCCACGGGCTTCTATCATGGGCTCTACCATGTGCTTGGGGGGGTGCTCAATCCGATCGAAGGGATGACGCCTGATGCTCTGCGTGGTAAGGAGCTTTACGCGCGCCTCCACAGTGATCCGGGAATTCAAGAAATTATCTTGGCCTTGTCACCAACGGTCCAAGGTGAGATGACTATTTTGTATTTACACAAAAATCTCTTACCCCTTGGGCGACAAATCACCCGTCTTGCGCGCGGTCTGCCCGTTGGATCAACCCTTGAATTTGCCGATGAGATCAGTTTGGGAGATGCCCTGTCCGGTCGAAAAAAGATGTCCTAATAGAACCTGCCCGACACGTCCACACTGGACGAAAGCCGGTTTTTTGGTTATTCTATTGGCCATTATGGCAGAGATCCTCGACGGCCGTGCAATTGCAGAGCGCATCCGCAGCAAAATCAAAGTACGTATTGCTTCACTTTCCAGCGAGCCAGGCCTTGCCGTTCTTTTAGTCGGCGATGATCCGGCGTCGCATACTTATGTTTCGATTAAGCAACACGCCTGTGAAGAAGTCGGGATTCGTTTTGAAAAATATCTGTATCAAGCAGATACGATAACGGATGAACTCACCAAAAAAATTGATGAGCTTAATGCGCGACCGGACATCCACGGCATTTTGGTGCAGCTTCCTCTTCCCAATCAAGACACCAATCAGGTGATCGCGCGCATCGATCCCAACAAAGACGTTGACGGCTTCCACCCGGAAAATCTTCAGCGCTTGAAAGCCGGCAAGCCAGCCATCGCCTCGGCCGTTGCTCTTGGGGTGATAAAACTGATCGGACAAGCGACCATAAAAGCGACTGGAACAGCCAAGATCATCTCCAGTCCACTTTTTGCTGAGCCGCTCAGCGTTCTTCTCGCTGAACAACAAATGAGTTCAACGGTGGTTGATCCAAATGATCCAAACCTTTCCGAGAAAACAAAAACAGCCGACATCTTGATTGTGGCTGTAGGGCGACCGGGGCTTATCACTGGAGCAATGATTAAACCCGGCGCAATTGTGATTGATGTCGGGACAAGTAAGGTGAATGGAAAACTGTATGGAGATGTTGACCGCGCGTCCGTTGAACCTGTGGCCGGAGCGCTTACTCCGGTCCCCGGAGGAGTCGGCCCCATGACGGTCGCTATGCTCCTCTCAAATGTTCTCAAAGCTTTAAGTTTACAGCGTCATGACTTGGTAGATCATTCCTCCGACAAATAGCGCGATCAACAGCCAAGTCAGCACGTTCGGAAAATTAAGACATTCTCGTCGCTTGCACAGAGGGCTGTTTTTCATTTTGGCATACGTCAACGCGATCAGAATGCCCAACGCGCCAGAAAATATCGAACCTACAAATCCTATCACTTGGATGAATGCGCGCGCGCCGGCAAGATAAAACACGAGCGGAACAATGGTCACAATCGCCCAGGCCATTTTGTGATGCACGCGAAAATCAAAACGAAGTGTATTGAGCAGTTCGATGCCAAGCATGAGATAAATTGAAATAATCGTGAGACTGCCAAGCAAAGTCGCCACGATTCCAAACGTCTTGCCGAGCATCGGAATCAGTCCATCAAAGGCCACCGGAGTCGTGGCAGGGCCAGTCACACCAACCACAGCCGCAGAGAACAACGCATAGAGAAGCAAAATAACTGCCATGCCGCTGATAATCACATATCCGATGCGATTTTTGAGACGCTCACCTAGAACATCTCTAATTTCAGGAACAATGCCAATGCCAGAAAGCGCAAACAATATGACGCCGTACGGAAGAAATATGCTTGCTGTTCCTGTAATAGAAAAGGAGCTCCACTGAATGTGCGGGACGGATGCGAGCGCAATAAAAATAAAAAGAAATAATAAAATTCCGACGATCAATCCTTCAAACCGAGAGGCAAAACGCAACCCTCGATAGATCAGAGCGCTGGCAACGACGGCGATGAGGACGCTATAAACAAATTCCGTTCCACCCATGATTGGCGAAACAAGAAGATACAAAAAATTTCCGCCTACAATAATATAGGCAAGCATGGCGCCCCACACACCGGCGGCAAGAGAAATCAAGGCAACCCACGCCCACCCAGAACCCAAATATTTTCGCACATATCCCGCTAGACGATTATGACCGCCCGTTTGAATCACAACCTCGGCTTGCATGAGCTGGAGGATCGTCAACAACACCCCCAGAACGAGCAGTTCGATAAGGGTGGTCGCAAATCCGGTTTGCGCAAAAACATACGGCAATCCAAAAACGCCAACACCGACTATGGCGCCGACCATCATCCCAATCGCGCGTAAAATGACAGACGAATGTTGAGTCACACGTTGTCAACAAGTATACCACATCCGAACAGTTGCCGAACCGCCTCGTCGTGCTAAGATGCCAGCGCTATGTCAGAAACCTCACGTGTCCCTCCTCAGAATATCGAAGCCGAGCAATCTCTTTTGGGCTGTTTGCTTATTGACCAAGACGCCGTCGTGCGCATTGCCGACCGCCTGATGTCTGATGATTTTTATCGCCCGGCACATCAAAAAATTTTTGAAGTCATGTTGGATTTGTTCGAGCGACATGATCCGATTGATATTCTTTCTTTAGGAAATCGTCTGGAAGAGAAAGGGCTTCTTCAGCAAGTTGGCGGTCGCGCGTATCTCGTTGAACTCTCCAACATGGAACCGACCTCGGCCCATGTGCTTCACTACGCCGAAATCGTTCAAAAAAAAGCGACTCTGCGGCGCCTCTTGCAAACGGCCGCGGAGATCGCTCAAATGGGTCACCATGAAGAAGAGGATATCGATATCACGCTTGATCAAGCCGAACGCTCTCTTTTTCAGGTTTCTGAAAAATACAACAAGAACACCTTTATCTCGATCCGGAGTGTTCTACACGATGCCTTTGATCGCATTGATGAACTTCATAAGGAGCGCGGGAAATTGCGCGGCCTTCCCAGTGGTTTCGGAGAATTGGATGCTCTGCTTGCGGGTTTCCAAAAATCCGACCTCATTATTCTCGCCGCTCGTCCGTCTGTTGGAAAGACATCCCTCGCTCTCGATATCGCTCGTCAGATTGGCGTTCAAGCAAAATTGCCCGTGGGTTTTTTCTCTCTGGAAATGAGTAAGGAACAGCTCGTGGATCGGATGATCTGCGCGCAAGCGGGAGTAGATTTGTGGAAACTGCGTACGGGTCGTCTGTCGGATCGCGATGATGATTTTCCGCGCATCGGCCATGCCCTGGGTGAGCTTTCGGAAGCGCCGATTTTTATTGATGACAGTGCCCAACTTAATGTGATGCAGCTGCGCACCAAAGCGCGTCGACTCAAAACAGAACATGGTCTCGGCATCATCATGGTGGATTACCTTCAGCTTATGGAAGGCCGATCGTTTAAAGGATCCGATAACCGCGTCCAGGAAGTCTCTGAAATTTCACGCGGCCTCAAACAAATCGCCAAAGAGCTCAATGTGCCCGTGCTTGCGCTCGCCCAGCTTTCGCGCGCGGTTGAACAGACACGCCCCGCCATCCCTCACCTCTCGCATTTGCGCGATTCGGGTTCCATTGAACAAGATGCGGATGTCGTTCTGTTCATCTATCGCAAATCATCGGATCGCAATTACCAGATTGAAGACATCCCGCCCGAAGAGCGAAACATCGCCGAGGTGCACATCGCCAAACACCGCAACGGCCCCACGGGAAAGATACGCCTCTATTTTGAAGCGACACGCGCGAGTTTCCAAAACCTTGAAACACGCCCAGGATACGCCGCGGTGCCTCGTCCACAGGAAAATGGTCTCGCTCCGCTCGCAACTCCACCTACCGGACCTGATCCACGCGATCTTCCCCCGCCACCATTGGATCCAAATCCAAGTGGGGATATGATATAGGGATCCAAGCAACAAGAATTATCTATTTTTTTCGCCCTATGTTCTCCAAACTCAAAAAATTCAAAGACATGAAGTCCCAAGCCAAGCACATGGAAAGCGAGCTTGGGCAAATTAAATCCGAAGGGTCCGCGGTCTGGGGAAAAATTAAAATGGTTGTGGATGGAAACCGAAACATTCAATCCGTCAGCATCGACGATGAGCTCCTTAAGCCATCAGAAAAAATGAAACTCCAGGAAGGTCTGATCGAAGCGCATAAAGACGCTTTGAAAAAAATGCAATTCGCCCTGGCAAAAAAATTACAAGAAATGGGCGGTCTCGATGCGCTCAAAAATATGGGCGGATAAAAAAGCACCCGTCGAGAGACGGGTGTTTTTAGTTGACGAACCCTCCGGCTTGGATCTCCCACAGATTCTTGTAGATCCCGCCTTTGTGTCGGATGAGCTGGCTATGCGTGCCATCATCCACAACGCGCCCATCGTCGATCACGAGAATACGATCCATCTCCATGATCGTCGAGAGTCGATGTGCGATAACGATAGCGGTCTTGTCGCACATCAGTTCGTGCAGAGCTTGTTGGATGAGCTGTTCGGACTCGGAGTCAAGCGAGGAGGTTGCCTCATCAAGCACGAGAATTGGCGCGTCCTTGAGAATCGCGCGAGCAATGGCCACGCGCTGACGTTCCCCTCCCGAAAGCTTCACCCCACGTTCCCCGACATAGGTGTTGTAGCCGTCCTGCAGTTCGAGAATGAACTCATGGCACCGAGCTTTCTTGGCCGCTTCAATCACCTCTTCATCTGTGGCGCCGGGCCGGCCGTAGCGGATGTTTTCCCTAATGGTTCGATGGAAGAGAATCGGTTCCTGCGGCACCACCGCGATCGCCGCGCGCAAACTTTCTTGCGTCACCTTGGCGATGTTCTGATTGCCGATGAGAATCTTTCCGCGTTCGATGTCATAGAACCGAAGCAGGAGTTTTGTGATGGTCGTCTTCCCCGCTCCTGACGGTCCCACCAATGCCACCTTTTGCCCAGGCTCAATCGCCACATTGAGACCTTTGAGCACGCGGCGAGTCTTGTTAAAACTGAAGTAGACGTTTTGGAAGGTGATGCCGCCCCCCTGGAAACTAAGGGGTTTCGCGCCACGCGCATCCACGATGTCTGGCGAGGCTTCCATGATCTCCACCATCTCACTGGCATCGGCAATGGATTCATAGGTCTTGCGAATAGCACGACCCAGATCCCACAGCTTGCCAAACATGCCGACCAGATACCCTTGGATCAAAGCGAAATCTCCGATCGTGAGCATCCCACGCTGCCAAAAATGGATAGCCGTGTACATCAGGGCAAATTCGATCACGAACATGAGCCCCGCTTGCATGGCATCCGTGATCTCACCCAAATTCCACGTGAGCATTTGCATCCGACGCAGACGCTCCGTCACCTCTTGATAGAGCGACCGCTCGTGACCAAAGCCGGTAAAGAGTTTGATCGTCACGGCATTGGCGATGGAGTCCGCCAGAACGCCGGTGGCCTCCGAATCGATTTCGACTCGCTTGGCGTCGTACTTCATCTTCCACATCGAGAACCAGATGTTGAAGGCAATGAAAACGACCATCCAAACAAGCAGAATGACGGCGAGCAGGTAATGGCGCAAATACAGGACGACGAGATTTCCTGTGATCATGATTGCCAAAGGGATGTACCTGAACTGCAGTTGGTCTGTCAGTTCCTCGTAAGCGCGTTCAATGCGTCCGACTTTGCGAACGAGCGAACCCGCAAAGTTGTCGAGGAAGAAGGCGTACGAGTGGCGATGCAAGGAGGCATGGGCCGACTGCACGATGTCTGCCATAACGCTCGGTTGCAACCAGTTGTGTACAACTCCCATGGAACGCCACAAGAGCCAACCGATTGCATGGAAGATGAGAACGGCGACGATGGCTCCGACGAGCCCGCTCGTACGTTCATCCGCCGTGAGCGTTTGCGTCCCGGCGAGCAAATCAAAAAACTTTTTGTAGTAGAGCGGCACAACGATGTTGGCCGTTTCCGAGAGTATCACGGCGCCGATGACGTAGAAATACGCGAGCTTATATTGACTCGCGTACGTCCACAAGCGCCCAAGAATTTTTTGGTGTGTATGGATTCCATAGGTTTATTTTCCCTCCTCCTAACGTTACTCACAATGGGCGAAGGCCATTGCGGCAGATTCGCAATCTTTTTAGCCGGTTGAACCTGTCCGACCAAAACCGTGTCGAAGGGACATGACCAAAGGTCATATCCCGTTCGTTCGCTCGGTAGTGAACAAACAAAATTTTGTTCACTACACTCGCTCCGCTCCGGGATCGCCATTGCCTTCGACAGGCTCAGGTAATAAGGCTTTGCGATCCCGAGACACGAGCGGCGGCGGGTATAGCCCATTGTCTGCAACTAACGATGGCCGACCGCGTCCCTTCGACAAGCTCAGGGCATGGTTTTGAGAGGATAGGTTCAACCGACAATCTTGATAAAAAATCGCCGCGGTTAAGCGGCGATATGATCAATCTTGATCTTCGTGAATGGCTGTCGGTGTCCGACATTGCGTCGATACCGAACCTTTGGCTTGTACTTGACCACGGATACTTTGTCCGCTCGGCCTTGCTCAAGCACGGTCGCCTTCACTTTTACGCCGCTCACAGAAGGAGCGCCCACTTTTGTATCCTTCCCTTCGGTATCCGAAACCAACAGCGCATCAAACTCAACATCTGCGCCAACCTCAAGGAGGAGCTTCTCCACTTTCAGCATCTGACCCTCCGTCACCAGATACTGTTTTCCTCCAGTTTGGATCACGGCAATTTTGTCCATATTGAGGGCGTTATCCGCGGCTCCATGACTCATGGTCTGTATGCCAGCGGCTGATTTAGCGCCAAAATATTACCGCGACAAAAAGGTGATGTCAAGCCGATCGCCCACAGTCACTTGATGGGTTGAGATAAAACCCGATGGAAGTTCAATCACCCGATTAATCGGACGATCAGGACGATAGAGGGTTTTAGGTGAATTCTCTGGTTCAAGGCCCATATGCATACCGACCACTTGATTTTCATCAATCCAGATCAGATCAATGGGAAACCGCATGTCTTTCATCCAATAGGTTGGAATCTCTTTTTGTTCATGAAGAAACAGCATCCCCTCTCCTTCCCGGAGTGGATCATGGCCAGAGAGGCCTTTTTGGCGCTGAAACGTATTGGCAGCCAGTTCAGCAGTTACGAGAGTTCCATCTTGAAAAACTACGCGCGCAAATTTTATTGACGGTCGAGAAGCAATCATGAGAAGCCATAGGCTGGTCGCAATAACAAGCAAACCAAACACCCAGCTCAGCCGTCTCATACCTTTTTTTCACTCTGAACCAATAGACCCGCCGCAATCAGCATCATGAGTCCGAGCAGGACAAGCGCAACCAATTTTTCGCGGCTTTGCAAAAAAAGCGTGGACACCCCAAACGCAGAAGCCACAAAGATATAAAGGAACACCACGCGTCGCTGTCCCAAACCAAGATCCAACAAGCGGTGATGAAGATGCTTACGATCTCCGCGAAAAATTTGTTTCAAACCTCCCGTGCGCCACCGCCGTATAATCACCCAAAGCGCATCCAGGACGGGAATACCCAGAACGAGCAGAGCCGTTGCAAGTTTTCCCCCAGAGATAATCGCGAGCGTGCCGAGCACATAGCCGACAAATGTACTCCCCCCCTCTCCCAGAAAAATCGAGGCCGGATGAAAATTCCAAAACAGAAAACCGAGCAGGGCGCCGATACATACCGCAGACAGTAAGGCGACATCCGGTTGAAAGTACGCCGTGGTGAGCGCAAGCAATAGGATCATCAACGCTCCCACCGCACTCATGCTTGTTGCCAGACCATCAAGACCATCCAAAAACTTTGTCGTATAAACAACGGCGAGCATCCAGACAAACACCAAAATGTGCGATTGCCACGGGGCAAGATAAATCACCCCGCCAAACGGGTTCGTCAATTTTTCCACACCGATTCCGGACACCAACAAAACCACAATGGCCAAAACTGGCGAGATAAAAGAAAGATTGGGTGGAAGATCAAAGCGATCGTCCAACAGGCCGCCGACCATTAAAATCAACCCACCCACGAGAAAACCGACATAAGGCATGAGGGAGATGCGGCCAGCCGTCAGCGTTGGCGACAGAAATAATAAAAGAACGATGGCCACCGTGACGCCGATATAAATCGCAAATCCGCCCATGCGAGCGGTTGGTTTGGAATGAACTTTGCGCGCATGGCCCGGTCGGTCGATGAATCCCCCTTGAAAAGCCAGGTGCTTTACAAAAACCGTTGCAACAAAAGAAACCGCAAAGGCCACCAGACCCCACAGGATGAGCGAAGTGATCATAAGGCTTCGGCTTTTTCAATACGGATCCCAGACGCTTCGAGCACGATCGTATCACGGCGCCGGACCTCTTGCTCAAGCAAAGCTTTGGCAATGGTGTTGTCCACTTCCTCCTGTACCAATCGCCGAAGCGGACGAGCGCCAAACTTTGGATCATAGCCCTTATGCGCAAGTGCCGCGATCACCTCGTCGGAAGCACGAAAATGCATTCCCTTGGCTTCCAACCGTTCAGCGACTTGGGCGATCATTCGTTTAGCAATCTCAACCGTTTGCTCTTGGGTAAGTGGCTTAAACACAATCACGCCATCAAAACGATTAAGCAATTCTGGACGATAAATCCCTTTGAGTTCTTCTTCGAGTAAATGGGTTTTGATGTCTTCTAGTGACGTCTGTTGTTTCACAGCCTCTTGAATATACGACGTGCCGGCATTGGATGTCGCCACCAGAATAGTGTTGGTAAAATCAATCGTTCGACCCGCGGCATCCGTCAGACGCCCATCGTCAAAAACTTGAAGGAAAAGATTGAGGATCCCGGGATCGGCTTTTTCAAATTCATCCAACAGAATAAGCGCGAACGGTTGTTGGCGCACCGCTTCGGTGAATAACCCGCCTTCGTCCTGTCCCGGCCGACCAATGAGTCGTACCACACTGTCCTGGGTTTGATATTCGGACATATCCAGCCGGATCATGTTGTCTTCACTCCCGAAATACGCCTCCGCAACGGTTTTTGCCAGCTCTGTTTTGCCCACACCAGTCGGACCCAAAAAAAGAAACGTGGCCATCGGGCGATCCTCGCTTCGCAGTTGAGTGCGCGCTCGTCGCAAGGCACTTGCAATGGCCTCCACAGCTTCTTCTTGACCAACCACGCGCCCATGCAACCGTTCTTCGAGATGAAGGAGGGTATCTTTTTCCTGCTCGGCTACACGTGTGATTGGAATACCCGTTTTTTGCGCGATCAATCGACTGGCATCATCAGAGGTAATGACGGCATTTTGTCCTCGTTCTTTCGCCACCATCACCGCCACTTCTTTTGCCACCTCGATGGCTTTTTGCGGCAAATACGTTTCGTGCATGAACCGATCGGTAAGCTGGACGATCGATTCAACCGCCAGATAGGTGAACGAAACGTGCTGATCGTATTCAATCGCGAGCACTTTTGATTCCAAAACACGAATAGACTCATCAATATCCGGTTCAGCAACAAGCACTTTTTCAAACACCCGGCCGAGAATAGATCGTTCGATGGTCGCGGTGTAACCGCGCGGCGTCGTTGTCGCCACAGCAAACGTATTACCTCGCGATAAAAATTCGACCAAGACAGCTGAAAGCTCGACAGGAATTTCATCCAAATCAGAAAAAGCGAGAATGATGTTTCCGGAACGCGAGGCTTCCATAAGCGCCAGCATAAGGCGCTCTTGGGCCTGTTCGGTCGTTGCTCCAGAAACGAGATGTGGAAGCGATACACGCACAAGGCGTTTGTCTTGTAATACTTGAGGAACACGCTCTTCAACCATGAGCACGGCGATCCCTTCCAAAATCGCTTCTTTGCCCACACCATCCTGTCCGACCAGAACGGCACTCTGGCGCCCACCTTCGATAATACGAAACACCTCTTCGAGTTCTTTTTCGCGGCCAACTAAAATGCCGGTTCTTCCCTGCACCGCCACTGTTGTGAGATCAACAGAAAACGCATCAAGCGTCGGAGTTGCAACTGCGGTCATGGATCGATTCATGGCGCCGACCGGCTTAAACTGCGCCGCACGGCGAAACGCTTCGTATTGTTCGCGCGTTTTCTCATGGATGCGCACCCATTCAACCATGTTCGCCATCTGCCCTGCCGTCACACCCAAGTCGTAAAAAAGTTCTTGTACAAAATCATCGTGCCCAAACGCCTCGTAAAAAATCTCAAAAGCGTTCACCACCTGTCGCCCTTGTTGATAGGCGTTGATGAAAGCGCTTAGAAGCACGTGTTCAGCTGCCTCGGACAAAACCGTTTCGGGAGCGAGTTGGCGCGTGGTAAGGCGCCGTGCGAGGGGATCTTTCACTTTCTCAAAAGAAATTTGCAATCGTCCCAAAACGGCCGACGCATTATCGTCGGAAAGCGAAGCAATAAACACATGCAACGGATCGACTTGGCCATGGCCAAACTGACGAGCTAATTTAAACGCTTGATCCACAACCCCAAGCGCGGGCTTGTCCAACAACTCGGCAATATCCACACGATCGCCTTCGGCTTGAAAAGGCCCGATCTGCGGCAAAGCATCCCCAAGGTGCCGAACAGGGATCACGTGTTTAATGCGCCGCCCCTGTGCGATATGCGAAAAAATTAAGCACACCATGATCAGTATGAAAAAGACCAATGCGGCAGTCCAGTTTGAATCGAACCAAAATGTCTTCGTCGCAAACCGTCCGACATCAAAAAAAACTGAAAGCAAAACGATGACGGCACTGATGCCCCCCACCACTAAAAATACAACACCAACAGCACGTTCAGCTTTGGCTTTCGCGCTTCGCCGAGCAATGGCCATGGCGGACATTTCCTCGGCCCAGACGTACGGTTGTTTTCCAATGACAACACTCAAACGAGGCATATCAGAGCGAACCCAAGGCGTGATAAAAAAATCCGAGCACGGCAATAGGAGGAAGAACAAGATAAAGGACGAACAACACCATTAAAAGGATCGCGTACAAAAATAATCCAACCGTCCGGGAGATGATCATCACCAAACGAATGCCAAAACTGATCGCCCGTCCGGCAAAAGACGTGTCTCCGTACATCGGAACGAATAAATTTTTCATCCACACCTTCAAAGCCAAACTTTCAGCGAGACTACCCGCCGTTTGCAAAAGACGTTTTAAAAACAACGCCAAACCAGGCCCGTACCACCAAATCGGAAAACCCACGATGCGCAGAAAAAGCATTTGCAACACCATACAAAATCTATTTTATCACACGATCCCTCTAAGCCACCAACCAAGAGCGCAAGCTGCGCATGAGGGTAAGATAGAACGTCAGATTGTGAATCGTCGCAAGGCGATACGCGAGCAATTCCTGCGTCGCAAACAAATGACGTAAATAGGCGGCGCCGTAATGAGCACACAGTTCACAAGAACATCGAGAATCCACCGGTCCGGAATCAAACTGAAATGCTTCGTTAGTGAGGCGTTTGGTTGTGTAAAATGTCGGAGCAAAAACATCGTGAGCCGCTTGAGCAAAATCAATAGTGAGGGGATCCTGATTCCAGACGAAGAGCGTCCCATGGCGCGCATTGCGCGTAGGAATAACACAATCGAACATGTCGACACCAACGGAAACGTAATAAACGATCTCTTCCGGCATGCCACCCCCCATGAAATATCTTGGTTTGTCTTGCGGAAGAAAGCGTGTGGTAAATTCGGTAAAGCGATAACAATCTTCTTTTAGTTCGCCAACAGAAAGCCCACCGATCGCATAGCCATCGAATCCAATTTCAACCAAACCCTCGGCCGAACGCTGACGCAAATCTTCATGTGTTCCGCCTTGAACGATCCCAAACAGCTGCGATGACACTTTGTCGGAGGGAACAACGGCGATAGTCCGTTGGCCCGGAGACAGAGCGTCATCGCAGCTCCCAACGAAATGTTCTTTACATCGCTTGGCCCATCTCAGCGATCGTTCCATCGCATCTTCGTAACGCTCATACGAAGAATCTCCGGCGGCGACATCATCAAACTGCATGCGAATGTCCGAGCCAATCGCTTTCTGCATCTGCATGGAAAGTTCGGGGGTGAGATGCATGCGCGATCCGTCCAGATGTGATTGAAACACCACGCCATCTTCGCTGATTTTGTTTAGGCGCGACAAGCTGAAGACTTGATACCCACCGCTGTCCGTAAGAATCGGATGATTCCAGTTCATAAACGCATGCAAGCCGCCCAATTTGGCCATAGCTTCCATGCCGGGACGCAACATGAGATGGTAGGTATTGGAAAGCAAAATTTGCGCGCCGAGCGCTTCCATATCTTTGGAAGAAAGCGTTTTGACTGCACCTTTGGTCGCGATCGGCATGAAACAGGGGGTCTCAATTGTTCCGTGCGCCGTAACAAGTTGCCCTCTTCGAGATTTGTTTTTTGTCTGAAAAATTTTAAACATATGCGGCATTAACGCTTAATTTCTGTTGGTAACTTTGGTCGACATTTCACTGTCGGATGGAACCAGAGAAAGGCCGTAATCCAGTGAATGAGTGATTCAGGAGTCCGACAACCACGAGCACGATTCAGAACAGAGCGA
>JACRJU010000014.1 GCA_016219925.1 Candidatus Uhrbacteria bacterium
ACATATGTGTTAAGTGAAGAACAGAAGGATCACGGCACCCAGAGCGGCCATGAAAACACCGGTTAACACTTTGACTCGCTTAGACTGCATGCGCTCAAGGTCTTGCAGTTTTTCCGTTGTTCGGCGGTTGGAAGCGAGCAGGAGCAGAATCAGAAGCGGCGAAACGAAGACGAAGTTGTACCAGAGCATCCATGCGGCTCCCGAAGTGGCTGTTCGTTGCGCGCTCAACAGTCCGATGATCGCGACATAGATGCCTCCCGAACACGGAAACGTGCACAACCCGACGAGGAAACCGCCGATAAACGAGGTCGGAATCGTCGCGTGATACATCCATTTTTCCAGCGTCGCTTTCGTATCAATGGGAATGCGAAGCTTGATGGGAAACGAGGGAACCGCAACCCCAAACAATTGGATCGCACCAAGCGCGATCACGAGATACGCTCCGATCTTTGCCATCAGATGCGGCGCGCCAGAAATCACAAACGCTTGTGCGATTCCTAGACCGATCAATAGATACGCCAGATAGATCGCTCCAATGTAGACGAGGCCCATCTGCCAAATCCGCGCGCGCGTTTTTTTCATCATAAAGAGAAACCCGATGAAAAAAAGCAGGACCGCAAACGCGCACGGATTCAATCCGTCCAAAAACGCTGAACCTGTAATGAGCGGGAACAAGCTCCAAAAACTGCGCGGACTCGCCTGCGGACCGCGAGGCGCCGTGGCCGCTTGAGCCAAAAACGTCGTGATCGGCTCGCTTATCGGATATGTTTTTATCTCGCCCCGAAAATCCCAGACCCGATACGTTGTCGCATCGCCATGCATCTGATCCTGATAGATCAACAATTTGTCATACGCCTCGGGATGAGCCAGCAGATACTGAATAGTCTCCATTGGAACGTGTCCGCCGATCACCAAACGATCGCCGACGAACGTCTCGATATGACTTTGCAGTTCAAACGGAATACCCCATGTTTCGTTTTCTTTTGTCAGCAATTGGCGATTTGTCCGTTCGTTAATGTAGTCATGGAGTTCGAGCTGATACCCGAAAGCGCCGAACACTTCCGGATACATTTCCTTCACCAGCTCGCCGCAGTCCTGACACGCTTCGTTGAAATAAATCGTTGCTTTTTTCTCCGGAGCTTCAGCGGCGTGCGCCCTCGATCCAAACAGAAAAACAAACACAAACAAAATCACTGATAGCATTTTCTTTCCCATAGAGAGATCAGTTATGGAATCACGCGACCCGTAACGGTTATTTCGACTTCGGGCCGCTTTGGATCGGATGTTTGGATGTACACGACGCGCGTCAGAGGCCCTTCTTGATCGGGATGGACCATCGGATCGAATGTGATCGTGAGCGTGCGAGACGCGCTTGGAGCGATAGGCGACTGGTCCATTTTGGCCGTGGTGCACCCACAACTGGTCGAGAGACGATTAATTTCAAGCGGACGTTTGCCTCGATTAGCAACTTGCACGGACGCAGAAACAATTCCTCCGTTACGCGCGATGTCGCCGAGATCAACCGAAGGAGGTTCAATTTCAATTCGGCTCGGGGAAAAAATCTGACGAGACCCCAACACCGCCCCTATCACCACAACACTCAAAATGATCACAATAAGAAAAGGACGCATAGATCTTTGTTAGGTTCCCAAACCATGCATCCCGTCTTGTCCTGCCCCGCCGTGCGTTTTGTGACCAAGGACATTTCCGCGGCCGGTGCCGAGAAGATAATCTTCTACAACGCCGGAGGGATACCAAATGGCCTGCCAACGATAGGCTTCGCCGACCAACTGATCGTCGGAATAGGTATCCCCGTAGCGCAGGAGCATATCTTTGAAGAACCCACGGGCGGCACGCGCATGAGCACAGCCACAACGACCGTTAATCGTTACTTGCGTCGGAGATCCGCAGCAAAAGTTGCACGGAAAAACGCCGATCAGCTTGTCGTACCGCTGTTGAAGATTCTCTGGTAGTTCAACCGCCTCATCTTTCCCCCAAGCGGCGAGCGACCCCACAGGATCATCAAAATCCACGCCCTCGGGCGCGTAAAACGGCGTCCCCGTGGCCATCATAACTTTCTGCGCGTCGGCAACCGCATCGCCGGAACGAGGATCGCCAGCCACTTCTGTGATCGTCGGCATCATTTGCAAGTGTGTTGTTAATCCATCGGCATTTGGAATCGGCATCAGAATCTCCATGGCGTTTGCGGTTTTCACACCCCAAAGTTGAAATCGCAGACTGTGCGTCGCGCCCATGGCTTGCGCCACACTTGCGATCGCAATCTGATTCACGACAAACACGGCGATCAAAAGACTTAACAACACGTTAAAATGGGTAATCGGTTTCATACATTAAGGTTGAGTTGGCGCGGGACGAACGATCTCGCCTGTTTTAAGATCTTTATAGATAACGGGTCCCAGTGCCGCATTCTTTCTAAACACGAGAGTGCTATCAGATTCCACGCTCCCCACTTGCCCCCATGCCTGCATGAGGGTCGGATAGGTTCCCGCTTGCGCGGAGAGCAGAACGGTCGGGAGTTCTGTGATGGCGTACTTTTTTATCAACTCGCGACCTTTGGGCGACTCCGCTTCCACGGTCATCTCCGATTGAACGGCTAAACCAAAACTCCGTTCAAGAAGAGATTTATGATTGGCAGGATCATAACAGTCAGAACAACCGGAATCTTTGAGATACGTCAGGTCAACCAATCCGACAATCTGCTGATTAGCCACATCCTGATAGACCGGTTCGCCCGGCTGAATAAGAAGTTTTTGGTCTTTTTGTTTTGCCTGAAGCTTGGCAAAAATCTCGCGGACATTTTCCTTGTCGAATTCTCCCTCCACGATCACGACGGGGAGACGTTCGACCTCCGCGCTTTGAATGAGAGCGGATCCTTCATCCGAAGCTGCCGAAAGCGTCCGCGTGGATTTCAAGCGAACGGGTTGTTTTTCTATTTGTTCAATCAGTCCAGTTCCATCCACGCATTGCGGACAGTCCGCTGGAGTGATGAGCGTGAGCGCCAAATCCGCCGGCCTCTCTCGTTCTTGTTGTGCTTTGGCCGAGGTGGTTAAACGATATTGAGCATCAAACAGCAAAGCCACGCCGGCAAGAAGAATGAACGCCAGTGCGACGTATCCTTTCGTTTGAGCCCATGTTTCTTTTTCCATAGGCTCGGTTAACAGCCGCCGACCATATTCGGCAGAGAAGATGATGAAGAGGGCGCCGCGCTCGCGGATACAGGTGCGGCCGCACCTACGGACGTTTTTGCTTTGACAATCTGTTGGTCCAAACCGTACAACTGCACGGTTTGCAAAACACCAACGAGAACGAGAAGGATCAATATCCCCGATTGAAGCGAGGGGAGGCTGAATTTCGGAATGCGAATTGAGACGGTCCGAGCTTCTTTCTGAGGTTCGTGATGATCATGACATGTAGAATTTTCCATACGATGAATCCTTGACTATTTAATAACGTTGCCCGTGAATGTAAGAGTGATCTTCGATTGGGAAGCGCTGTTGGTTTCCAAGACCACGTCGCGCGTAATCGGTCCGACTCCGCTTGGGCCGTGGGCATTGGGATCAAAGCGGACGAGCAATTGAGCTTCTTCCCCGGGAGCGATGGTTTCGGACAATGAAGATGATCCGCCATGACCGACCATCCCTTTCAAACCGCTCTTGCTCCCGTCGGCATGAACGAGTTGAGCCGTCGTACACATACATGAGGTCTGCAAATTCGTTATTTCAACCGGCGCCGAGCTGTCGTTAGTGAGTGTAATCTGCTTGGTCGATATGCCGCCCGACATGGGGACGTCTCCGATATTCCAACGCTGTTCAGACACGCGCAAGGAGCCGCTCCCGACCGCTTCCGCTTGCGGTGACGAAGAAGAGGATGAAGCGACTTGTATGCCAATCAGGAGCACGATGAATCCCAACAGACCATACAGAATGAGGTGTGATTTTTTCTTCATACAGATGGCTAAATACAAAAACGCGAGCAGAAACAGAAAGAAAAACTTTCCATTTTACTCGCGTCACTCGCGCTTCATCACGGAGCGAAGCCAAGTATGAATGGCTGGCTCGCGCGGAGAGGTATCGCCTCTGGTTGTTTCAAGACACGGGACAACGGGAAGATCAAAAGAAGAAACGTGACATGCATGTGCGGTGTTATGGGATCGGACTGGAACGTATGCGGAAGTAGGCGCTTGTTCGCTGGATTGATCAACGCAGTGATGGGCGCACGCGCCGTGTTGCTGAGTGCATCCCGTTTGATTACATCCTGTCTGTTGACTGACGGGAGCACTTTCATCCATCGCGCCATGCATCGAAGCCGCTGATACGTTATGAGGAACAGAAAAGGAACTGCTGATAAGCAGGATGGAGAGAAACAAAACAAAGGAAAAACGTTTGCGAGTTTGCATAATACCCCAATGGATATTACCATGATAACAGATATGAAAAGAGACGCAACCGCTCGCGCCATCCATCGTGTGCGCATTCCAAGATTTCAATGATCAAAAAAAAATTAACTCATTAAGCATTAATTTCTATGATGCTTTGCAAAAAACATCTTGGGGCGACTCTCGCGGTCTTCGGAGTCGTCGCTTACGTTGCGTGCATGCTCTGGGGTCTTGTGATTCCCGTTGAGGTCCAATCCCTTCATGCAGATCTTCTGCGCATTTCCGTTCTCGGGTGGAGCGGCATGAATGCACAAAGCTTAATCCTCGGAGCCGTCCAGTGGGCCGTTTGGGGATGGATCATCGGCGCGGTGTTTGCGACGATCGGCGGTGTGTGCGCTAAGTCGTGCTCAAAGAATCATTGATCCTTGTTATCGATCTCAAGCGCAGTATGGAGCCAGCACCATGCCGTGAAGCTCTCAATGAGAGCAATCCAGGCAACCACAAACATCACCCAATCAATCCACACATTGCCGTAGATGGGTGCCCAAGGTCCAAGCCACCATACGGCAAGAGCAAAGCGTAAAATACGATCGAGCCTGCCCAAGTTTTGTTTTGGCATATTGTGATGAGTTAAGAAAAATTTGTTTATTCTATTATACACTCTTTCATTCCTATGATGGGTTACTACTCGAACATGATGGGCTTCGGGGCGGGATTCGGCTCGTTGACTATTCTGCTCCTGTGGATTCTTCTGGTGCTCACGATCGTGGCGCTCGTGAAGTACATCTCAAAAAAGTGACAAACGAAAAACACGCTGCGATCACAGCGTGTTTTTCGTGGCAGGGGCGCTGGGGCTCGAACCCAGAATAAAGGTTTTGGAGACCTTCGTGATACCATTTCACTACACCCCTTCGACAAGGATGAACGACGGCATTATACCCGAAGATTTCAAAAATGGAAGACCCAAAATCAAAAACCACTCGGCAAACCGAGTGGTTTTTGTGGCACGCTTAAGCGCGCTCTTCACGTGGGCGCGCAACGTTCACAACGATCTGGCGTCCGCCAAGATCACTGCCGTCCAAGGCCGAAATGGCCTTTTGCGCATCTGCCTCGTTGGCGAATTCGACAAAGCCGAATCCGCGGCTACGACCGGTAAACTTATCGGTCATGACGCGAGCCGAGGTCACTTCTCCGTACTTGGAGAAGAGCTCGTTCAACTGCGCGTCATCGGTCGCCCAAGGCAGGGAGCCCACGAACAACTTGTTCTGCATAGCTGTCAGAAAGAAGTGTTCTTCTGGCTAATAATTATTCGAACCATCTTCCTTTCTCACTAGCGAGCTAGCTAACAGGTTGAGTGGTCGGCCCCAGACTATCATGGAATAATCCCCTTGTCAATAAAAAAACGCCCAGGCAGGGGCGAAAGAGGAGTCAAGGCGCGCGGCACCCGATGGAAGCGTAGAATGCCGGAATCTCTTCCGGCGCGCGCAAGATGCGGCCGTTGGGGTTGGACGTGAGCAAGTCGACCTCCCACGGCGGCGTGTGCTCGTTGACCATGAGGCCGACGTGGCAGCCGAGCCACAGTGGCAGGGCGAGATCGAGTTCGAAGATGTCGCCGACGACCATGACCTGTGCCCAGTCCAAGAACTCGTGGGTGGACTCTCCGAGCTGATGCCGGAGGCTGTCGAGCACCTTGAAGTAGTGCGGACGCTTGATCACCGTGTCGCGAGGGAAACCCCGAAAACGGAAGTAAGAATCCTTGTACGGCCACTTCACTCCAGCTTCGGGGTTGTCGCTGGGATCGAACTTGCGCGCATCCCCGATGACGCGCGGCGTCCACCAGTTGACGATGGGGCAGTCTTCGGGGGAACCCGCGTCGAGGGCGCGACCGATCTTGCCTTGAACAGCAGACGTCCCGGAGTTGGTCACGACCCAAACGTTCATCTTGAGGCGGTACGCTTCCAGAAGCATCCAGAGCGTGCTCGGTTTGAGAACGTCTTTGGTGTTCCTGTAGTGATGCCTGAAGAGCAAGCTGCCGAGTCGGTCGATGAAACCATCGGGAAAGTTTCCCGTCTGACCGAGCAGTTGTGATGCGATGGCGGTCATGCGCAAGTAGGGATCGACCGTGGCAGGAGCCATGAGCTTTCCCCCGAAGCGCCAGCCGTGTGTGGCCGGATCGCCGGCGATGTCGCGGTAGGCTTGATCAGCCAACGACTGTACGGCATCAACGGGTTTGTCCAGCAACGTGGCGAGATCAGCGAGGTAACCCGTAGTGAACGGCCCAGCCTCTTGCTCGACATCGGTCAGATTTCCATCAAAATCCAGTACCAGCATGACACGCATCCACTCATCTCTTGTGAGCTGGCGCCAGCTTACTGAGATCATTGCCATTTGTCAATAAAAAAACTCCGCCGCTTGTGGCAGAGCGAAGACTCCTTGTAATGGCCGGCTGTCAGAAGAACAGGCCGACGACGAACCGGATCGTCTGGTGTAACGAGCTCTGGGCCGCAATCCAGTATTGAGCGCTGATCCACGGACCGGCCTTGGTCGAGAGAGTGACATGCGGCCCGACGGTGACGTTCGCGTTCACCTGTTCGACCGTCGGTCCAATGGCGATGTCACCGCTGGCCGCCCAATCAAGAAAGTAGTAGCCGTAGTAATCCATTCCGCCGCCGTGAACGTAGATGTCGTTCTCGACGAAAAGGAACGTCCGACGCGATGGGGCAAAACCCGTCCATAGCGAAGTGAGAAAGGCGTCTCCCCCACCCGGCCTCCAGTTGCCAGCCACGCCGACTTGCGGACTCATCCAGAGCTTGTCCGTGAATTTGGCCTTGAACCCGCAGTAGCCGAGCCACAGTCGGGTGTCGTTCTTGGTTGACCAGAACGAATGAACGCTCGCTCGCAGAGTGATTCGATCGCCCTCCCCCGAGAGATGAACATTCTCCACCGCGCCGACGAAAAGCAGTTGGGCGCCATCCCAGTCCGCATACGCGCGAGAGGCGGACAGAAGCGACAGGATAAGCGAGAGAAAAAGAACAGACTTCATTGAAAGGTATCCCTCCTGCGCAGGAGCTTATCAAAAAACCTCATCCTGTCAAGATGAGGTTACCTGGTATTATTTTGTCTCCTTGTGCGCCATGTGCTTTCCACAGCGCTTGCAGAACTTGTTAAGTTCTAAACGCTCTTTGATCGTTTTTTTATTCTTGTGTGTTCGGTATCCGATCGTCTTGCACTCGGTGCATTCTAACTTGGTCATGTTGTCTTGGGACATAGTGCGATGATGCTAACAAAAATCGATAAATTCGTCAATGGAGCCGCCTGCCGGACTCGAACCGGCGACCTTCACTTTACAAAAGTGTTGCTCTACCAGCTGAGCTAAGGCGGCGGAATCCTCAAAATCAGAATTCTTATGGTGGGCCGGGTAGGATTCGAACCTACGAAGGCGTAAGCCAACAGATTTACAGTCTGTCCCGTTTGACCGCTTCGGTACCGACCCTCTTGTTTCTCTCTACTGGAGCCGTCGTCGGGAATCGAACCCGAGACCTCATCCTTACCATGAACTTGGTAGAGGTCTTTCCCCACTTTTACGTTGGAAACTTGGGCAAAAATAGATTTTTGTTCGTTGAATCTCTACCGCTCATGATGGCCTGTTTAGTACCACCAAATGCGTAGACGCAAGCTCAGAAAAACTATTGCATTAGGTACTATTACGAGTTAATAGCTACCTCAGTGCGACCATATTTTGACAAATTCACCACAGATTGTCAATGCGTAATTTGTAGACATCATCTCGTAATTCTTCAACACCCCTCGATCTCAGGTATCTGTCGGTCATACGAAGATCCTTGTGTCCCATGAGTTTTTGGATATCGCACATTGAGGTGCCGTTTTTAGCGAGACCGCACGCAAAAGCATGTCTAAATTGATGTAGATGAAACTCAATTCCCGTTAGAGTGTTTAACCTCTTAACCCAGTGCTTCATTCCGTCAACACTCAAACCCGCATCCCTGTTGTTGGATACAAATAGATATTCAGTCTTATATCCTTTCTGCTTTCTCTCAACAAAATACTCTTTCAACTGTGCTTTTAGAAGCGGGTGCAGTGGTAGTTGTCTTGTTCGCTTCGATTTTGAAGTTTTACCACTAATTTCGATAACATCCTTCTGCATATCAGGGATACACGCCGAATTTCTGTTGGTGACCAACTCAGAAATACAGCTTAGTATAGAGACGAATTAACTGTTTAAAGGCAGGGTTCGTGGTGTATGAACCACGACACCGCGAACTCGGCCTGTAAACACATAAAATCGATTA
>JACRJU010000015.1 GCA_016219925.1 Candidatus Uhrbacteria bacterium
CACATATGTCCTTCCTTCCCATAGTGAGTCTGTTGGGACTCTTTTTCGCGGTTGCGCTGCTTAAGCCTATGATACAGCGGTTCGTCCCTTGGAATCTTTGCGCGATTTGTGTTGCCGTATCTCTCACATGGATTTTGCTGCTCGTTTTGGAACGGACCAGTATTTTCGTGGATCCGGTTGAGATGGGTGTTCTTATGGGGATGAGCGTGACAGGATTGATGTATGCGGTCGCTCATCTCTATCAAAAACATCACCTGAAACATCTTTGGATTGCTCGTCTCGTTGTCATCGTCGGCGGATTCTTGTTCACGACCAGCGTTCTGTCCGGACGTTGGAATATCGCGTGGCTGATCGGGGTTGTTGGACTGATTCTTTTGGTGATCGTGAGCTTTCTGCTTCAAGGGGTTAAGCGCGATTACACCATTCTTAAACATCTTGATAACTGTTGTTGAGTATGATCAAAAATTTTCTTTTTCTGCTTCTGATTGCGGGGAGCATATGGGGATCAGAACGATTGTTCAATCCGGTTTCTGCGCGCGCGTCAACTTCTGTTCCATCGCAAGTTTCCGCACCTGCAACTCAAACAGCCAGACCGTCGCAAAGTGCGTCGGCGTCTCAGGAACAAAACGGCATCACGATTGAAGTGACGAGTGTGGAACAGGCGGAAGAGACGACAACGGTCTCTCTTTCGCTGAACAACCATACGTACGATCTTTCGCAAGAGGCGATTTACGAAACCGCGACACTAAACGGACAGCCTTCGGTTTCGCATGCGTTTCCTTCGCAAGCCGCGGGTGGACACCACGTTCAAGTCGTTATGGTTTTCCCCAAGACGACAGAAGGCGCGCTCGTGATCTCTCCGGCTGATGGGATCGTTTTTACGTTTGAAGATTTATGGAAGTAAATGATTCTCGTCGTCAGAACTCGCCCTGGTTTTGGGGAGGCGGCGGCGTTTTGATTCTGTTGGCGATTTTTTATCTTGTGCAGGCCCTTGGGATGCAGAGTCTGGTGGCGCCTTTTGCCTTTATGAAGGAGAAATGGTTTTTGGTTTCTCCTCTGGCCATTGGGTTCGGGATTCAGGCGGGATTGTTTCGCGCGATGCACCTGCTCGCGCATCGAGGCGGGGGAGCAACGCTTGTGGCTTCCGGCGGAGTCTCAAGTGGGAGTATGTTCGCTTGTTGTCTGCATAATCTTGTTCCTCTTTTTCCTGTTTTAGGATTGACGGGTCTCGCGGCTTTTTTCGCCGCTTATCAAACACAGGTGTTTCTTATCAGTATCGCGATGACCGCTTTCGGCGCTGGATTGATGATAAAAAAATATTTGAAATTATCGTCTGATGTGCAAAGATCTCGACGCGTTCATCCATTCTGTGACGACAATGCCAATGATGAGCCAAAGAGTGCCGATGAGATAACCGCCTAACACATCACTCAAGAAGTGTACGCCCAGATACAGTCGAGAGAATCCAATGACGAGCATGAGAGCAAGCGCGGCGATCAGGCTATTGAGTTTTGTGAGGCGACGAGAGAGGAGCCTCCAAGCGAGATAAGCGACGAATCCATAGAACAACACAGACATGGCGGCATGCCCACTTGGGAACGAAAAGGATTCTTCGACATAAACGGCGATACCGGTTGGACGGGCGCGATGCAAGAGAGATTTGCTCAAAAAGACAAAAATCTCACCTCCAATCAAGGTCGTCCACAAGCCGACCACGTAGGTTATCTTGTTGCGCAGGAATAGCGCGATCGAAATGAGCACGGCCCAGAGCGTGAGGAGTTTCCATTCGCCGATTTGGGTGACGTGAAAAAAAAGATTGGTGAGGTTTTTGTCGCGGAGGAAATACAGGATGTTTCCAATGCGAACGTCTGCATTGACGATCGGTTCAGAACGCAGGACGTCTTCGATGAGTCCGATATAGAGTCCTGCCACATAGATTGCCGCAAAGATCAGAAGGGTGAGCGGCAAGCCGGTAAAGGTTTTCATTTGCAAGCGAGTGTGGAGGAATTTCATAAGCGCGGGATGAGCCTGAACAAACTTTTTGACCTCAGCATCATTTTTGATTGCGCGGATGATGGAGGCAAACAGGGATTTGAGGAGTCTGCCTGTTTCACCGCCGTGACGATAGATCCAACGATGGATCAACGAGAGCACGACGATCGCTCCGCCGAGGATGACCGCAGATAGAGCCATGCGCGAAGACCATAAGAGAGCGTTCTGCCAAGCCTGGCCAAACAGAGCGCCTAAGATCAAAAAGGCAGCCGTCCAAACAAATCCGCTTGCGATGTCCCAAACATAAAAGGCTCTGCGCGACATGCCCAGCATGCCGGCCAGAAAAGAAATGAAGGGTCGGATGGGTCCGATGAAGCGGCCGAGGAATACACTTTTACCGCCGTGGTTCTTGATGAAAGATTCTCCGCGACGGACGATGTTTTCGGGAAGTTTGGCAAGAAAAAAGGTTCGGGTTTTGGGGTGAATCCCGAATTGGTACGCGATGCCGTCCCCGATGATCGCGCCGATAGCCCCAAACCAAATCAGGTCGCCCAGATCAAGTGGTCCACTCACGGCAATAAATCCAGCCAGCACGAGTGCGACCGTTCCCGGTACGGCCACTCCGATGAGTGGAAGCGATTCCAGAAGAGTGATGAGAAGAAGAATCCAATAACCGATGACGCCGAGGCTTTGTATCTGTGGAAGTAGAGGGGTGATGGCGTTAAGCATGAGCGTATTCTCTCACAGAACGAGGCTTGATTCAAAAACCGCCAGCGTTTTTCGCTAGCGGTTTTTGTTTAGGATTCTGTTCGGCGCCGAGTTGTGGAATCAAGGATCGCTTTTCGAATGCGTAGGGATTTAGGCGTCACTTCCAGAAGCTCGTCATTGCCCAGATATTCAAGCGAAAGCTCAAGCGTCATGTCGCGTGGAGCTTCGATGGCTACGGAAGCGCCGTCTCCCTTCGATCGCATGTTGGAGAGTTTTTTTTCTTTGCACGGGTTGACCTCCATGTCTTCACTTCGAGAGTTTTGTCCGATCACCATCCCCACATACACATTGACTCCGGCTCCGATGAACAATTGTCCGCGTTCTTGCAAATTGGTAAGAGCGTATCCCATCGTCATGCCGTTTTCCATGGAGATCATCGAACCGTGCTCGTTGCCAGAAACCTCGCCTTCCATCTTGGTTCGATAGCCAAGCAGGAGCGTATTGAGGATGCCTTGGCCTTTGGTGTCTGTCAGAAACTCACTGCGGTATCCAATGAGTCCGCGAGTTGGAATATCGAATTCGAGATAGGAGTGGCCGTTTTCCACAGACATATCCTTCATCTCCGCGCGTCGCTTGCCCATCTTTTCGATCACGATGCCAGAGAAGCCTTCCGGACATTCAATCGAGACCGCTTCAAACGGTTCCATCGTCACGCCGCCCTCTTGTTTAAAAATAACTTGTGGACGAGAAACTTGAAGCTCGTATCCTTCGCGGCGCATTTTTTCAATAAGGATGGCCAGGTGCAATTCGCCGCGTCCCGACACAATAAACTGACTGTCCCCTTCACCTTTTTCAACACGCAAAGCCACATCATTAAGGAGTTCGCGCTCGAGCCGCTCTTTTAAATGGCGAGCCGTGGAAAACTCGCCTTCCGTGCCGGCAAACGGGGACGTGTTTGCTCCGAAGGTCATCTTCACGGTTGGCTCTTCAATGTTCATGACAGGCAAGGCTTCGGCCTGTTCAGGATCAATCAAACATTCGCCGATCTGAACATTTTGCACGCCAGCGATTGCGACAATTTCTCCGGCGCCTACAGATGGTGCATCCACACGGTTCAATCCTTGGTAAATTTGCAGAGCGGTGATTTTTTCCATGTGCGTTGCGCCGTCTCGATCCACATGCTTGATGCGCTGATTTTGCTTGACCGTGCCATTGACCACGCGTCCAACCGCGATCCGACCCTTGTAGTTATCATAAAAAATATTGACCACGGAAATTTGGAGCGGCTTTTCGCCGTCACCTGTCGGTGCCGGAAGGTAATCAATCACGGTATCAAGCAGAGGAGTGATGTCCTGCATTTTTGCGAGATCCGGTTCCAAACCAGCCACGCCACTGATCGCCGAAGCATAGATAACGGGGAAGTGAGCCTGCTCGTCTGTTGCGCCAAGATCAATGAACAGATCAAACGTCTTGTTGAGCACCCAGCTTGGTCGTGCGTCTTTTTTGTCGATTTTGTTGATGACCAAGATGATTTTATGGCCAGCTTCGAGAGCTTTCTTGAGAACGAATTTCGTTTGCGGCATGGGACCTTCTTTGGCATCCACGAGCAGGAGACAGCCGTCAACAAGATTCATGACACGCTCAACTTCGCCGCCGAAGTCCGCATGGCCGGGGGTATCCACGATATTAATTTTCTTCCCATTCCATTCAACGGAGGCGTTTTTTGAAAAGATAGTGATCCCTCGCTCACGCTCCAGCTCGTTAGAGTCCATGATGGTGGTGCCCATCGCCTCATTATCGCGGAAGGTGTGTGTTTGTTTCAAAAGCGCATCGACCAAGGTGGTTTTGCCATGGTCGACGTGGGCGATGATCGCGATGTTGCGGAATTCTGCCATAGGAGTGATATACGAAGCCCAAGGATAGCATAGCGGGTGGTTTTCGTAAAGATTCTGTGGGGGTAAGATGGACGCGTATGTTTGCGAGCCGTTTGCAGGGGGCCGTTTATCGGCATTGCTTTAAACCTATTGCTTTTCGTTTTGATGCGGAGTCTGTTCATGATTGCCTGACGAAAATGGGGGCGTGGATGGGTCGGCACCCTTCGCTTCGTAAGACTGCCGGTCAGTTATGGCATTATGAACACCCCGCTTTGCGCCAACAGGTTTGCGGGATTTCGTTTGAGAATCCCGTTGGCCTCACGGCGGGGTTTGATAAAGACGGCCTGCTCACGGATATTTTGCCAGAGGTGGGCTTCGGTTTTGCGGAGATTGGTTCAGTGACGGGGCGACCCTGTTCGGGAAATCCGCGCCCGCGACTTTGGCGCCTGCCGCACAGTCGGGCGCTGCTGGTTTATTATGGGTTAAAAAATGAAGGATGTGAGACCGTGGCGCACCGGCTCGCGCAGTCGCGGCGGCGCATCCCTCTCGGAGTCAGTATTGCCAGAACCAACGATCAGATAGCCTGCACGTTGGAGATGGGTGTTGAGGATTATCGACACTCCTTCAAAACGGTTGAACCGGTCTGTGACTATTTGACGGTCAATATCAGCTGTCCGAATGCGTTTGGCGGAGAACCGTTTACCCATCCCGATCGGCTTGATTTTTTGCTTAGAGCTCTTGATGAAATCCAAACAATCAAACCGGTTTTTCTAAAAATGCCGGCGGATCTTTCCTTAAGCGAAGCGGAAGAACTCGCGACGGTTGCGCTTACACATCGCGTTCACGGTTTTATTTTTTCCAACCTGACAAAGCGTCGCGATACTCCCGCGATTAGTCCACGCGACTCTTTCGCGTCTGCGAAGGGCGGAATCAGCGGACGACCCGTGTTTGAACCGTCCAATCGGTTGTTAAAGCATTTTTATAGATCCTATGGCGCGCGCTTCACGCTGATCGGATCCGGGGGAGTCTTTTCAGCGGACGATGCTTATGAGAAAATTTGTTCAGGAGCGACTCTTATTCAACTCGCCACCGGGATGATCTTTGAAGGTCCACAGGTGATCGGACAGATCAATAAAGGCGTGGTGGAGCGGCTCGAACGCGACGGTTTCACCTCTGTTTCCCAAGCGGTCGGCGCTTATCTTCGTTAAGGGATTATGGCAAAAGTAACGTTTATTGGACTTGGAGAGATTGGCGGAGCGATAGCTCATGTGATTGGGTTACGCGCGAAAATTTGTGCATGGGATAAAGACCCGGCAAAAGTTCTTGGGGGAGTGCGCTCAATGGAGGAAGCGTTAAGCGGAGCCGATGTGGTTTTTTTGTGTATCCCCTCTTGGGTCATACGAGATGTGGCGACACAAGCGGCTGGGTATCTGTCTCCCCAGACGATTGTGATTTCGTTGGCGAAGGGTTTGGAAGCCGACTCGCTCAAAACAATGGACGTGGTTTTGCAGGAGGTGTTGCCGGAATATACCGTTGGGGTGATGGGCGGCCCCCTTCTTGCTGAAGAACTGATGGCTGACCTGCCGGGAGTGGGAGTGCTTGGCGCGAAGAAAGCTGACGCCTTTCAAGTTTTACAACCTCTTTTTGCAGATTCAAATTTACGTCTTGAATACACAAATGATTCAACCGCCGTTGCCCATGCGTCTGTTTTGAAAAACATCTATGCCGTGGCCTTGGGCATCGCCGAGGGTCTTGGCTGGGGGTGGAATGGCAAAGGTTGGCTTGCGGCGCGCGGACTTAAAGAGATGAAAGAGATCATGGCTCATCTTAAATGCGATGTTTCGGTTGCTTCCGGCACGGCTGGAGCTGGTGACTTTCTCGCTACGGCCTTAAGCCCCGATTCGTTTAATCGCACAACCGGTCTTTCGATTGCTAAAACCGGAGAATGTACACAGCCCAGTGAAGGATGCCGAGCGGTAGCCTCTGTCATTTCACGGCTCGGCAAAAAAGACGCGGATCTCCCGATTCTCTTTTCTCTTGATCGCATTATCAACCAACATGAATCTCCAAAAACCGCTTTTCAAAATTTGTTCGCGTCCGAAGACGCGACGTAAAGGCCATGTCCTTGTTCTAGACGCCGGGACGACCGGAGTCAAAGCTTTTGTTTTCAATGCGCAGGGAGATATTCTGGCCAAAGCCTATCGTCCACTCAAAAAATCTCGGCCAAAAAATGGCTGGGTTGAGCAGGATCCTCTTGAGATTTTGGGCTGCTGCCGCATGGTCATTCAAGAGGCGGTACAATCTTCTGCGGTCGTCGTTTCAAGCATTCGAGGGATGGGAATAACCAATCAACGTGAGGCAACGGTCGTTTGGAATCGCCAGACAGGCAAGCCCGTCTATCCCATGATTGGTTGGGAAGATCAGCGCACACGCACCTTCTGCACGATCCTTAGGAAGGAGCACGGAAAAGCCATTCAGGAAAAAACCGGCCTGGAAGTCCTGCCATATTTTTCTGCTTCTAAATTGAAATGGATTTTGGAGCGTCATGACTTTTCGACCCTGTTGTTCGGGACGCTCGATACATGGCTTCTTTGGAATCTTTGCGATGAGCATCCGCATTTGACGGATGAAACCAACGCGGCACGCACCCTTTTGTATGATATCGGCAAGCGCAAATGGGATGCTCAACTTTTTGATTGGTTTGGGATTCGTCCTGACGTCCTGCCTCGAGTGATGCCTTCGCGTAGTTGCTTCGGTCACCTCGCAAAAGACATTATCGGTAAACCGATCTCCATCCTTGCCATGTGTGGGGACCAACAAGCAAGCACTTATGCCGCGTTGCGCATAAAAGGTGTTCAAAAGAATCATGTCACCAAAGTGACCTATGGAACAGGAGTTTTTTTGGTGCAAGTGATCGGACGAAAGATGCAGATTCACGCGCCATTTTTTACAACGCTGATGCCGGCTGTTGGTAAGGGAAGCGTGTTTGCGTTGGAAGCAAAGATTGAAGGAAGTGGGGAAACCGTGACACGACTTTTGAAGTACCCAAAATCATTAGAACGATATTTTAAAAATTTGACAAAAAAAGTTAATCATCTCGTTGTTCAGCTTCCTGTCAGGCCAAGGCAGATGGTGGTTGATGGAGGTGTGGCGCGTGATGGGATTGTTGTTGAAATTCAAGAGCGAGCAACGGGCATTGAAACCTGTTTGCAGACGCCATTTGATGGGACGGCGCTTGGGTGTGCTCTGCTTGTTTGGGACGCTGTTCATTGACGGCGACCCGATTTTGTGCTATATTGTATGCGGCAATCACGCCTCTGAAGGGAACAACATGCACTCGGACCGGACTCTCATCGGTGCCCTCGTCCTCGTGACGGTCTTCGCCGTCAGCCTCCTCGGCTACGACATTTGGCAGCTCGCCACCGGAACGGTGGACCTCAACAAGCACATTCCGTTGATGGTGCCGCTCGCGCTCGGTTCGATCGTCGCCTGCGGGGTCGTGGTCATCCGTCACGATCGTCCCGCGCGCGCGGCCGTATTCGCGCATGTGCGCAAGGACTCGGCGTTCCACTCCGAGAATCTGCCTACCGAGCGAGCTGCTCCCGCCCACATCGAGTAGCGCCGGACATCCCGGCCACCTCCCCCTCTGATGATCACCCTTCCGGTGGTCATTTTCTTTTTTTACTCTTGCGCGTATGATACGAGAGGTTATGCTGCGAAATGTACAGTTTTCACGCGTCATGGCGGCTCTCTTGATTGGGTTGATTTTTGTTCCTTCCGCGCATGTGTTTGCGGCTCACATGTCGATGCCGATGGACTGCGAGCGAGGCACGCCGTGTCCACTCGTTGCACCGACCGGTTGTATTGACTTATGTGTGCGCACATATGAAGCGCAAAAAGAAGTCGCTTTGGGAAAAACCTTGCCTTCCGGAATGTTCGGGCAAACGACGCCAGTTTCCCGCGTCTTTCCGATCGAGCCAACTCTACCGATTTTTTATCAACGCCTTTTCTTTCCCCAAGGGACAGATCTCTCTTTATTGCGCCAGCGGCGTAATTGATCAAAACCGGTTTTTGTAAGGAGATTCATTCTTAACCGGTTTTGTGTATGGCTCAAAAGTATGATTTTGAATTAAGGGGGACCACCTGCCAGAGTTGCGAGGTCGTCATTGAGCGCGATCTCTCTACTCTTGGTGGAGTTCAACATGTGAGTGCTTCTCACAACACAGGACGTCTAACGATTGAGACGTTTGAGGTTGCTAATGAGGAAAAATTGCTCAGACGCATCAACGAACGATTGGGTCCTCATGGGTATCAGGCATCGGAAGAATATTCCCGTCAAAAAATTCAAGCCCCATGGAATCTGTCGCGCATTGGCGGCGCTTTGGTTTTGATTCTTGCGGTGTATGTGATTTTTAAGTGGATGGGATTGTCGACGTTCTCGCCGCAGGCAGAGTCGGCAGGAGGATTGTTCGCGATTTTTGCCATTGGACTGGTCGCTTCGGTTTCGTCCTGTACCGCTGTTGTTATTGGTTTGCTCGCGGCGGTTTCGTCTGCAAAAGCTAAAGAACAAGCTCACGTCTCATCCAAAGATCGTTTACGCCCACATTTTTTATTTAACATCGGCCGCATCGTTGGGTTTGCCGTTTTTGGCGCGCTGATTGGTCTAATCGGTTCGGCCTTTCAACTTTCAACGACGCTCAACGGTCTTTTCGTCATTGTCATCGCGCTGGTGATGATGAGTCTCGGATTGCATCTGCTTGATGTGGTGCCTTCCCATTTTGCTCGGCTCGCGCCACCAAAGTGGCTGTCGCATCGCATCCACGCCTTGCAAGATAGTAAGCATCCGGCCGTGCCGTTTGTGTTGGGAGCACTCACGTTTTTTCTTCCATGCGGATTCACCCAGTCCATGCAGTTGTATGCACTTTCGCTCGGTAATCCCCTGCAGGCCGCTTTGGTGATGGCCGTATTTGCGCTTGGAACCGCGCCTGCGCTTTTAAGCGTTGGAATCTTAACTTCTGTTGCGAAAGGCAAAACCCTTCAACGAGTGATGCGCGTTGCCGGTGCCGTTGTGGTGGTGCTTGGTCTGACGAACATGCAAAACGGTGCGGCTTTGTTTGGAATGAATTTTTCGCCGAAGCATACATCCGCGGCGTCTCCTTCCGCAACGCTCTTGCAAGGAGGGCAGCAATATATCCAAATGGAAGTGACATCGCGATCCACCTACGAACCTGATACGCTTGAGGTCATCGAGGGGGTGCCGGTTGAATGGCAGGTGTATGGGTCCAAATCTATGGGATGCGCCAGCACGCTTGTTCAAAGGGATTTCGGCGTGCAAACGCGCCTACAGCCCGGCATTAACACCATTCGCTTCACCCCAAACAAAGTTGGAAACTTTTTATTCAGCTGTTCGATGGGAATGGTGCGCGGAACGCTGATCGTTAAGCCGCGGGGATAAAGGCCTCGCTATCCAGTGATTATTTCTAAACCATCACCACGTGGCACCGGCCAAGAATAGGAGCCGTCTCTGTTCGTCACCATCTTCTCATTTATCCTATGTCAAAAATTACATTCAATATTGAAGGCATGCACTGCGCGTCGTGTGCCATCAAAATCGAAGGGCAACTGAAAAAAGTTCCCGGCGTGCAAGAAGCGAACGTCAATTATGCTCTTGCAGAAGCCACCATAGATTTTGATGGAGATAAGACGAGTGTTCAAGCGCTTCATGATGTTGTTATCAAAGAAGGTTACAAAGTCGTCGAACCACCCCAAGTCAACCAGGACGGTCATCCGGGAAACCATGAGCCCGGCGGCAAACACGCCCATCACGCGGGCGGGACAAAATCCGAAGTCGCTGTACGGGCAACCGTCGCGCTTGTGATTGCGGTGCCAGTGCTCGTGATCGCGATGGCGAAATTGAAGTTCGGCCCCATTTTGTTCGGTGAATTGTTTTCGGATTGGATCGAATCCATTGGTTCAACGATCGTCGTGCTTGGGCCTGGCATGGTGTTTCATAAGGCGGCTTGGCGCTCTCTGCTTCGCATGAGCGCGAATATGGATACGTTGATTTCACTGGGAACGCTCGTGGCGCTCGTGTTTAGCTGGTGGGCGTTCTCCGCTGGAAAGCCACGCTATTTTGAAACCGCTGCCATCATTACCGGCTTTATTTTGCTTGGCCGATATTTGGAAGCGCGTAGCAAAGGCCAAGCCAGCGCGGCTATTCAGAAACTGCTCGAACTGGGCGCGAAGATGGCCCATCAACTTTTGCCGGATGGATCCGTCCAAGATGTTTCGATTGATCAGCTTAAAAAAGGCGACCTCGTTATTGTGAAGCCCGGGGAGAAAATTCCCTTGGACGGAATCGTGAAGAAAGGCGATTCGTCTGTTGATGAATCCATGCTTACAGGCGAGAGCATGCCGATCGAGAAACGAGACGGCGATCAAGTATTTGGAGCGACCTTAAATCAACAAGGAGCATTGACGGTCGAGATTTCGACAGAAAGCGAGGGGAGTGTCCTTTCGCAAATCATTCGACTCGTCAAAGAAGCCCAACAAAAGAAGGCCCCCATTCAAAAACTCGCTGACCGCATCTCGGGTATTTTTGTCCCCGTGGTTATTGGGGTGGCGATTGTGACTTTTCTTGTCTGGTTCGGTTTGAGTAAAGATGTTGCTCAATCGCTTATTTCAGCCGTGGCCGTTCTGGTTATCGCCTGTCCCTGTGCACTTGGATTAGCAACTCCGACGGCTATCCTCGTCGGGACCGGTCGGGGTGCCCGCATGGGGATTCTCATTAAAAACGGTGAAGCGCTCGAACGCGGTCGCAACCTCAATGTGATCATGTTTGATAAAACCGGGACGCTCACACAAGGCAAGCCCGTGGTGACGGATGTGATTGCTTCTGGAGCTTCAGATTTTTTGGCTATTGCTGGCGCAGCTGAATCACTCTCTGAACATCCGCTTGCACAGGCTGTGCTTCGAAAAGCCAAGGAGGTCGGTGGCGCTTTTCCCCAAGCCTCCGGTTTTCAATCTCATACCGGCAAAGGCATTGCCGCGCTGGTAAATGGGAAGACGGTACGCATCGGACAGGAGCGATGGATGGAATCGCTTGGGATTCAGCTCTCCTCTGACACCCAAAAGTCTTTGGTTGAACTATCAGGTCAAGGGAAGACGGTCGTGGTAGTGGCGCAAGAACAGACCGTGCTTGGTTTGCTGGCTATTGCGGATCAGGCCAAACCGGACGCGAAACAAACCGTTGCGCAATTGCGCGCGCGTGGACTGGATGTGGTGATGATTACGGGCGATCAGGAGCGCACCGCGCGTGCCATTGCGGCGGAACTCGGCATTGAAGAAGTTCGGGCGCAAGTGTTTCCGGATCAAAAATTGGAGATTGTGAAAGAGGCACAACAGTCTGGCAAAAGAGTGGCGTTTGTTGGCGATGGCATCAACGACGCTCCAGCGCTCACGCAAGCTGATCTTGGTATTGCCGTTGGGACGGGCACCGATATTGCCATCGAAGCCGGCCAGATTGTTCTTGTCGGCGGGGGTCCCGAAAAAGTGATCCAAGCGATTCAGTTGTCTCGCAGGACTTATGCCAATATCAAACAGAATTTGTTCTGGGCTTTTATCTATAACATCGTGGGTATTCCTCTTGCGGCGATTGGACTGCTCAATCCGATTATCGCTGCGGCGGCCATGGCGTTTTCGTCCATTTCGGTCGTGCTCAACTCGCTACGTTTGCGCCACGTCAAACTGAAATAAAAAACCAGACGTCTGAGTCTGGCAGCAGCTCGTTAGGGGTGAGCCCGGCGGGCTGTTTTGATTACGTGGCGGTAGGTGCGGACGTAGTCGTAGTTCGACCAGGCTGTCGCGGCCATGATAAGAGCGGTGTCGATCCATCCCAGAAGCGGACTTCCGATCGGGTTCAGGATCAGGTGGAAAACGAGGATGCCCGGAAAGCAAATGCGTGTGCGCCATTTGCCCGAGCTTCCTGCACTGATCTTGACGCCGGGCGCTTCACGCAGGGCCCATGCGCGGTGGAACATGCTCGTCGCATCGCGTTCGAAGCTGATCCATGCGATCAGGATCACCTGAACGAAGAAGATCGGAGAAGCGCCAGAGAGCACGATGAGCGCCGTGTCGATCGTGATGCCTCCGAGCTTTGTAAGGTACTGCACTTTGTCTGCGTGAGAATCGTACAACTCACCGAAAGGACTCACGATCCCGAGGCGACGTGCGATCCAGCCGTCCAGCCCATCGCAGATCGCTCCCAATGAAGAGAGCCCGATGCCGACCCAGCGTAGAACGAACAGGTCAAAGGTCAACTCGTGGCCGGCGAGGAACAGGCAGAAGGTGACGAGCAGGATGAGCAGGCCTAGACGCGAGAGCCACGCGCCGAGGATGGTGATGTAGTTGGCGGTGTTCTGCCGCGTGAACGAAAGCAATTCTTCGTCGTAGAAGAAATGAGCAAGAGTCGCGATAAAACGCACGAGACCTCCTTAGACCATCAGTCCTTTGAACTCCTCGACCATGGGGACGAGTTCGCTTTCAAGGCCGTAAGCATCTGCGATCGTAATCGCCGTCCAGTCTGCTGTCAACAACGAACGAAAAACTTTTTCGAAAGGCTCTTTTCCCACGATGGGTTGGCGCTCGACAGGAAGACCGCGCTTCGTATACAGCCGTTCAAGAATCGCAAAACGTTTTTGCACGCGCGGATGATCCTGTGCGTCTGTCAAAAAAATGAAATGGAACGGGGCGCAAAGTTTTTTCGTTGCGGCCGTTACATCAAACCCGTTCATTTCATTGTGATTGAGTTCGGGGATGACATTAAAGAACGCCGGAATTTTTCCGGTTTCGTTGAATTTGATTTTCCAGTTGTAGGCGATGGCTTGATTGCGCGTGGACGAGTAGATCACCGGAATTTTTCCGCGCAATCGTCCAGCCAAATGCTCACCAGTCTTTCGATACATGAGCGGCTTGAGTGTTTTGACCAGACGAGCACTGTCACGCAATCCTCGTTCATCGCCGAGTAGTTTGAGAAGGGCGCGCAAAGCGAATCCGAGAGCCATGCGTGGTTGGATGCCGGTGTTTGGAATTTCGATATAGGGTGCATGATGTTTCTTTGCCAGATCGATGAGTTTTCCCCCCGAGGCAATCACCGCCACAGGCAGTTTATGTTTACGGGCTGTTTCATATCCATCGAGTGTTTCCTCCGTATTGCCCGAGTATGAGCCAGCGATCACAAGAGGTCGAGAGACACACTCGATGGGAGCGGACAGTCCATAATCGGATGAGATAGAGAGTGGGAGTTTAGGATGACACAGAAGCGCGAGGTCGGCCGCCAAGTGCGATCCGCCCATGCCGATATAAAAAGCCTGATCAAACGGCTTGAGATGTGAAGCGTTTTGAACCTTTGGAACGAAGGTGAATTGTTGAGGAAATTGTTTTACTGCGTTGGACATCATAATGCATGTAGTGAGTTTTGATGTTTCATTGTATGTCTTTGTGTGGCAGGTCAGCAACAGGGATGACAACCGAAAGGGACGGTTTATTTCTGTCTGTGGATATGTTTTCGCATCCACCGAGCGTAAATGCTATACTTTTAATAATAAATCACGCTTAAGTTTTAACTTTTGTCTATGAAAGACGGAAAATGTGGCGTCCATTGCGTTGCTTGGTGGCTCCTTTGGGTGGGAGGCATCAACTGGGGACTCGTTGGTCTCTTTGATTGGAACCTCGTTGAAGTCATTTTTGGCTCATGGGGTTGGCTCGTGCGTTTGATCTACATCCTCGTTGGTCTTTCCGCGCTTCTACTCCTGTTTGATAAGAAGTGCTCGAAGTGCCGTTCCTAATCACCTCACCCTCGTATCACAAACGGCCCACCCAGGCCGTTTTGTGGTAAGATGGCTCATTATGAGAGATGGTTTTCGCCCCACGGGGGAGGAATTGTGGAAAGCCTCAAAAGATCATGAGCCGGAAGCAACCGGTGAGCCGATCCCCCTTCCGGAAGATGTTCGTGAGTCGGTTGAGATGTATCGCACCACCATGGAGCACGAGTTGCTTCAAGATTTTGGTTTGCCAGAAGTCCCTCCTCAAATTTTGGCTGAAATGGAATCCGTTGTTCGCTCGATAGAAGCCGCGGTGCGTGAAAAAGGTTTTGTGGATGAATGTGATGAATCGGTGATGGATCAACTTCGCATTTTGGCGATCAAAACGAGCCACTTTCAAGAAGATCCGCAACACATCGTTTTGAAATCCATACCCGAAGAAGGTTTCCATGTTTCCTATCGAGAAAAATTTGGAGAAACGCACGAGCGGATGATGACCGAGGATGAACAAGACTTCCTGTTTCAGTTGGAGATGTGGGCAGATCAAATGAATGGGTTGAAGAATGTCGAATCATTCAAAGCGCTCGCGAAGGTCATGAAAACTCGAGCGAAGATGAAGCCGGAAAGTTCGCGTGAGGCATTTGTCATTGATGAAATGAAAAAAAAGTATGAGGCGCATGGATTTACGCCTGAGCAAGTGCGTGATCTCCTGCTTCTTTCCGAAACGGAGGACATTTCTTAGTTGATCCCAGAAGGACAAGAACCCGGTCTACAAAAGTTAAAGATCATGAAAGAAGTTTGGGAGGCTTATTTATCCGGTGAGGAAAAGACGCGTTATTTGAAACTTGCGGCTGGCTTGACGGTTGTGGGGGCGGCAGAGGGGATCGCTCCTTCATTGATCGGTCTTGCTATGGATAATCCAAGCGCAAAAATGGCCGCCATGCTTGCTCTCGGTTATCTTGGAACGCAAACCGTGACCGGATGGGTTCAGAAAAAATTATCGGTTGACTTTGATCGTTTTCTCCATGACATCATGCAGAAACAGGAAGGATTGAATCAACGCTTGGCGCGCGATCTGGCCTTTCAACCCGGAGAACGCATGGCTAAAGGTGAAAGTCGTGGAAAAATCACCGCGACGCTTCGACGATCGCAAGATGCGTTTCAAGATATTCTTTACTCGGTGGCAAAGACCCAAGCGCCTGCGATTGCGAGTACGGTCGTTGGTCTTGGAATGATGCTTGCAAATGATTGGCGACTTGGACTCGTGAGTTTGACGAGCGCTCCCATCGCGGTCGCGATTTCAAGACGCAATGAAAAGAAATCTGGACCGATTATTGAGGAGGCTTATCGAAATGAAGAAAAGATTGCTGAAGAGGTGGAGGATCAACTTCTTGCGCATCAGGATATTGTTTTAAGCGGGATGCGGGAACAAATGGCAGGACGTCTGGAAGGGCTTGCCAAGAAGAAAGGAGATCTCTCGCACGAACGTCGTTCTGCTCGACAAGGGATGCAGTTTCAATCGCAGACGCTTAACGGCGGAGTGTTTGCGGCTTTGACAGCGGGAGGGGTCGCGCTTCGGGAACTGGGAGTGCAACAAAGTGGGGCGATCGTGACCGCTCTTGTTTATAGCGGGATGTTTCGAAATAGTTGGGATCAAATCGTTTATGCAAATAATTCTCTTCTGGAAAGTCTCAAATCTATTGAGATGATGGAGGAGGTTTTTAACGGGTATGCAGATGCAGAGGTTGAGGCGGATGATCAACGGATCGGGGCTTCAGAAATTGAAGAATACTCCTTCGAGGTGGATCATGTTTCTCTTGGGCTTGAAGGAGAAGGAAAAATCATTGATGACGTATCTTTTCGCGTTCCAGCCGGAGGTGTCGTGCGTTTAGAAGGGAAGAGCGGTCAAGGAAAGACGACGCTCACGCGGCTTATGTCTGGATACTATCAACCGAGCCAAGGAGAAATTCGAATCGGAGGGCACGCGGTTTCGGAGATAAAAAAAGCTGGTCCCGATTCTCTTTATGCGCGTGTCGCGTATCTCTCACAACATCCCTACATTTTTGAAAGTGGGAGCATCAAAGATAATTTAGCGTTCGGGAATCCGGACGTCACGGATGATCAAATGCGGGCTGTGCTTCAGGAGTTGGAATTAGCCCCTCGTTTTACAATAAAAGGGGTCCTTCAGCTCGATGAGAAACCCCAAGGACTTTCTGGAGGAGAAAAAGCACGATTGGGTTTGGCGCGTGTTTTGTTGAAGATTCGGTCTCACGAAAACGGTGGGGTGGTCTTTTTGGATCAGGCCACCGAAGAGCTTGATGAACAGACTGAAGCGCAGGTTGCCCATATTCTTCTTGAAGAAAAGAGACAACGTCCCAACACAACGTTTGTGATCATCAGCCATCGTGAGGAATTTGTTGAGGCGTTATCTCATCCAAAAGAGGGAGAGGGACTTTCGATACAACGCGTCCGTTTAAGTGGGGGGAAACTTGTGGAGGATTCATCTGTGGTAAACTAAATTCTTATGAAACTCGAATCAAGAAAAGCCGCGCCGGATTTTACCCTGCCGGATCAACAGGGAAAGCCGCACACTCTAAGCGATAGCCGAGGGCAATGGGTCCTCCTGTATTTTTATCCGAAAGATGATACGCCGGGATGTACGCAGGAGGCCTGCGGCATTCGGGATCACTTCCTGCGTTTCAGGCGTGCCAAATTGAAGGTGTTAGGTGTTAGTGTGGATTCCGTCAGGAGCCATGAGAAGTTCGTCAAGAAATATGATCTGCCGTTTGTTTTGCTTTCGGATACAGAAAAAATGGTGGTTAAGACTTACGGCGTTTGGGCTAAAAAGAAATTTATGGGCAAGGAGTACATGGGAATCAATCGCACGTCATTCTTGATAGACCCCGACGGAATCATCGCGCGCGTGTATAAAGATGTGAAGCCTGCGATCCACGCCGAACAGGTCTTGGACGATCTGAAAGGTTTGTTATAATGCGAGCGACAATGAATGAAAAGGTAACTACCAACCATTGGGTGAAGACGGATTTGTGACCATGTCTCCGGGCCAACGGACTTATCGCCGTTGTTCCTTCCGACATGGTCACAAATCCGTCTCATGTCGTATCATAATTATGAAAGTCATTCTTCTTGTAGACGTTAAAGCGCTGGGAAAGCAGGGAAGCATCGTTGAAGTGAGCGACGGGCATGCCCGTAATTTTCTTTTTCCACAGAATCTCGCTGTTGCTGCCACTCCCGAGGCGCTCGAGAAAAAACGATTGCGAGAAGAAGCGCTAAAAAAAGAGTCTCACAAAGAGTTGAGTCTTTTTGGCGATCTGGCCGCGAAACTCGACGGGCATGAAGTCCTGATCGAGCAGAAAATGAATGACAACGGAACGCTCTATGGCGCTGTCGGTGCAACACAGATCGCCTCTGCGCTAAAAAAAGACGGCTTTAAGCAAATTGATTCATCCATGATTCATCTCGATGAACCCCTTAAGGAACCGGGAGAGTACGCCGCCAAAGTTGTGCTCCCACACGGTTTTGAGGCGGACATTCGAGTTATTATCGAAGGGAAATAAGTATGCGCCACAAATATGTCTTCGTGATCGGGGGAGTGATGTCGTCAGTCGGGAAAGGAGTCACATCCGCGTCCATCGCTAAACTGATGCAAGCGCGCGGGTACAAGGTCACCAACATCAAGTGTGACATGTACATCAACATTGATGCGGGGACGATTCGTCCGACGGAACACGGAGAAGTCTTTGTGGGAGAGGATGGAATTGAGGCGGATCAGGATTTGGGAAATTACGAACGCTACACAGGCAACGCCATGAAGGCAGAAAATTACATTACGACCGGTCAGGTTTATCAAGAAGTGATTCGCAAAGAGCGCAATTTGGAATACGCGGGAGAAGACGTCGAAGTCGTGCCAGACATCCCAAACGAGATTATTCGCCGCATCCAGGCCGCCGCAAAGAAAGATCAGGCGGAGATTACCGTTGTGGAGTTTGGGGGGACGGTTGGGGAATATCAGGTTCTGCTTTTTTTGGAAGCCGCGCGCATGATGAAGCGTGCCCATCCCAAAGATATCGCTTTTGTGCTCGTGAGTTATCTGCCGGTTCCCAGCCATATTGGCGAGATGAAAACCAAGCCGACCCAGCATGCTTCTCGTACCCTAAATGAGGCGGGCATTCAGGCGGATTTTATCGTGGCGCGCGGGCCGCATATGCTCGATAAGCCGCGCTGTGATCGCTTGTCGGTTTTTTGCAATGTGGACGAAGGGCATGCGTTGAGTGCCCCTGATGTCGAGACGATTTATGAAGTGCCGCTCGTATTGGAAAATCAGGAATTTTCAAAAAAGATGCTTCAACGGTTGAACCTCAAACCGAAGAAGAAGGACTTAGAGGAGTGGGGGAAGTTCGTAAAAAAAATTAAGAGTCTGAGACGCGAGTTGAACATTGGGATCGTTGGGAAATATTTTGGGACGGGAGATTTTACGCTTTCCGATTCCTATATTTCGGTGATTGAATCCATCAAACACGCATGCTGGTCGCAGGGGGTGAAACCGAAACTCACCTGGATCAACTCTGAGACTTTTGAAAAAAATCCCTCACAACTTAAGACGCTTTCTTCTTACGATGGCATTATTGTTCCGGGTGGCTTTGGGGAAAGAGGAGTCGAGGGGATCATCGCCGCCATTCAGTACGTTCGGGAAAACAAGATTCCGTATTTTGGGTTGTGTTATGGAATGCAGCTTGCGTGTATCGAATTCGCGCGGCATGTGGTCGGCCTCAAAGAGGCTCACACCACGGAGATCAATCCAAAAATAAAAGTTCCCATCATCTATCTCAATCCCCTGCAGGCCCGCAATGTGGTCGAAAAAAAGTACGGGGCGACGATGCGTCTTGGCGCGTATGCTTGTGAACTCGTTTCAGGAACCAAAGCGCGCAAGGCGTATGGCAAGCAGATGATTTCCGAACGCCATCGCCATCGATATGAGTTTAACAATGCGTATCTTGAAACGCTTCGAGATGCCGGGTTGGTAATTTCAGGAGTGAATCCACAACAACATTTGATTGAAATTATTGAGCTAAAAAACCACCCGTTTTTTGTGGGGGTCCAGTTCCATCCGGAGTTTCAATCGCGGCCGCTTGATCCGCACCCGTTGTTTTTGGCTTTCGTCAAAGCCTCAATGAAATAGTCGTTTTAGCCCAAGCGGGGTTGACAAAACCCCGTTTTTTTGATATATTTTGTGGTTCCCAAGTTTCTTTTCTCAACCCATCACACGCCGGCGAACCGGCCTTGGAGGATCCATGATCGCTCTGATCGAGTTCTTCGTCCTTCTCTTCGCAACGGTGGGTCTGTTCACGCTTGCGTGGCGGATTCTCCGAAGCGGATGGGGGTACGTCGCCAAGGGCATCGGCTGTATCGCCGTCATCGTCCTGTGGTGGGCGATGATCAATCAGCCCTTCAGCGGTCGCTGGGGTGGTGACCATGGCGTCCTCACCGACATGATCGCGACCTTTGGAATCATGATCGGGGCCACTTGGGGACTGCGCCGTGTCGGCAACGATCGGCGCCGTCAAGCAGCGGTCGTGGGAGGGACGCTCGTTCTCCTCGCGCTCATGTGGATTCCGCGCGTGCTCTCTGGCACATTCACCCTCCCGCCTGTGCCCTCAGCTCCCGCGACGTCCGTCCCTTCACCTGCTCCAGCTCGCGATGCCGGCCCCCGCCACCATCACGCGGGCGGCTTGCTCGACTGTGACGCTCTCTCCTACGAGGGCAAGCAGAAGGCTGGTTGCCCCTAGTTCCTGCCCGGATCTCAATGATGACCCATCATCTGCGAGATCCGGGCGCTCTTTTTTTATCAATCTCTGTGGTGGTATAATCTCGCCGATATGTTTTCCCCTGGTCTTGTCGTCATCACAGGCCCGATGTTTTCGGGCAAAAGTACGGAGCTCATCCGACGTCTCACTATTGCGAAGATTGCCAAGCTTCCCGTACAGGTGTTTAAGCCCGCGCGCGATACACGCACCGCATCGCAGATTTGTTCGCGAGATGGCTGTTGCATTTCAGCAATCAACGTTTCTGGCCCGGCAGATATTCTCGAGCTCGCCAAAGACGCTCGCGTGGTCGGCATTGACGAGGCTCATTTTTTTGAGGAGAGTCTTGGCACTATTGCCATGACGCTTGCACGCAGTGGCAAACAAGTTATCATCGCCGGCCTTAACCTCGATTTTCAGGAACGGCCTTTTGCATGCATTCCCGAACTGCTGGCTCTCGCTGATGAGATTGTGCAGGTACACGCCTTGTGCACGGCTTGTAACGAGCGTCTTGCAACCCGTTCCCAGAGGCTGTTAGGCGGCCAGGAGCGCTATCAGGTGGGCGACACGGAATATGCTCCTCGATGTTTGCACTGCTTCAAGCCTTCTTGACAGTTTTGTCCCATTCCAGCACACTTCTAACTTCTCACTTCTTACTTCTTCCCTATGGCACACAAAAAAGCCGGTGGTTCCACAGACCTTGGCCGCGATTCGCAAAGTAAACGTCTTGGCGTCAAAGTCGCGGATGGACAGCCGATTGCAGCAGGACAGATCATTGTCCGTCAGCGCGGCACAAAAATTCATCCAGGCAAAAATGTCCGCAAAGGCGCGGATGATACCTTGTATGCGGCGATTCAAGGCATCGTGAAATTTACAAGCAAAAAGGCCGAGAATTTTCACGGAGCGCTCAAAGTGCGTAAAACAGCGAACGTGGAATCCCAAAAATAAATCAAAAACACCCGTTCGGGTGTTTTTGGTTTTGCCGAGGTCCCTATAAATTTGATACCATGAGAGCACCTATGCAAACGATTGAACAACAGATTGAACAGGTTCTTGAACAGATCCGACCAGCTCTACGATTAGATGGGGGCGGCATCGAGCTTGTGCGTTTCGATGAGGCCACCGGAACCGTCTATGTTCGGATGCGCGGAGCCTGTGTGGGATGTCCAATGTCGGAGATCACTCTTAAGATGGGTGTGGAGGCGGCATTGCAGGATGTCCTCCCGCAGGTGATGCAAGTGATCGCCGAAGACCCAGACGCATGTGAGTCGAACCCGTAAGCGCGTAAAACAGTTCTTCAAAACTTTTCGCGAGCTCATCGTGGCCAGCCCACTTTCCCGCTGGACGCTCCTCGCAAGCTTTTTGATTTTTCTCGCGATGCTTGCCTTACCTATCTGGCGGGTGGTTCCTCTGGCGTCAACCAAGCCGTTTATCCCGCTCCATTACAATATCTATTTTGGTGTGGATCGTTTTGGTCCGTGGGAGCAAGCTTTTGTGATTCCAGCGCTCGGTTTGCTCTTTTGGTTCATCAGCGCGATCATGCAAACGATTTTTTTTCGCAAAGAAAAACTGCTCGTGCGATTTTTTGCGATGAGTACTGTATTCATCGAGCTGATTTTTCTCGTCGCGATCATCTTGCTCATTTTGCTTAACATCTGATATGCCCCTTGAATCGTTTCAAATCGTTCGGGTTCTGCTCTTGAGTGCGCTCGCGTTTGCGACCGCCTTTGCCTGGGCGCCCCTCTTGATGCATGCCCTGCAAAAGTGGCGCATGGCCAAGACGATTCGACCCGCTTCGGATGCGCCGGTGTATGCAAAACTCCATGCAAAAAAAGTCGGAACGCCAACGATGGGTGGCATTTTGATCTGGGCGACGGTATTGTTATTGGCGCTGGTTTTTGATGCTCTGTACACGTCCTTTCCGCAAAACGCCATTTTTGCACAGTTCACTTTTCTTTCGCGCCAGCAGACTTTGCTTCCTTTGGGAGCTCTTGTGGCTTCAGCGATCGTGGGGTTTGTGGATGATTATTTCAACGCGCGCGGTATCGGACCCAAGGGCGGGGGATTGCGCATGCGTCACCGATTGTTTATCTACACCGCTATTGCGGTGGTGGGGGCATGGTGGTTCCGCGCGAAACTTGATTGGGATTTACTCCACGTGCCGTTCATTGGTGATTTCAACATTGGCTTGTGGTATGTCCCCTTTTTTATTTTTGTAATTGTGGCCACAGCGTTTTCGGTAAATGAAACTGACGGACTGGATGGTTTGGCTGGCGGAACTTTGCTCACCTCGTTTGGCGCCTATGCGATAATCGCTTTCGCGCAGGGGAAATATGATCTGGCGGTTTTTTGCGGAGTGATTCTTGGAGCGCTTTTGGCTTTTCTGTGGTTCAACATTAATCCAGCCAGTTTTTTTATGGGCGATACGGGTGCGATGGCTTTGGGAGTGACGCTCGGCATCGTGGCCATGCTCACCAACGCCGCCTTGCTGTTGCCGATTGTCGGTTTTATTTTTTTGTTGGAATCGCTTTCGGTGTTGGTGCAAGTCGGTTGGCGTCTGACGTTTAAGAAAAAACTTCTTTTATCCGCGCCGTTCCATCACCATCTTGAAGCAACGGGTTGGACCGAACCGCAGATTGTGATGCGGCTATGGGTGATTTCGATGGTGTTTGCGGCCATTGGAGTCAGTTTGGCTTTGCTTGATGCTTTGATGTAGAGACCTCTATAAACGCGTTCATGAAACATTCTGCTCACACAATGGATGTCCCGCTCCTTCTGATCGTTTTCGCGATTGTTCTTTTTGGATTGATCATGCTCTGGTCCGCTTCGGCGCCCAGCGGCTATGAGCAGTTTTCAGACAGCTATTATTATTTGAAGCATCAACTCATTTTTGGATTCATTCCCGGGGTGGCCGCGATGTTTCTTCTTTCACGTGTTTCCTATACGTTTTGGCACCGACATGCGTGGAATCTGCTCATCATTTCTCTTGCCTTGCTCGTTTTGGTTTTTATTCCGGGCGTTTCCGCAGGAATCGGGACAGCTCATAGCTGGATTTCGGTAGGTGGATTGTTTTCCGTTCAGCCCTCCGAGATCGTGAAGCTGACTTTTTTGTTTTATCTTGCGGCGTGGTTGGGCGCGCGCGATGAACACGGGATGCGCGATGCGCATTCGGGTTTCTTGCCGTTTCTTCTCGTACTCGGAACAATTATGTTGTTGATGGTTCTTCAGCCGGATATCGGCACGATGTCCATCATCGCCGCCATGGCGCTCGTGGTGTATTTCACGGCAGGTGCGCCGATCGTTTATGTGGGGGGACTCATTTTGGCGGGGGTGGGAGCGCTCACGATACTCATTAAGGCCGCCCCCTATCGCGCCGCGCGATTCACAACATTTCTGCATCCCGAGCTTGATCCAAAAGGAATCGGTTATCACATCAATCAAGCTCTTCTTGCGATCGGTTCCGGCGGATTTTTTGGTCTTGGGTATGGCCACTCGCGACAAAAGTTTCAGTACCTGCCGGAAGTCGCTGGTGATTCTATTTTTGCCGTTGTGGGAGAAGAACTCGGATTTGTAGTTTCTTTGCTGGTGATCGGAATATTTTTGCTCTTGTTGTGGCGTTTGCTTCACATCGCGCAACATGCGCCGGACAAATTCGCCAAATATGTCGTCATCGGTATTGCGTCTTGGATTTGTATTCAGGCGTTTGTGAATATCGGTTCGATGGTTGCCTTGATGCCCATCACAGGTGTACCGTTGCCGTTCATCAGTTACGGTGGAACATCCCTTGCGGTGACAATGGCCGCAATCGGTGTTGTGCTCAACATTAGTAAACACGCATGAAGATTTTGTTGGCCGGAGGAGGAACACTCGGCCCCGTCACCCCCCTGCTTGCTCTCGTTGAAGCCTGGCGCGCACGCGACCCGCAAGCGCAATTTGTGTTTGCCGGAACTCCAACCGGGCCTGAACGTTCGATTGTTGAACGTCAGTATCACGTTGCGTTTCGGCCAATTCCGGCTGTGCGATTTGAACGGTTTTTCAGTTTGGAGTGGTTCGCTTTGCCGGTGTTTGTCCTTATCGCTCTGATCGCCGCTTTCAAAATGATCATTCAGGAAAAACCTGATGTGATTGTGGGGGCAGGAGGATATACCCAAGTCCCGATGATCATGGTTGGGTGGATTCTGCACGTACCTTCGTTTGTATTTCAGACGGATGTACGCCCCTTATTATCTACACGTCTCGCCGCGCCATTTGTGCATCGCATTTATCTTGGATGGTCGCAGACAACATCGTTTTGGTTACACAAAAAAATGGAAGTCCTAGGTGTCCCCGTCCGTGCGTCTTTGCAGACAGGCTCACGCGAGCGCGCCATAAAACGATTTGGTTTGGATGCCAGCAAGAAAACTCTGTTGGTGATTGGTGGCGGAACCGGTTCGCTCTGGTTCAATGAACAGTTGGTTCAGATCGTTCCTCAGCTTGCGCAAGCGTTTAATGTGATTCATTTGACGGGGCGCGGAAAAACGCCGCGCTCGCTTGAGCACCCACCGGGAGGATATTTCTGTGCGGAAATTTTAGATGAGGGGATGGAAGATGCCTATGCGGCGGCAGATCTCGTTCTGGCGCGCGCGGGGATGGGAACGATTAGTGAACTGTCGGCTCTTGGCAAATGCGCAATCCTGATTCCATTGCCTCATTCTGCCCAGCGCGAGAATGCTCAAGCGATGGAACAAGGAAGAGCCGCGCGTGTGCTTGATCAAGATCAGACAGATGCGTCAATGCTTCTTGATGAAATACGTTCACTGATGGAAGACCCGCAAAAACGGGAGGTGTATCAACAGCGCATAAGAGTTGTGTTGCGCACGGATGTCACAGACACTGTCATCAATCACATTTTGCAAAAATAAAGAGACACCTCATCGGGTGTCCCTTCATTTTGACGATTAAGCGGCTGCTTCGTCGCCACCTTCCTCCGGGGCGTTTTCGCCCTCGGTTGGCGCTGCTGGTTCAGCAGCTGGCTGTGATTCCATAGAACCACCCGCACAGTCTGGGCACTTCTGCTCGGCATCGAGTTCTGCAGGTGCGCCGCACGCTGTGCAAACTCCGGATCCTTCCATAAGAGTATGGTTTATGTGAATTAGCATTGGAAGTTTACGTGTCTGGTTTTATTCTGTCAAACCTCATATTCCACTCTTTCATTTGAACAGAAATACCGTCCTAAAAACTAGGACGGTATTTGGTGCGCCGGGAGGGGGTCGAACCCTCGACCACGAGCTTAAAAGGCTCTTGCTCTACCACTGAGCTACCGGCGCAATAAAATAAGCGACAAAAATGTATCACTCTTATAGAGTTTTGGCAAGATGAATTGGGATAAAAAAATCCAGGCAGAAGGGCCTGGGGAAGAGGTGTGCCGTGTTAGGACGACTTGTCCAGGACGAGCGGGAGGCCGAGCTTGCGCACGAGCGCGACGAGCTCAGCGAGCTTCGCCTCGTGAAGCGTGTTCGGACGTGTGTTGGGTGGTGGCGGCTGGGTGAACGCGTGGTCCCCGACTTTATACGTGACCACGTTATTGCGTTCGTGACTCCAGTACGTATTCCATCTTCTGAGCGAGCACAGGGCTTCGATCGTTGTGGAGTCGATCGTCTGCCCGTCAAAGTGGAAGGCTACGTTGAACGTCAGGAGTTGATCGTTCTGGTGAAAGATGAACGTTGCGTAACCAGGAATGTCGCTGAGAGTGCCATCTATGGAGTACTGCCAGCCATAGTTTCCAGATGGGACGAACCCGAACCACTCTGTGTCGCTATGTGCCAAGGGTTCGGGTACTGTTGGGACATCCCGCAGAAGGCCTTCGTAGAACCATCGGAGCACGTTTGGTCCTGCAAGGGTGGAAGGGCAGGCGCGCTTGAACTCTTGCAGGAGAGTATGATCGTTCGGATGCATGATGGAGTCCACACTTCCGACGATACCGGTTCCCGTGTCCAGCAGGTCCTCGCACTCCTGCAGAAGTTGCGCGAAGAGGTCGCGCGTCAGTCGAGCCTCTGGCGGAATGATCGTATTGTGTAGCCTCTGCAAGCGCGCTACCGAACGCGCACCAAGCACGAGAATGAGGTATGGCATCCACATACCATGTTCCGCGAGTCGGTCTCGTAGTGTCGACTGATAGTTCATTTCACACCTATTGCCTTGTGTTGCCTTCTGCGATTTCCTTTCTTCTGTTTTTGCGATTTCAAGACCAAGTTGAAATTAGTACGATTGTAATAAACTGTCAACAACCTCACATTCCACGAGTTTTGGCAAGATGAATTGGGATAAAAAAATCCAGGCAGAAGGGCCTGGGGAAGAGGTGTGCCGTGTTAGGACGACTTGTCCAGGACGAGCGGGAGGCCGAGCTTGCGCACGAGCGCGACGAGCTCATTGAGCTTCGCTTGGTCGATCTCGCACTTGTCGGGCAGGTTGGTTTCCGGAAGCGTGAAGCTGTCATCGGGGAAGATGTAGAAGATCTCGTACCTCTCTCCGTGAACGCTGTAGGAGCAATCCCAGGGGGAGGAAGTTCGAGAAGCGCTGAAGTCGTCAGGTGCTCAAGCTGTGAGGCCTTGAGGTGCACATGGACGATCAGCATCCGTTCCGTCTTGGTGGCGATGTAGCCTTTGGGGAGTACGACTCCTTCGGGCAGATCCGTCTTGCTGTTGTGAAGACGGAAGGTGAAGGTCACAGGGCAGGAGACCTCGCCCAGTATGCACTTGATCCACGTTCCCAGACCGTCTTCGTCGGACACGAGGATGTCGCGGTTCCAGAGGTCTCCGTCTGGGATGGGCGTCTGCTTGCTGTGTTCGCTCAGGAGGGTTTGGTAGTACCTCTGAAGCGTTGCCGGTTTTTGGGAATTTCCTCTGCGAGCGCGGTTGAACTCCCGCAGGAGCATCTCGTCGCTGGGACGCGCGAAGCGGCTCGAGCGTTTGGCGTCGCCTTCTCCCGTCTCCAGCATCCGTTCGCGTTCCTGCTTGAGCGCGATGAAGAGGTTACGAGGAAGCCGACACTCCAGAGGGATCACCTTGTCGTGTAGATGCTGGAAGTGCGTTGCGGAACGCGCTCCCAGCATGAGAATGACGAAGGCCGTCCGCAGCCCGTACCTGTCCAGCAGGTCGAGCGTTGGAAACTCACTGTTCATGGGTATCACCGTGTTGGTCTTTGAACTTTTCCTAAACCGCCAAGCGGCTGCATGCGGGTGACCATTTCCGCACGCAAGGATTCTGCTCGTCCTATGGACGCTTTCACTGCAGAGTGTCCATCGGGTCGCGTCAAAGACGTTTGCTCACCATGAGCTGACCCGTTTTTCCGTCCTATGGACGGCTTCCTTTGTGATGGAAGGAAGAAGTATAAGTTAGCTCACCTGTGATAAACTGTCAACATCTATGATTCCTTTCGCCTCGTGGCATACCGAGCCCTTTTCCGCTGTTCTTAAAGCATTTGAAACGACCACGCAGGGATTAGCCGATGCAGAAGTTCTTGCTCGACAAAAAAGTTTTGGTTTGAATGAACTCCCCAAAGAGAAATCGGTTTTCTGGTGGGTTATTTTTGGTCGTCAGTTTTTGAGTCCGCTCATGCTGATTCTGATCGTCGCTTCAATCCTTTCTGGATTGTTAGGAGATCCGATTGATGCCGCGGTTATTTTTGCCGCTGTCGTGCTTAATACCGTCATTGGCTTTGTTCAGGAATTCAAAGCAGACCGCGCTCTGACTCGGCTCCAATCGCTTGTGAAGCCTGTGGCTCTCGTGCGACGCGCAGGTCGTACTGTGAAAGTGAAGGCACGTGATTTGGTCCCCGGAGATATTTTGCTTTTACATCTAGGCGATCAGGTGAGCGCGGATGCGCGCTTGATCGAGTCTGTTGAACTTCAAGTCAACGAAGCGCCTCTGACTGGCGAATCTTTGCCCGTCCTTAAACACGTCGAGCCGCTTGGAAAAACGGTTGCGCTTGCCGAGCGCGCTGATATGGTTTTTGCGGGTACCAGCATTGTCGGCGGACACGGACAAGCCGTCGTGGTTGCAACGGGGTTGCAAACGCAGATCGGCAACATTGCCAACCTTATTGCCACCACCGATGAGACACAGACGCCGCTTCAACAACAGCTCGTTCATCTCGCGCATTGGATTTCTTTTCTTGTTGTTGGTTTGGTCGCGATTTTATTTGTGTTGGGCGTTGTCGTTGGTCGCGATACCTTGCAGATGTTTGAAGTCGCCGTCGCTCTTGCGGTCGCGGCGATTCCCGAAGGTCTCGCGGTTTCGGTGACCATTATTTTAGCGATCGGGATGCAGCGGATTTTGAAGCGCCGAGCCCTCGTTCGCAAAATGATCGGAGCCGAAACGCTTGGGAGTGTTTCGGTGATTTGTTTTGATAAAACCGGGACGCTCACGCAGGGAGAAATGCGTGTGACATTCGTCCTCTTGCCCGATCAAACTGTTGACGCCGCGCGCGTCCATGAAAAATCAGATGGACCTATCAGAGAACTGCTTGAAGATTTGGTCCTTTGTAATGATGCCCAGCGGGCAGACGGACAAGACGGGAAGGAGATTTCGGGAAGCCCAACTGAGCGCGCGCTCTTGGCATTTGTCATGGAATCCGGGGTTGATGTGCAAAAGGCGCGCGACCATGCTCCCCGCGTGAGCGAAATTTCTTTTGACTCTTCGCGCAAGTTTCATCTCACTCAACATCAATACGGCGATGCGTTCCGAACGGTCATGACCGGCGCTCCAGCAAAAATTTTAGCGGCGTGCGATTTATCCGAACATAAGCGCGTTTCCATTGAGAAGCAGATTGAGGATTTTGCAAAAAAAGGTTTGCGATTGGTGGCGGTAGCTCGAAGAACGGATATCAAACCGTTCGAACATTCTTCTACAAAAGATTTGGAAGGATTCGATTATCTAGGTTTGGTGGTTCTCCAAGATCCTTTGCGCCTGAACATCCAGGAAGAGATCGCTGTGGCGCTCCGCGCGGGGATCCGTCCCGTCATGATCACAGGCGATCATCCAGAGACAGCGCGCTGGATTGCCCAGCAAGCCGGCATCGAAGCGACGAGCACCTCTGTTCTCACGGGTTCGCAACTAGATGAGTGGGATGATGAGCGGCTCGCAAAGCATATTACGGAAATTGCCGTTTTTGCCCGCGTCGAACCGCGGCATAAAATGCGTATCGTTCAAGCTTGGCAAAAACACGGAGAGGTGGTGGCGATGACCGGTGACGGTGTGAACGATGCACCGGCGCTTAAAGCGGCGGATATCGGGATTGCGATGGGGTCGGGGACCGAAGTGGCCAAGCAGGCGAGCGATCTCGTTCTTTTGGACAACAATTTTGCCACGATCACTTCGGCTGTGGCGGAAGGCCGCGCGATGTTCGATAACATTCGAAAATCCTCCGCCTATCTTTTGGCGGATAGCTTTACCGAAATCATTTTAATCGCCGGGTCCTTGTTACTCGGACTTCCGACGCCGCTTCTTCCCATTCAAATTCTTTGGATCAATTTAATTTCTGACAGTCTGCCCAATATCGGTCTCACTCTTGAACCGGCTGAAAAAGATGTGATGACCCAACCACCTCGTCAGCGCACGGAAGCCGTTTTGAACAAAGAAGTAACCGTGATGATTTTCACCATCGGCATCGTGACGGATCTCATTTTGTTCATCCTCTATTTTTTACTCCTGCGGTCACTTGGCTCCATTACGGAAGTGCGCACGATTCTGTTTATGGCGGTCGGGATTGATTCGTTGTTTTACATCTTCGCCCTGCGCAGTTTTCGCCGGACAATTTTTTCTCTCAACCCGTTTTCCAACCTCTGGCTTGTCGGCGGCGTGCTGATCGGTTTTGCCCTGATGCTCTTGCCTCTCGTTCATCCAGTTCTACGCGACGTGTTTAGCCTCTCCGTCCTGCGCTTGTCCGATTGGCTGGTCTTGCTTATGATGGGGCTGGTTAAGTTGATCATGATTGAAGCCGTTAAAGAACGCTATTTCTCCGTATGAAGCCTTCAGCCTTTTTTGCAAAACTGCGCGTTTCACATCGCGCGCATGAACAGCTTCGTCGCGAAGTGATCGCGCTGTCCAATCAGGCTCTTTCAACCAGCAAGCGCGCCATTTTTGCGATGCATCGCGATGATCGCGCAGGGGCGTCAACTCTTCTGGCTCAAGCCGATGCATTGTTCAAGAAGGCTGAACGATTATTTAAGCGAGAAGCGGCGCTGGCCCACGAGGGGGCGTATCGCGCGGCGCTTGAGGAGTATGCGGAGGCTTTGTTGTTCTTACAGTATTTGGAAAAAGGGAAGCTCGGGCCGATTGATCCGCGCGCCATGGAATCGCTCGTGTATCTGGCGGGTCTGTGTGATACGACCGGCGAGATTGTCCGCTATACCTTAAGGCAAGTGACGCTTGGCAACATACGCCTCGTGACGCTCGCGCGTGACACCGTCGAGATGGTCATCGAATTTTTGCTCGATTTGGATGCCACGGGCTATCTGCGCACCAAAGCCGATCAAGCCAAAGGAAATCTCAAACGTTTGGAAGAAATTCTCTATGACCTTTCTTTGCGACAATCCGTGGATCTTCCATCGCGACGAAGTTGATCTGTTGGAAGAGGAGATGGACGAGATTTTTCGTCGTCATCGCGCAGAACCGAATCATAGCGGTTCGCAAATGGAAGATCGTGTGCTGAAGGAGCAAACCGATTTGGAAGAGATAGCCGAAGCCGAGTTGACGCTCCAGATCGGCCCCGAGTACTTATTATCGCCGCACGATCAGGAGTTCGAGACGGATGATATCGTTGAGCGACCCATTTTGAATACCCTTAAAGAACAGGCCGCGCGCGATGGGTTGTATCAGCGTGTGTACCTGTGGGCCAAGGACGTCTTTCACTTCGCGCATCAGGCTTATCAAGTTTCCGGTCGTACAGACGAAGGGCTCTTTCGTACCTATCTTACAGTGAAGATGATCCCGATCAAACTCATGGCGATATCTACAGAGAGTCGAATTGGAGATGCGATAAGCGATCAGATCGCCAAAAAAGAATTCGCCTTGTGCCTGACGTATTTTGAACGAGCACTTGACGGACTCAAACGCCGTTCTCTTTTGGCTGACGAAGAGGCGATTATGCTTTATAAGCAAGGCAAGATGCTTGTGCAAGCGATCAAAACACGAGGCCTATGAATCGACCTTCCGTCTGCGCCATCATTCCCGCTTTTAATGAAGAGACGACGATCGCCCAAGTCGTCCGTCCGCTTGTGACGTCTGAAGGGATTGATGAAGTCGTGGTCGTGTCGGATGGTTCAACCGATGAGACAGCACATCTGGCTCGTCGGGAAGGGGCGACGGTTTTGGAACTGCCACGTCGCGGAGGAAAAGGCGAAGCGATGCATTTCGGCGTTGAACAGACGACGGCGCAGGTGCTCGCTTTTTTTGATGCGGATTTGCGCGGGCTCACGCATGAGCATGTCGAGCGGTTGTTGCTTCCCGTGGTGAATGGAGGGCGATGGATGAATGTTGGTATTCGCGACCGCGGCCGTCTTTGGACATGGGTTTCCCACCACCTCCCTTTGATTAGCGGGGAGCGAGCTATGCGTCGCGAGGTTTTTGAAGGCATTCCAGCCGAGTATTTGCATGGGTTTATGGTTGAAACTTCTCTCAATTACTATTGCCGGACGCATCGTCTACGCTATGGGGCCGTGGATTTGCCCGGCTTGTCCATTCGGCGCAAGTACGAAAAAGTGTCCTGGCCCCGGGCTGTGGTACAATATACTCGTATGTTTTGGCAGGTTGGCGAAGCGATGCTCGTTGTACGCCTCGCTCGTTTATTAAAGAGATTTTAATTTATGGCGCCCCTCGATCTCTCTTCCATAGAAAATTTCAAAGATGCGATGGTGACCGTGATGGGTCTGGGTCGTTTCAAGCAGGGGAGCGGCGTTGGCGCGGCCAAATGGCTCATGCGCCACGGCGCACAGATCGTCATCACAGATCTCAAAACCGAAGCTGAACTGCAAGAGTCGGTTGATGAAATCACCAAGTGGTATACCCAGTATAAAAAGGAATACAAAGATCGGCCGATTTATGCGCCGGTATTTGTATTGGGTGAGCACCACGAGGATGATTTCACCAACGTAGATTTGGTGATGCAAAATCCCGGTGTGGTGCGCGAATCCGAGTTCGTTCAGCTCGCGAAGCAAAACGGCATTCATGTGGAAAGCGACGTTTCGCTGTTTTTTCGTTACTGCCCATTTCTGATTTATAGCGTGACCGGCACGCGCGGCAAGTCCACCACAACCGCCCTGCTCGGCGAAATGTTGCGCAACCTTCACCCCAAAGCCGTCATCGCGGGAAACATCACACGCTCGCCGCTTGAGGACTTGGATTGGTTGCTTGAGGAAAAAGCGCCGGTGCCGATCGTTCTTGAATTGTCCTCCTGGCTTTTGGAAAGTTTGGAAGGGCTGGGCATCGGCCCGCAAATCGCTCTGCTCACCAATGCCTACAAAGATCATCTCGACCGATACAAATCTTTTGAACATTACCTGTGGGCGAAGGAACTTATTTTCAAAGAACAAAAACCAGATCAATACGCCCTATTGAATGCCGATCAGGAGTTGATGGATGAGATCGCTTCGCGCATTGTCTCCAAGAATGTTTATTGGTTTTCTTCTAAACCGCTTCCATCGGGCAAGGAAGGCGTGTTTAGCGATGGCGACGAGCTGAAGCGCTCGATTGGCGGCGAGGTGAAAACCTTCGCTCATGTCCATGACCTCACGACGCTTAAGGGGGAGCACAACGTGATGAATGCGCTTGGCGCTTCACTGGCCGCGCATCTAGGCGGGGTTTCTGATCAACAGATTCATCAGGCTTTGAAAGCTTTTGTTGGCCTTCCGGGGCGTCAGCAGATTTTGGGTGAGCTTGAAGGCGTGGTTTATGTAAACGATACCACCGCGACATCGCCCGAAGGGGTGATAGCCGCGCTCAAGCGATTCGGCAACGGTGGGAACATCATTTTGATCGCCGGAGGATCTTCCAAAGGCTTGGGGTTTGATGAGATGGCGGCGCTGGTGCGAATGCAATGCAAATATGTTGTGCTTTTCGAAGGAACCGCGCTTGATGACCTTTCGCGCGCGATTGGCCCGGATGTTCCGATGGCGCGTGCGGGGTCCATGGCTGATGCCATGAAATCAGCAGGCGCTCAAGCCAAACTTGGCGATGTGATCTTGCTTTCGCCGGGCACGTCCAGTTTCGGCATCTTCAAAAACGAATTCGATCGCGGCGAACAATTTAATGCGGCGTTTGAGCAAATCAAAAAATCCGCACAATCGTAGGTGATGACTATGCCTATGGTGCTATCCCTTATTCGCCGCTTCGTGCCAAAGCCCGTGTTCGGCGCCTACCACTTTGTCCTCGCGTTGATCGCTGCCGCCGTGTATCGACATCCTTCCGAGAAATTGATCGTTGTGGGGGTTACGGGTACAAATGGAAAATCTTCGACCGTGCAATTCATCGGCCGGATTCTTGAACATACGGGCAGACGTGTGGGGTGGACGACGACGGTCGGATTCAAAATCGCTGAGCGCGAATGGGTGAACGATAAAAAAATGACGATGCTCGGCCGGTTTCAAACCCAGCGTTTCTTGCGCCAGATGGTCGATGCTGGTTGCGCAGTGGCGATCATCGAGACGTCTTCGCAAGGAATTGCGCAATCGCGACACGTTGGCATTCATTACGATATAGCCGTTTTTACAAATTTGACTCCAGAACACATCGAAGCCCACGGTGGCTTCGAAGCTTATAAAGCGGCCAAGGGAAAATTGTTTGCGGCGTTGGCACGAGCGAAAGAGAAAACGATCCATGGAACACCGGTGAAAAAAGCGAGCGTGGTGAATGTTCTGGATGAGCATGCCGCGTATGTGCTTTCGTTTGGAGCCGGGCAGGCGTATCCCTTTGGCAAGCAGGCGACGGATGTGGTGATGAACAAAAACGGCACAACGTTTTCGATCGCAGATACCGCGTTTCATTTCAAACCAATCGGACGGTTTAATTTTGAAAATGTCCTTGCCGCGATCACCACCTGTCAGGCTCTTGGATTGACCCTTCGTGATATCGCTGATGGGGTTTCACGTTTAGAGCCCGTTCCGGGACGACTGGAGGTTATTGACGAGGGTCAGTCTTTTACGGTCATTGTGGATTACGCGCCAGAACCCGCGGCGTTGAATGCCACCTATGAGGCGCTTGCGCTTATCGGAGGACGACGCTTAATCCATGTACTTGGTTCAACAGGAGGCGGGCGTGATGTGGCGCGACGCCGTGTGTTGGGCCAGATGGCCGCAGGGCACGCCGCGATTGTGATCGTCACCAATGAAGATCCATATGATGATGACCCCAGCGCGATCATTGAAGATGTTGCGGCCGGCGCGCGTGAACATGGCAAGCGTGATGGGATCGATTTGTTTGCTCTTTTGGATCGTCAAGAAGCCGTGAACAAAGCCATGGCCATTGCGCAGGAAGGCGACATCGTGCTGATGACCGGAAAGGGAAGTGAACCGGTGATGGCCGTCGCCCACGGCCGAAAAATTCCTTGGGATGATCGAGCCGCCGCGCGGAAAGCCTTGCACCACTTATGAAATCTTCACGATCTTTTGAACTTAAACCCCACGAAGAAGCGCTTGCCACCGTTCGTCAGGCCATTCTTCCAAACAGCCCGAAGTTTATGATCTACATCGTGTGGCTTTTGATTCCGTTTTTCTTTTTGTTCCCTTTGTTTCGTCTGGGCATCGGCGGAGTTGCGGTTTTTTTCGGACTCGTGATTTCAGGCGGCCTCTTGCTTCTGCGACAATATATTCGTTGGTCGGGAACGCATTTGATTTTGACGGACAAGCGCGTGGTGGACATTGAACAGCGTGGCTTCTTCGATCGTGTAGTGACCGAGGCGCCATATACGCAAATTGACGAAGCGAGCTACCGTATCAAAGGATTTTGGGCGACGGTGTTGCGCTATGGGAGTGTGCGTTTTGATCTTTCAGGCTCCGCGGCCGATATCCAATTTGATCACATCAATCGTCCGGCGCGAATTCATAATCTCGTTAATGATTTGCGTGAAGAACATCGCAAAGAAGATCTCGCGCTTTAATCCATGCCTTCTGCCTCTACCCCATTTGTTTCCCGACTTGTTCGGTGGCGATATCTGGTGTTCATCAATCTGATCTTGATTGGGTTTCTGGGATTTACGCTTGGACGGGAGTGGTGGCACGCGCGGGATATTCAAAGAGAAATCAATCATTTGCAAGCTCAAGCGGATACCTTGACCAAGAGAAATAGTGAATTAGCCGAGTTGCAAAGCGCCGTGCAGACCCAGTCGTTTATCGAGCGCGAGGCGCGGCTGAAACTCGGATTGAAAAAACCCGGAGAGGAAGTGGTCGTGATTCAACCCCGCGAAACTTCCGGGACGCCAAATGCGGAACAACAGGTTGATGGATCAGATCCTTTACATCTGGTTATCCCCAAAGAAACCTCGCGACCACAGGTTCCCAACGCGACCAAATGGTGGTATTACTTCTTTAATAAAAATGCGTTCACAGAACTTGCGCGATATGATGATTGAAAAACAAGAACCCATTCAAGAAGGATTGCCTGCATCACCTTCTTCAGAAACCACGCGGCGCCAACGCCCGTTTTTTCTGTTTCTGGTCGTGCTTGGGTGCCTGGCCGTTTTGAGCATTGGGATGTATGGGTTGCCCCCGACGAGTCCTTTGGTCCGCGCGGTGAGTCGGGTTTTGCCTTATCCGGCTGTCGTCGTGAATACCTCTGTGATCACTCTGGGGGATTACGCAAATGAATACGATGCTCTGATAAAGTTTGTTGTTTCTGCAGATACGCAAAAACCACCGTCCGATGAGGTTGTGCGTCAAACGATTCTTGAAGCTCTGACCAACAAAGCGGCCATACGGGCACTGGCGCGTACCTCTGGTGTAAAGCTGGATCAGAAAAAAGTCGAAGCGTTTTATCAGGATGTGGTAAAGGGCGAGGAGAGCGAGCAGGCCTTGTCCAAGCAATTAAAAGAAACATTTGGTTGGAGCACCCAGCAATTTAAGAAGCGCATTATTGAGTCGATTGTTTTGGCGATGCAGATGAGCGATAGCGTCCTGCACGATGCGAAACAGCAAGAAGGACCGCGTGCGGATATTCAAGAAGCGTTGAAACGGTTGGATGCGGGAGAGGAGTTCACGACGGTCGCGGCGGATGTCCAGCAAAAACAAGGGGGCGCCCCGCAGGGGGATTTGGGGTATCAATCGGTTGGATCGCTTCCGACGGAATGGGCTCCAGCCGCTTCGCTCAAGATTGGCGAACGTACACCGATTTTGGAATCGGATCAGGGGTTTGTGATTTTGAAGGTCGTCGATCGCATCGAGGCGGGTGAAGATTCGCAGGTGCATTTGCTTGCGGTTGCGGTTCCGAAGAAGACACTCGAGGACGCGGTGAAGGCGTACCTTGCCGAGGCTCGGGTGTGGACATTTATTCGTTGACGGTTTCATTGACCATCGAGGACGTTTCTGGCAGAATGCGGGTCGTGCCGAGGCGATTCACTCGGCGTCTATCTTTATTGGATCGATAGAGAGCGTTGGGTAAAAACAGGCCGATGTAGCTCAGCTGGTAGAGCAATGCTTTCGTAAAGCAGAGGTCGCGGGTTCGATTCCCGCCATCGGCTCCACTCAAATAATATTAACGATCCCAAAATTTTTGTGCGGGATTCGTACAGTGGGAGTATGCAAGCTTCCCAAGCTTGAGACGCGGGTTCGATTCCCGTATCCCGCTCCAATAAAAAGACTCCAGTTCACCTGGAGTCTTTTTATTGGAGTCTATTTACAAGTTTATCTGGCGCGTTTTTTTTGGTATCATATCTGTGCGTATGAAAAAGGTTGTTTCGTTCGGCTTGTCTATGCTCTTCGTGGCCTTGTCCGCGTTTTCCGCGCAGGCTCAATCATTCGAAAGCGTTGTCTCGACATCCTTCGATGCCCAGACGATCGTCAAAGGCTACACGCTTTCCTCTGATGATAGCCTCATGCGTTTGGGAATTCGGCCCGGGACCCTCAACGTGGAGACACGTGTGGATATCAAAACGCTCGATTCTTCCCTCATGGCCGATGCGCTTCCGGAAGATCGAATGCTCGTCGGAAATATCTATTTGTTCGATATTCTCAATAAGACCAGCTACGATGGAAAGGACTTTTTCTTTCTGGAGATCGCTTATCCGCAAGACACGCGTGTGCATGGGAAACGGCGGATCAGCTTCTACAATAAAGTAAAATTGCGATGGGAAGAGTTGCCCTCACAAGACCATCCTAAAACATCCTCGGTGCGCGCGCTCATTCATCTTCCTTATGCGCGTCTCGCCATCTTTGAAGAGACGATCCCCGAGGTTGGGCAGGCGAGTTGGTACGGGTATCGCGGATGCGACTGTGCGGCCTCGCCGGATTACCCCAAAGGGAGCTCTCTCGTTGTCGAACGCGTAGATGATCCAACCAAAACCGTAACGGTAAAGGTGAACGATTATGGACCGGATCGCGAAGGGCATCCCGAGCGCGTGATTGATCTGGATAAAGTGGCGTTTAAAAAACTCGCGCCACTTGGCGCAGGGGTCATCGACGTTAGAGTTCGTCTGCTTCAATAATTTTCCACATGATTTCCCTCAAACACGTCTCCAAAATCTATCCTCCCAATGTGGTCGGCGTTGAGGCGATCAGTTTGCATATCAAGCCGGGCGAATTTGTGTCCATTGTCGGGCAGAGCGGAACAGGGAAGTCCACGCTGGCGAAATTATTATTTGCAGAAGAGCGTCCCACGCGCGGGACGATTGAAATTGGCGGTTGGGACATCACCAACATTCGCGATCACGAAGTGCCGCTTCTACGTCGTCAGATCGGAGTGGTCTTTCAAGATTTTAAGTTGCTCCAAAAGAAAACGGTTTATGAAAACATTGCTTTTGCGCTTCAAGTTTCAGGCACGCCGGCCAAGCGCATCCGCGACGTAGTGCCCCTCGTGCTCAACATTGTGAACCTGTCGGATAAAACTGACCGGTATCCCGGCCAGCTCTCTGGTGGGGAAGCCCAGCGTGTGGCTATCGCGCGCTCGCTTGTCCATCAACCCAAAGTGCTTGTGGCGGACGAGCCGACCGGCAATCTGGATACATTGAATGCGGGAGAGATTCTCGATCTGCTCAAAAAAATTAATGAATTTGGCACGACGGTGGTGCTCGTGACGCACGACCGCGATATCGTAAACCGTTTGAAACGACGGGTGATTACTCTGGACGGAGGAAAAATTGTTTCGGATGTCGAAGAAGGGCGGTATCGCCTCTAAGAGATATGTTCTTGATTTCTTCTTATCGAGTTGGAAAGTTCGCCCTGCAAAATTTTTGGAGGAATTTTTGGTTATCGGTTATTACGATCACCATGCTCATGTTGACGTTACTTACGGTCAACATCATTGTCGTGCTCAACTACGTGACGGATCGAGCGATCCAAGCGGTTGAGGATCGTGTTGAAGTCTCAGTCTATTTTTACGCGACTTCGCCGCAAACCGCTGTGGACAATGCCGTCGCCTATCTGCGCTCAATCAGTCAAGTGCGTAACGTGCAGGTCATCACGGCCGATGAGGCGCTGACGCAATTCAAAGATCGCCATGCCGGGGATGAAGTCATCACTAAGTCGCTCGAGGAAATCGGCAATAACCCCTTTGGGCCGTCGCTCGTGGTTAAGGCCAAGCAGGTTTCTGACTTCGATCTTATTTTAGAGGCTCTTGAGAATCCGCAGTTCCGCGACCAGATTCGCGAGAAAGATTTCTCCAACTATCAAGATATTGTCGCGCGCATCAAAGACACCACTCAACGTATTCGGATGTTTGGTTTGGCATTGAGTGGAGTCTTTCTCTTTATTGCCATTCTGATTGTTTTTAACACGGTGCGTATGAGTCTCTTCATTCATCGCGAGGAGATCGGCATTATGAAACTCGTTGGCGCCTCCAATGGATTCGTGCGTTCGCCATTTTTGCTTGAGATGATTTTATTGAGTTTGGTTGCCTTGGTGGCGACCTTAGCGATTGTGTATCCATCGCTGGCCGCGCTTGAGCCGAAGTTCGGTTATTATTTTGGCGGGGAGACCATTGGGTTGATTGATTATTTTGAAAAGAACGGTTGGGAAATTTTTGGCTTGCAGTTTGTTGGGCTCGCGGCGTTGACGCTGATTTCGACCGGATTGGCAATGCGCAAGTATTTGAAGGTATAAGGGTTTTATGAATCCTGACCTTCTGCGGGGACTGATCATATGGGCGCTGTTGTCTGTTGGTGCTTTTTTATTTTGGGTATTTATCCCGGAGTTCCAGATCGTTCCCGTGTGGGGATGGGGAGCGATTTCCTCGAATGCGGCGACGTGCGCGCTTGTTTTTTTGGATAAAGTTTTTGCCCGTGTAGGTTTCAGGCGCATTCCAGAGATGGCTTTTTATCTTGCGACCTTTTTAGGAGGATCCTTTGGCATGCTGGTTGGGATGTACGCTTTTTCTCATAAGACACGCAAGACCTCGTTTCAAATTGTTGTCGGCGCGCTTGTGCTCGCACAAGCGGCGATGGTTGTTTGGATGGGGATAAGACTTTAGTGGCGTCTGGGACGGCGTGTCCCCCAACCCTCTTGCGTAAAAATCCCTGTTGAAAAAAGTAAGACGTGCACCAAAAAGGTGAACGTCTTACTTTGGTTCCCGGGCAGGGACTCGAACCCCGATACTCAGGACCAAAACCTGATGTCCTGCCGTTAGACGACCCGGGAATAACGCCGACATCATATGCTAGACACAATTTTTTTTCAATGTTACGATCGCTCAAGTTCTTTTTGGAGGGATATTGATGTCTGCGCCTGTCTGTCATCGTTCGCGTTCTGCGGCAAGGACTCCAAGCCCGCAGGTTCATCCTTCGCGATCTGTCTCGACGCGTCGGTTGCCCGAGGGCGACTACACGCTCATCATCGGCGGGACGTCAGGCCTTGGCCGGGAGATTGCGCTCCAATGCTTGGAGCGCAATGTGACGCCTATCGTGCTCGGTCGGAGCGCTCAACGCGCCGTGGCTGATCAAGACCTCAAGAAGGCCGTGCCCTTCACTCTGGATCTGTTCGATCTGGGCCGCCTTGCCTCTTCAATCCATCGCCTTCTGCGGTTCATCGATCAGGCCAACATCACGCACCTCTTCTGGGTGGCTGGGATCGCCCAGTCCAGGCCTTTCCTCGATTTGACGCGCATCGAGATCGCCCATCTGCTCGGCGTCCATCTGGAAGGATCGCTTCTGCTTTTGCACAGTCTCCTCAACCAACGCAAGGAACGTGGCCAGCCTGTGCACCTTGTCGTCGTCTCTTCCACAAGCGTCTACGGGGACTGCAACGGCAACGAGCTCCTTAACGCAGTTCAGGCGGCCAAGGCGAGCGTCGCACGCGGTCTCGCCAGTTCGCTCTTGCGCGATGTTCCCGGTTCGCTCGTGTCGCTGTTCATGCTTGCGGCCATGGATACGGCGTTCCACACGGATCGCTCCGTCGATTCTACGTCGCTCCTCCAGCCCGAACAAGTGGCCACCATCATGGCCGTGCAGACCGGTGTCGGCCACGGTCCGACCCACCGTCCTTCGCAGATGTCTACGGTCACGACGCCGTTCGCGCGCTTCCTCGTGGAGCGCGAGCTCGACGGTTCACCGCGTGTGAACCTCTACACCGCGTTTCCCGATCAACCCTTCTAGCCCACCCCGGGCTTTTTTGTTACACTTTCTTTACCCTCTTTACGTTCTGAATGATAAGTCATTGTCGAAGTGATCCTTTACCGGAGGGAACAACGGCGACGAGTCTGTTGGCCCGGAGGCAGAGGATCACTCCGAATATTCAATCATTATGAAACCCACCTGCCTTTTTATCGGTCGTTTCCAACCGTTTCACATCGGCCATCTTATGGTCGTTCAGGGGATGACAAAAGTTTGTGGACGCATTGTCATCGGCATCGGGAGTGCTGATAAAAAGGGATCGGACGAGAATCCTTTCAGCGTCGAAGAGCGCAAAGAGATGATCCAACGCGCTCTTCAAGCGGAAGATATCATTCCGATGTTTGATGTGGAATTTGTGGAGCTTCCCGATCAGCCCCAAGACGAAGCTTGGACGCAGCTTGTTTTGGAAAAAGTGGGACGCATCGACAAAATTTGGACGGGCAATGAAGACACCAAGAATTGCTTTGAAGGAAAAACTGAAATTCAGTGGATCAAAGAAGTGCCGGGTTTCAACGGCACAGAGATTCGCGCGATGATGAAGAAAGGCGGGTACTGGGAAGAAAAAGTTCCGGATGATGTCGCCAGTTTTATCAAGCAGACGGGTCGTTATTAGTGTTCGACATTTGTTCGTAAACCTGTTAGCATAAAAGCACAACAAAAATGATCCCACCCCTAGGGTTAGACCAACCCGAGGGGCATTTCTGTATGAACTTCAAACTCCATTCCTCTTATCAACCAGCTGGTGATCAACCAAAAGCGATTGAACAGCTTGTGGATGGCCTTGACGCAGGTGAACGTTCTCAAACTTTGCTCGGGGTTACCGGTTCAGGAAAAACTTTCACCATCGCCAATGTGATCGAACGCGTTCAGCGACCAACATTGGTGATTGCGCACAACAAAACTCTCGCGGCCCAGCTCTGCAATGAATTTCGCGAGTTTTTTCCGGAGAACGCTGTGGAATATTTTGTAAGCTACTACGATTATTATCAACCGGAGGCGTACATGCCACGCACCGATACGTACATCGAAAAGGAAGCCATGATCAACGAAGAAATCGATCGCCTCCGCCATGCGGCCACGCAAGCTTTATTGAGTCGGCGCGATGTGATCGTTGTCGCTTCGGTGTCTTGTATTTATAACTTGGGAAGTCCAAAGGCGTACGAACGTGAAATGTTGCATGTGGCCGAAGGACAAAGAGAACCCCGTGAAAACATCATCCGTCGACTCATCGAAATGCAATTTGAACGAACGAATGCGGATTTGACGCGCGGACATTTTCGTATGCATGGCGATGTGCTCGAACTGATGCCGATGAATCAAGAAGTGTTGTATCGCCTGTTGATGGAAGACGAGGAGATCATCACGATTCAGGAACTTGATCCGATCACGCGAAAAATCAAACAAGCCGTGCACGATATCTGGGTCTTTCCAGCTAAGCACTATGTCGTTTCAACCTCCGCCCAGAAAGACGCGATTCATGCTATCCGACACGAACTTGCGGGACGGTTGAAAGAACTCGAAGCGGCCGGATTGGTGCTTGAAGCCGAACGGTTGAGTCGTCGCACACGCTACGATCTTGAATTGATCGAACAGATCGGTTATTGCAACGGCATCGAAAATTATTCGCGCTACTTTGACGGGCGAGCGCCTGGGGAATCTCCTCAAACACTCATGGATTATTTCCCAGAAGATTTTTTAATGGTGGTTGATGAATCGCATGTGACGATTCCGCAGGTTTCGGGAATGTACAACGGCGATCAGGCGCGCAAGAAAACTCTGATCGAACATGGGTTTCGTCTTCCGTCCGCTTTAGACAATCGTCCGCTGCAGTTTAAAGAATTTGAAGGCAAATTTTCTCAAGTGATCTTCACGACCGCCACTCCCGGCCCGTACGAAAAAAATGTTTCTTCGCGTGTAGTCGAACAGATCATTCGGCCGACGGGCTTGGTGGATCCAAAAATTTTTGTGCGGCCGGTATCGGGTGAGGTGGGGCAGGTTGAAGATCTGATCAAGGAAATCGAGAAGCGCGCGGCGAAGAAAGAGCGCGCGCTGGTGACGACGCTGACCAAGAAAATGGCGGAAGACCTTACGGAATTTTTGCAAGAGAAGGGGATCAAAGTTCAGTATCTCCATTCGGATGTCGAAACGCTGGATCGCATTACCGTGCTCACGGATTTGCGTCGCGGCGCGCACGATGTGGTCGTCGGGGTGAACTTGCTTCGCGAGGGGCTGGATCTTCCGGAAGTGACGCTTGTGGCGATTTTGGATGCGGATAAAGAGGGATTCCTGCGTTCAGAGACGTCTATTATCCAAACGATCGGGCGCGCGGCGCGTAATGTGAACGGAGAAGTCATTTTGTATGCCGATGAATTGACCGGTTCGCTCAAACGCGCGATTAAAGAAACCGATCGTCGTCGCAAACTCCAAGTGGCGTATAACGAAGCGCATGGTATTACTCCTGAAACGGTGCACAAAGCGATTGGCGATATTCGCGCGATGCTTGGAGGTGAGGAGGAAAAACAAACGAACGATGTGCTCGCGCTTGAGTTGACTGCCGAGCCGCATGAAATTGAAGAGGTTATCAAAGAAAAAGGTCACGAGATGCGGGAGGCCGCGCGTAAACTGGATTTTGAAACCGCGGCGCTCTTGCGGGACGAAATTACTCTGCTCAAGAAAGAATTGAAAAAGTAATCAGTATGCAAGACAAAATCATCATTAAAGGGGCGCGGGAGCATAATCTCAAAAATATTTCGCTTGAACTTCCGCGCAACAAATTGGTGTGCATGACGGGGGTTTCAGGTTCGGGCAAGTCGAGTTTGGCGTTTGATACGATTTTTGCAGAAGGCCAGCGTCGTTATGTGGAATCGCTTTCCGCGTACGCGCGGCAATTTTTGGGTCAGATGGAAAAGCCGGACGTGGATGACATTGAAGGATTGTCGCCGGCGATTTCCATTGATCAAAAAGCGCATTCGAACAATCCTCGATCCACCGTCGCCACCATCACGGAAGTCTACGATTATTTGCGCGTTCTGTTTGCGCGCGTCGGGCGGCCGCATTGCGTGACGTGCGGGCAAGAGATTCAAAAGCTTACGAACGAGGAAATGGTGGATGTGGTATTGGAAAGGCTTAAAGGGCAAAAAGGAACGAAAGGGATGATCAAAATTCTGGCACCGGTCGTTCTTGGCCGCAAAGGGGAGTATTACCAGCTGTTATACGATTTATATAATTCTGGATTTGCGCGCGTGCGCATTGATGGCAAAGAGTATCGGCTCGATCAACAGATTAAACTCGCCCGTTATCAACAACACACGATTGAAGTCGTGGTGGATACGATCCCCGTCGTCGATCTCTCTGATGGCGTCGATCAGACGAAGACTGGTCGTCAGCGTCTTGCCGAAGCGCTTGAAACCGCCATTAGTCGCGGCAATGATGTGGCGACGATCGTCTATCCTGACGGAAAAGAGCAGATGCTTTCGGCAAAATTCAGTTGTCCAAAAGATGGTTTTTCTTTTCCAGAAATTGAACCGCGCTTGTTTTCATTTAACTCGCCCTATGGGGCCTGTCAGGCCTGTACCGGGCTTGGGACGGCTGAATTATTTAGCGAGGAGTTGTGTCCGGTGTGTATGGGCGCGCGTTTGCGAAAAGAATCCTTGTACGTGTGGCTGCCTGGCAGGGAGGAGAAGGGGGTTTCGATTGTGGATGTCACACGTATGTCCATTGACGAAGCGGTCGGCTATTTTTCTTCCATCTCCCTGACAGAAAAACAACAAGAAATATCGGGGTCGATTTTGAAAGAAATCCAGGGACGGTTGCAGTTTATGTTGGATGTCGGCTTGCATTATCTGACACTCAACCGCATGGCCGGCTCGCTCTCCGGCGGCGAAGCTCAGTGTATTCGTCTCGCTTCGCAAGTCGGCACGCGATTGGTCGGAGCGATGTATGTGCTTGATGAGCCCACGATCGGGCTTCATCAACGCGACAACGATCGTCTCATTCGTACGCTCGAGCATCTGCGCGATTTGGGCAACACTGTGATCGTTGTCGAGCATGATGAGGACACGATTCTCGCATCTGACTATATGGTGGAAATCGGGCCGGGGGCTGGACGTCATGGTGGCGAGGTGGTAGCGGCTGGAGCGACGCCGAAGATTTTTGAAGATAAAAAATCGTTGACCGCGGCGTATTTGCGTGGCGACCAGAAGATTGAAATTCCCAAAGAGCGTCGCACCATTGGCAAGGATGCCATTAAAATCAAAGGCGCTTCACAGAATAATCTCAAAAATATTGATGTGGAGATTCCTCTGCGCCGTTTTGTGTGCGTCACGGGTGTTTCGGGTTCAGGCAAATCAACCCTCGCGTATGAGACCATGTATAAAACCATCGCGAAACGTCTCTATGGCAGTAAACACACCCCCGGTGCGCACAAATCTTTGTTGGGCATCGAGTATATCGACAAGGCGATTTTGATTGATCAGTCGGCGATCGGTCGCACCTCGCGCTCCAATCCCGCTACTTATACTGGTGCCTGGGGACCGATTCGAGAGCTGTTTGCTCTGACGGCTGAAGCGCGCTATCGCGGCTACAAAGTCGGTCGGTTCAGTTTCAATCGGCCTGGTGGTCGATGCGAGCATTGCGAAGGTCATGGCATGATTGCGATCGAAATGCACTTTTTGCCGACGGTGTATGTGAAGTGTGACGTGTGCAAAGGGCGGCGGTTCGATCGTGAGACGTTGGAGATCGCATACAAGGATAAAAATATTTTTCAAGTGCTCGAGATGACCGTGGAAGAGGCGCGAGAGTTTTTCAAAGACATTCCAGCCATTGAAGATAAGCTTTCTACACTCAATGACGTTGGATTGTCGTATGTAAAGCTCGGTCAACCAGCGCCGACATTATCTGGGGGTGAAGCCCAGCGCGTGAAGCTCTCTACAGAACTTTCCAAGCGTCAGACCGGCCGCACGCTTTACTTGCTTGATGAGCCGACAACCGGTTTGCATTTCGCGGATGTGAAAAAATTGCTCGAAGTGCTTCACATGCTTGTTGACAAGGGAAATTCCGTGATTGTAATCGAACACAATTTGGACGTGATCAAGACCGCTGATTGGATTATTGATCTGGGACCGGAAGGGGGAGATTTGGGCGGCGAGGTGGTGTTCGCGGGAACTCCGGAGGAGATCGTCCGTCATGCAAAAAGTTACACCGGGCAGTATCTGAAGCGGGTGTTAAAGAGGTGATGTGTGAGACGGAATGGCTTCCCCTTGGGGTACGATGATATGAACACAGGTGAATCACGGGAGGAACCCTATGGATTCCCCTGTGTTCATATCATCGTACCAACGGATTGTTTGCCGGTCATCTTCACGTTGTCCATGTTGATGAAAAGAGATCAGGGCATGTCACAAATCCGTCTCATGAATGGTGATGATGTAAGAGCGGGATCTGTCCGTGTACGCCGGCCAGTGGGGGCCCGGCTGGCCATTTCCCCATCCGTGCTCGCAAGCTGCGCGCGGATGGGAGCCCCATGGCCGCCTGCCCACTAGCCGTGACGGCTTATTCATTCGCAATGCGACTTGATTGCCCGAGCTTGTCGAGGGCTGCTCTTGCAATGCGGCGTAGTCCATGCCTCCTCGATATAATCAATCATTCCTCACCGAACGAGCGGGGGGCGTCGGTCAGGTCTGTACTGATCTGTAATTTGTATCTACCGCAAGCGCAAATAAAAACAGGCGAGAGTGTACCCACCTGTTTCTTCACCTGGTTCTTTGTTACTTTACTATCAGAACTCCCTCCATGCCGTTGGCCCGATGAGAGCCGACGTCGCAGTAGAACGCGTAGGTTCCTGGCTTCGTTGGCGCATTGAATGTCACGGCTTCGCCTTGCTTAATGGCATACTTCAGACCAATTTCGTCAATGACGAACGTGTGAAAGCCGTTGTTCTTTGTGAAGGTGATTTGCATTTTCTCGCCCGGCTTGGCTGTGAGCGACTTTGGCACAAACGAAAAGTTGGCCGCCTCCATATTGACTTTTTGAGTGGCGCCACCGAGCGAAATGTCGGTTACAGGTACGCCGTCTTCTGAAGTCGGCTGAGTCGCTTCGTCGTTTTGTGGAGTGATCGTTGCCGAGATATTGCCGGACTGGACAACGGTTTCGCCCTGCTCGTTTTCTTGGACTTTTTCTTGTGCGCTTTCGGAGGCTTCTTCGCCGGCCTGATCGAGCGTATTTGGTTGAGAATCGGCAAGAGGAGCTTTTACGGAAGCCGCGGGGGCACAGCCAGCACCAATGAGCGCAAGGGCTGGCAACAAAAGGAGGTACTTGAGCATAAGAGAGATAATGAGTTAATGGTGCCGTTATAGTCATCACATTATGAAACGGGACTCGATAAACGGTAAAAATTTCACAGGACTTGTTTTTCACTGATAAAAATACTCTCGGTATCTACGGATACCGTTCGCATTTTTATCAGCTCCAAAACGGCGTTCTGTAAAATTTTTCCTCGTTTCTAAGTCCCGTTTCATAATGTGATGACTATAGGTTAACATCGTTGTGCGGGGCCCGCAACAAGAAAACGTCAATGAATTATGATCCCAGGATATATCGCAATAAGGAACAAAACGTTGCCGGATGAACCCGGAGTCTATTTTTATTATGACGTCGCGGGCAAGCTCCTCTATGTAGGGAAAGCCACTTCTTTGCGCTCACGCGTCGGTTCCTATTTCACCAAAGCGCATGAAAATCGTATTGCCGATATGGTGGCACAGATCCAGCGGATCGATTATATTGTCACGCCGACCGTGATTGAAGCTTTGGTACTCGAGGCCAATCAAATCAAAGCCAAGAAACCCAAATACAATATTCTCCAACGCGACGACAAGAGTTTTTTGTATTTGGTGATCACGAACGAGCCGTATCCAAAACCCGTTTTGATGCGTGGGCATGAGCTCGAGCGATTGGGAATTGATCCCTTTAGAACCGCCCTGACGGCGCAAGCCAAGAGAAAATTTTTGCGCGTATTTGGCCCGTATCCCTCTGGGGCTTCGCTTAAAAAAGCCCTCGATCTCATCCGTCGAGCCATCCCGTGGAGCGATTGCAATCCACCATCAGTGACCGGCCGCCACCGCCCATGCTTCAACGTTCATCTCGAAAAATGTCCGGGCGTCTGTACGGGAGCCATCACCCAAAAAGCGTATCGTGCCATCATTCGCCAGCTCGTTCTTTTTTTTGATGGAAAGAAAAAGGTTTTGATGCGCGCGATGGAGCGTAATATGAAGCGTGCAGCTGATGCGTTGAAATTCGAAGAGGCGGCCGCGATACGCCGACACGTATATGCTCTTCAACATATTCAAGACGTGGCGCTGATTTCGCGTGAGGATATTGAGTTGCCGTATGCGACATCAGTGTCGGACGAGGCTGTTGATCTTGATGGACGAATTGAAGCTTACGACATCAGCCATATCTCCGGGACATCCGCCGTTGGCTCAATGATTGTTTTTGAAGAGGGGAAGCCAACCAAGTCGCTCTATCGTAAGTTCAAAATTAAAACAGTGATCGGTCCAGACGATGTGGGGATGCTTGAAGAAATGATGCGTCGTCGATTGGCGCGAACAAAAATCGCGCCGAAGGCCTGGCCCTTGCCGCAGATCATGGTGATTGATGGCGGGGAGGGGCAGGTGCGGCGCGTGCAGGATGTCATGAATGAATTGGGAATCCAGGTTCCTCTCATGGGGATCGCAAAAGGATTTGATCGTAAACAGGATCGTTTGGTGTTTGATCATTCAAATCTCGAGCTTCTGCGAGTGGCGAAGCGTGGCAAAGAGTTGTTTCAGTGGGCGCGCGACGAGGCGCATCGGTTTGCGGTTTCGTATCACCGATCTTTGCGTTTAAAGCGTTTTTTTGGCGCGAAGCGTTGAAAGCTGGCTGACTTGGAAACCAATCATGTCGGAAGGGAGATCGTTGAGAGGGTGAAACATCCCCTCGACGGGTTCAAACAGGAGACTGACTTCCATCACATGGAACAGATGCAGAGTGCGGCCACAGGGATGATCGTCATCGAACTGCATAGCGAGATATCGCGGTTGTGCCGGAAGCGGGCTTACACCGAGTTCCTGTTCCCATCGCGTGGTGATGCGTTCTATAGTGTCGGTAATGCGCGCGATCGTTCCGGGGAAATGCCATAAGTGTGGCCATGCCGGATCATTCGGCTCGCGGCGTGTGAGCAAAATTTCTTTGCCGGAAGGCGTTTGGCGAATAATGAGCAGTTCAAAAGCGGCGTACGGCACCACATGGGTCAGTTCGCGAAAGGCGTAAAGGGGAAGCTGACCTTCTCGTTTTGCGAAGGTTGCGAGATAATGCAGTTGTCGCTTGCACAACGGCTCAAGGAGTTTTAGAAAAATCCATTCCATCATATGAAAAGACAAGGGTACCATCGTCTCGCTGAAATTTTGGGTTGGTATGGCGTGGCGGCCGTGTTAGTGGCCTATGCCGCGATCAGCCTCGGTTGGCTTTCCCGTGAGCATACATTCTATCATATCCTCAATGCCACAGGTGGAGCGGGAATTTTAATCGATGCGTGGTTCGATCGCAATTATCAACCCGTGGTGTTGAATGCGATTTGGGTGATTGTGGCGTTGATCGCGCTTGCTCAAATTGTTTTGTAACATGATGAAGTTTTTATCCACAGGCCGCAAGGCCTGTTTTTATTTTAAGCTAAAATAAGCGAAATAAAAGTGATAGAAAAATGGAAAAAAGTGTTGACGGGTGTTTAAGGGTGGAATAAAATGGATGCAGGTGGAACAAAGTGGGGATTGGAACAGTCGTTCCGATGCTCACTTTATTTTCTAAAAAGTGACCTTCCACCTCCCACTCCGCGCCGTATGTTTATTGGCGAGTACAAGCACACGCTGGACGACAAGGGCCGCATCGCGGTTCCGAAGAAGTTCCGCAAACAGCTTTCGCGCGGGGCGGTGGTGACCAGAGGTCTCGACACGTCCCTCTTCCTGTTCCCCAAGGAGGAGTGGGACAAGCTTGCGGAGCGTTTAGCAAGTTTGCCCCTGGGGCAGTCCAACAGCCGTGCCTTCGCCCGACTCATGCTTGCGGGTGCTATGGACATTGCATTGGACAAACAGGGGAGGGTCGTGTTGCCGGAATACCTCCGAGAGTACGCCGGGATGAGCAAGAACATCATTCTGGCTGGTCTGTACAATCGTCTCGAGTTGTGGGATGAGGCGAAATGGGAAACATACAAGAAACGTGTGGAGAGCGATGCTGATAGCGTCGCGGAGAAATTGGGGGAGTTGGGATTTTAGCTAAAGGGGTAGCGGGCTTTGGGGCGACTTCTATCGCCATAAGGCCGGCTACCCAACCTTCGGCAGTCGCCGAAGCATAAGGGGGAGTGGGACCCAATATGTCAACAACACATATTCCAGTCCTCCTTCAAGAGGTGCTTACGTACCTCCAACCGGAGCCGAACCAATCTTTCATTGACGGTACCGTGGGGCAGGGGGGACACGCTGAGGCTTTGCTTGAGCGCGTTCTCCCTGAGGTCCGTCAGACCGTTAGATATCTTGCGATCGATCGCGATGCAAGCAATCTTGCGGTCGCGAAAGATCGGCTTTCTCGTTTCGGCGCGTCAGTCGTGTCTGTGCATGACCGTTACGCCAACGTTAAAGCGTGCGCGTATGCTCATCACTTTACGGCCGTCGATGGAATCCTTCTGGATCTTGGGTTCAGCTCTATTCATGTAGATGATCCAAGTCGCGGTTTCTCCTTTCGGTCTGATGGACCGTTAGATATGCGTTATGACGTGTCTGGTGGCCTGACGGCTGCGGACATCGTCAATACGTGGAGTGAAGATGAGCTGGCACGCGCGTTTCGACAATACGGGGAAGAGACCAAGGCGCGAGACGTCGCAAAAGCGATTATCGCGCGACGCAAAAAGCGTCCATTTGAACGGACGCTTGAGCTTTCCGAGTGTGTGCAGAAAGTGGTCCCGAAGCGAGGACAGATTCATCCGGCGACGCGCGTGTTTCAAGCCTTGCGCATTGCCGTCAACGATGAGTTGGGCGAGCTCACACGAGCCTTGCCGGATCTCGTCGATCTGCTTCGCCCCGGCGGCCGGCTGGCGATCATCACCTTCCATTCGTTGGAAGACCGCATCGTCAAGACGTTTATGAAAGAGCGTCTTGATCTGCGGGTGCTGACGCGCCATGCGATCAAGCCATCGATCATGGAAGTGCGGGAAAATCCCCGCGCCCGCAGCGCCAAATTGCGCGTTGCGGAAAAAATTTCTTAATTCTCGATCACATACGTCCCCACCGTATGGCTCTGTCTCAAACTTTTTCTCCTTCGTTTGTTTTGCATCGTCAACACTCGGGTTGGCGAATGCCCTCGCGCGCCTGGTTCAATGTCGCTTCGTTGATCGTTTTGATTTCGTTGTGTATCGGTTATGTGGTGCAAGTGAATCGCACCGTATCGCAGGGTTATCAAATGCGTGAGCTGGAAACGCGCATTAACGATTTAACGATTACAAATCAAAAAATGGAAGTGGCCACCCAGCAGGCCCAGTCGCTCGATAATATCGCGCGCGCGACAAAGATGATCGGACTGGTCAAGGCCGAGCGACCGGTGTATGTGCAAGCCGGTGCGCCTTCGTACGCCATGGCAAAATAGATAAAACGAAAAAGGAGAGCGCCGAGCGCTCTTTTTTGGTTTATGAAGAGTGTCATCCTGAAGGAGTTTCAAGCGACTGAAGGATCTCGAGGTAAATGACCGTAAGTTACGATTGCGATCACGATTTATCCTGCCTTCGGGCCAACGGACTCATCGCCGTTGTTCCCTCCGGCAGGATAGATCGTGATCGGTTCGTGCCTGCAGACACGGGCCTGGTTGTAGTGTTCTCAAAACGGACGTGTTATACTTTTATCATCGAGATTCAAGGAGGTATGCTTTCAACGGTTTTTATTGACGCTGGTCAAGCGACGCGCGTATTCGCACAGATCAACTGGCTTCAGCCCAGTTGGGATTTGTTTATCGTGCTCTTTTTTATTATCGCGTCGTTGCTCTACGGTATTTCACTCGGTCGCGATCGCATCATTGTCATTCTGGTTTCGATCTACATGGCGTTGGCGATCGTCAATTATATTCCGTTCATCAGCGCTTTCACGGCTGACATTTCCGTCAACGACGCCTTTGCGTTGCGTATTTCCGTCTTCCTTGGCATCTTCATTCTCCTTTTCTTTTTTCTTTCGCACTCCGCGCTTCTGCGCACTCTTGGTCATGCCGCGGCTCAAGGCCCACTCTGGCAGGTGATGATTTTTTCGTTTCTTCATGTGGGACTTCTCATCAGTGTAACCTTGTCTTTTTTTCCGGCCAGTCTTTCAAGTGTGCTTTCACCACTTACACAAGCGTTTTTTACGAGCGATATTGCGCGCGCGGCATGGGTCTCATTGCCGGTGTTAGCGATGGTGGTGATCGGTCGCGGGTACGACGATTAAAGCCCTCGACAAGCTCGGGCAATAAAGTCGCATTGCGAATGGATAAGTAGTCACGGCCAGTGGGGAGGCGGCCATGGGGCCCCCATCCGCGCGCAGCTTGCGAGCACGGATGGGGAAATGGCCAGCCGGGCCCCCACTGGCCGTATATCCATCATCTGTCTATCTGTACTGATCTGAAATCTGTATCTTCTGTAATCTGTACTTCCGAGCTTGTCTCGGTCTCTTTTTTTGTTATACTTACCTGCGTATGCTTCAGCTTTACAATACGCTCACGCACAAAAAAGAACCGTTTGAACCTCTCAAAAAAGGGCGGGTCGGGATTTATGCCTGCGGTCCAACGGTTTACTGGTTTGCCCACCTTGGAAACATGCGGGCGTTTTTGTTTGCAGACCTTTTGCGCCGCGTGCTGAGTGCGAACGATCTGGCGGTAAAGTTCGTCATGAATATTACGGATGTCGGCCACCTTACGGACGATGCCGACGAAGGGGAAGATAAGATGCTTGTTTCGCAACGTGCAGCGTTTATTTGTCCTAAGTGCAAGAAGTTCCACATTAGTGGATTGATATTGAAAAAAAATCAAACAGAGGATAATCGAATTTTTAAAAATACGACTTTAGAAAGCCAATATGTGATATGTCAGAACAAGAAATGTAATGAAAAGATTTTTTTCAATTCCGAAAACCTAGCTTTACATCCGATGCTTAGTGAATTGGCTCGTTTTTATGAAAAACAGTTTAAGATGGATATTAAACAGTTCAACATTATACCCGCCACAGAATATCCGCGTGCCACAGATAATATTAAGGTACAGATTCAAATGATTAAAGATATAGAAAAGAATGGTTTTACATATAAGACGACAGATGGGATCTATTTTAATACTTCAAAGCTTCATGATTATGGAATTCTTTCAGGTCAAAAAAGTAATGAAAAAGAAGGTGGCATCCGCGTGGCAATGAAAGAAAAAAAAAATGCAACAGATTTTGCATTATGGAAGTTTAGTTATCCAAATGGTATTAGCAGAGAAGATTACATTTCAAACATGAAGAGTGGGTTAACCTTAGTAAATACCAACTGGAAAGGAAAGAAATTAATTTTGCGAGATCCTGAAATGGAATGGGATGCGCCGTGGGGGACGGGGTTTCCCGGTTGGCATATCGAATGTTCGGCCATGTCGAAAAAATATCTCGGGTTCCCGTTTGATATTCACACCGGCGGCGTGGATCACATCGCCGTTCACCATGAAAACGAACTTGCGCAATCCATCGGATGTTGCGGCATTTATGAGGCGCGGTTTTGGATGCACAGTGAATTTTTGACGGTTGATGGGGGCAAGATGAGCAAGTCGCTTGGCAATTTGTTCACGCTTCAGGATCTTATCAACAGAGGCTATGATCCACTCGCGTTTCGTTATCTCACCCTTAGTGCACACTATCGCACCAAGCTCAACTTCACCTGGAAGGCACTTACCGCATCGCAAAATGCGCTTCATCGCCTGTACGATACCGTGCGCGATTGGGACACACCGAAGATTGGGTGCTCGGAGTATGAACAGCGATTTGACGCGGCGTTTGAAGATGATTTGAATGCTCCGCAAGCGCTCGCGGTGATGTGGGAGATGATTGAAGACGGGGCATTGCCGACTTCGGGTAAAGCTCAGTCTATGTTGAAGTTTGATCGCGTGCTCGGTCTTGGACTTGAAGCGTATATCGCAACCCCCCTTTTTATCCCAGAAGAGGTACGTGCGCTGATCGCCGAGCGCGAAATCGCGCGTGACGCAAAAGATTGGTCAGCGTCTGATCGACTGCGCGAACAGATCGAACAGCTCGGGTTCACTATTGAAGATACCCCTAAGGAAACAAAAGTTCGTCAAAAAAGATTATCGCTATGAAGAAGGTCACCGCTTTTCTTGTTTTGATCATGCTAGTTGGCGCGGGATGTTCTCGTCAAACCGCTATTTCAAATCAAATCGGCACATCACATTTTGGCCGATTGGTTGGCGGACCAGTGACCGAAAGTTTCATCGCAGGTGGGTGGGTGCGGCCGCATCCCGGCCCGTTTTGGTGGGATCAGATTGAAACCAGCCAGGACGTTTACGAGTGGTCGCAGGCCGACCAAACTGTTCAGTATTGGCAAGCGCGCCATCAAGCGATTCTCGCGACTCTCTGGCCGTTTGCCCAGTGGGATCAAGAGCGTTGTCGCGCCAAAGAGCCGAAGGTAAAAAATCCATTCGGTTCCGGCTTGGCGCATCTGGGCGACGTCTGTCACAACGATTCGTTTCAAGAGTGGGTCCAGAAGGTTGTTGAGCGCTATGACGGCGATGGGTTTGATGACATGCCCGGCTTGAAATATCCAATAACGCACTGGGAAGTCGGCAACGAGCCGGATCTTCAAACGAAGGACATCACCTTTTTCCAATCCGGCCCCAATGGCTATGTGGATGTGTTGCGCTTGGCGCGCGAGGTCATTTTGAAAGCGGACTCAAACGCCGTGATTGTCCCTGCGGGGATGTCTGGGATGCAGAACCAGGCGCAAACGTATTGGCGTACGGTGTTACAAAGCGGTCATGATTTGATGACCATGGGGAATGTTCATTCGATTGGAGCGTCCGAAGATTTTTTCGCCAGAGACTATCGTTTGTTTTTGAACAGCGCGAATTTGAAAGATATTCCGTTTTGGATGACAGAAGCTTTGGTTGGTTCGCAAGAGCAGGAGTGGTCTGATGAACAGAAGGCCCCGCAGACGTTGATCGGGTATGCGAGCGCGTTTGCGAGTGGTGCGCAGGTGATTTTTGATGTGGGAAAAAATGATCCTACCGGCGGCCCAGGCGAACCCGCCGAGCAAACGTTCCAGCGCGTGGTTCAACAGCTCGATCATTTTGAGAAAGCCGACTGGCTCGATAAAAGCGTGGTGCGGTTTACCATCGGTCGTCGAACGGTTTATGTGCTCTGGGCGGGAGCGGAACTTCCTGAAGATGTTAAAGGTCGAGTGACCGTATGGACGTATGACGGAAAGGAAAGTTTGGTTGATGCGCGATCTGTGAAAGCGGAGGTGCCGATGTTTGCGTATTAAGCGCTATGGAAAAAAAATTCGTTGCCAATAAAGCGTTTTTGATCAACCCCCAAGGAAAAATTTTGCTTATTCGTTATGCGGGCGAGGGCGATCATGCCAACTCCGCCGGCCGATTGGATATTCCCGGCGGGCGGATGGAAGCACACGAGCATCCCCGTGAAGGTTTGGCGCGTGAAGTGAAAGAAGAGGTAGGGATTTCGATTGACCCCGCGCTCGCGCGTCCGTTTTATATTGATCTTTGGGGCGTGCGTGGCGATGTCGAACACGAACCCATCGTCGGGGTTTTTTATGCGGTGCCGGTTCGGGACGAGGCCATCACCTTGTCGGATGAGCATAAAGAATCTGTGTGGTATGACCCACGAGGGCCGTTGCCTGAAGGACTGACCGATGCGGTGCGCGGAGCGATTGAGGCGTATCGAAATAACGAAGGCATCGTGACCGCCGCGGACGATGCGATCAAAGGACGCGAAGGGTTTGGATTGATTCAGGTTTTTACCGGCAACGGGAAAGGGAAGACCACAGCCGCCCTTGGGGAGGCCATGCGCGCACACGCGATCGGTAAGCGCGTTGTCATTATCTATTTTGACAAAGGAGGAACGACGCATTATTCGGAGCGCAAGATTTTAGAGAAGCTTGGGATACCGTTCGTTGCGACCGGACGCGACCGTATTGACCCCGTCACCGGTCGGTTTGATTTTTCGATTCTCGAAGAAGATAAACAAGAAGCCGCGCGCGGTTTAGCAGAAGCAGAAAAAGCCCTGGCGCAAGGGATTGATCTTATCGTCCTCGATGAGATCAACTCAACCGTTTCTTTGGGAATGCTGGATGAATCTTCTGTTCTTCATCTGCTTAAGAAAAAACCTGAGCGGACTGAACTTGTGTTGACGGGTCGCAATGTGCCAGATTCATTTATCCAAAAAGCGCACCTTGTGAGCGAGATGCGCCTGCGTAAGCATTATTTTTACTCGGGCGTTCCGGCGCGCGAGGGATTGGATTTTTAGCGAAGCAAAATCGTGGCCAAACCGAGGAACGTCAGGAATCCCAGGACGTCTGTCGCGGTGGTGATGAACACCGTGGCTGAAGAGGCTGGATCTTTTCCGAGACGTTTCATAATGAGCGGGACGAGTGTTCCAAAAAATCCGGCGACAAGAAGATTTGTCATCATGGCGATGCTTAAGACGAGGGCTAAACGCAGATCATGATTAAACAAGATGACAATGGCCGCTACAATCAGACCGTTGATCACCCCGTTGATGAGACCGGCTAAAAGTTCACGAGAAATCGTCGGCCACGCCGTTTTCAAATCGATTTGATTGAGCGTGATGCCGCGCACCAAAACGGCGAGCGTTTGCGTTCCGGCGTTGCCGCCCATGCCTGCAACGATTGGCATATAGACGGCCAGCAAAACATATTTTGAAATGGTTTCATCAAACAAGCTCACCGTGAACGAAGCGAGAAACGCCGTGGCAAGGTTGATGATGAGCCATTTGTAACGCGAGGATACCTTCGCCCATGTGGAATCTGCGACCGTTTCCTCCTGACGCACGCCGGCCAAATGGTAAAGCGAAGCGGATTCGTGTTTAGAGATGCGACTGAGCAAGTCATCGGAATAAATAACCCCGATCACGTTTCCGGTTTTACCTCGTACGACCACGCGCGCGTGCGGATGCTGGCGGAAGACTTCCAGGACTTCTGCATGGTTGGCGTCATGGGCGATGGAGGGGACGTGTCGGATGAGTCGTTCGATCGGCTCGCTTGGACGAGCGATGGCCAAGGCGTGGCCGGGAATGTAGCCGATGATTTTGTTCGCGCGCATCGCGATGACGGTTGGGATGCGGCCCGTGCGCGATTCATGCTCTTTGATTTTGCGCGCTACGGCTTGAACCGTTTCACCCGTTTCGATTTGGATATAGTCCGCACTCATGAGTCCCGCGGCCGTTTGCGGATCAAACGACGACAAGAGCTCGACGCTATTTTTCAGCTCGCGCGTGAGGCGCGAGATCAAACGGTGTCGTCGGAGTTTTGGGAATTGTCTTAAGAGGTCCGTTGTTTGATCGGGATCCAACTCATTGAGCGCTTCAATGATGACTTCATCTTTGATTTTTCTTGCGATGTCATTGAGGGTTTGTTTACCGAGGTTGCACAAGAGCACCGCTCGAATTTCCGGCGCAAGCGAAAGGAAGCGTTTGACACGCTCCTTTTTGTTGAATTGCATTTGGTGCACGAGTTCACGCACGTCGCGCGCGGAAAATTTTTTTGTTGCCATACCTCCGTTGGCTTCTATTGTACACCGAGCTTTCGCTTCAAACAAAAAAGACCTCCCATTGGATGAAGACCGATTTGTGACCATATCTCCAGGCCAACGGACTCATCGTCGTTGTTCCCTCCGATAGGGTCACAAATCTGTCTCCTGTGCCTTGAACGGTCTTGTGATACGAATGATTGGTCGGGCTGGCGGGACTTGAACCCGCGGCCTCTTCGTCCCGAACGAAGCGCGCTACCACTGCGCCACAGCCCGACGAATCATTCCTATTTTTTCTTAAACAATGAGTCGGGCCAGCGGGGCTCGAACCCACGGCCTCCAGACCCCCAGCCTGGCGCTCTACCTACTGAGCTATGGCCCGTCTCGTCGTTCAAGCATGTACAACAGGGAGGATCATAGCGTTCCTGTTTATGAAAATCAAGGGACATGGTAACCTTTTCAATTATGATTTGGCCGATCCTTTCTCTTCTCGCATTTTTTTTGCTTGCCTCGCTCGCCTATGCCGCGTGGCGCGGCGCGCCATGGGTGCCAACCTGGAAACGCGATCTCAAACGCATCGAGCGGTTGGCGCAACTTCAAGAAACGGATCGCTTCGTCGAGCTGGGATGTGGAACAGGGCGCGTGTGCCGACACCTCGCGAGAACCTCCGGGGCCGTATCGCACGGAGTCGAGTTGTCGGTTCTTCAGTGGGCTTATGCGCGTTTGCTTGGTCTGCTTGCTTTTTCCGGCAAGGCCTGCGCCCAGCATCACATTTTTTTAGCCGATGCGTTTTATTTTGATCTATCGCCTTATAATGTTGTGTATTTATTTTTGATGCCCGAAACGTATAAAAAAATACGTCGGAAGCTCACGAGCGAACTGGCTTCCGGCGCGCGGGTGATCACGTATGTGTGGCCTATTCCCGGCTGGACGCCTTCGTATGTGGATCGTGTTGAAGGTAGTCCGGATTTATACGTGTATGTGAAGAAGTAGGTCTTATTGTCCGCTCGCTTTTTTTCGTTTGAGCGATCCGATGATTCCCATTGGGATGGTTCGCTTAACCGTCGCCATCACCTCGTCGAGGCTTTGTGCAGTGGGTTCCACGTCTCCTGGGCTGACGCCACCGTTTTGAATCGTGTTTGCGGCATCGTCGTAATACCACATTGGCACCTCTTTCATGTGTCCGGTGGCCTGCAGTTTTTGATGATCCACTGGCAGTTCAAGATGTTTTTTCAGGGCCTCGCCCAGTCGCAGAGCTTCAATCACCGGCCGCAGATCAATACTGCGCTCCTGTCGTGTGATGATATTGGTGTGTCCGGTTGATCGGCGTTGGACGATGAGATCCATCCGTTTTGCCGCGCGCAAAAATCCCGGTAGGGCGATATTGTCGCTTTGCACAACAGCCGCTTTCAAATCGGCCGAACCCTGCTTGAGCTTGAGCACTTCTCCTTTGCCAGACGCTTGCAGGTCCTCCCATTCCTTGGGAAGCTCTTCTGCGCGTTTTTGCTCTTCGACGATATGGTAGTGCAATAAAGGGAGGATAAAATCCAGAACCTTCATCGGGTTATCAGAAAAGGCGCGGTTAAGATTCATCATCAACCCAGACAACCCGAACGCGCGGTCGAGCGGATCGTCGCTGATTGTGCCTTTGCCTTCCAGATCGTCGCGTTTGGCCCAGGCCAGAATTTTTTGAAACGCTTTTTGATTTGCGAGCCCGAGATATTCCGCAACGAGGCTCGAAGCCGTCGCATCGCGCCGGCCGTTTGCTTTGTTGACGAGATGGTGATCGAACATTCCGCCGAGGTCAACGGTGAGTGTGCCTTTTTTTAACAGATTCTCCGCGGTCTCGCCTTCAGGCAGGGCCGGCCAAAAGATCACTTGAGCCTTGTCGATACCCGGAAATTTTTTTGTTCCAAAACGCGCGAGCAAGTACGCGGCGGTTGCGGTATCAGCTTGGATTTTTGGAAATAACACCATCGTGTGTACAGGGATGCCCGCATCGTCAACAAATTTTTCCTGCGCGTCATCCCAGAAGTATCGTTTGAAATCGTTGTCCGACTTGCCGACGAGCACCAGTTTGCCATCGAGAACAAGCGGAGGATCGAGCGGGGATTGTTTTGGCTTTTCATCAATAAACGGATCGTCGCCGCCGATCGAAACGTGAAAATCTTTGTTTTCTTTGAGAAGACCGGAAGACAAAAGTTGTTGCCTGATGGTGACAAGCGGATTTCCCGAGTTCGCGTCTTTATCCCCCGAGCTTGCGACAGTTCCGTCGAATGACGGGGTCGAGGGGGCACGCACCGTTTTATCCCCCGAGCTTGTCGAGGGGGCAGAGGCGGACTGTGGGGTGAGATAGGTGTAAGAGCCCATTTGGCCGTAACCGTCGAATGTAAGAGTCGCGCGCGAAAGCGGCAGGTTTACGGTTTGCGAAAGAGTTTTCAGTTGAGCGGTCAGGGCTTCAACATCAACGGAATCAAAATAACCGACCGTCAGATGATGTTCAGGTCGCTTTATGCGTTTTTCAATGCCATTTTTTCTCCAGGAGACGACCTGCGGATGCTGTTCGATCTGTTCAAACGGCAGGTCGTATCCAATCCACGCGGATAAAAGGATCATAGTACTTCTCATTATACAAAAAGAAGAGCCCCGCGCGAAGTCGAGTTCAGCCGTGATATGCACGGGACTCTTCTTCTCACGGGGCGAGATGGGTCTACAGGGTGGTCACCGTGACCACCCCGCCGTTGGTGTCCGGGCCGTAGATGCGCCAGGCACTCGTCGTCAGACCGAACTCGACGCGACAGCCCGGGGTGCTGTACGTGGGCTTGACGTTGACGGAGAGGAAGTACTGCACTTCCCCGTCGCGCCACGACGGGGTCACGCGCCGGAGGTTGATCTCCACCGTGCCCTTCGCGACGCCGTCCACGACCTCGACGCCGTCGAAGAGGTGAACGAACACGCCCGCGATCTTGCCGCGGCGGTGGGTGGGCACGTTGCCCTCGGCCGTGATGTCCTCGAGCTGGCACTGGCCGATGACGACGAACGCCGTCTCCAGTTCGTCGATGTGGAACTTCGCGATCGCGAGCGTTCCGCCCTTGGGGCCGGGCTTGCTACTGGTGGCGTACGGCCTTGCACACGCGATCAGGGTCTCGAGCTTCATCATCTTCTCCTTGCTGTCAGAATCCTCGAGAGGACGAAATCACCATGATCCCGCCCCCAGCTTCTCCCCATTTCCTTCGATCTGGGTAGAATGAGAGGCGCGATTGACGCTAGAACATATCACGTTTTAGGGCTTTTGTCAAGATGAGGCGTCCATATTTTCGCTTATTTTCAATCAAAAATAGCCACTTTACAGAAAATCCAAGATCGTATACTTATATACACATCATTTAATTCGACATTTTCGAGAGGAGGCCTATGACCATTGACGATCTTTTAACCATTCAGCCGGGCGCCCGCGTAAGCATCGCGAACCGGCCGTTTTCCTATGTGGGGCGCAGTGGGCTTAAGCTTGATGACGACTCGATCGTCTACTGGCTTTACGGTGATGATGATGAGCTGTTGAGCGTCACGCCCGATGACGAAGAGCTGGTGCTTTTTGAGAGCCTTGAGGATGAGTTGGAGCCGGATGACAGTGTTTTTTTTCGGGGCAAAGAATACGAGTTTAGTTACGAGAGCGCTGGGAAGATTACGCAAGTGGAAGGTGAGGCCGATACGGAAATGGATGATCGGTACCTGTTTTCTGAATATCAGTCGCCAGAAGGCGAGCGCTTGCGCATCGTGACAAATGAAAATACCGGCGAAGTGTGCGCCTATCTCGGTCACACCATTTCAGAAGACGACTTGAACGAGATTTGATAAGATAAGGAGCGTCATGCACCGCTCCCTTTCGATTATCGTCGTTGGTGTGCTCGTTGTGTTGTCGCTGACCGGAGCGTCGTATTTGGTGCTCACAAAATTTAGTCCTCAACGCGAGATCCGCCTTATGCTTGTTGCCATGTCGGCTCAAGGGGCGTTTTCGCAAAATAGCGGCTGGAGCTGGACGCACACAGTAAATCAGAAACAGATCACAACCACGCTCTATACTTCTGGTCAGATTGACTGGAGCGATCCCGCACGCATCAATCACCGCAGTGCGTTTCATCTTGTGCGTGTTGGGGACGAGAACGCCTATGCAAATCTTTCAGGCGAGTGGCGTCGGGTCAACGGCGTAGACTATCTGACGTATCATCCTCCCGGTCCCGTCGTTCCCGGCGTGGATTTTTCACAAGACGGCACATGGGTTTCTTTTGAGCAAAAAGAATTGGCCTCGTGGGGACCGATTTTGTTGGGGGTTGATGTCCCGCTTGATCTGACGCTCACCAAAACCGTATGGACACCCGAGGGATTGGAGCGTCTTCATGAGCTGTTGTCTGTGGCAGACGTTTTTCTCGTTTCTTACAACGGTCTGACTGAATTGATCGATGGCGCGCAAACGCGCATTCTGGACGCTCGGTTTGATAGCGATGCCTTACACGCATTCACCAATGCGCTCGTGCGCGCAAAAGAAGGCGACGAACCGACTGATGCCCAGCGCATCCGTGCCACAATGCTCGCCGATCAATTGCGACAACTCTCGCTCCGCTTCTGGATCGGCACAAAAGATCATCGTCTGTATCGTCTGCAAACGGCGGGTCCGATTTCGCAGGACAACGGGCAAGATCCAGTTCAAGCCGACATCCGCATCGATTTTCATTTTCCAAAACCCGCAGAGCTTATTGAGCCGCCATCGCGCGCGCTCACTTTCGCCACCCTGCTTCACGCCACGCTCACACCCTCCGCAAACGGCTCTCGCACCCTTGGCTCGCAACAGACTTTTGTGAATGATGCCACCGTGCGTCTTCCGATTCAGCAAATAATTGACACGGAAGACATTGACAACGACGGCTTGCCCAGTTTATTGGAAGCCTTTTATGGAACAGATCCGACGCGTGCGGATTCGGATGGTGATGGTGTGAACGACGGTGATGAGGTGTCTCAAGGCAGAAATCCAAGCGGGAAGGGATCACTGTTTGGATTTGGTTTATGAGTGCCCTGCGAAAATCTCGATGGTCAGATCGTTCGACGCCAAAGCGCGACACGCGTCTGCAGACCTTGCGGTTATTTATGTTGCTGTTTGCTTGCGTGATCGGGGTGAAACTGTTTGTCTTGCAAATTATTGATCATGGTTTTTATCAAGCTCTCGCCAGCGGCCAGCACGAGATTTTGCGCAACCTCATCCCAAATCGGGGCACCGTTTTTGTTCATGATTATAAAGATGAAAAATTGATTCCGGTAGCAACGAATCAGCTGCTCGCGCAGGTATACGCCGATCCACGCAAAGTCACGGATCCCGAATCAACCGCTCAAGCGCTTGCAAAAATTTTTGGCTACGACGAAAAAAAAACTGCCGCTTTGCAAAAGCGTCTCGACCAACCGCAGGATCCGTATGAACCCATCGAACGCGAAGTGCCTGACGATCAACTTGATCGCCTGACCGCTTTAAATCTTCCCGGCATTGAGTTCACCCGCGAGGCATCGCGGTTGTACCCCGAGGCGTCCATGAGCGGGCATGTGATCGGATTTATGGGTTCAGATCAAGATGGAAATCGGTCGGGCAAATATGGGATTGAAGGATTTTTTAACGAGCTCCTTTCTGGGATTCCCGGAACTCTGCGTTCTGAAAAAGATATTTCCGGGCGACTGATTGCCGTGGGCGAACACGCGCTTGTTCCCGCTGTTGACGGAGCGGATGTGGTTTTGACACTTGATCGCACCATCGAATTCAAAGCGTGTACGCTGTTGAAAGCCGCCGTGGAAAAACATGGCGCGGACGGCGGGAGTATCCTTGTGGTTGATCCTTCGACCGGGAAAATCTTGGCTATGTGCGGTGCGCCGGATTTTGATCCCAATCATTATTCATCGGTGAAATCCATCAATCAATTTAACAATCCAACCATTTTTGATGCCTACGAACCCGGCTCGGTTTTCAAACCGATCACCATGGCCGCGGCCCTCGACGTTGGAGCCGTCACGCCTTCCACACATTTTGTGGACACTGGTTCGGTGAAAGTCGAGGGGTGGCCCAAACCGATCGGTAATGCGGAGGGGAAGTCTTACGGCGATTCCGACATGACAAAAGTGCTTGAAGATTCGATCAATACCGGCATGGTTTTTGCCATGCGACAGATGGGGCAGGATGTGTTTGTGGATTATGTGAAGCGATTTGGTTTGGGAAAATTTACAGGGATCGAGCTTGAAACTGAAGCGTCGGGAAACATTTCAGCGCTCGAAAAAAAACCTGAACTGTATAAAGCCACCGCGACGTTTGGACAGGGGATCACCGCAACACCACTCCAACTCCTCATGGCTTATGCGGCCATGGCGAACGGCGGGATGTTGAAGAAGCCGCTGATTGTGGATGAGGTGCGATATGCCGATGGGCGCGTGGAAAAACGCGAGCCACAGGATGTGGGGCGGGTGATGGATGAAAAAACATCGCGCACGATTGGGGCGATGTTGGTTTCGGTGATTGAACACGGTCATGGAAAAAAGGCCGGAGTGCCTGGATATTACATTGCGGGCAAAACCGGTACGGCGCAGGTTGCACGTCGTGATGGCAATGGCTATTCGGAAGACTCAACGATTGGTTCATTCGCGGGGTTTGGACCGGTTGAAGCGCCGAAATTCGCGATGATCGTGCGTGTGGATCATCCGCGCGATGTGGTGTGGGCGGAGTCTACGGCCGCGCCGCTATTTGGGGAAATGGCCCAGTTTCTGTTACAGTATTTCGAAGTACCACCCGTAAGAAAAGTTGAATTATGAAGTCATTTATCCAAAAGTGTCTCGTTCAAAAAGTTCACGGCTTGATTGCGAAGCATCAACCGATCATTATCGGTGTCACGGGTTCTGTGGGAAAAACATCAACGCGCGATGCCATTGCCGCTTTGTTGTCTTCCACTCATGATGTTGCCCCCAACATCAAAAATTACAACAACGAATTCGGACTGCCTCTGACAATTTTGGGGAAAGTTTCTCCCGGTCGCTCGGTGTTCGGCTGGCTGTCGTTGTTGCTGTCCTCGCCCAAGCGGCTCCATCAGGTTTATGTGTTGGAGTATGCCATTGATCACCCCGGCGATATGGATCACTTGTGTGAAATCGTGATGCCTACCGTAGCGGTCATGACACGCATCTCTCCGGTGCACGCTGAATTTTTTCGTTCCATCGAAGAGCTCGCCGAAGAAAAAGCCAAATTGATTGCGTGCGTGCCGGAAGATGGTTTGGTGGTGCTCAATGCGGATGATCCGCGTGTCATAGGTTTGTCTGGACACGCGCAAGCGCCACATGTCACGTATGGATTTTCTTCTTCCGCGGATGTTCATGTGGTGGATTATGGCGTATGGACGCGCGATGATTTTTCGTTCAAGCCGGGCGAGCTGTTTTCAAAAATGTCGTTCGGGATTGTTCAGAACGAGGGCCGACTTGATATGGAAATCAAAAATGTGCTCGGACGCAACGTGGCCGGTTCGATGGCGGCGGCTGTGGCTGTGGCTCGTCATTTGGGCGTGAGTGATGCCGATGTGTTTGCGTCGATTCCAAAAGTCGTGTTCGAACCAGGACGGCTCAATCCGATTGCGGGCATCAAAGGCTCGCTCATTTTGGACGGCAGTTATAATGCGGCGCCAGCATCCATGCAGGCGGCGCTCGAAACACTCGCAGAATTTCACCCCGCACAAAACGCGCGTCGCATCGCCGTGCTTGGACACATGGCCGAGCTGGGTGCTTACACCGGGGAAGAGCACAGGCAAATCGGGTTTAAGGCCGCCGAGGTCGGAGTGGATGTGCTCGTCGTTGTTGGGGAAGTGGCCGATGGGATTCGCCACGGCGCCATCGAAGCCGGAATGTCGGAATCGACGGTTGAGTTTTTTTCAGACCCGGTGAGTGCCGGCCACTGGCTTGACGCGCACGTGCATACAGGCGATATTGTTTTGGTGAAAGGATCGCAGAGCGCGCGCATGGAGAAGGTGGTGAAGGATCTGATGGCTGAACCTCTGCGTGCTCCTGATCTGCTTGTGCGGCAAGAATCTTATTGGTTAGAAACTTAATCTCATCTATGGCGACACCAAAAAAGAAAGACGGCGCGGGAGGATTCAGTGTGACGATCATTTTTGTTTTAAGTATTGTCGTGCTGATTTTGATCTTTGTTCTGTTCTCACGCGATCAAGGCGCCAAGACGGTCGAGAAGACGCTCGCGAATCTCGCCACGACGAATCAAGAGCTTCAGAAGTCTCAACAAAAGGAGGCAATCAAACCACTTGCCGATCGGCTCAAAGATGCCAGTGTTGATCCCAATAATGTGTGGATGATGGCGGATGGATGTAAAGAGCCCTATTGTTTGTTCATCAAGATTGCAACGGATGGCAAGGAGCCGGCCGTGGCAACCACGCGTGGATTGGCGCGTTGGAAAGGGCGTTACGAGGATTATAAGGATAAGGGAGGCGCGGCGTGCGATGCGTTTATTCTCGAGGACAATACGGTGCACGCGATTGATATGAGTTTGCTTGCGAGCCTCGAGCAGAAGTTGCTCAAGCAGTCGACGAATCAAGATCCGACACAGGTGAGCGTGTATGTGCGCGAGAATGATAAACCGGAAGATCCGTGTCATAATCCAGCCGTCGTGATGAACGTGCATTTCGAGTGATCTCTTGAATCAAGCGGTGGGATGTGTTATTCTGCCGCCGTCCCGGCCCCATCGTCTAACGGTTAGGACGGCAGGTTCTCATCCTGCAAATCGGGGTTCGATTCCCCGTGGGGTCACCACAAAAACCGGCTGGCTTTTGCCAGGCGGTTTTTGTGACCTATGGGAATCGAACGCGAAAGGATTCGTGGACGCGTCGTTTTCCACAAAAAACCGAATTTGTTATATTGTTCAGGTTGTTTATGAATCGTATTCTAGAAACCACCAAGTTTGTCGTTGACCATGCCGATCATGTTCGCATCAACCACGATCGTTTGATTGAATTTGCCGGCACGTTTGATCATGGATCGGCAACACATTGGTTGCAAGCCGCTCCGTTTGATTTCTCCCATTTTTCAGATGAAGAAAAGCTCCATTTCCTCTTTCTCTTTAATGTATTGAGTTTTTGCTATTGGGGAGAACCCAAGTGGACCGTTCACTATCAGAACAAAAAATATGATGGAGCTTGGGGAATGATTTTGGCGCTAGGACGTGCCATCGAAGAAGAAGGAGATCTCCTTAATTTCGATACATGCTCACGGTTGCCCAAGGAGACTTTTGCGTCCGTTTTGCGCGGCGATGGAGAGATCCCTTTGTTTGAAGAACGATGGAGCATCGTGCAAGAAGTCGGAAAAATCATGGTTGAACAATTCGATGGAAAAGTTTCTATCCTTTTGGCTCGAGCAGACGGAGACGCTCATATTCTATTGGATCTGATCGACAAGGCATTTCCTTCTTTTTTTGACGCGTCCATTTATAAGAATCAAACGATCTTTTTTCAAAAGCGCGCGCAGTTGTTTGTGGCGGACGTTTATCAAATTTTTGATGGAAAAAGTTTTGGAGCACTTCAAAAGGTTGATCAAATTACTGCTTGTGCAGATTACAAACTTCCACAAATTCTCCGCAAGTTTGATATTCTTCAATACACAAAAGCTCTTTCACAAAAAATAGACTCCCAACAGGAACTCCCGCACGGATCAGTAGAGGAAATCGAAATTAGAGCCCACACGATTTGGGCCGTAGAGCAACTAACAAATGAAATCAAAAAACGCCTGCCGCACATTCAGGCGTTTCAAGTGAACGATCATTTATGGCTCGCCACACAGGAAAAATTCTCTATTGATAAGCCATACCATCGCACACGAACGACAGCATATTAGCCTCATAGTTGTGTTATACTATTTTTATGCCCGTGGAGGAACTGTTTTTTGAAATCGGAACCATCCTCGTTTTGGCGGCGTTTTTCTCGCTCGTGGTTTTTCGTTTTCGCCAGCCGCTCATTTTGGGATACATCATAACCGGCATCGTTGCCGGTCCGGGCGTACTCGCGCTGACGCATAACACGGAAGTGTTTGAAGTGATGTCGCAAATCGGTGTGGCGTTTTTGTTGTTCACGGTCGGGCTCGGTCTTAACTGGCGATCGCTCAAAGAAGTCGGCGGCATTTCGCTTGCAACGGGCGTTGGTCAAGTCCTTTTTACAACCGTGATCGGCATGGTGATCGGTCTGGGGCTTGGGTTTAATCTGGTTTCGAGCGTCTATCTGGCCGTCGCGTTTTCTTTTTCCTCTACGATCATCATCGTGAAGCTCCTTATGGATAAAGAAGAAATCGACACGCTCTATGGCCGCATCAGCGTAGGTTTTCTTCTCGTACAAGATTTCATCGCCATGTTGCTTTTGTTGGGCATTGCTTCGCTTACCGGCGGGGCGACTCCGGAGCAGGCGTTTGCTTCCGTTGTTCTCAAGGCTTTGATTCTTGTGCCGATTCTCTGGCTCGTTTCTGCCAAGCTGATTCCGCGTTTGCTTTCGTATGTTGCGCGATCGCAGGAGATGCTGTTTATTTTTTCCGTTGCGTGGTGTTTTTTGGTCGCTGGGATTTTGGTGATGTTCGGTTTTGGAATGGAGATCGGGGCGCTCATCGCCGGCATTGCTCTTTCCAGTTCAGTCTATCAGCGCGAAATCAGCGCGCGCGTCCGGCCGCTACGCGATTTTTTCTTGATCATCTTCTTTATCGTTCTCGGTACTCGTCTTGGCTTTGAACACGCCAGCGTGCTTCTGATTCCAACGATCATTTTCAGCTTATCTATCCTGATTGGTCATCCGCTCATCGTCCTTTTGATTATGCGCGGACTTGGGTATCACCCGCGCACGGGTTTCTTGGCGGGCACAACCGTTGCGCAGATTTCGGAGTTTTCTTTTATTTTGATCGCCACCGGCATTATGGCCGGGCATATCAATAGCGAGCTGTTGACGCTTTCCACATCGGTCGGTCTGATCACCATTGCGGTGAGTTCTTATTTGATTTACGACAACGAGCGTATCTACCGCGCCCTCGGTCCGCTCTTGCGCCTGCTCGAACCCAAGCGCTCGCTCGCCATTGAACATCAAAAACTTCCAACGCGTGCAAAAGTTCTCTTGTTCGGCTATCACCCCATCGGAGAAGTACTCATTGAAGCCATTCACAGCCTGAAACTTTCCTATCTGATTGTAGATTTTGATCCAACGGTTATTCGCCTGCTTTCCGAAGCCGGCGAGCCGCACCTTTATGGCGACGTTGGTGATGAATTATTGTTAGAGCAGATTGAAGCCCACAACGCCGACATGATCATCTCCACCATTCCGGACGTGGTGGTGAGCAGTTCGCTTCTGGTGTATCTCAAATCGAAAAAATATCGCGGCGTGACAGTTGTCTCGGTCCATACGCAAGCAGAGGCGTGCGTTTGCTACGAGCTTGGGGCCGACTATGTCATCGTTCCAAACGTTCTAAGTGGCAAAAAGTTTTCAGAATTGTTGAGTGATCATCGCGTGCACAAGCGGGCGTGGCATGGCGCGCGAAAAGCCACAACGGCTTGACATTAATCTGTTTTTACTTAAATAGAGTAGAATGTAAGGAGCTATGGATGATGTCATGTCCGCTAGACAAGAATACGTCCGAGCGAAAGAGCGCGAACCTAAGTGGAAGAATACGGGCGAGCCACCTGTCACGGGTCTTTTAGAAAAAGGAAAACCTGCGCGCAAAGAACTTTGCGAGGACATCAAAATCAATGATCCCGAAAGCGGGCTTTTTGTCGTTGCGGACGGTGTTTCTACAGCGAGTGGATGGTTTGCGTCTCGCGCGGCCGGAGAGGTCGTGAATTTGTACCTTGGGAGGCGACTTGATGAAGAGGTGGAAAATATTCGACGTTCAGACAAGCAGGATGAGGCGCGCAAAACAAATCTGATCTCCCAACTCATTCGAGCACAGATCCAGCATGCCGTGGTCGAGGCCGATCAAAAAATTGCGGCCCGTTCCATGATGGATCCGACCATGGGCGATTGTGCGACCACGCTATCGTTGGCAAAGGTTGTTCAGATGCCGGACGATTCGCAGGATCTTTTCTATACGAATGTTGGAGATAGCCGAATTTATCTCATGCGCGGGCATCAACTTCATCGGCTCACAGAAGACGACGGATGGGTTAAGGAAGGATTGAGGATAGGGGCATTGACGAAGGAACAAGCCACACGGATTGATCAAGCCAGTTCTTTAGATGAATTGTCAGAGCCTGAACAAGTCTATTTTAAACATCGACGAATGGTCAGTCGGGCCGTTGGAGTTCTTAAGAACAATGATCAGACGATGGACATTAAGCATTTGCGGCTTCAAGAAGGTGATCGCCTGGTGGTCGTATCAGATGGATTAACCGATCAAATGAGAGAGATTGAAGTGCGTCAGCGTCTGATGCTTTTGCAAGATGATCGCGCGGCAGAACGCGATTTGCAGCAGGGAGCTCTCGATATCTCGCTTGATGGCACAAGCGCGCGGGCAAAAGGCGATGATATTTCGGTGATCGTTAAGACCATTCGGCGCGAGAAGACGGTTGTTGAAAGTCCGGCACAACCAGAAAATGTTGTTGAGCGTGCGTTTTCACGTAAAGACGTTGAAGCGTGGCGAAAGCGCATCCCGCAGGTTGAAAAACAGCTTCAAGAAAAATTGCGATCTTTGCAGGTGGATCCCCAAGAAATCAGCGCTCTTCGTAAGGAGATTGCACAACTTGAATATTGGGTGGGGAAGATGGATCTTAAAGAAATCGCAGTGCTGACTCCTCCGCGATTTAAAAAAGGTGACCGCGTGCGCGTGGTTCGGAAAGATCTTAACCCTCCAGGTCCGGATCGGGATTTATGGAATGTGATGGATTATGATGTCCGAATGGATCAATATCTCGTTTCACATCCTTCCGGCGCAAAACATCAGATCATCGAACGATTTGAATTAGAGTTAACCCAACCCGGAGATCTTGTGCGTCCGGGTGATCAAATCGTTTTGCGGGCTTCGGAGAGTAAGGATCAAGTTATCTATACCGTTGTCGAGCAAGAACAAGAAAAGGGAGAGGTTGTGCTTATACGCGAGATTCCAGAAGGTATGGAACGACGCCGCGAGCCGTCTGATAAAATTGAGCAGGCTCTGCGTTTTCAACTCAATCGAGCCCGAGGCGCAAAAAAACAGATGGAAGCCGCCAGACGTATCCTTCTTGACAAGACGAATTAGCACTCTATAATAAGGAGTGCTAATTGATATGTTACACATACGTCAAGATGTTATTTTGCGACTGGTCATTGAAGACTATATCCAAACGGCTGAACCGGTTGGTTCAAAACAACTGGCCGATCGGCACGGATTGGATATTTCTCCGGCGACGATTCGCAGTGAAATGCTTTTGCTCGAACAGCAGGGCTATTTGCGCCAGCCGCATCCTTCGGCTGGACGGGTGCCAACAGAAAAGGCTTATCTCTATTATCTGAAAAATGTTATTGAGCCCGAACGTGCGCAGAGCACCAAATCGCCGTCGGATTTTGGTGAGCAGACAGAAAGCAATTCTCTTGAACAGACACTCAAATCAATTGCCAAACAACTTGTGGAGGTTTCGGGCGAGACAGCCATCGTGGCTTCTGATGCCGCGTGGAGTTATTATACGGGCGTTTCAAATCTGTTTGCCAAGCCGGATTTCTGCGAGCTTGCGTTGTTACGATCTGTCTCGGCACTGGTGGATCAATTCGATGAAGTGGTGGCACAGCTGTATGATCGCGTTCCAGAGCAGACGGTCGTTTATATCGGATCGCAAAATCCGTTCGGTCATCAAATGGCGACGGTGCTCGTGAAGTATCATTTGGAAGACGCTCATGAGGGGCTCTTGGGCCTCGTGGGTCCCTTGCGGATGAACTATGGGAGGAATATCGCTTTGATTGAACAAGCCAAGGAGTTAATCCTCGAACTTTATGCCTGATGAAATGCTAAACTCCCAGGACGCGTGCGCGAAGTGTGAAGAATATTTGAATGGATGGAAGCGCGCGTTGGCTGATTATGACAATTTAAAAAAGGATTTGGCGACAGAGCGTGTGACCATGCGCGCGGCCGCGCTCGAAGATTTGGCCCATCGCCTCATTCCGGGGCTCGATCATTTCGATCAAGCGCTCAAATGTAAACCCGATGACCTTCCTCAAACAGCAGAGCCATGGGCGCAAGGCCTTCTGCATGTGCGCACCGAGCTTGAAAGCGTGATGCGGGAATTGGGTGCAGAGCCTTTCGGCCAAGTTGGTGAAGCTTTTGATCCCCATATTCACGAAGCGATTGCCGATCAGTCCTCTCGTGATCATGATGCCGGGTCGGTTGTCGAAGTCGTGGAACGCGGCTGGAAACGAGGCAATCGCCTCATCCGTCCCGCAAAAGTTATTGTTTCTTCTTAAACATTTGTGATGTTTCTATGAAAATCCTCGGAATTGATCTTGGAACCACGAACTCTTGTGTCGCCATTATCGAAGGCGGTCAACCTAAAGTTTTAGAAAACAAGGAAGGGGCGCGTACAACCCCTTCGGTCATCGCCGTTTCAAAAACGGGCGAGCGCTTGGTCGGCCTGCCGGCAAAACGCCAAGCCGTGACCAATCCGCACAACACCCTGTTTTCGATCAAACGATTGATCGGACGGCGTTTTGATGATTCAGAGGTTCAGCGCGACAAACAGGTCATGCCTTATGAGATCGTGAAACGTGGCGATGGCGTTGCAGTGAAAATGGAAGGGAAGGAATATACGCCGGAGGAAATTTCCGCGATGATTTTGCAAAAGCTGAAGGCGGATGCCGAGGAACGTTTGGGAGAAAAAATTGAAGAGGCCATCATTACCGTGCCGGCCTATTTTGATGATGCTCAACGCGCGGCGACCAAAGTTGCGGGCGAGATTGCCGGATTAAAAGTGCGACGCATTATTAATGAGCCGACGGCCGCCGCACTTGCGTATGGATTTGATAAAAAGAAAGGTCAACAGATCATGGTGTACGATTTGGGCGGCGGTACGTTTGATGTGTCCGTGCTAGACGTTTCGGAGGATACGGTTGAGGTGAAGTCTACCAATGGCGACACGCATTTGGGTGGCGATGATTTCGATCGCGTCATTATCGATTGGATCTTGCAGGAATTTAAGAAGCAAGAAGGCGTGGACTTGGCGAAAGACGCGTTGGCACTTCAGCGTATTAAAGATGCGGCCGAACGCGCCAAGATCGAGCTGTCCACAGCACAGCAGACGGAAATCAACCAGCCGTTCATCACTTCCGATGCCAACGGCCCCAAACATTTAGTCCTTGCGTTTACACGCGCAAAGCTTGAAGAACTCTGTGGCGATTTAGTGCGAAAAACGCTCGGACCGGTTGGAGCGGCCCTCAAGGATGCCAGCATTTCCAAAACGGACATTCACGAAATCGTGATGGTCGGTGGGATGACGCGCATGCCGCTCGTGCAAAAAATGGTGGAAGAATTTTTTGGCAAGAAACCGAACGTGAGTGTGAACCCAGACGAAGTCGTCGCGCTTGGCGCCGCAGTTCAAGCGGGTGTTTTACAAGGCGAGGTCAAAGATGTGCTTCTGCTTGATGTGACGCCGCTGTCGCTTGGGATTGAGACGATGGGCGGGGTGATGACCAAACTGATTGAACGCAATACCACCGTGCCGACTTCCAAGTCACAGATTTTTTCTACGGCGGCGGATAATCAAACCACCGTTGAGATTCATGTGCTTCAAGGCGAGCGCGAAATGGCTGGCGGCAACAAAACACTTGGACGATTTATTTTGTCGGGTCTGCCCATGGCACCGCGTGGTGTTCCGCAAGTTGAAGTGAAATTTGATATTGATGCCAACGGTATTTTGAATGTTTCCGCTACAGACAAAGCGTCGGGGAAATCACAGAACATTACGATTCAAGGTTCAGCCGGACTGTCGAAAGAAGAAATCGAACGGATGAAAAAGGATGCGGAAGCGCACGCGGAAGAAGATCAGAAGCAGAAAGAAAAAGTCGAACACCAGAATTTAGCCGAGACGATGATTTATACGAGCGAAAAGATGCTGAAGGATGCGGGCGACAAAGTCACGGAAACGGAGCGCAAAGAGGTTGAGGACAAGATTGCCGCTTTGAAAGTCGTAAAAGATGGCGACGACCACGAGGCCATTAAGCGCGCAGCTGACGAATTGTCCACGGTTGCGCAAAAGGTGGGAGCGAAGATGTATGAAGCCCAACAAGCCGGCCAACCGGGGGCTGATGATAAAAAACCAGATGAGCCTGTTGATGCCGAATTTAAGGAGAAGGAGGAATAACCAAACGTTCATTTATGACCAATTGAAGCGGGTCCTGTCGTCGGCCACCCGGTTCATCCTCGCTGTCGCTCGGCTGGAACCGGGCACCTGGCCGACGCCACCCGCTCGTTCGGTGATGAATGTTTATGCATCGTCTTTCTTTCCTATCATCTCGAATAACCTTGAGCGAGCGGAGCCAGTTGAAAGGGAGTCGGGAGATCTCAAACTATGCAAACGAACTTTGAATATTTCATGATAAGCCAAGTAGGCATTTGGATCCGTGATGGAAAGATGCTGCTTCTTGAGGATGCTGCGCATCCTGGAAAGTACGTTATTCCCGGCGGCAGGATCGATAAAGGTGAGGATTCACAGAAAGCTTTTCGTCGAGAGATGAAAGAAGAGGTTAATCTTGATGCTTTTGAAGTTGGTCCCATTGTTGACGTCCGTGTTTGGTATTCTGGCGAGAAACAGACGCCCTACTGTGCTATTGTACGTCTTATCAGGACTGAAACGGAACAAATTACGTTGAGCGCCGAACATTTATCCGCACGCTGGGTTAATGAGGATGAACTTTCAGAGATTTTATTCGTTTGGGAATTCGGAGAGGACATTTGTCGTGCAGGTTTTAAAGTTTTCAGAAATCAATATGTCTAATCCGATCCACGAAAAAATACTTGCCGCGCTGGATACACACGGATGCGCGTATGAAACCCAGCACCATGAGCCAACGCCGACCAGCCAAGATGCCGCGCGTGTGCGCGGTGTTGAGTTGCACGCTGGCGCCAAAGCCTTGGTGGTGCGTGGCGACAAGACGAAAACCTATTTTTTGTTTGTGATACCGGCTGATTTGAAGTTGGACGGAACGGCGGTGCGTTCGCTGATTGGCGAGCGCGTCAGTTTTGCACAAGATCCGGAATCGGTAACCGGATGTGTGCCGGGTTCGGTCCCGCCGTTTGGATCGATTCTGGGTCTGCAAACGTATGTGGATTCTCGACTTGCAGAAAACAAGATCATCCATTTTAATGCCGGCTCGCTTACGGATTCGGTTAGTATGTCTTACACGGCTTATCTTGAAATTGAAAAACCCCACATCGCAACCTTAGCGAAATAATCTGAACTCTATGCAGCTCAAAGACAAAGTGGTTGTCGTGACAGGTTCTTCAAGCGGTATCGGACAAGCGACCGCACTTTTTTTTGCAAAAGAAGGAGCGCGTGTTGTGGTAAACAGTCGAAACAATATGCAAGGGGGCCAAGCGGTCGTTGAACAGATTGTAAAAGAGGGTGGAAAGGCCGTGTATATTCAAGCGGATGTTTCTCAATCCGAAGATTCTAAAAAGCTTATTGATCAAGCCGTTCAACAATTCGGAACGGTTGATGTGCTCATCAATAATGCCGGGGGATACGAGTCGCAAGATTTTTTGACCTCTTTGAAAGAGGATTGGCAAAGAATTTTCGATTGCAATTTATTTGGAGCCATTCTGTGCTCTCAACATGTGGCACCGATGATGCTCAAACAAGGGAGGGGGAAAATTTTGAACACCGCGTCTGTGTATGGATTGGAACACACAGGTGATCCGACAGGCATGGCTTATTCGGTTGCGAAGGCAGGGGTGATCAGTCTGACAAAAAATTTAGCAAAACTCTGGTCTCCTCAAATTTTGGTCAATGCCATCGCGCCTGGGTATGTGCATATCCCTCGTTTTGATCAATATCCAGAAGTCGTTCAGAAGGACATGAAGTCAGAGATGCGATTGGGTCGATGGATTGAACCCGACGAGATCGCGCACGCGTTTTTGTTTTTAGCGCAGAATGATGCGATGACTGGAGAGATCGTGCATGTGGATGGGGGTTTTCGTTTGAAATAATTTTATGGCGAAGGATTACTACGCTCTTCTGGGTGTTTCAAAATCAGCGAGCGCGGAGGAAATCAAACAAGCCTTTCGCAAGCTTGCGCATAAATATCATCCGGACAAAGCCGGCGGAGACGAAGCCAAATTCAAAGAGATCAATGAAGCTTATCAGGTGCTTAGTGATCCTAAAAAGCGTACGCAATACGATCAGTTTGGCTCTGCGGCGTTTGAACAAGGCGGATTCGGCGGAGCCGGACAAGGGTTCGGCGGTTTTGATTTTTCCGGATTCCAAGGTGGCGCGGGATTTGAAGATTTGGGAGAAATGTTCGGCGATCTCTTTGGAGGTGGTGGACGTCGAAGTCGCTCGCCTCGAGGAAACGATATTCAAGTGGATGTACAAATCTCGTTTCGCGACACCGTTTTTGGGACAGATAAAACGATCACCCTCACGAAACCCTCTGCCTGCGAACGATGCGGAGGCGCCGGAGGCGAACCAGGAATCGCGATGGAAACGTGTCGCTCCTGTAAGGGCGCGGGTGTTGAAGTCATCGTACAACGGACGATTCTCGGTAATATCCAAACCAAGCGTACGTGCTCCACATGTCAGGGACGCGGCGAAGTTCCAAAAAAAATGTGTACGACGTGCAAAGGCGAGGGAATCGAACGGCGGTCGCGATCATTTGTTGTAACCATTCCAGCGGGCGTTGAAGAAGGATCCGTTTTGCGCGTGCGCGGAGAGGGAGAACACATCAAAGCAGGTGCGCCGGGAGATTTATTCGTGCGAATTTTTGTGAAACCCGATGGGCGTTTTCGCCGCGAAGGAGCGCATCTCTTGACCGATGCGAAAATTGGATTCTCGCAGGCGGCGCTTGGAGCCACGATTGAAATCGAAACGATTGACGGAAAAGTTGATCTGTCTATTCCCGCTGGCACACAATCTGAAACAACATTTCGTTTGCGGGGCAAAGGGATTCGACTCGCGCGCGGTTCAGGCGATCAGATTGTTACCATTCACGTCGTCACCCCTCGAAAATTGGATCGTAAGCAGAGAAAGCTACTGGAGGAACTTGGCTTGCGTGATTAGCACAGATTGATTAACGATGTGGTACGGAGATCCCGGAGGGAACAGCCGCGATGAGTCGGCTGGCCCGGAGGGATGTCCGTACCACATCGTCTTCATATGCGGGATACACGCCGAATTTCTGTTGGTGACCAACTCAGAAATACAGCTTAGTATAGAGACGAATTAACTGTTTAAAGGCAGGGTTCGTGGTGTATGAACCACGACACCGCGAACTCGGCCTGTAAACACATAAAA
>JACRJU010000001.1 GCA_016219925.1 Candidatus Uhrbacteria bacterium
TCGCTCTGTTCTGAATCGTGCTCGTGGTTGTCGGACTCCTGAATCACTCATTCACTGGATTACGGCCTTTCTCTGGTTCCATCCGACAGTGAAATGTCGACCAAAGTTACCAACAGAAATTAAGCGTTAATGCCGCATATGGAACCTCCTTGTCTTTTTTGTGAAATCGTCGCAAACCGCATAAAGAGTCACCGGGTCTGGGAAGATGAAAACTACCTGGCTTTTCTTACTATTTTTCCAAACACCGAAGGGGTAACGGTTGTGATCGCAAAAAAACATTACTCCAGCAATGTTTTTGATCTCCCCGAGAATATCCGTCAGGGTTTGATCACAGCCGCAGGCATCGTTGCAAAAAAAATACAAGGATCCTTTGATGATGTTGGCCGGACAGGAATCATCTTCGAAGGTTTCGGGGTTGATCACATCCACGCAAAATTGTTTCCCATGCATGGAACTCGAATGGAACAGTGGAAACCAATCAAATCAAATATCAAAACCTTTTTCTCCACCTATCCCGGGTATCTCTCCTCTCATGATGGAGAACGCGCGGACGATGCTCATTTGGCTGATATCGCAAAACGCATTCGCGAAAATTGAGAAAAAAAGACGAGTGGGAAGCTCGTCAGAAGTGTGGGGATCCTTAGGGGCGGACCGGACGGTGAAACACGCGCGGAAAGGGAATCGTATCCCGAACATGAGAGACCCCCAGAAGCCAGCGAATGAACCGTTCGAGACCCATTCCGAAAGCGGCGTGAGGGATCATCCCGTGTTCGCGAAGCTCGCGAATCCAAGCGTAACGAACGTCGCCAGACTTTCCTTTTTCTTGCATTCGCACGTCAAGCTCTTGAAGATCGATAATCTTCTCGGCTGTACCAAGGAGTTCTCCGAATCCTTCAGGACAGATCAAATCCGCCGTCCGCGTGAGATCCGAGTCGTGCGGATCGACCACATACGGAAACGGCTCGATCAGTCGAGGGTTGCCTACAATCCAGAAGGGTCCCTTGAATTCCCGAGAGAGTTCAAGTTCTCCTTGCCCGCTGATCCCCTCGCCGAATTTGATAGGGTTCCCTCTGTGTTGGAGAAATGCCACAGCTTCCCGATAGCCGATCTGCTCAAAGGGAGGTTCGCTCGCCTTGCAAGCAAATACCGTTCCCAGAAGTTGAGCAACGCGCTCCCCCTCTTCGCGACAGGTCTGCACGGTGGAGCGGACCAAATCTTCTGTGACTACCATGATTCCAGGCAAGTCGACATCGGGATATTCTGCCTTGACGTGCCAGTATTCCATCAAATGCCGATTACTCCTGGAACGCTCCCCTCGAAAACTGGGACCCATATTGTACACGGGGCCCAGCGCATGAACAGCGGCCTCCATGTAGTAGCCCACGCACTGCGTGAGAAAGACGGGGCTCTGATCGGGGGCGTCACTTGGCAGGGTGAAAGAGATCGCGGTTCGATCCTCGTAGAGAGGCACTGGCGTCAACACGGGAGCGGTGAACTCCATGACGCCGTGGTCATCGAACCACCGTCGCATCGCACGCATCGCAGAGACCCTGAAGGTCATAATGGCCGCGACCTTCGGATGGCGCAGATACAGGTGCCTATTTGCCAAGACATGATCGGCATGCACCTGACCAAGCACGTCGAAATCTCCCCTTAACGCAGGCTGAATGACCCCCGTTGCCGCGTTAACGATTTCAACATGCGAAGCATGAAGTTCCTCACGATGCTTGCGCGTAACCAGCTGGATCCGACCGCGAACTCGAACGGCCGACTCCACGGGGAGGTGTTTGAACGTCTCCAGCGTCCCCCCGCCAGTTTCGGATGTGATCACGGTTTGGAGCGTCCGTCCTCCGGTCAAAGCCAGATCCCAAAACAGGATGTTCTTGTGGATCCGTCGAGCTTGCACCCATCCGAGCAACGCGACTTCAGTCGCCGAAGAGACTCGGAGGCTGGGTTGAGGACTCAAAAAAGACATGAAACACCTCGTATTCTCTTGAGAGAATCCGTAGAGGATCTTTCCATGCTCCCTTTTTCCTGTCAATGTAAGAGAGCCAGAATCCTTTTAGGAGATTCACATGAATATTCCGCAAACAGCGTATCTCGCTTACGCCCAAGACTTTTCCCAAAAAGAGCGCAGTTGGCAAACCGCTCTCATGGAATGGTTGCCCGAATCCATCACGGACGTTCACGCTCATGCAAATGCGCGTGAGCATGTTCTTAAAATGAGTTCCCGCACGCGTGGGCACATGCTGTCGACGTTTCCGTTCTTCTCCATCGAAGAATCACGGATAATTCGCACACAGTTCTTTCCAAATATAAACAACCGTATTGTACGTTTTGCACAAGTCTTTGGCGGAGTAGACCATAAAGCCGCAAATGACTATCTTCTCAAACAGAGCGGCGTGAGAGATCGTGTTGCTCTCTATGGCTTACCTGACGACGAAACCTACACCATCAAAGAACTGCAGACACAACGCTATGTTGCGCTTAAGATGTATCCTTCCTACCAGGAACCTTCAGCCCAGACAATCTACGAATACTTCCGGCCTCCTCTATTAGAAGAGGCCCAATCTCTGGGCATACCGATCATTCTGCACCCTCCAAGAATCATCACCAATTGCATGGAAGATCTCTTGCGGGTCTTGCGAGATTTTCCAAGACTGAAAGTGGTGTTGGCTCACCTTGGCCTCACAAAAATGGTCGTCCCAGGACTCCGAGAGTGCTACCGCGAACTGTCTCATCACCAGAACCTATTCACCGATACCTCCATGGTTCCAGATGCGGATGTCGTCGCACTTGCAATCCAAGAGTTTGGGACACATCGCGTGTTGTTCGGTTCTGACGAACCGCTGTACTTGATCCGTGCTCGCGCCTATGAGCACCCAACCAAGGGGCAACGGCTGATTACCACCTATCCCTATCATTGGGTGGACCCACAAGAACAGCAGCAATACGGACATCTGGCCACAGGTGTGACACATGCCCTTTGGCCATGCCTGCAAGCTATCCGGGATGCCATCGGACGTTTGCCCAAATCAGAACAGTCCGACGCAAAAAGCGCTATCTTTAATGATAACGCTTCTGCCTGTTTCCCACTTTAGGACCGTAAGGTCCTTTTTTATTTCCTCACTTGCAAATGTAAATCTTGCAGTGTTTGCGCGTCCAGTTCGGAAGGAGCATCCATGACGGAAGTGTTGCCTGAGCTTGTCATCGGGAACGCAACCACTTCACGAAGCGCACTCTCCCCCATCAAATTCATGATGTTACGTTCAACTCCAAGTGCGATTCCGCCGTGTGGGGGAGCGCCAAAGCGGAAGGCTTCAAGCATGTGCCCTACGGACTGTTGTGTCTCTTCGGGAGAGTAACCCATGGTGCGATACGTCGCTTCCAGCACTTCAGGCTGATGGGCGCGGATGCTCCCGCCGCCGGACTCGTATCCGTTGCAGACGAGGTCGTACTGCGTTGTTAGAATCTTCTCAATATTATTCCCGGCTAGATGATCCGCCAAAAATTCTGGCTTGGGTTGAGAGAATGGATTATGAGTAAACGTCCATTTGCCGGTTTTAGTATCGCGCTCGAAGAACGGAAAATCCACAACCCAGGCGTAAGCCAGCACGCCGTGTTCTTTATCTTCTGGCGTCCGCAAATCAAACTTATCCGCACCGAATTTCTCCATGACTTCTTGATACGTAAAGCGCGGGAACGGTTTCTGCTTCACCGTGAACCCAAGCGATTCCGCCGCTTTGATCACCATTTCTTCAATCGTTTGTATCACATCCTCACGTTCAACAAAACTCATTTCGATATCAATTTGTGTGTGCTCAAAACCGCGATCCGCCCGAGGATCTTCGTCGCGCAAAGCCCGAGCTGTTTGAAAGTACCGCTCAAAGCCCGCCGTCATAAGAAGCTGTTTGTACTGCTGGGGACTTTGTGGAAGAGCAAAAAATTGGCCGGGCTGGAGGCGAGACGGCACCACAAAATCTCGCGACCCTTCAGGAGTGGCTTTGGTCAATAGAGGTGTTTCGATCTCCACGAACCGTTTCTCATAAAGAAAATCGCGACAGGCCCGCACCCACGCGCTACGCGTACGGATCGCACGCTGAAGGCGCTCGGTGCGCAGATCAAGATAGCGATATTTCAAACGCAAAGCCTCAACCACGTTTGACGTATCTTGATCGATCTCAAACGGCGGCGTCAGGGCGCGATTGAACACTTCAAGCGCCTTCACCCCCACTTCAATTCGACCGGTCGGCATGTTGGGATTGATCTGTTTTTCTCCGCGCTCATTCACTTGTCCCTCAACGCCGATCACAAACTCCGGACGCAAGACGTCTACTTGTTCGCAGACTTCCGCCCCAAGTTCGGGTTTATAAAACACCACTTGCGCAATACCGGACCCATCGCGCAAATCCACAAACACAAGCTTATCGCCCATGCGACGAATGCGGTGCACCCAGCCGCACAAATACACGGTCTGTCCTATCAAAGAAGGAGTCTGATCTATCCATGTTCGAGTCATAGAGGGTTGATCGTAATAGAACCAATATATTCAAATGTTTGATAATCCGGATCTCGGTAATAACCGATGGAGCGACCGAGCGGCTGAACGCGACGCGTACCGCTATCAAGATAAATAACGTCGTCTTGCCGACGAATGACCATGCCGCTCTCAAACCAATCGAGCAAAGCGCCTTGGGAAACCATATCCGCGTTCGCTCTTTGCTCGTGACCTTTTGGCATGATCCATACCGCGCTTCCTTCAATGCCGTAGGCGAACGTTTCTCCGTCTGGCGAAATCGCAATCGGCTCGAGCGCGAACGAATCATCTTGAAAAACGCGCGTCGCTGAATCATGAGCAAGATCAATTTTATACAAGGTGGTTGGCGCGCCTGGGCTCATGCCCCCCATCTCGTTTGTGGGATCGTCCACAAGCGCCATTTGGGAAACATACAGAAGCGCTCGATCTGGATCTAAAGTCGTGAAATACGCATGCGGGGTTTTCGTATCCGCTTCAAGAGCATGAAGCGATACGACTTCTACGACATCGCCGTTTTGTGTAAACAGCTTCCACAGGCGTGGGGCGATAGACCCTTCTCCGGAAAAAACAGCTGTGAGATAAATCACGGATCCGTCATTGGTGATCGCTGTGGGTTGAAGTTCTCCGGCGTCCAACGCCAATTTTTTATCATCCACGCGAAAAGTCTGTTGTGTGTCCTGCTCACGATCCCACAAAACAATTGTCCCCGATTTCTGGCTCGCCTCTCCATCGTACACAGAGGCGTAAGCGAGCTCAAATCGGCCGTTTTTCGAACGCATGCTCCCCCATATTTCAGGAATCTCCTGTACCACGCCATCAAGACTCACGATAGCGGCTCCATTTTTTGAATAGCGATGCACGAGAAGATCCTCTCCAAAAATAGAAGCGAACACTCCGCCACGTGTACTTTCTGACAAGATCGTGGAAATCACGTGCGGTTCCGACTCGCCAATTTTCCACGCATAAAGAGTCGTCTCGTTCACATCATCGTTCGCCCACTCTTGCGAGCCGTAATCCTTCACACGGCCCATTTGATAAATCAGATACGTCCCGGGGTCTCTTTTCTTTTCTGAAGCCGTCGCGTCCTCAAGCGAAATGGGTTTGATGAATGTAGGCGCATGAAACGATTGCCAGATGAAAAAGGCCACGCCTGCGCTTACTACGGCGATCACGAGAAACCCCATCGCTTTTAAAAACTTTATCATCATATCAGGGATTTAATCGATGCATCATGCGTGGAAATGGAATCGTCTCTCGAACGTGGTGCAAGCCGCACACCCAAGCGACGATGCGCTCGAGTCCATACCCGAAGCCAGAGTGTGGAACCGACCCGTATCGGCGTAAATCCAAATACCATTCAAATGGCTCAAGCGGGAGATGATGCTCTCTCATGCGCTCGATAATCACAGACAAATCGTCCTCACGCTGGGAACCTCCGATGATCTCCCCATAACCCTCCGGCGCAAGCACATCGTTGTTGAGCACACGATCCGGTTCACGGGGATCGCGCTTCATATAAAACGCTTTCACTTCCGCCGGGTACTTCTCGAGAAAAATCGGCCGGTCATACTGCTCTGTCAAAAGCGTTTCGTCATCAGCTCCCAAATCATCACGTTCGCCGATGTCTGATCCGAGCGCGCGTAACGCAACGACGGCCTGCGCATGGGTCAAATGGACAAACGGCGCTTGGACTTTTTTAAGCGGCTCGATATCACGCTCCAAAACCTTGAGCTCGTACGCATTTTTCTCAAGCACGTCTTTTACGATTCGGACAATCAAGCCTTCTTGAATCTGCATATTGCCTTCGTGTTCCACAAAAGCGGCCTCGGCATCCATCATCCAAAACTCGGTGAGGTGTCGGCGGGTTTTTGATTTCTCCGCGCGAAAGACCGGGCCGAAATCAAAACAACGTCCAAAAGACATGATCCCAGCCTCCAAATAAAGCTGGCCGGATTGCGCGAGATAGGCCTTGGTTCCCCCATCTTCTCCCTCTCCAAAATAATCCATCTCGAACAATTCCGTCGTACCTTCGCAAGACGTGGGTGTGAGAATGGGCGTATCAAATTTGATAAAACCGTTCTCGTTGAAATAGGCGTAAGTCGCGTTGATGATCGTGTTGCGCACGCGCTGGATAGCCCACTGGCTTTCTGCACGCAACCACAAGTGCCGCTGATCAAGCAGGAAATCTGGACCATGGTCTTTCTTGCCGATCGGATAATCCTCCTGCGCAAGCTGGATCATTTCAAATGTCATCCCCTCCAGTTCAAAGCCGGTGGGGGAACGATCGTCCTGCTTCACGCGTCCACGCACACGCACGGATGATTCCAGTCGAAGCGACTGAAGGGCCTCCCATTGAACCTGATCCATTTCGCCTTTTGAATACACAACTTGCACTTTGCCGGATCCATCACGCAACTGTAAAAAGAAAATTTTTCCGCTGGAACGGAAATTATATGCCCATCCTTTAAGTTCTACCTCTTCTCCGACGTGCGGAGCGATCGAAGCGATTGTAATCATAGGCGGGACCGTGAGGTTGGTCTGTCTCCGGGCCAACGGACTCATCGCCGTTGTTCCCTCCGACAGACCAACCTCACAGTCATCTGAATCAGACGGCCTCTCTATCTTCCCTAAAGCCAAAGGCATTGAACTTGACTTTAGCGTATTTCCGCCTCGCTAGGCAAGGGATGGGCTGATACAGGCGGCGCGAATGGAAACCGAGGGAATAACAGGAAAATGGCAAATGAGATACGACTCCAACACCTCGTGAAACCATACGATCTGTTCAGCCGCAAGCGTCGGACGCGTTTGATTTGAAAACGACTCTTGAGAGGCGAAGCGCAAAAGTTTGAGGGTGGCATCATCTATGCGGCGCGCGCTGAACCACTGTTCCTGATCGCGCACAACGCACGAAGCACAGACCACCCCGCCCTTGAGTGCGTGCCAATAAAAATTTCCAGCCGCGATCGCTTCCCGACAAGATAAACACTGCGTTAACTCCGGCCGATACCCACTGATTGCCATAAGCTTGAGCAAAAATGAACCAAGAAGAAACGCGCTTCGCTCGTCGCTTGGCGATGCGCTCGTTTCGATAAAATCGAGCCAAGAAAGAATGAGCTTATACAAAATAGGATCGCGTTCATGCGGGCGAGTGGCAAGATCAACAAGGGAGAGGCTGTTTTGCGCGAGCAGAAGTTTTTGAAGATCGTTGAAAATGTGCGGGAACGATCGGCGCCGTTCAACTCCGGCAACGGTTTGAAAAACCCGTCCTGAAACGAGGAGAAGTTCAACCTCGGCCACGGCCTCCAAATGAGGCGTGAGTTTCGCAAGTGGCTTGTGGCCGCCGCGCGCCAAAAATTCGATCTTACCGTGTGTGGGCGTCAGAACCGAATAAAAACGATCGGCTTCGCGAAAGTCGCGCCGTGAGAGCACGAGACCAGTTGTGGAATATAAAGTCGCTATAGGTGATCGATATAACTTTGCACAATCAGCATGGCGGCGAGCGCATCTTCTTGCGCTGGTGATCCTTCTTCGCGTTGCAAGCGGATGCTTTCGGAGGTGGTATAGGATTCGTCTTCTTCAACGACAGGAATGGATACCGCGCTTGAAAGCGCTTTGATGAACGCGCGGGTCTTTTCAAGTTGTACGGAAGAATAAGGCCCCCCGGTCGCAAGCGGAACACCAACAACGATTACATCAATGTCTTCAACGCTCGCACGCTTGACGAATATCCGGATCGTCTCTTCGCCCGCATTGGGAACCACCTCAAGCGGTACAGCCACATGCGCCTCGCTATCCCCAAACGCGAGCCCAATTTTTTTATCGCCAAAATCAATGCCGAGGATGCGCATACGCTTCTTTTATTCGCTCCGTCAATCTTTTCAATCCTTTCTCTGCAAACGCCCCCGGGTTGGAGATCGGTGTCACGGACGGATACGCCGCCTGTGCCACCGTTTGCAAATTCACATCATCTTCCGGTCCAATAAGAAATAAATCAATGGGAATCCCCATCTCCTGCAATCGTTTGGTTGATTGTTTCACCGCACGGGGGTTGTCCGAATCTCCATCGGCAGTGGCAATCACAAAACGTCGTGTTTTCCATCCGTGCTTTTGCAAGGCCGGCTTTTGCTTTCGCATCTCATCCTGTTCGCGCAGAGAAACGGCGATCTGTTTTTCAATCAGCGCGAGCGCGGCATGATCCGGCGTTGATCCGCCCGCTCCCGCATCCAAAGCACGATAAAGGATCAACTGTTCTTTTGGCCCCCAATTTTCCGTTAGAGGAAGAACGATCTCTGTTTCTGCCCCAAGCACAACCACGCTAATCTTAACCGGCATGGGCGCCTTGAGTTTGTGCTGGGACTTTCGTGCCGTCACCGAGGCGTTCATGCACGAATCAACGAGCAAAAATACCATATCGCGCTGGGCATCAACTTTTTTCACTCCGCCAAGCGTCTCATCCATAGACCCGCTCATGTCAGCCGACACATAAACCTCATACCCGCCGAACCATTTTTCTTTTTTCCGATCCGTTTCCTCCCGCTTGCCGATCAACGGATCTTTTTCTCCAGCCAGGATTTCAATATAGCCGGATACAAGTTCGTCTGGATCGATTTCGTCCATTTTGCTCATTTGCACCGGTCCGCGATCAACAATCGCTTCACGGACATTTTCACGCACAAGCGTCTGCCACTGACGATCCGCATCCAAAAGAACGCGCGCATACTTTTTGCGAAGCGTCGCGATCTTTTCCAGCACCTCTCGCGCCTGCTCGGGCGTGCACTCGGCCTCGCGCGCGTAGCGCAAAATGGGATCCTCTTCCTCCTTTTGTTTTAATTCCTCTTGCTCCAACTCCTCAAGTTTCTTATCCAATGCTTCCTGACTCATGAGCTCGGCCTCCTGCGCCCCATAATCCCCCTCGCCTAAATCTTCCTGTTGCTCTTCTTGATCGACATTTGGATCACCCGCAGGCGTAGCGTCAAGCCGCACCCACTCGTGTGAACCCGTATCCCAAGCAAACGCCCATGCATGGCGATTGCTCTCAAGTAACAAGGCCTCGCCCGCCTTTGACTTTGTGCGCACACTGTGCCCGCCGGCAAACCGCGCGTGCAAACCAAGTTTCGTCAACAGTCGAACGAGGAGCGTATTCGATTCATCGCATTTGGCCTTTTTGTGTTCCCAAATTTTTTCAAAATACGCGGACGAATCCGCTTTATAAACACCTTCCCACTGAGGATCCTGATCATACTCAAGATGTTTGTGAATGATCGAAGCGATGCGGCGTGTTTTGATGCCGTCTGAAACATTTTGCGACATCACTTCCTGTGCCGCCTCGAGAAGCTCCGGCGGAAAACGGTCGTTAACTTCTTCGATCGTTTCATCCGGCGGCGCAAGATCAATCGCATCCGCTGAAGGAGCAATCACAACCGAAAACGTACCCGATGTTTCATCGCCAACGCGCACGCGCACAATGCCGTCCTGATCGCTCTCAACAACCGCGTTATCAAACCCCTGAAAACTCGCGACATCCACTCCCCACCTGCGCGGCAGTTTCACTTTTCCGTGACCATTTTGCACGCGCGAGCGGTACACGCGTTTGCGCGACACCTCAAGCGATTGGCTCTCCACCTCTTGAAATTGCCGTGGAGATTTTTTCCAGGTGAGCGTTGCGGGATCATAACGATCATACACATCATCCATCACATACCCTCCCTGAAACGGCGCGATGGTTGCCACCGCCTCGTCCGACAAGCCCTCGCCCTGTTCCTGCTGTGGCCCGCGGTGTGGGGAGTATTCGTCTTCGTTATTCTCACCGGTCACGTCCGTGCCATCGGCCTTCTCGGTTGATTCAACCGCCTTCTGCACGAGCCGTCTGTCACGCGAGCGCAAAAATTCCAAGCGCGGCAGGAGCTTGTTCTGAACATAATTCGCTTTAATATCAAAGCCAATATCCGAGTCGGCAAGTGCGGCAAAAAGGTTTACTGACCCATCGCCGACTTTCATTTTCTGAAGCCCCGCAAGATGTCTTTGGACGATTGGATCTAATCCAAACTCGTTTGCGTCCGCTTGAGGATCATGAAGCAAACGCCGCATCCCATCAAAAAAATCCCGTTCGCTTGGAAGCGCGTCGCGATCCACTCGAACGGATCGTCCAAGCAGATGTCCCTCCACGAGCGAACGCACATCCGCTGGGATCGTCTGTTTCCATTCTTTGTATCCGCGCAGATGTTCTTTAGAAACAACAACATCCGGAGCAGTCTCCTGTTCTGTTTTGGTTTCCGTTTTAATGCCGAGCGCCTCCAGCGGCACCTGTTGTTCAGGAGTAGGCATATCACTTCTGAAATCTTAGCAAAACTCGATAAGATTTGCGTAGAAATCTACTTAGAGAACAAAATTCAAATAATTTTCCGGATGAATCACATCAAAAGTTGCGTGCGGGTACGCATCCTGAAATACACCTGGAACACGTGTTTTCTTTTGAGATGCCCATTTGAATTCGTAAGCGCGCACTTGCCCTTCCCCTTCCTCTATCAAATCAATCTCCTGACCTTCATAAGTGCGCCAAAAATACGGTGTTGCAAAGATACTCTGATAAGAACGTTTTTTCAATCGTTCTATGAATAAGAAATTTTCCCATAGTTCGCCAACATCAGACCGCTGAGTGAGATCATTAAATTGAGAAATGATAGCGTTACGAAGTCCAGTGTCATAAAAATAATACTTGCTTTTTCTCACGACTTCACTTCGCAAGTTTCGACTGAATCCTCCAACGCGAATAACCACAAAGGCTTTTTCAAGCAGATCGAGATAACGTTGAACCGTCTTGACTGAAAGCCCAAGCTGACGCGCTAACTCTTGATAAGAGACTTCTTTTCCGATCTGAAACGCAAGCAGTTTCAAAAGATCCAATAGATACTTTGAGCTCTTAATTTTCTCGAGTGCGAGAATATCTTTTAGAAGATACGCCTCTGAAAGTTCTGTTAATAGTTCTCGTTTTTGCACTTTGGTTTGTGCAGTTAATATCTCCGGATAACTTCCAAATACCAACAAATCCGGTACATGTTCTTTGAGTTCAAATTGATTCTGCTCAAAATTTAACTCAATCTGTGAAACCGGAAAAAGGGTGAGGGTTCGTTTCCTCCCTGTGAGTGGCTCACCGATTTGGTTTGAGAGTTCAAAAGATGATGAACCAGTGGCAATGACCCTTATATCCGGTCTTTGATCAACAATGATCTTCAATCCTGTTCCGATGTTTGGTATCTGTTGTGCTTCATCAATAACAAAAAGATCGTAACCTTCCAGGTATGAAAGAATCGTCGGAAAATCTTGTGATGATAGAATTTGGCGTGTACGAATGTTATCTCCGGAGTCAAATTTATACTTAAATTTTGTCTGTTTTAAGTAGGCATTTATTATCGTTGTCTTCCCAACACGTCTTGGACCATAAATAACAAGAACACGACCTGGTAGCAAAAACTGCTCAAAATCTTGATAAATGCGTTGAATCATACTTAAACATGGTATCGTAAATCCACATTTTTGTCAAAATTTATGGATTATGGATTGCGCCGGGAGAGCACGAGACGCACGCCCAGATTGTCATTGCGATTGTCTCGATGATCCTTGTCAACGTTCGCGGCTCCACCGTTGTCGCGGTTACCGCCATTGAGACCATTGCGGTGGCCGTCGTCGTGCGCTCCCTGTGTGCGTGGCCAAATATTCCACCAAACGACGACGCATCATCGCTTTGCCTTTCTTCGCCTCGCGCACCGCAATCTTCAACATCCATTTGCAAGCGCACGCGATATTGAATCGCTTCTCGCCACACAAACGGACAGGGGTAAACGGCGCAAAAGCAGTCGAAACCACTCATGCGTTCTCTAGCCGACCGACTTTATCGTACCCTATAATCACAATAAAAAACAAAAAGACTGAAGGAGCCGCTTATCAAGCTCACGCCTGGCGGTTCCTATGAGCAGTCCATTGTAACTCGCCAAAGTATCGTGGCTATGGATATGCCGCATCATCCTTTGTCGCGTGGACGGCCGTAAAACCTGATGATCAGAAAATAAAACATGACCAAGCCAATCTATTCCCCACGAAGTTTTACGAATAATGATTTTTTTAGGATGTAGTCGCAACTTTAATTTATTTTCCAAACACGACGCGATCGGTACAATCAGATCAGTTGCGTCTTTTTTTGTCTGGCAAATCGCAAGGAAATCATCGGCATAACGAACATAATGTCTCAACTTCAAATCGTGCTTTATGTGACGGTCGAGTTCATGCAAATACACGTTTGCAAACAGCTGGCTCGTGAGGTTCCCAATAGGAAGACCTCGTCCGGCTTGTGTCGAATAACTTTCAATAATCACCTTTAACAAAGCGGATAATCGGCAATCATAGACGTTTCGTGATAAAAGCGAAAAAAGGATAGTGTGATCAACAGAGTCAAAAAATTTCTGTACATCACATTTGAGAACCCAGCACTCGCGCGACCAATTTTTTGTTGCCTGCCTCAAAGCTCTGTGAACAGCATGGATGGATCTGTGCTGACCCAAACCCGGACGGCAGGAGAATGAACAATCGAGCCAGCGACAATGAAAAGCCGGAAAAAGCGTATTGTAAACAAGACGGTGCACAATTCTATCGCGAACGGCGGCTTTATGGATCACTCGACGTTTCGGATCATGTACAATAAAGCGACTGTAACTTTCATGAACGTAAGAACCCGTAGAAAGGTCACGCCAAATCGAAATTAATTCGTCTTCAAGATTCGCGGCAAAAAACTGAACATCTTGTTTTTTCATCTTGCCTTTGCTGAAATCTAACCACGCTTGATAAACATTTTCTATCTTAATTATGTCTTCAAAACACATACATCAACAAACATTCATCGAGAACTTACGTGAACTGTCCAGTAACACGCCCCCCCCCCGCTACGGACAAATTATCCGCTATCCCGATCATTCATGAGCTCGGTTGTCTTTATCTCATCCTCCACAACGCGATTCGTGATTTTCAAAAGCTTGAGCGATTCACGCTTGGCACGATGATTGAAAAGATACTGCTTGAATGTATCAAAAACTGTTTTATTTCTACCATGGCTCCACCAGAACAAAAGTTCGATGAACTCATTCACGCGTCTGCGCTGTTTGATACTTTAAAACTTTACATCAGAATCGCGGTGAATGTTCACTGCTTAGAACAGAAAACGTACATCAAACTCATCCCGCGTTTAGGAGAAATCGGACGTATGCTTGGTGGTTGGTTGCAAAAAACAAAATCACTAAATCCAAACACAAGTTCCAAATCTTAATCCAAATTCGATCTCCGATTCCAAATCTCATGAAGATTTACGGGAGAGCACGAGACGCACGCCCAGATTGTCATAGCGAGCGGCTCGAGGATCCCTGCCAACGCGCGCGGCTCCACCGTCGCCGCGGGAACCGCCAATGAGACCACGGCGGCGGCCGTCGCCGTGCGCGTAGTAGCCGTCAAAATGAGTCCAGAGGTTTTTGTTGCCGTAGGATTGGGTCTTTGCCGCTCTTGCGTACTCATCATAGCGCATGAGACGCAGTTCAAAGTCATCAGGGTTTTGATTGGTGTTTTTAAGAAGTTCTGTGATGACTGCTTTGGCTTGTTGAGATTGGAAACGTTGATCATGATTGGTCCAAAGAGCAATGTTTATTCCGTTTCGGGTGATATTTGTGGGGTCTTGGGTGTTAAAGAGGGTTTGAAGAATCTTCTTGGTCTGTGGAGTGAGAGCCGATTGTTTTTCTTGGTCGTTGGTGTAATCAAATTCAGGGTAATCCATGGCAAGAAGAAAAGCATCTGTGCCGAAGTCTGGGATGTGCTCTTTGGCAATCTTGAGAAAATCTAGGTCATCATTGTCAATCGTCTGTGCCAGGCGATGCTCCGTAAGAGCTTGAAAGAACCACATGGACTTCTCTGGAATGTTTGGAAGGTCAGGACAGTTTGTGTTCCATTTGTCTTGAAGAGCTGTTTTGTTTACTTTCCACTTCTCTGTTGTAAGGACCGCGGGCGGAGTCGTTGTGGAGTCAGGATCTCTATCGCCGATGTTGTAATGAGTGACAAAAGCAGAGTCGCGGTTGTACACGGCCATGAAGATCTCTTGAGCTTTCTCGTGCTTTTCAATCTTGAGTTCAGAGAAGCCGTATTCTTTTGCTTTGGCTTTGTCGTAGGCAAAGGGAGTGCGGGATTCAGCGTATGCGCCCGGTTCTGGAGTTGGAGGGAGATCAAGATCATAAAAATCTCTTAATCTTTCCGGGTCAAAAAAGCTTGGAATGTCATCTTTGGCAACTAAAATGGCTTTGGTCTTGTCCACGGCTTTGGCTGTTTCATCATAGAGGAATCCCAGAAAGATTCCTTGTTCCGGCATGGTCGCGGGAGCCGTGTCTTTACGCTTGAGGGACATTCCAGGGTCCCAACCGTCCTTGAGTGGCCGTTTGACGTACTGAAACACGACATCACCCGTGTTTGGATCTAAGAAATCAGTGGCTCGTAAAAGAGGTGGAGGTTCTTTGGCGCGTGGGCGCTCCACATTGGGATTGAGATAGCCCACGTCTTTTGGAGTCAAAACTCTCGCTCTGGGCTTGCTGACTTCATCAAGATTGAGTTGAGTGGCAAGGATATTGAAAACTTCAAAGTACTTTCTCACAAGGGTCTGTTCTTCTTGGGGGAATTGTGAGAGGTACTTTTCAAGTTTCGCTTTGAAGAACACGGCAAGGTGCTCTTTGCGGTCGCGTGGAGAAGCTTTATATTGGTCAATCCAAGAGAGCACAACGCCGGGGTCCAAAATAAAGGAAGAAAGATGAAACTCGGCTTTGGGTTTGGAGGGGTCTTTCTTATGAAGAACGGTGTCTTGGTGAGAGAATGCTTTAAAGAGTTCTCCCCAAGCCTGTGCAAATCGGTAAAGATACCCCCCGTGTGTGGGGTCTTCATCAAGATGGGATTGACCGGTGGCGCCGTCTTTAATCCAAGCCGGTTCTAGCTCATTTGGGGTGACAGCGGTGAGCCGTCCGGTCTTTTGGTCCATGAGGGCGGCGAGCATCACTTGATACAACTCCGGGTTGTCTTTTGTCTGTTCAAGGTATTCAACATTGATGACGTTTCCGGCAAATTCACGCTTGGTCTCAATACCTGTTTCCTCTCGGTCGTAGCGTTCAGATGGTGGATTGCCTGCGGCAAGGTAGAGGAACCCCGGTTCAACCGTAACGGTAAGCGGGGTGCCGGGAATAGTCACTTTACGTCCGGCTCTGGCTTCTGAAACAAATTTGAGAATCTGTCTTTGAACAGAGGTGGGGCGGGTGTTAAACTCATCGTCAAAAAAGATGCCACCGCCTTTGGATGGCTGGTCGTCAATGGAAGAGGACTTGCCGGTCATGGCTCGAAGAAGAGGACCGTACTCGTAATAAGTCTTCCCTTCTTGAATGGCCGGGCTTGCGAGCAAACGCACAAATTTCTCTTGGTCGCCTCCCACCGTGCGTTCTGGCTCTCTTGAGGCGAGCTCCAAAGATGCGGCGCGGGCAAGAGCTGTCTTTCCGGTACCGGTTTCCCCCATCATGGCGGCAACCGGACGAGAGGTCAGGGCTCCTTGGAGGACTTCTTGAAGGAGTCTTTGGCGTGACTTAGTCCAAATAAAACCCGTAGTACGCAGTTGGTCTGCGTAAGATTTTACGGTGTCATATTCAATGAGCGCGGCAACATCGGGATTCTTGTGTTTGATGGCTTCGAGTCTTTGTTCAAGGTCTTCGACTTTGGATTCGAGAAGCGAACGCTTCATCAGATGCACTGGCTTGGGTTCTTGACCTGAACGTTTGAACATCTCGGAGAGCAGTGCGATGAGCTTTCCGCGTTCATCATCAAGCTGTTGCTCCAAGGACTTGAACTCTTCGTAGGAGCCGTTCACTTCTTCATTTTCTCTCTCGTGCCGCTTGAGCTCTGACCCAAGGGTTTGGGAGACATCGGGATCTTTAAGGAGTCGACGGTATACGGCAAGCGAAAAAGCATAAGATTCATCTTGCTCAAAAATATCTAACAAATCTTCTCTTTTGACCCGACGTAAATCCTCTTGCAACTGCCGACGTAGAGCATAGGCCCATTCCACTCTCTGCGCTTTGTTTGTGTCTCCATGATCAAATTGTGTCAAGTAAGCGCTCGCCATCTCTTCGACCTCCTTAGGAACCCCGAGATAATCGACCGGAAGACCCATGATGGTTGAAAAATCATACGCGGGTCGAGCTTCTTTTGGTTGTTCATGGATTCCTGATGGACGTTCGGACATACAAGGTCTTTTACAGAGAGATTTCTTTAGATTATACAGGCAATGGCGTCAAAATCTCCACTCCCGCTTTGGTCACCGCTATTGTCACCTCGAAGTGCGCGCCAACGGAACGATCCTTCATCACAATGCACCAACCATCCTCCCCGGTTTCCACTTCGTGACGGCCGCCAAGTCCAAGCATGGGCTCGAGCGCGAGGCACATGCCATCTTGAATTTCTACGCGGGGGTACTGATCGGAAACAAAATTCGGCACATGCGGAGACTCGTGCACGGCATGCCCGACCCCGTGTCCCACCAGCGCGCGCACGATGCCATATCCGTACGGCTTCACAGACGACTCGATCGCCGCGCTGATATCTTTTATAGTCCCGCCTACACGTGCCGCCTTCACTCCTTCCAAAAGCGAGGCACGCGTTACCTCCATAAGTTTGGCGTGCTCGGGATCCGCTTTCCCTACCGCAACCGTTGTCGCCATGTCGGTGCACAGACCCTTGTACCAGCACCCGATGTCTAAACCAACGATATCGCCCTCTTTGAGAGCGGTGTCTCTGTTCCCAAGACCGTGCACGATCTCTTCGTTGACGGAGATGCACAGCGTGCTCGGAAACGGCATATCTTCAGGATGCGAACGATAGCCTTTAAAGGAAGGCGTCCCGCCGCCATCTAAAATCACCTGCTCCCCGGCCACGTTCACTTGTGCGATTGTTGCACCAACCGTTACGGCATCCATGGCGGCTTTCAGAGCGCGCGAGAGAAGGTGCCCGCCTTCGCGCATTGCAGAAATTTCGTCTGGTGTTTTGATGAGAGCCATAATTCAATAACAATTAAACGCGGGATCCCTCGGTCGCTTGAAACTCCATCAGGATGACAGTGAGGATACGATCCTTTCGAACACCTCGTTCACATTTCCCTGTCCATCTACTCGGCGCACGATACCTTTCTTCTCATACTGAGCAATCACCGGCGCGGTGTCTTTTTCATAAATATCCAACCGCCGCGCGATGGCCTCGGGAGTGTCGTCGTCGCGTTGATACCACTGTCCGCCACACGCACAGATATCGCCGGGCTTGATCCCATCGCTGACACTACCCACTTTATTACAGACCTGACAAGTGAGCCGTCCTCCCAAACGCTTGAGCGATTCCTCGCGCGGAATTTCAATGACAACCACATGGGTCGGCGTATCAAAATCAAAAGCGGCGTATTGGGATAAATTACGAGGATAGCCGTCAAGGATGTATCCGTTTTGGGTGTCGGGTTTTTCGAGTCGTCGCTTCAAGAAAAAAGCCGCGTCGACATCCGAGATAAGTTCTCCGCGCAAAATAATTTGGTTTAACTTTTCGCCGAGTGCGGAGCCAGAAGCCACCTCTTCGCGAATAAGTTGGCCGCTGCCAAAAAAGGGAATGCTAAATTTTTGAGACAAGCGTTCTGCTTGCGTCCCTTTTCCGCTCCCTTGCGGACCCATGAGGAGAATTTTGTGTGAATTGGACATACGAGGGCTAGTGTAACAGAAGAAGTACGAAATGAAAAAAGAGCCTTGGGAGGCTCGGGAGAAGTCATGCGACGCGCAGGCGAGCCATGCGCGCGCGGTACTGCGGTGGAACGCGATCGCCACGCGCAAGCTCCGAGGACGGGAAGAGCTTGATCCGTGCGAGCTCGACGGACTCGAAGTCGCCGGCGTAGATCGGCGGGTACTGCAGAAGCGTCTGTGCGGTCGCGAAGTGGCCAAGCGGACGCATCACCCAACGGGTGGCGAAATGAACGAAGAGGTTGGAGCTGACTCGAATGGGCCGTTCGCCGCGAGCGACGATCGCCGCGGCATCGGCAAGCGCCTCCGGAGTTCCCAGCACCTCGTGCTTGCCCGCGAAGAAGCGGCCGCCCGTCACCCACTCGAGCGACTTGCCGGCCTGGGCGAGCAGGCACCCGTCTGGAACCTCGACCAGGAACGGTTGTCCATCGAGCGTCCAGCAAACCAGAGCGCGTATGTTCGTCTGGCCGTGCACGGTGATCGCGTTGAAGTCGTAGTGCAGGCCTGCGAGCACCTGACCAAGCTGAACCGTTGCGAAGTTGCTCCCGGTCGGCCCCAAGATGTGCGGACCGCCCTCGAGCATCCGAGACAATGTGCAGCGCTTGAGTCCCATGCCGATCGAGATGATCTGCATGATGTCGTAGGCGGCCGCGAGCATGCACCCGCCCCATGTGTTGAGCGGGCCCGCGATGTGTGCGAACCGTTCGGGGATCTTGGCGCGGGTGTTGACGTTGGGCCACGGGGTGTTCGTCGGACGGACCCCGAGCGCCCACATAAACCGCGCCTTGAGGTCAGGGCGACCAGCCACAGTCAACGGACGATGCTCGGAAGGCAGGGTCGCCACCCACGCGGAGTGATCGAGCGGAAGTTCGGTGCCAGGCGGGGTCATCCCGAACTGGTAGCCGACGTCCTTTCCATCGAGCGCCGCCTGCTCCTGCGGTGAAGCGCCATGAATACCGATCATGGTGCGCCGGAAGTTCTCCTGAATCCGGGACGTGACGCGCGCGTCCCGCAGGCAGATGACCCCGAGGCGTGCGAACGCTCCCGTAACCTCGACCAGCTCGCGCTCGGTCATCTGGCCGGCTCGAAACCGATCCAGATCTACGACCGGAATTTCCGGCCGCGTGTATCGCAGGGGAAAGGGTGTCTCCATTTGGTCCTCCTCTATCCGAGATCAGACTAGCATAATAGGAAGCTCAAAAACAAGACAATCAAAAAACCGGGGACATTCCCGATTTTTTTCTTTACTTTCTAGATTTCGTATTCGCGCATGGTTAACTGCGCTTCTATTTGCTTCACGCTATCAATCACAACGGCCACGATGATCAAAATGGACGTTCCGCCAATCACAAGATTTGGGTTGCCTGTCGCGTGTTGAACCAGAAGTGGCAAAACCGCAATGACAGATAAGAACGTCGCCCCGGCAAGCAAGAGGCGGTTGGTAATCCACCCCAAGTATTCAGATGTATTTTTCCCAGGACGGATGCCGGGAATAAAGCCTCCTTGCTTTTGAATATTCTCCGCCACTTCATCCGGATGAAATACCACAGCCGAATAAAAATAGGTGAACAGAAACACGAGCAGGAAGTAAGCGATCCCGTAGATCAGTTGATTCTGGAAAAGCTGGAGAACAACCGTTGCGGCGTTTCGCAGAATTTCGGTGCGCGCGTTCAAGAAAAACTGCGCGAGCACGCTTGGAAACAAAATGATTGAGATCGCAAAGATGATCGGGATCACCCCGCCCATATTGAGTCGAAGAGGAATATGAGACGCCACCCCACCCGACAACCGCGAGCCTTGCACATGGCGTGCATACTGAACGGGAATATTGCGCTGGGCCTCATTCATGATGACAATTCCGATGATCGTCACAATCGCCGCAACGACAAACAAGATAAGGGTGATGAGCTGACTTCGATCATACACAACCAGCGACTGCGAGAGCGTGGTCGGCAAACCGGCAATGATACCCGCCAAGATCAAAATCGAAATACCGTTCCCAATGTTCTTTTCAGAAATAAGCTCACCAATCCACATAAGGAAAATGGTCCCTGCGGTCATGCTCAAGATTGCAAAAAATATCGTCAGGGTCCCTGGATGAAAAAAGGTCCCTTTTTGGGAAAGGAGTAGGATGAGGCCGTAACCCTGAATGAACGCAAGGGGAACTGTGGCCCAGCGCGTCCACTGATTGAGTTTCTGACGGCCTTGTTCTTCTTTTTGCATCTCTTCCATCGATGGGATGATCATGGCCAACAGCTGAAAGATAATGGAAGAGGTGATGTAAGGTGCGACTCCCATGGCCACAATAGAAAAATTCTTAAGTGTTCCACCGGAGAAAATGTTGAGCAGGCCAAAAAATTGATTGCTTGAAAACAAATCTTTAAGAGAGGAAGCGTCAATGCCTGGAACAGGAATGTGTGCTGTGACGCGAAAGAGCACGAGCATGAGCAGGACGAACAACAAGCTATTGCGAACCTCCTTAGTATGCCAGATGCGAATGAGCGTGTTCATAGAGTCACGATTAGCGTGCGGCGATCAATGTTCCACCGGCTTTTTCAATTTTTTGTTTGGCAGACGCGGAGACCTGACATCCTTCAATGGTCAGTGCGATCCCAATCTCCCCTTGACCCAAAATTTTCACTCCAGTCGAAATATCGCTCACGAGTTTTTTATTCAAGAGCGCTTTGGGTGTCACTTTGGCGCCACTGGCAAATGTCTTAGCCAAATCGGCCACATTCACCACAACGGCGTGTGCTTTCGGACTGCGGAAGCCGCGCTTCTTTGGCGTAGAAAGCATGATCGGGCGCAAACCTTTCAGTTTGAGACCAGATCGGCCACCGGATCGCGCGCGTTGTCCTTTCACCCCACGACCGGCGTACGAACCCGTCGAACCCAAACCGCGTCCAACACGTTTTTTTGAACGACGAGCTCCTTTGGCGGAGTGAAGAGTATGGAGTGACAGAGACATAGCAGTTATTCTGTGGCTTTAGGCGATTCTTCCGCACCAAGTTGCTTAATGGCCTCAAGGGTTGCACGGGCCAAATTAATTTTGTTCGATGAATTGAGAACGCGCGAAACAATGTTCGGCACACCGGCATATTCGAGGACCACACGCACGGCGCCACCTGATTTGAGACCGGTACCTTTTGGAGCCGGGCGAAGCAAGATCGATGCCGAGCCAAACTTAATCCAAACCGGATGCGCAATCGTTTCGTGAACCATCGGTACGGTTAGAACATTCTTTTTCGCTTGGCGATACGCTTTCTCAACCGCGATCTGCACGTCAGCGCCCTTCGCGACTCCAAAACCGACACGGCCTTTTTTATCACCAATCACCAAGGCACAACGAAAAGACATGCGCTTTCCTCCAGAGGTCACGCGAGTTACGCGCGCCAAATCCAAAATCTTTTGTTCATATTCGCGAACTTGCTGAGTCTTTCCGCGCGCCCGGCCACGGCCGCCGCCTGAACGACCGCCGTCCCGGCGTTGTCCGCCGCGATCGCCGCGTGAATTTGAACGCGCTGGGCGCTCAGGAGCTTTGGTTGTGATGGCTTCTTCTGTCATACATTTAGAAAATAAGTCCGCCTTCGCGCGCGCCGTCCGCAAGGGCCGCGACGCGTCCGTGATACCGATAGGCCCCACGGTCAAAAACGGCTTTGGTCAAACCCGCGCTCTTCGCTTTTTCCGCCAACTGCTTCCCAACCTCTTTGGCGACTTCCACCGGCTTTCCTTTTGCAGAGACTCCTTTATCAGAAGCGGCGGCAAGCGTACGGCCTTTGTCGTCATCAATAAGTTGCGCGTAGATATGTTTCAAACTACGTTTCACCGTGAGGCGTGGACAATCGGCCGTGCCATGCAAAAGAGCACGCGTACGATGAGCACGGCGAGCGGCTTGAATGCGCTTGTGTTTGATCTTTGATAACATAGGTTACTTCTCGGCTTTTTGCGCCTTACCGGCCTTGCGACGGACAACCTCACCGGCGTATTTAATCCCTTTGCCCTTGTATGGCTCTGGTTTACGAATTTTACGCAAATTGGCGGCAACCTCTCCCAGCAACTGCTTGTCAGCCCCTTTAAGCGTAATGACGTTCCCCTCGACCGATGCTTCTATTCCAGCGGGAACAACGACAGGAACGTCATGCGAGAACCCCACATTTAAAAGAAGATCTTTCCCTTGCATATTTGCTCGATATCCAACTCCGTTGATCTCGAGCTGGCGCACGAATCCTTCATGAACCCCTTTCACCATGTGTTGGATAATGGCCCGAACGGTCCCCCACTGGGCACGTGAAGTCTTGTCTTGTTCATCGGCAACACTCACGTTTACCACCGGTCCTTCTTCCTCTTGACCCAAAGCCATCGAAACACGTGGCGTGAACGTCTGGGTGAGTTCGCCTTTAGGGCCTTTAACCTTCACGGTGTTCTGCTCGATCGAGACGGTAACACAGGAAGGGATGAGAATGGGTTTTTTTCCTACACGGGACATAAGGGTATCATTAAGAAATTTCGCAGATCACTTCCCCACCGAGACGGCGCACACGAGCCTCTTTGTTCGTCATGAGACCGTTTGGTGTTGAGATAATCGCAATCCCAATATCAGAAAGGACGCGCGGCAAATCCTCAAACTTCGAATACACGCGGCGACCCGGCTTGCTGATACGCTTGATCATGCGAATGCGAGGTTCGCGATTGCGATACTTCAAAACCAGACGAAGCTGTGGAAATTTTCCTTCGGTCACCTGTTCTGCCTTTTCGATGTATCCTTCCGTCTCAAGTATTTTTGCAATATGAAACTTCACCTGCGAGTAAGGGAGGCTCAGTTCCGTTTTTTTCACGGCTTGCGCGTTACGGATACGCGCGAGCATGTCAGAGATTGGATCAGTAATCATACATTCTTTACCAGCTAGACTTTCTTACCCCTGGGATTTCCCCACGGTTGGCCAGTTCGCGAAAGCAGATGCGGCAGAGTCCGAAGACGCGCATGAAGCTTCGATGTCGCCCACAACGCCAACATCGGTTGACGATGCGGGTTGAAAACTTGGCTTTCTTTTTTGATTTGGCGATTTGGTTTTCGGTTGCCATAGGCCTTAAGCTTTTTTGAGAGGAAGTCCAAGAAGGGTTAGAAGCGCACGAGCTTCATCATCCGTTTTTGCGCTCGTACTGATCGTGACCTGCAAACCGTGCAACAGTTCGATCTCATCGCTCGGGATTTCAGGAAAGGCCATGTGCTCTTTAAACCCGATCGAATAATTCCCCCGTCCATCAAAGGCCTTCGCGGAAAGTCCGCGAAAGTCGCGGACACGCGGCAAGGTCACATGCAACAGTTTATCGAGAAACGTCCACATCCGCTTGCCACGTAGTGTCACCTTCATGCCCACAATCATTCCCTCTCTAATTTTGAATGTGGAAATAGATTTGCGCGCCTTGGTTTTCACGGGTTGCTGGCCGGAGATACGTGTCAAGGTTTTTTCAGCCGTTTCAAGAAATCGGGCATCCTTTGCCACTTGTCCCAAGCCAATGTTCAGCACAACCGAAACCACCGTCGGCACCGCATGGACGTTTTTATATCCAAAGCTTTCTTTCAACTTCGGAACGACTTCTTTTTGGTATTGTTCTTTGATACCCATAGGTTTATTCGATGTCCTCGCTGGCACCCTTTGAACGCAAGACGCGAATCTTTACCGCTTTCCCGTCTTGCTGAATCTTTTTGTATCCCACACGTCCTGTCTTCGCACTCTTTGGAGAAACCAGTGTCACATTCGACTGGTGAATCGGAGAGGAAAACTGAATCTTCTGCCCCGGCTGATTGCCTCGAGCTTTCAGATGGCGAGTCATGACATTCACGCCTTCGACCACGACACGCTCAAGTTCAGGGAACGTCTGAATGACATTCCCTTCTTTGCCTTTGTCTTTACCCGAGATCACTCGGACCTTGTCACCAGTTTTGATCTTCATAGACGTTAGAGCACTTCAGGTGCAAGAGAAATGATTTTTCCAAAACCCGCTCCACGCAGTTCGCGCGCAATAGGACCAAAAATACGTGTGCCCTTGGGTTCTTTGGTTTTCTTATCAATAATGACTGCCGCATTTTCGCTAAACCGGACGTACGTTCCATCAGGTCGGCGAATTTCTTTTCGGGTTCGAACGATGACCGCGGTCACCACGTCGCTCTTTTTCACGGCCGCGTGTGGAACGGCCTCTTTGACCGACGCAACCACAAGATCACCGATCACGGCATATCGTTTCTTGTATCCACCGAGCACTTGGATGACTTGGAGTTTTTTTGCGCCCGTGTTGTCGGCAACAGCGAGCATCGATCGAAGCTGAACCATAGGAGTAATTATGAAGCATTCACAACGCGCCAGCGTTTGGTCTTAGAATAAGGCCGGCATTCTTGAAATGAAACCGTCTCTCCAACATGATGCGCTTTTCCTTCATCGTGGACATGATACTTTTGGCTACGCACATAGCGCTTACCGTACTTGGGATGCACCACGGTTCGGTCAACGCGAACCACGATGGTCTTTTCCATCTTGTCGGACACAACGATACCTTTGAAGGTTCGTCGCAGAATTGTGGTTTTTGACGTTGACATAGGAGATTAGGTGGTTGAGGTCAAAAGGGTCTTAATACGGGCGATGGTCTTTTTGGTTTCACGGATCTCGCGAACCTGTTTGAGCTGACTCGCCGCACATTTGAATTCCAGCTCGCTCAATTGTTTTCGGGCTTCTGTAAGATCATGAGCCAAACTCTCTTTGGATTTTCCTTTGAGGGTTTTGATATCCATACTATTCCAATTCGCGTGTGATGATCCTAGTTTGAACGGGAAGCTTGTGTCCGGCCAGTATCAGGGCTCGCCGCGCTAGTTCTTCCGTTGTTCCAGCCATTTCAAACATCACAGTTCCTGGACGAACAATAGCCACGTAATGATCCACCGCCCCTTTTCCTTTTCCCATTGGCATTTCAGAACCTTTGGCTGTGACGGGTTTGTCCGGAAAAATACGGATCCAAATTTTTCCGCCGCGTTTGATGGCACGCGTCATGGCGCGACGAGCGGCTTCAATTTGTCGAGAAGTCACCCAGGCCCCCGTGGTCGCTTTCAGACCAACCGAACCAAACGCCACCGTCGTCTTGGTTGTTGCGACACGCTTATTTCGAGCACGGCCTTTGTGCCACTTGCGATGTTTAACTTTCTTTGGAATCAACATACGGTTTATGACTCACGCTCTGCGAAAACTTCGCCGCGATTAATCCAGACTTTTACGCCGATGGCTCCCCAAATGGTCCGAGCGGCGACGGAAGCAAAGTCGATGTCGGATCGCAGGGTGTGAAGAGGCGTTTTGCCTTGAGCGATAGCTTCCTTTCGAGCGATATCGGCTCCATTGAGTCGTCCACTCACGCGCACTTTCACTCCAAGAGCTCCAGCTTTCATCGCGCGCTCGATAGCCCCCTTCATCACACGACGAAACGGCATACGCTTTTCAATATCTGCCGCGATCTGTTGAGCAATCACGCTCGCGCTCAAAGAAGGGTGCTGAAGTTCTTTCACGTTGATGTTGATGTTCACGCGCTTGCCGCGGAAAAACTCTTGTTTTAATTTCTTCACCAACTCCTCGATACCGGCGCCTGCGCGTCCAATCACAATACCGGGCTTGGCGGCATGGATCCAAATTTTCAAATCCTGGCGAGAGCGCTCAACTTCGATGCGGTCAACCTGCGCCTCTTTGAGCGTTTTCAAAAGAAAAGCGCGAATGCGAACGTCTTCACGCAAAAGCGTGCGATACAATTTGTTGTTCGCAAACCACGCGCCGTCCCAACCGCGCGTGATGCCAATACGGAATCCTCGTGGATGTACCTTGTTTCCCATAGATCTTATGTAGTTTTTCGAGTAGCTTTTTCTCCAAGAACAATCGCAATGTGCGTTGTGCGCTTGCGAATCGGCGTCGCGCGTCCTTGGGCACGAGGCATGACGCGATGGATAATCGGTCCGCCATCAGCCGTGATGGATTTCACAAACAGTGTGGACACATCAAGCTTGAAGTTATGTGAAGCATTCGCGGCCGCGGAATTTAACAGTTTCAAAACCGGAAGGGCCGCGGCCTTTTTCATAAAGCGCAATTGCGTCTGCGCATCCGCCACACACTTCCCGCGAATCACGTCAATGACGAGACGAACTTTCTGCGGAGACATGTGGATGTGTTTTGCTGTAGCTTTGACGTCCATACGTTAGGTCTTTTTGGATGGCGTGTTTGTGGCTCCTCCGGTCGCACCAGCTTCTGCCTCTTTTTGGATCTTTCCCCCATGACGCGTAAATTTACGCGTCGGTGAAAATTCCCCAAGTTTATGACCGACCATGTTCTCCACTACACGCACCTTCACAAAATCTCTGCCGTTGTGAACGGCAAATGTGAAGCCAACCATCTCCGGAGTGATCGTGGAAGATCGTGCCCATGTTTTGATAGGGGTCGGATCTCCCTGTCGCACCTTGGAGAGTTTCTTCAGAATACTTGGATGAATAAATGGTCCTTTTTTGAGACTACGTGACATACAGTCGTGATCAGTTAAGCTCCAACAAATCGCCCCTTCTTTCGACGCTTCACAATCAATTGATCAGAAGCTTTTTTGTGACGCGTTTTCACACCCAGAGCAGGCTTCCCTGTTGGAGTCTTCGGTCGTTTCAGTCCAATCGAGTTTCGACCTTCTCCCCCTCCGTGCGGGTGATCTACAGGGTTCATCGCTTTTCCGCGCACGGTTGGACGGAATCCACGATGGCGCGTCCGGCCGGCTTTTCCCCATCGAATGAGACGACGATCTGGATTTGAAACTTGTCCAATGGTCGCCATGCAGGCCTTTGGCACCATGCGCATTTCTCCCGATGGGAGCTTGACCGTGGCGTAAGAACCTTCAACGGCCATCAACTGTGCCCCTGTTCCCGCTCCACGAACTAACTGAGACCCTTTGCCGGGTTGTAGTTCAATATCGCATACCTGAATACCGATAGGAATATTTTGAAGCTGAAAACGGTTGCCGGTCTGGATTTCACCCTTCCCCATTGAAGAGACAACTTGGTCTCCGACTTTGAGTCCCAAAGGGGCAATCATGTAGCGCTTATCACCATCGGTATACTGTAAAAGCGCAATGCGCGCCCCGCGGTTTGGATCGTATTCAATGGTGGCGATCGTTGCGGGAATCTCAAACTTGTCGCGCTTAAAATCGATCAAACGAATACGTCGATCCGCCCCACCTCCGCGATGACGAACCGTAATTTTTCCTTGATTCGAACGGCCAGCAAACTTTTTTCGATGAATCGTCAATTTGCGTTCTGGCTTCTGACGTGTGACATCTTCAAAGGTATCGACACTTGAGATGCGTCGTCCGGCCGTTGTTGGTTTGTAGCGTTTGACTGGCATAAGACAAATGGAAATCATTAAACCCCTTCGTAGACCTCAATCGTTTTTCCTTTTGGAAGGGTCACCAGAGCTTTCTTCCAAGACTTTCGTCGACCCGACACCCGGCCTCGGCGGACCGCTTTTCCCGCTCGAGCTTGCATATTCACTGAGGTTGGCGTGATCCCATAAAGAGCTCGGATCGCATTTTTGACTTGAATTTTATTGGCACGGGGATTCACTTCAAAAACATACTGTCCCGTACTGGCAAGATGGGCAGCCTTCTCGGTCACCAGCGGACGCAGAATCACTCCAGAAGCCAACCCCGGTGATGGCCGCGTGGATTTCTTGGCAACCTTCGTCGAAGCTTGAGAGGCCGTCGTTGCGGGTTGTGCGTCTTCTTTTTTACGATTAAAGATTCCCATATTGTTTAGGCGCGTTTGTAGAGTTGTGTCAACACATCAATGCCGTCTTTAGAAATGACGAGACTGGCGGGCTTGAGCAAATCAACGATATTCAAAGCATTGATCGGCAGAGTCGTGACGTTTTGAAGATTTCGAGCGGCGGTTGAAACTGCTCGATTCGTCGGTTCAACGAGAATCAGTGTTTTCTTAGTAGAGATAGGAAGCTTCTTAAGGAGAGCTCCAAGCGTCTTCGTCTTGCCAGCTTCCGCTTTGAGTTGTTCAACCGCGATCAACTTACCGTCCTGAACTTTATCGCTCAAAACCATTGCCAAAGCCTTGCGTCGCGCTTTCTTATTCAACTTCACAGAAAAATTACGATCGTTGCGAGGGCCAAAAGTAATTCCTCCCCCCACCCAAATGGGTGAACGGCGAGATCCGTGACGAGCGCGACCGGTTCCTTTTTGCTTCCACGGCTTTTTTCCCGTCCCCGCAACTTCCCCACGATTTTTTGTATGAGCCACAGCCGCACGAGCATTGGCCGTCTGAGCAATGACAGCCTCATGAACGAGAGCAGGCTGAATCTCAACATCAAACAACGAGGCATCAAGTTCAATCTGTCCAACCTCTTTGCCGTCCTGATTGTAGAGGGTTACGCGAGCCATATCGATGTGCTTTCGGTTGACTTGATAAAGATGAGACCTCCGCGAGCTCCTGGAATCGCGCCCTTAATGGCAATCTCATTTTTTGCAGGATCAATGGAAACCACTTCCAGATTCTTCACCGTCACGCGTTCGTCTCCCATATGACCACCCATGCGTTGCCCTTTAATCACCTTTCCTTGACGTTGAGAGGCGATGGATCCCGGCATGCGCTGTTGATCTTTGTTTCCATGCGTCATCTTGCCTCCTTTGAATCCATGACGCTTCATAACACCCGCAAAACCATGTCCCTTAGAGAACCCCACGACGTCAACTCGCATTCCCGGAGTAAAGGCATCTACGCGCACTTCGTCTCCTCGATTCATCGATGTTTCAGGAATACGAAATTCCTGGAGGGTTTTCACCTGTGCAATACCTTTGAGGTGACCCTGCTCGGCCTGGTTCAACCGAGTCGTAACCTCGGCTCCAAGCTGGACGGCGACATACCCATCTTTTTCTTGTGTTCGAACCTGTGTGACCACATTGGGCTCTGCTTTCACAAGAGTAACAGGAACAACTGTCCCATCTTCCTTAAACTGCTGGGTCATTTCAATTTTTCGCCCGATGATGAATGGCATAGATATCTGAAGTCTCAACTAGCAAAAAGCTAGAAGTCGAACGTACACCCCCTTCGGGTAAACGACCGGCTTCTAGCCTCAAACGGATCCAACCGAACAAAAAACGGCTGGTGGAGTTTTGAGGAATGCAAAATGGAATGAATAAACGAGAACTCCTCTCTGATGGGCCAAAGCGCGGGAAGGTTTTCGTATAGATCTTTCTTCCTGGTTCGAGCATCAGCGATATGAACGCGTCTCAAAATTGGATGGAATATCGGCGCGCACCGAGGACGTCGCCGAGCCGTACGAAAATGTACGGTGAGGCGGCGCCCAGAGGCGCAAGCTGATAGATTACCAATTTTGAAGCGTGTTCTAGGTTTTAATTTCGACGTCCACCCCAGCCGGCAAGTTCAAACTCATGAGTGAATCGATGGTCCGGTCCGTGGGCTCGGAGATGTCAATGAGACGTTTGTGCACGCGCATCTCATACTGTTCGCGCGAATCTTTGTGAACGAAGGTGGAACGATTGACCGTATACTTGCGCTTCTCAGTAGGAAGCGGCACAGGTCCGACCACTTTCGCTCCAGATCGCTCGACCGTCTTGATGATCGTTTGCGTGGCCTGATCGATAATTTTATTATCGTAGGCCTTGATCTTAATGCGAATGCGTGACTTCTCTTCTTCAGTTTTCTTCTGGTCCTTCACAGAGTTAAAGAAAGAACGATGAGGCCATTAGTTACTTAAGGATCTTTGTCACCACACCCGCTCCGACCGTGTGACCACCTTCGCGAATGGCAAACGACATTTTCTCTTCAAGCGCAACAGGTTGGATGAGTTTGATGGTCAAATTTACGGTATCTCCAGGCATGACCATTTCCGTTCCTTCTGGAAGCGTCACTTCGCCTGTCACGTCAGTTGTGCGAATGTAAAACTGTGGTTTGTATCCTTTGAAGAACGGTTTGTGGCGTCCACCCTCTTCCTTGGCCAAACAATAGACTTCGGCTTCAAACTCTGTGTGAGGGGTGATGGATCCTGGCTTGGCAAGCACCATGCCGCGCTCAACATCCTCCTTCTTAATGCCACGCAAGAGCACACCGGCGTTATCACCCGCACGACCTTCGTTTAACTGTTTGTTAAACATTTCGATTCCGGTAACGATGGTCTTGACGGGATCTTCTCTTAATCCAACAATCTGAACTTCTTCGTTGAGTTTGACGATACCGCGTTCGATACGACCCGTGACGACCGTTCCGCGACCTTCGATCGAGAACACATCTTCAATAGGCATCAAGAATGGCTTTTCGATGTCACGGACAGGCTCTGGAATATATGTGTCCAACGCGTTGATAATGTCCATGATTGGCTTGCTTGCCGCTTCATCGGAAAGATTCTCAAGAGCTTTCAAAGCGCTTCCACGGATCACTGGCACTTCATCGCCAGGAAATTCGTACTTCTTAAGCAGATCGCGCACTTCCTCTTCGACTAAATCAATAAGCTCTGGATCATCAACCATGTCGACTTTATTCAAGAAAACAACAATAGCTGGCACGCCCACCTGACGCGCAAGCAAAATGTGTTCGCGGGTCTGAGGCATCGGACCGTCGGCAGCGGACACAACCAAAATGGCACCGTCCATCTGGGCGGCTCCGGTAATCATGTTCTTAATATAGTCGGCGTGTCCCGGACAGTCGACGTGCGCGTAGTGGCGCTTGTCGGACTCATACTCACAGTGAGCCGTGGCAATGGTAATGCCGCGTGCCTTAGACTCTGGGGCTTTGTCGAGATCATCGACGCCCTTGTGTTGAGCGATCATGCCCTTGGCAGCCAAAACCGCCAAGATCGCCGCCGTGGTCGTGGTTTTTCCGTGGTCAACGTGACCGATCGTACCGACGTTCACGTGCGGCTTGTTGCGCTCGAAAACTTCTGCCATACAAAAAGATAATTAGATGTTGATAGTTAGAATTATAGGGAATTTCAGACGAGCGAAAGTTTAACAGAACCCTTTAAAATATGCAAGTATTAAGGGGCACAGGTTATTAACACAGGAAAACAGGCTTTATTCGATTGGTTCCAGATAAAATTGCTCCTCACCGAATTGATCTGAATCTGGCTTATTTTCCTCTTTTTTTGGCTCCTTTTCATCCTGGATTGTCTCGGGGGTCTTTTTCTCAACAAATTGTCTGTACTGATCCTCCAGATCAGCAAGCTCTCCGGCATCCATTTGGTCCATGTCCCAGGTTTCTCCTTCTACGCCAGCTGGTTTCATGGTATGCCAGACATCTGGCTGAGATTCCTCGGCCTGGTCTTCCTCATAGACCGCTGATAGATCTAAAAGAGCCTCATATTGATCCAGATCCATGACCACAAACACCTTTTCGCCATCAGGATCCGTAACAATAAGCGTGTCTCCTGTGCGACGAACAAGCTCTAAAATGCGATGAAATTGGTCTTTCATAAAAAGTGGCAATGAATAGAATAGAAAAGTAACAAACAGACAAGCAGGAGTCAAACTTGACAAAAAAGCCAATTTCTGGTATCCTACTGTCTTGTGCAATATCGCGATAGCGTCTGAATCTTATCAGCACAAGGACGAAGCGGTCGAACAGGATAAATCAACATTGTTACGCCTGAAACACACTTCAATCATTCAGATGCTCAAAACACCCCTGCGAGTTTGCTCGCGGGGGTGTTTGTTTTATCCAACAACTTTTTTCATTTGAGCGATCTTCTTTTTGTAATCGACAAATTCTTTGAGCTGCCCACGACAACGAGCAAGATTATGCGCCCGTCGTGATGGATATCTTTTTTTGTCCCAGCCGAAATACGAGTCATCAAAATAATCTGTCAAAAATCGCGCCGCGAGTTCTAGAATAATTGTTCCAACTGCACGAACCACAAGCGAACGCTCTTGTTTCGTCAGAAACCCGGCGGCTCCTTTTTGATATCCCTGCCACGCCGCCTTAAACAGCGGAAGAGAAAAGGTATTATGTGGATCATCTTCTTGTTTACCGCACCACGAACGAAACGCATCTCCGAGTTCAACCAAAACAGGCATACGACTACAGGTATCCAAATCAATAATTGCCGCCGCTCGACCTCTTATAAATAGAATGTTGGATATTTTTGGGTCTCCGTGAATAACGCGGAGAGGAAGGGTGCGCGGCAAGAGATAGTGTGACATTTCTTTTTTCAACAAATGGATTTCTTCTTTGACCGCTCCCGCACAGGAATCAGAAGCATACGCGTTAATCGTCCGCAAAAATTTCTCGTAAACTTTTTGTGTCTGATGCAAAACAAGCGTGGAATGAAACGGACTTTTGAGATCCGCCATGGCTAAATGAAACGCCCCAAAAATTTCTCCAGCTTGTGCGGCCATAGAAACTCCGGTAAGCCGATCAAACGTTTTACCCGGTAATTTTGTTTGAAGCCGCCAAGCGCGCTCTCCCAAACGAGCGTGAATTTTTCCCAAACGTGTTTTAATTATTTCTGAACTGCGAAACCCTTTGGCAAGCAAATGAGTGGTAACGTGAACAGCATCCTTTCCCACTCCCTCTGAACACAATAAGGGATGAAGCTCTTGCATGATATACTGTCCTCGATGGGTCTCTAGCAAAAACGTCTTGTGGATGAGTCCAGAAGTTAACGGGATAAGATGTTTTATCTTCCCAAGATCATACTGGGCCAAAACGGCCTTTGGAATTATTTCTTTTTTCATATGGACTATATATTTATCCTACTCGTCGGCGGTTCCCTTGTCATCCTCTCGTGTTTGGCTTCGATTTTTTGGTTTGGAGGATTTCTTCTCCCGCTCATTTTTAACGGCGCTCCGTTTGTGCCGACATCCAATAAGACAACCTCTCTGATGATCGAAATGGCAAAAGTTTTACCGACAGATACGGTAATTGATTTGGGAAGTGGTGATGGACGTTTGCTCATTGCCGCCGTCGAAGCCGGGGCACAAAAAGGGATCGGCTACGAAATTCATCCCGGACTTGTTTGGCTTTCACGCTTGCGGGTTCATCTCAGAAGGTTAGATGACCGCATCACGATTCTTCAAAAATCTTATTGGCAAGCCGACCTCGAGGGCATCTCGCTTGTCGTGCTCTATCAAATTCCCGATTCGATGCAACGTCTGGGCGATAAACTCAAACGCGAGCTCCCCAAGGGAGCTCGCGTCGTGTCTCATGCGTTTCCGTTTCCCGGTTGGGCGCCGGATGAAACGCGTGGAAAAATTTTGCACTATACGCTTTAGCGTTAGGCCGTCTTCCCGCCCCGCTTTTCAATAATTTCTTTGGCCACGTTTGTCGGAACAGGTTCGTAGTGATCAAATTCCATCGAATAACTCGCGCGTCCTTGAGTAATTGAACGCAACGAAGTTGCGTAGCCGAACATTTCCGCAAGCGGAACGAAAGCATCGATCACTTTTGCTCCGGAACGATCATTCATTTGCTGAATCTGTCCGCGCTTGGAGTTGAGATCGCCCACAACCGTTCCCATAAAATCTTCTGGGGTCACCACCTCGACTTTCATCATGGGTTCGAGCAGTTCGAGCCCGGCTTTGCGTGCAGCGGCTTGAAAAGCCATGGAACCCGCAATCTTAAATGCAGCTTCTGAGGAGTCCACTTCGTGAAAAGATCCATCATACAAGACGACTTTAACGTCCAGGAGCGGATAACCAGCAAGCACCCCACGATCTGCGGCTTCACGAGCGCCCTTTTCAATTGGATTAAAGTATTCTTTCGGGATGGCTCCGCCCTTAATTTCTTCTTCAAACTCCACACCAGATCCTGCGGGAAGTTTTTCAATGCGCACCCAACAGTGCCCGTATTGCCCTCGACCACCAGACTGGCGAATATACTTTCCTTCTCCTTCCGCATTGCCTTTGATCGTCTCGCGATAAGACACCTGTGGGGCACCGACATTACATTCAACGTTAAACTCGCGTTTCATACGATCCACGATAATATCCAGGTGCAATTCACCCATTCCTGAGATGATCACCTGGTTGGTCTCTTCATCTGTTCGTACACGAAACGTTGGATCTTCTTCTGCCAACTTCTGCAACGCAATACCCATCTTTTCTTGATCGGCTTTGGTCTTGGGTTCAATCGCGATGGAAATAACCGGCTCAGGAAACACAATGGATTCAAGCAAAATCGGCTGGTCGGGATCGCACAGCGTGTGGCCCGTAAACGTTCCCTTCAGACCAACCATCGCCGCGATGTCTCCCGAAAAAACTTCGCTCACTTCTTCACGCGCGTTGGCGTGCAAACGCACAATACGGCTGACGCGTTCTTTCTCGCCGGTCGAAGAGTTCAAAATGTACGAACCGGATTTCACCGTTCCAGAATAGACGCGGAAAAACGCCAGCTTTCCTACATACGGGTCAGCCGCGATCTTAAACGCGAGCGCAGCAAACGGCTCTTCGTCGCTCGCATGACGCTCAAGCGCCTTTTCTGGGTCTTCGGGATCTGTTCCTCTCACCGCTGGAACATCAAGAGGGCTTGGCAGATAAGCAACCACCGCATCAAGAAGCATCTGCACTCCTTTGTTTTTAAGCGCACTCCCGCACATCACGGGCACAAATTGGTTTGCGATTGTGGCTCTGCGAATGACGGCCTTAACTTCTTCTTGCGTCAGCTCTTCGCCACCTAGATATTTGTTCATCAACGCCTCATCATTTTCCGCAACGGCTTCGATCAGTTTACCGTGCCATTCCTTCGCTTGCTCCGCATATTCTGCGGGAATATCTGACTCTTCGATTTCTTTACCCAAATCATCGTGATAAACGAATGCGCGCATGCGGATCAAATCAATGATCCCTTTAAAATTTCCTTCCGTACCTATGGGGAGCTGAATCGGATAGGCATACTTCGTCAGCCGATCATGAACGGATTTCAAATCTTTAAAAAAATCCGCACCGGTACGATCGAGCTTATTGATAAAACAAATACGTGGCACGGCATAATCGTCCGCGTAGCGCCAGTTGGTTTCGGATTGTGGTTCCACACCCGCAACCCCATCAAACACCGCGACCCCTCCATCGAGCACGCGCATGGAGCGCTTCACTTCAACGGTAAAGTCGATGTGTCCAGGAGTATCGATAAGGTTGAGCCGATGATCTTTCCAAAAACACGTTGTCGCGGCGGCGGTAATCGTAATGCCGCGCTCGCGCTCTTGAGCCATCCAGTCCATGGTTGCTTCTCCTTCGTGCACTTCCCCAATTTTGTGTTTGCGTCCGGTGTAAAAAAGCACGCGTTCGGAAACGGTTGTCTTGCCGGCATCAATGTGAGCAAAAATTCCAAAGTTACGAGTCTTCTCAAGCGGATATTCACGGGGCATATGGAGAACAAGACTTAACGAGCAAAATGAGCGAACGCGCGGTTGGCTTCAGCCATCTTTTGCACGTCCAGTTTTTTCTTTACGGCATCGCCTTCATTATTGGCCGCGGCAATTAACTCATCAGCGAGCTTCAAAGCCATCCGACGACCCTTCTTGGAGCGAGCCGCGTTAAGAATCCATCGAAACGCCAAAACGGAACGGCGTTCGCCGCGCACAGGCATCGGAACTTGATAGTTGGCTCCTCCGACGCGCTTACTTTTCACCTCCAAAGAAGGCATGACATTTTTGAGAGCGTTATCAAAAATATCGATCGCGTTTTGTTTCGTCTTTTCGGCAATCACTTCAAACGACTCATACACAACGGCTTGTGCCGTCGATTTCTTACCGTCTTTCATGATGTGATTGATGAGTTTTGCAACCAAAGGACTCCCAAACTTTGGATCGGGGGTGAGTTCACGTTTTGCAATGGGTCTTCCGCGCATAGTTTGATGGATACGAGTCGGTTATCTTCCTCCCTGCGTTGAGAGTACTCCGACTCTTCATGAGTTATTTTTTCGCTGTTTTCTTTCCGCGTTTAGCGCCGTACTTGGAACGACCTTGCTTGCGGCCATCAACACCCTGGGTATCATATACGCCGCGGACGATGTGGTAACGCACACCTGGCAAGTCTTTCACACGCCCGCCACGAATCATGACGATGGAGTGTTCTTGCAAGTTATGACCCTCGCCAGGAATATAGGCGTTAACCTCCATACCGTTTGAAAGGCGCACGCGCGCAATCTTTCGAATGGCGGAGTTTGGTTTCTTTGGGGTCATGGTTGTCACCTTCACGCACACCCCGCGCTTAAACGAGCTTCCTTTGGGATAGTCCGTGCGCTTGCGGTGTAACGAGTCGTAAGTGAACTGCAAAGCCGGCGACTTGGATTTGGTCGACTTGGACTTGCGTCCTTTGCGGATCAATTGATTCACGGTTGGCATAAGAAAAAACAAATGAAAATGCGAGCGAAGGTTATCATTTGTCCCAAAAAGCGTCAAGAAGGTCACTCCTCAACTAAAGAGTGGCAAAAAGTGAGGAAAAATAGTCTAAACAGGTTTTTCCAGTTAAGGCGTCGCAGGTGCGATAGGCCGGAGCGGCAATAAAAAAGAAGACATCGATGTTGGTGAGGATCGCAACGAACACGGCAATCATGAGAATTTGTGGACCCCGAATCGCGACAAAGGCGCGCAGGCGCGCATATTGAGGTTGATCAAACAGAGCAAAAAACAACTTTGAGCCATCAAGCGGATGGATTGGAATAACGTTGAAGAACAGGAGGAACAGATTTAACAAAATCAGAAGAAAAAAGAAGACGGTGAGCGCGTTGAACGATCCTAAGCTGGCAGAGGTCAGACGAAAACCAGCAGCGCTGATGATCGCAAGCGCGAGATTTGCCGCAGGGCCGGCAAGCGCGATTGACACCGAATCCCACTTTGGGTTTTTCAAATTGTATGGATTAAACGGCACCGGCTTAGCCCATCCAAAACCAAATAACAAAAGCGGAATAAATCCAATCAGATCAAGATGTGCAAGAGGATTCAGCGATAAACGACCTTCGCGTTCAGCCGTTTTATCTCCAAGCAGACCTCCGACGAACGCATGGGAAAATTCATGAATCGTCAAAGACAACAAAATCGCAACCAACCAAACCAGACCAAGAAGAGGTGAGGAAAAAAGAAGCGTCAAAAACATACCTATGAATTTATGCGTTCAATGACCGCACCGACTCCTCGGAGTTTTTCTTCCAAACGCTCATACCCGCGATCCAAATGTTCAATACCGGAAAGGGTCGAGGCTCCGCTTGCAACCAAAGCGCCAATCACAAAGGCGAGACCCGCACGAATATCAGGAACCACAATGTTTGCCGCGCGCAAAGCGGTCGGTCCCATAATCACAGCCGAGTGACGATAATTCTCTCCTTTAAACCGACATTCCACTTCACCCAAACAGTTGCTAAAGAGCGTGATGTTAGCCCCCATTTCATTTAACGTCTGCGTGTAACCGAAACGTTCCTCATACACCGTCTCGTGCACCACAGAAATTCCTTCCGCTTGTGTGAGCACGACGACAAAAGGCTGTTGCCAGTCTGTCATGAATCCGGGATGCGTGTCTGTTTCAACCTCAATGCCGTGATAGGTTTTGGAACCTTGGAAGACGATGCCATCTTCTTGCACACGGTACCCTCCCCCAATTTTCCGCACCGCATTTAAAAAAGTAATCATGTCGCGATGCTGGGCGCCTTTCACAAAAATTTCCCCGCGCGTCCCAAGCGCCATGCACGCATAAGAAGCCGCCTCGATACGATCCGGAATCACACGGACATCCACGCCATGTAGACGATCCACTCCAATAATTTCTATCAAACGCCCGGCGTTGACTTGAATGATGGCTCCCATATTTTGAAGCATCATCATCAGCGCACGCACCTCTGGTTCATCCGCACTATTGCGAATCACGGTGCGACCCTTTGCGAGGACCCCCGCGAGCAAAATCGTTTCTGTTGCACCAACAGAAGGATAGGGCAAGGTGATGACCGCTCCATGCAGTCCGCGCGGAGCCGTTGCGTGATACCCCTCTGGGGTTTGCGAAATGGTTGCCCCCATTTTTTCCAGAGCCTCCACATGAAAATTCACCGGTCGTGGACCGATGGCGTCCCCACCGACAAGCGGAACAACCGCCTCCCCCGCACGATGCAACAAGGGCGCGAGAGTCAAAATACTCAAACGATTTTTGCGCGACAATTTTTCGACGGAAGTGCTCGCCACTTGTGAGAGGGTGCTCTCAAGAGTGTGTTCATCGATCCAACGCGTCTGAGCGCCGATCATCGAGATGATCTCACTGGTAATGTGGGTCTCTTGCTGACGCGGAATGTTTCTGATCACAACCGCTTCATCGGTCAAAAGACTGGCGATCATCATTTTTGAAGCGGCATTCTTTGCTCCAGATACCTCCATCTGGCCGTGGAGAGCATTTTGGCCGGTGATGCGAAATTGTTCCATAGGAAAACGCCACAAGTGTACGCCTTTTTTCTATCACGTCAATAAAAAACCAATCTTAAGAAACGAGAACGCCGGTAAAATAAATCGTGCCCAAAGCAAGAAACATTGGAAAAATCCAATCAACATAATTCAAAAACCAACGCTCGCCGCTGTACAAATAGCCGAACACCATCAACTCAAGAGCGCAGACGGTTGCCATGGCAATCGCCGTCACGGCAAAAATCGAAAACGTCTGATGGTGCAAAAAATAAAAATCAAAAACACCGAAAAAAACCGCAATCACACAGACGTAGTGGAAAAAAATAAAATGCTTCCGTGAAAGTCGGTGAGCATTATTCACAAATACCTCAATGAGCACCCAGGCCACCAGGGCATAGAGCAAGATCGTTAATGTGGGTGCAACAAGAGGCATGGGATTACTCTACACCTTGAAAAAAGTGTCATCAAATGTCAAAACCAAAAGATCAATCAAAAGAAGATACCATAATGACCATTGGCCCAACCATCCAAGAATCATAAGCCATAACAGCACATAGGCCGCGCCCCAAAAACGCAAGCGGCGCGGCGCCAATAGCAGAAGTGCAAAGATGAGGTGAACGAAGGAAAGGAAAACAGATGAGGGATGTAGTGCCAACAAAAAAACAAACAACACCATTCGATCCAACACAAGTCCCACACCCGCACCTACAATGACCCAGAGCGCCAGCAGACCGGTGGCCGACAAAACGATCTCTTGATGAGAAAACAAAAGAGCCACGACAAGTGTCAGGCTCGTCAGGCCAAAAAAGAATCGTCGAGCGAGAATGTAAGACGATGGTTTAGGATGAACGCCGAAGAGCCACATGGTCATCTTTGCCGCACAGCCACGACAACGCGAAACTTGGTGATAGGCCCATTCGCTTAAAAGAGAAACGAATCTGACATGCGTATAGAACCAGAGCAGCCACGATCTGTGAGGAGCAAACGACAACAGCTTGACAATGCCATACGCTCCGCGATAAACACGTCCATCAATATCGAGGAGCTGCGAAGAAAATTGATCCGTTGTCGACGATGCAAAAGGACGGTAGACCACCCGATCTGTCGTAAGCTGTTGCCAATACTGCGTCCAGTAACGACACAGCCCACAGTCCCCATCAAATAAAAAAACGGGTTTAGCGGGAATGCTTTCGTCCTGCGGCATAAACGGTCGTCGCCATCAAAAAGATCGGGAAGATCCAATCTGGAAAATTCAAAAACCGTGCGGGATTCTCAACGAAAAATCCGAAAAGGATCGCGTCAAAAACGAAAACGCTCACCAGAACAAAAATCGTCGTGGGATAAGGTCGGGCCTGATGGTGGACGTCATAGAAGGCGCGAAAAACGAACCAATAAATCCCAACGGTCGCGGCGATATGAATCGCAATAAACGCCGCCCTCGGCCACGTCAAAGAAAGACTCAACAAAAATAAAACAGCAACCCAAGCCACAAAGGCATACAAGACTAAGGGAAAAACGCGTATGAGTTGAGCGGTTGTCATAAAGTTAGGATCGAAGAAAAGAGACGAGTCGGGCACGCATCGGCCAGTGCATCACCTTCTGCCACAGATGATGGCCACCTGTCTTGTAAAATCGATGAGGACACCCCACATGTTCCACAAACGTCCGAATGGGATCGATCGGCACCACGCGATCATCCTGCGCATGCGCGACAAAGATCTTGTGAGGATCAAATGTTTTAACGCAAGCCATTGGTTGGAAGAAATCTCCGCGGGAAAGTTTTAACCAATCCTCGTGAGAAAAACGATAGGCCCCCATGTAACCACGCCGAACAATATCCTCAAGCACATCCATCGGTTCGTCCGATTCCGCCGTCCAATCAACCACGGGTGAAAGAGCAATGACTCGGTGAACCAGAGTGGAACGCGAGGCCATGAGCGCGGCCGTCCCCCCAAAACTTGCCCCCACAATCCCAACGCGCTTCGGTGTCACTTGGAATGTCTGATGGCTCCAAATATCACTCACCCCATCGGAAAGGGCCTTAATCAGATCCAGAAGATCCTGCTCGGGTGAATGATCAAGAAAATTTTCGCCGCTCTCCCATGTCCCGCGATAACGCAAATGAAACGTCCAAAAACCTTGTCGCGAAAACCATTTCACAAGCGCATCCTTTGAGGATCCTGATGGCAACCCATCACAAATAATAAGAACGTCACTCGAATCCTGCTCTGAAGGAAGAAAATCAACAACGATATCGCCAGCCACTCTGGCACGGAAAAGAGACATAGATTACAGCACCGGAGGAAGAGACTGAGTGGATTCTAGTGCATGGTCAAAACGTCCGCGTTTGGCGCGAAGAGTCTTCATCAACGCGCGCAACTGCTCTTCAAAATTGCTGATCTGACTTTCGAGTTGTTCTACAAGATCAGGATCATCCCAGTGTTCAGCAAGTGTTGTACGTAATTCCGCAAGCTGGCGAATGACCAAATCTCGGGATTCCTCAAGCCTACGCACTTCATGATCTCCAAAAGTCCGCTCAATTTCTTCGCCGGTTAAATGAAGAGGACGTTTTGTTTCACTCATATTTTTAAGATTCACGCTTCTGTTTTAGCGCTTCGGCAAGCCAGACGAGTTCGTCGAGCATTGTTTGGGTCATCTCAACGTAACGGTCATCTGTGATCTGACCCTCCGCATCAAATAACGTTCCGACGTTTGGAAAATAAAGCGCGTTTCGAATGGGATACATCTTGAGGGTATGAACAATCCCAACCAATTGTTTCACCACGCGAACGCCTCCTGTCCATCCCTCCGAGACACCGCAAATGGCAACAGCCTTTTGGGCGTATTCGGAATAGAGTTGATCGAGCATGAGCTTGAGCTCACCCGGATAACCATGATTGTACTCTGGAGTGACTATGACGAGACCGTCCGCGCGCGCCATGGTCTGTGACCATCGTTTCGCGGCTTCTGTCGGCATGGCTTTTGTTTGGGCTGAACCTAAAAAATCGCGCGGATCTATCAGCAGAGTTTCGATCCCTTCTCGTGCCTGCATGTGCTCGAGCACAAAACGCGCGGCTTTTTCAGACTGACGGCCCTCACGAGCCGTTCCAAGCAGAATCGGAATAACAAGTGACATATGGGATAAGTGTAACACAAAAATGAAGTCACTCTCCAAAACAAAACCAGGCCTCCATGGCCTGGGGATGTTTTTTGGTGCCTCACAGCGAGCGGGTGGCCCAAAAACATGAAAGACGTTAATCGGCACACACTTCAAGCGAAGCGTGAGAGGCAGATGATCCGCCTATTCGTTTCGTCCTGAAGCTTCAACCGTACGATCCTCAATCGGACCATTCCGACTCAAGAGGATCAAAAGATCGCTTGTAATGATGGACACACCCGCCCGTCTGTCAGGCAATACCACTGTACCACCCTGACAGAACGATTCAAGTTTGCAAACACGCGTCATCCCCTATCTTTCCACAGAGTTATCCACTTTGTTTTCCACCCCAACGGTTTGTACGCATACCGAAGGTCCAAACAATTGATGAACGGTCTTTTCAAAAACAGCTGACGGCTTAGAAACAAGGACGAGAGTTTTTCCCTGCCCGTCTGTGTTAAACACGGCCACCGCTTGTTCCGCCACCGCCTCACTGGGATCAAAAAACCGCATAGGCATTTGTGCATGCGCAAACGCGCGCGCAAAAGCCGCGCGCGCAAACGGGTACTGCGTGCACCCAAATACAAGCGTATCCGCTCCGATCTCTTGGGCGCGTTTAACGGCTGGCAAGATGAGGTGATTGAGCTCTTCCGGCGAAGCCTCACGTTCGATCGCACTGGCCAAATCAGCAAGGGCGATCATCTCCGTTGCAATGCCTTGAGCGCCAAAAGCCCGTTCGTACAATCCAGATCGCACGGTTGCAAGCGTCGCTGCCACAAGAACTTTTTTTGGGGACAACTGGTAAAGGGCATGCGTCGCCGGACCGACCATCTCAATCACCCGCGCATGAGATGACCCAAACAAATCCAGCATGGGGGCAAGCACAGCAACAGAAACACTGTTGCACGCGGCCACAAATTCCGTGGCGCCCGCCTGGCGCAAGCGCGTCATGGCATCGAGGGTCAGAGTGAATAATTCATGAACAGGTCGCGGACCATACGGCATGTTGGCCAAATCGCCAAAATAAACCAAATCCGCCCGAGGAGCTTTTTTGCGGATCTGACTTGCGGCGCCTAAACCGCCAATCCCTGAATCAAAAATCCCAATCATAGCGAAAGATGCGCTGTGAGCACGCGCGCCGCGTTTTGGTAGCACAATTTTTCCATCGTCATCTCGGTGATGCCAGCCTGCCGAAGCGCCTGAAAAAAATCCGGCAATTTCTCAAGCGATTCAAGCCCATCTACAAAGCCAGAAATGATCCCACCAAAATCTGTTCCAAGAGCGATATGCTCGTCACCGATGGTTTTTAGAAGATGTTCCACATGAGCCACAACATGGGAGATCGTACCGGGTTTTTCTTTCCCTGTCACGAATGTCTTAGCGAAGAAAAGGCCGATCACTCCCCCAGAGTCAGCAAGTGCGCGAAGTTGAGCATCGGAATAGTTGCGTGGGTTCTCGCACAGCGCCCGACAGTTTCCGTGGCTGATATAAATGGGGCGATCCATAATCTTGACCACGTCCCAAAATGTTGGCTCGTTCATGTGAGCAAAATCAATGACCATCTGTTTTTCTTTAGCCCACTCAATGACCTGTCGACCCAGAGGCCTGAGCCCTTGGGTCGGATCTTTCGTTCCCCCACCAAGAGGATTGGTGAGATTCCAAACGATCCCGAGCGAGCGCCATCCTTTCTGATACCATTGCTCTAGACGTTCGAAGCTGTTTTCATCAACAACATTAAGCCCTTCGATGTGCATAAGGATTCCAATCGGACCCTCGAGCGCCAATACGCGCGCGATATCGCTGGCCTGTGTAACAAGCATCCAACCTGGTTGGGTGCCTTGCAGGCTATACGCATCGAATTCTTTTTCGATGAGGTCGTTTGAAATCGGATTAAAATAATTCTCCTCCGACGGAACCGGAAAAGCTGTAGCCACCACCAATTTGAGGCCCGCGCGTTTGATCATTTCAAAATTCGTCTGCCACTGTCCCTGCGGATAGAGATCCCGCCGAGTGATGTGCAGAAGGAGGTCTTGGTGCGTGTCGATGATGGGGTATGTCATAGGAGGAAAAGAAAGAAAAAGGAGGGAGGGAGCCGAACGAAAACGATCAGCTCCCTGAAGTCGGTCATCAGACTGCCCGAAAGCCTGCTGACCTTAAGGAAGGAAACGCCGAAGAGTCCTGACGGCTTCGGTCAAGTCGTGAAAGGACGTCTCAAGCGCCCAAGGGTGAATGTACAAACCTTCGGGATGATCGAGCAGATCGTACTGACTCAAGAAGGTGCCATCGGAGATATCGTAAAACGGATCCGAGCACTCCGCCACCGCCGCGCGCAGATGCTCATGAAATCCGGAGCGTTGATCGCGCACCTGCTGAATGAGCGTCCGTTTGTCCGTTGCCACCCGCATGCGCTCTCCAACAGACGCTTCGAAGTACTGGGTAGAGAGCCAGAGGTCAACGAGATGGTCGAGGGCGGAACGGCGCGCGGGTGGAACGACAAACCGCATGTCCGCCACCGGAACGAGATGAAGCGTCATCACTTCAGGGAGTCCCCAGTCGAGCGTCCGACGCACCAGATCGTAGAACGCGCTCAACTTAGGCATCATCTCGTCGATGTAGCGGTACATGTCCGGACCGGAAAGTTCATAGACATCACCGGCCCCTCCAAAACACGAAGGATCAATCGTCACATCCATGAGGATGTTGGCGATGTTGGGAGAAAGCCAGCCCGCGCGCGAAGCGTTGGTGCCCACGACTCCGGCCACCTCAACAGCCGTCCATGTGTGGACTCCGCGGTTCTCCGTTGTGCCGTTTTCGTACGCGTACCGTTGCCAGATTGTGTGATCCTCACGCGTGAGCACTTCCAAAAGAGCCATCACGCGCTGGGCATGTTGGTGTAGATAGGCGCACAAAGTCTGAGTCTGTGCTTGAGGAACCGCGCGCTTGAGCGCGTCCATGTGGACGTCAACGGTCGCGGTGTCTCCGAGGGCCGTCACCACATCAGAAACGTAGGGATGGGTAACCCGCGCGTGGCTCGTGAGCACGTCGTCACGCGCGATTTGCATGCGCTTCCCTGCCCGGATGATGCAATGGGGATGGAAATTGCGATCCAAGGATCCCTTGGTCGCATCCACCACCTTCATCGGGATGCCAAGCTGCGCACACGCCAGGTTATTGGGATACCAATTGCCAACGTGAGGCGTCTTGAATACAGGAAAACCTGCCCGCTGGAAACCAGCGAGATCATTCAGGGTCAAGTCCCAACGAACCTTCAGTTGAAGCGGCATGAATCTCTCTCCTCTTCGTTGTTGCCGATTCTGGTGCCCTGTTCGCGACAAGGACACCACCCTGACAAAAACGAAAAACCCGGGCTGGACTGCCCGGGTTTCATGGTTTTCGCGACAAATTACCTACGCAAAAATCCATGGGCAGTCCCAGGCTCATTCCAGCGGCGGTAGGTGTGATGGATTTGTTGCACGATGACTTTCATAACTCTCTTAGCATACGCTTTTCTAAAGCCTTGTCAAATAAAAGAGACCCGAAGTCGGGTCTAGGAGGAAGTATTGTGCTCGCCCTCGACGCGCCAGCCAAGCTGGGCGATCTTTCGAGAGGACACAAGGTGGCGCACATGAGGGTTGCCCCAGTCGATCTCGTAAATCTCCACCGGCCACAAGTGCGGGAAGTGGATGTCGAGCGCTTGACGAAGCTTGTACAGAGCGTGATTGGCGCCTGTGAGCGAACGCGCCGCGTTGAAGTAGTCGTGAAAGGCAATGAACTGGAGTTCGTACTCCCTGCCTCGCCAGCGCAGGCGCATCTTGGCAACTTTGTACTGCGATGACGAGTGACCATTGTCCGGATCGACAGAGCCGGACGTCGAGAAGTTCGCCGCCAGAGGTTCGGTCATGACCGCGTTTTTTTCGATCAGGAGATCCGTGATCCGCTTGGCAAGCTGGGAAACATCATCACGGCCTTCAACAACGAACATGAGACCGCATCGGTCCGGCACGACAAACGGATCGTCCAGTCCGTTGTGCACCCGTCGTTGCATCTTGAGCCAAACTCCAAACGGGTCTTTGATCCGATGGTGGAGAAACACCAGGCCGTTGTCGCGGACCCGCCGGCACATCAGACGCGTCTTGCGACGAATCTTCCCGATAGCCCGATGACTGAGGTGCTTTCCGATCCCGACGTCGTTGGGCCCGACCAGGTACTCGTGTTCGGGATCGTGATAGACAAAAAAGTCTGTGGGCTCGAAGCCGCCGACGAACAGTCGATCGCTTAACAAGTCAATCAACGCTTCGATTCCTCGCCCAACAAGCTCGACCGGATCGGCTTTCTCGATCTGGGTGAGCGCGAGAGCTTGGTCGAACAGGCTGATGGCATCAAACCAGCGCTGGGGATCCGGCTTGACCCGAGGCTGATGCTTCAGCGCAAGCTGGAGCAGACGATCCATATGCGGGGTTGTCGCAACCGAAGAGTCGCGCTCGAGCCGATCCCCAAGCCCTGGCGCATAGTTCTGAATGAGAGCACGTTGTCCGGCCCGCACACGCTCAAGCGCATAGACGAACAGTTCACGATCTCGGCTGGTCACCTCGTTGAGTAATGACCGACGCCAATAGATCGTATCCGAATGAACGCGCAGCCAATCGTCCTGACGAAATTGCAATTCGTTCCAAGAAATCACGAGCCCTCCCTGATATGGCCGCACTCAATTCTCACTTACGGCACCCGCAAAGATACATAAAAAAACGCGAGGCGTCAACCCCGCGTCCTTCGAACCGGTTAAATTCCCTCCCCAACGTGATATCGATCCGTAATTTTTTCGTAAGCGAACAATTCATCCTCGTTGAAAAATCGTTTAATTTCAGTTTGCGCGGATTCGGGTGAATCAGAAGCATGAATCAAATTTGATGGGACGTTCATTGAAAGGTCGGCCCGAATCGTTCCAGCATCCGCTTCGCGTGGATTGGTAGATCCCACCAATTTACGCACTTCCGAAACCGCGTCATATCCTTCAAGCACCAATCCAGCCACAGGCGTCTGCATCATGAATTCTTTAAGAGCAGCAAAAAATGGTTTGTCGGAAAGATGCGCATAATGCTCATCCAGCATCTGCGAAGTCAGTCGAATAAACTTCATCCCGATAATCTTCATGCCCTTTCGTTCGAAGCGAGAGACGATCTCCCCTAAAAGATCGCGCTGAAGCGCGTCGGGTTTGAGCAAAACAAGAGTGCGTTGTGTTTGTGGCATAGGAATAATCTTTGCGCGCAGACTATCAGTTTTCTCTTAAAATGGCAAGAACCTGGGACGAGTCGTGATCGTATGACCGTCTGAAAATATCTCAATATCCCCATCCAAGTCCGTGCGCCAGACCTGCACCCCTGCTTGTTTCAGTCGCGAAAGGACGATCGGGTGTGGGTGACCATAGCGATTGTTCACCCCATCTGAAATGATGGCGACCTCCGGTTTGATCTGTTGCAAAAAGGTGACGCTCGTCGAGGTCTTACTGCCGTGATGACCCGCCTTGAGCACATCCACATCGCCGACAGCGCGAGCAAAATCCGGCTCAATCGCGCTGGTGGCATCGCCGGTGAGCAGAAGCGATGTTTGTCCATAACGCACACGCACGACAACGGACGTATCATTGCGATCCTTTTTTGTGACGACCGCCTGGTCCGTCGGCCACAGAATATCCAAAGAGACTCCATCGAAAACGAACGAGTCCCCTTTGCGCACCAAACGAACCGAGGCTCCTTCCTCGGCTTCCGCGCGCGCGAATTCATCGATCACCTGCGTCCCCCCGCGCACCCCAGTCTCAAAAATATTTTTCACCTCATACCGCTCGAGGACTCCGACAGAACCGGTGATGTGATCGGCGTCCGGATGGGTGATCACCACGGTGTCGATATGATGATCCCAAGGCCACATCACTTGCGGCAATTTGCGCAAGATCGTCTGATCGGGTCCGCCATCCACAACAATCTGCTCTCCATGCGGCGTCAAAATCAAAATGCCATCGCCTTGGCCAATATCAAAAAACCAAACGCGTAATCCCGGGACAAAAAAAGCGGTAAGCGGTTGAAACAAATAAAGAGTCAAGAGCAAACAGAAAAAAAGACCGAGAACAAGAAACTTCGTGGAGGGTGAAGCGGCTTTAAGAGGAGTGGCGCGGTGGATGTGCGAGGTCATGGCGATGAATGAAAAGCCAACACAGCACTCCGGCTCCAGCAACCCCAGCGATCAGATGCGCTGATGTCACAGAAATGCTGGCAAAAGAAAGATCCCCTAAAACGCGAACGACGCTTAGGGCATAGAACGAAAGAGCTAAAGCGGGGAGAGCAACCACCGAAGCCAAAAGTGGAGACAACAAACTTACGGCAAGGACGAGAGCTCCAAGCGCCATCAAAAAAGGCACGACTGGCAAGATCAACACGTTGGCAACGGGAGCGATAAGAGAAAGGGAACCGAAGTGCCACAAGGTGATTGGGAGCGTAAAAATAATCGCGGTGAGTGAAGAGGCGGCGGCTTCGCGCAAACCAAGCGTGGTTGGAATCATCTTTAATGGCTCAGTCCATAATGGAGAAATGAACAAGAGTGCCGCCGTCGCCACAAAAGAAAGTTGAAAACCAACATCGTTTAATAAGAGAAGCGGATTAGCCAGAAGCATCAGGGCAAGGGTGAGCAGAAAAATGTTGAGCATCTGTGCCTTGCGCCGCAACGCCATCTGCAAAATAAGAAGGCCGCCCATCAAGCCCGCGCGAATAATCGAAGCGGTCGCGCCGGCAATCAAAACATATCCAAATAGAATGAACGAGCTCGTGAGGAGTCCTGTGCGACGACCAAGCGGACTGCGCAACAGCCACGCCAAAAGCATCAGAGAAAAAATAGAAACATTATAGCCGGACGCAGCCAGGACATGGGACGTTCCTGTTCGAGAGAAGTCATCGCGCATGGTTTTGGAAAGTCCGGCGTTGCCGCCGAAGAGCAAGCCTGCAACAAATGAACCATGAGGTTCGGGCACGATCTGCTTAAGGCGAGCAACCAACCGATCCCGCCATCGCAACAGATGGGTCTGTATCGGCACGTCCGTCGACATTTTCACATCGGTAAATTGCGGAAAAGAACAGACAGCCAAAATACCGCGCGCAAAAAGCGCCCGATCATAAGCAAACCCCTCGATGGGTTGCGGCTTTTCAAGCGCACAAGAAAACGTCACCCAATCGCCAGGCTGTACGGATGGATATAATCCAAATCGAACCAACACGTGTCCCGCAACAGATTGAGAGGCGATGACGACATCGGAAACAGTCGCTTGTCGAAATGCTAAACGTTCCTCTACATCCTGAACAAGGCCGCTTACTCGCACGGCTGCTCCTATGCGATCGCTTACGTCTGCGACGCGCGGCGGTAAAAAACTTTGCTGATACCGGAAGAGTCCAAATACGAAAACACCAGCCAGCAAAAATCCGAGTCTCGTGCCCCGAGAAGTCACCAGCGCACATCCTCCAAAAATAAGCGCCGCACCTCCTAATAAAAAACGCATCGCTCCAAAAAAGAGAGGTCCCGCGAGAATTCCCAAACAAAAAGCGACCAAAACCGCGCGGAGTGTTTTGGATGGGGAAAACGATAAAGATGCAAAAGAGATCACAGGTGCTGATCCGGGATCCCAATCCCGAAGTAGCGAAATCCTTGTGCAGGTAAATCAAGATCACACAAGGCGTTACGCCCGTCGAAAATTACGGGGTCAACCATGTGAGTTTTGAGTGTGGCAAAAGAGACCGCGCGTAACTCGGGCCATTCCGTCAAGACGACGAGAGCATCAGCTCCGGACGCGGCATCAATGGCTGTCGGCGCATACGACACCGTGTCAGGCAGGACGCGCGCGGCGTTCGTTTGCGCTTTGGGATCAAACGCCACCACTTCGGCGCCGTGCGCCACTAGCGCTTGCACAAACACAATCGCGGCAGACTCGCGAATATCATCCGTATCCGGTTTAAAGGCCAGTCCCCATACGCCAATGCGACGTCCTTTGAGAGGCCCAAGAACGCTCTGCATTTTTTGAAAAAATCGTTGCCACTGACGATTGTTGACATCAATAACGGCGCTCAACAATTTAAAATCGTATCCATTGATTCCCGCGTATGATTTCAATGCGCTCACGTCCTTGGGGAAACACGATCCGCCAAATCCGATCCCCGCGCGCAAGAACTGTGGGCCAATGCGACGGTCCAAACCAATGCCATGGGCGATCTCGCGGACATCTGCACCGGTCCCCTCAACAATATTCGCCACTTCATTGATAAATGAAATTTTTGTTGCCAAAAACGCATTCGCACACACTTTGATGAGCTCCGCCGATTCGATGCTCGTGCGCACGACAGGACTTTTAATCCCTTGATGCAATTGTTCAGCGGTTTGAAAAACCACGTCGTCATCCGCTCCAATGACGATGCGGTCTGGATGCATGAAATCATCAAGAGCACTGCCCTCGCGCAAAAATTCTGGAATTGAAGCGATGTGAATGAGCGCGGCGAGATCCGTTTTCCCCTGCTTACACATACGTTCATGAATGCGCGAAAGAACGTGGCGGTTGGTTCCCACAGGAACGGTACTTTTTACGACGACCAACGCTTCGTGCGTTAAGAACTCACCGATCTGATCTGCCGCTTTGAGCACATAAGAAAGGTCGGCCTGTCCCCGCGCGGTCGGAGGAGTTTGAACCGCAATCATAATGACATCGGCTTGATCAATCACGCTTTTCAAGTCCAACGTAAAAACAATCTGTCCCTGCTCTTGAAGCGACTTGAGCGTTTCTTCAAGTCCGGGTTCATAAAACGGCGCTTGACCCAAATCCAGTTGAGCCATTTTGGCGCTGTCGGTATCCACACAGGCTACGCGGTGCCCCAAAGAGGCAAAGCCAAGACCCGTGGTTAACCCAACATATCCCGTTCCAATCATGACGATATTCATAACAAACCCAATAATCGTTTGAGGCCCTCCTTGGCTGGTGCGTGATATTTTGCCCGAACAAGTTCTAAACGCAAGTCCTGTTCAATCCAAGCCAACTTTCCCCCATCAACCAAATCAATGAGTTCATCAAGCGTGACCCATTCGATTTCAATCCACTCACCGGCATCCAAATGGGGAACTTGTTGGTATGTCACGTTCCGAGCGACATAGACAAAAATTTGCCATTCCATTTTTGAAAGCGGACGCGTCTGACGATACAAAATCCACTCAGGGGAAACAAAACCTGTCTCCTCAAGAAGCTCCCGCTTGGCGCCATCAAGACTCTCCTCCCCTTTTTCGATACGGCCGCCGGGTAAACAGTAAAACAGCGGCTTGCGAGGTTGTTCTTGTTTTTGCAACAGGATTTTTCCCTCTTTAATCGCAAGAACCTCGGCGGTATCTTGACGCGCGAGCATCTCAAAGGTCTCCGTTGTCCCATCAAACATTTCTTGCGGCCACTGGTAAACATCAAACAGCACACCGGAAAAAACTTTTTTTGCGTTTTCAGGAATCATACACGTCGTCCCATTACACTATCAGATTGATAATGCGGCCAGCCACATAAACGGTCTTGCGAATCGTCTGGCCTTCGAGATGTTTTTGCACGTTGGGTTCTCGCAGAGCACGCGCTTGGACCTGTTCTTGTGGGGCATCAGGAGCCACGTCGATGGTGGCGCGCATTTTTCCATTGATCTGCACGCCAATGGAGACGACTTCTGCTTGAGCAATTTTTGGATCGAACATCGGCCATGGCAAAGTCTCAAGCAATTCTTTTCCTCCAAACGACTCGTGAAGTTCATTTGAAAGATGAGGGGCGAACGGACACAAGACTCGCAAAAATAAGAAAAATGATGTTGAACGGATCCCTCCCATCTGCTTGACCCCGTTGATAAAAATCATCATCTGCGAGACCGCTGTATTGAATCGCATGGCTTCGACATCTTCGGAAACTTTCTTGATGGTTTGATGCAAAAGTCGTGTGACTTCCGCGTCTTCTGCGTCTACGATTTTTTGTCCTGCATCTATGACCTTCTCCAAAAATCTCCGCATGCCCACCAGGCCGTTCAGGCTCCATGGCACTGGCTCTGCAAACGGTCCCATAAACAATTCATAAAGTCGCACCGCATCCGCGCCGTACTGCTCAACCATCTCGTCGGGATTTACGACGTTGCCTTTAGACTTGGACATCTTCGTGCCATCTTCGGCCAAGATGAGCCCGTGACTGGTGCGTTTGGCATAAGGTTCGCTCACCGGAACATGACCACGATCGAACAAAAATTTGTTCCAGAACCGAGAGTAAAGCAAATGAAGCGTGGTGTGTTCCATACCGCCGTTATACCAATCCACCGGCATCCAATATTTTAACTTTTCTGGGGCGGCGAACGCGGTGTCGTTGTGCGGATCGATGTAACGCAAAAAGTACCAGCTTGAGCCGGCCCAGTTCGGCATCGTATCTGTCTCGCGTTTGGCCGGACTTCCACAAGTTGGACACGAGGTATTCACCCAATCAGCCATCGCGGCAAGTGGCGATTCTCCCGTATCTGTGGGCTCATATTTTTCGACAATCGGAAGCACGACTGGCAGGTGTTCCACAGGGACCGCAACCCAACCGCACGTTTGGCAAAACACCAGCGGGATCGGCTCGCCCCAATAGCGCTGGCGCGAAAACACCCAATCACGCAGTTTGTATTGAACCTTTTTTTCTCCGCCGACTTTTTTGGGAATCGCTGATTTGGCCTGCTCATTTTCCATGCCGTCAAACTCCCCAGAATTCATAAGCACGCCGGGTTGGGTGTGAACAATCAGCGGTTGATACCACGTGTTGCGAGCGAGGGCCCCGTTAATATAGTTCCCTGGATCTTTGGGATCGTACGGCAGATGATTGAACTCGCAAGCAAGCTCATCAATGCGCGCCATAGTCTGCGCGTTCATGACCAAACGTTCGATGTGGCCATCGGTATGCTTGAACAGAAAGACGGTCTCATCGCCGACGTATTCGTTCCAAAACCCCGGCGCCATTTTTTCACTCATGAGCCGCTCAAACTCTTTTTCTCGCCCGCGTGGAATCTCCACCTCATAATCACCATCCGCGGTCTTGCGTGCAATCGTCACACCGATATTTTCAAAATCAGCCGGTGAGATTCCATCGGCTCCCATCACATAACTGCGCACGGGTGCATTCGCCAGACGAATCACTTGCCGGACCGGTAGATGAAACGCCGTCGCAAACGCGAAATCACGCTCATCATGAGCCGGCACTGCCATGATCGCCCCTGTGCCATAACCACCCAACACATAGTCCGCAACCCACACAGGAATCTCTTCCTGATTGGCCGGATTGATCGCACGCACCCCGGTATCGACACCGGTTTTTTCGCGATCCTCCGCGCCGCGATCAATCTCACTTCGCTTGAGCGCCGCAGACACATAAACCTGAACCTCGTCGCTGGCCTTCCATCCGACTTGAATCCACTCTTGAGCTTTTTCAGGCGAGACCACTAAAAAAGTCGCTCCAAACAACGTATCCGGACGGGTGGTGAAAACCGTAACGTGATGTTTGCCGTCAGGCTGTCCTGGGACCATCAGCGAAAAATTAATCTGCACGCCCTCGCTCCTGCCAATCCAGTTGCGCTGTTGTGTTTTGATCTTCTCTAAATAATTCACGCTTTCCAAATCCTCCAACAACCGGTCCGCATATTTTGTAATCGCAATCATCCATTGTTCCTTGTGACGTTTTTCCGTCGGTCCCCCGCAACGTTCACACTTCCCATCAACCACTTCCTCATTAGCCAAACCGATCTTGCATGACAGACACCAATTGATCGGCATGCGGGCTTTGTACGCGAGGCCTGCTTTGAAAAATTCCAAAAACATCCATTGGGTCCACTTATAATACGAGGGATCTGTGGTGTTCACTTCCCGTGACCAATCAAAACTGAACCCGAGCGATTGCAGTTGACGCTTGAACGTTGCGACGTTTTCGTTCGTTACTTCTTGAGGCGGCCGGCCGGTTTTGATGGCATAGTTTTCCGTGGGCAAACCGAACGCATCCCATCCAATCGGGTAAAGCACGTTATACCCCTCCATTCTTCGCTTGCGCGCCACCACATCGAGCGCCGTGTATGAGCGCGGATGACCAATGTGCAAACCTGCGCCAGAAGGATAAGGAAACTCGATCAGGCAATAAAACTTTGGCTTGATTGAATTGTCTTTAGCATGAAACACACCGGCTTGTTGCCAACGTTCCTGCCATTTTTTTTCCACGTCTTGATGATTGTAGGGCATAAAAGAGTTCCAACCGATCTTATCAAACCGCAAGGCGCTGTGCAAAACGGGTATTCAAGATTGACAAAACGATCTCATCAAGCTATCCTTCCCGTCTGTCCGCAATCAAGCGAGGTTCTCATGCTGGACGGATTCGCTCTCTCCCATCGCCAAATCGCTCTGAACGGCAATCCCCGGATTCTCGGGGATGAATTGATGGGCCTAAAGGTCTTCGCGGCCTGTACACGACCGTTTGCTCCCATGCCCCTGGACGTATTCGCCCGATCGCGACTGGCGCGCGTGCAAGTTCTGCATCTGGAGGCCTTCCTCGAAGAAGCCACACATTCTTTCGAACCCATGCAGGATCATGAAAGACGTCTGATCGAAGCGGTGATCTTGCATCGCATGGGGCATGGATTCCGTCGTTCGAACGATGGAATGAAGGTTCGCTACAAAACCGTCGTCGGAGCGATGGAACAAGATCGCCTGACTCTGCTTCTGCTCGATCTGCATCCCAACGAGGCTCGGCGCGTCGTTGGGATCGCAAAGATGCCACACATCTACGAAGCCCAGTGGCGCAGAGAGTTCTTCGGTGCCGCGGCGACGGTAAGGACGATCAAGTCCCTGTGTCGCCTGAACGCCATCCACGTCGTCCTCCCGACGATCCATGAAGATGTCGACCTCGGGGTCGACCTGTTCGCTCTCAACGGGGTCTCACGCCTGGCCATCAGCGTGAAGTCCACAGCGATGGTCCAGCACACTACTGCTGAAATCGTCATGGACCGATACTTAAGAAGAACGGACACAAAAGCCTTCGACGCTCACGACCGCCAACGCATCTTCGACGGAGCGCGCACAGTCTCTGTGCGCTACCAACGTCCCTTCACGCCCGCGCGAGTCATGGTTGCTCGATCTTCCACGGTGTTGACTGCGACCTCGCCGTCCGACGCCGATCTGACCGTGGTCAAACACATCGTCACATCCCTTTCTCAGTGAGCCATCTGGCTCTTCTTTTTTTGATTAAAAAGGGCTTGCTTGCTCCAAACGTTCAAGTGCGATCACAAAAGCCGCACGGCGCAAATCTGTTTTGAGGATTTGAGATCGCTCAAAAATGGCTTGGGCTTGGATCTGGATAGTTTTTTTGAGTTTCTCAACAACATCCGCTTCGCTCCAGTGCTCCCCTTTCTTATTTTGTTCCCATTCGTAAGCAGAGACCGTCACTCCGCCTGAGTTCGCCAAAATATCCGGGATAACAGGAACGCCTGCCACAAACAACTCATCATCCGCCTCCGGCGTTGTCGGACCATTGGCAAGTTCCAAAATTATTTTTGTTTTGAGACGCGAGACGTTCTCTTTTGTGATTTGATTTTCCAGTGCCGCCGGAACAAGAACCTCATTCTCCACTTCTAAAATACTTCCGACGAAATCCTTTCCTCCCGCAAAGCCAGCGACGGATCCCGTCTGATGTTTGTGTGCACTCAAAGCGGCAATATCAAACCCATCGGGATTTACCACTGCTCCTTTGGAGTCCGACACTCCAACGATCTGATGACCCGCATGAAAGAAAAATTCTGCTGCATGTTCGCCGGCATTGCCAAATCCTTGAATCACTAAACGGCACCTCTGCGGAAGTTCAAGCGATTCACGAAGCGCTTCAAACACCTCGAACCCGCCCCGCGCGGTTGCACGGTCGCGTCCAAGAGAACCGCCGTGCTCTACCGGCTTGCCGGTAATCACGGCGCCTGAACGGTCACCGGTTATTGTGGCATACTCATCAGCCATCCAAGCCATGATTTGTGGGGTGGTGTTGACGTCCGGAGCGGGAACATCCTTGTCTGGTCCGACCACATCCACAAGCGCGCGCATCCACGCGCGCGACAAACGCTCAAGCTCACCGCTCGAGAATTCTTTTGGATTGATCGTCGCACCCCCTTTGCCACCTCCCATCGGAAGATCTGCCACCGCACATTTAAGCGTCATCCAAAACGCGAGAGCTTTCACCTCTTCTATATCCGTCTGTTCATGAAACCGAATCCCGCCCTTGTACGGTCCACGCCAGTTGTTGTGTTGGACCCGGTAATACTCAACCATCTGTAATGTCCCATCGTCACGTAACAAGGGGATGTGTCCGCGAATCTCGCGATGAGGAAATGAAAGACGTACAATGAACGCCGGGTCAAATGATTGGACGGCAACTGCACGCTTGAGTTGCAAAAGGGCGTTTTCAAATAGAGTCTTCATATTTTTTCACGAAGCCAACGCTCGCAATCAAGAGCGGCCATGCATCCAGTTCCCGCGGCCGTCACCGCTTGGCGATAGATATGATCGGCCACATCGCCGCCGGCAAAGACGCCTTCGACACTTGTCTGTGTCGTGTGAGGCTTGGTGACCACATAGCCCTTTTGATCCAGCTCAAGTTGGCCTTCAAAAATTTTGGTATTCGGCATATGACCAATGGCCACAAATAATCCGTCTGCCGAAAAATCCGTCGTTTGATTCGTTTGATGATTAAAGAGTTTAACGCCAGTCATCCGACTTCCGTCTCCCAAGACCTCCTTCACTTCCGTGTTCCAAACGAACGCAATTTTCGGATGATTCATTGCGCGCTCCTGCATAATCTTGGAAGCTCGAAGAGTGTCACGTCGATGGACGACCGTTACTTTACTCGCAAACGTTGTTAAAAAGAGGGCCTCTTCCATGGCGCTATCGCCTCCCCCCACGACAATAATTTCTTTATTCTTGAAAAAAAACCCATCGCAGGTCGCGCATGCACTCACCCCATGACCTTGATACTGGTGCTCACCGGGGACACCGAGCCAAACCGCCTGCGCGCCTGTGCACGCAATGACCGCTTGCGCATGAACCTCCTGCGTGGCCGTGCGAATCACAAACGGTCGTTTGGAAAAATCGACAAAAATGACATCCTCGCTCACCATCCGCGCATCAAAACGCTTGGCCTGTTTCTTAAACAGGGCCATCATTTCTGGACCTTGAAGTCCCTCTGGAAATCCGGGGAAATTTTCCACCTCGGTCGTAAGCATGAGTTGTCCACCAGGACTCCCGCCCAAAGACTGTCCTTCAAACAAGATCGGAGCGAGCTGTGCCCGTGCGGCGTAAATGGCCGCGGTGTACCCCGCAGGTCCCGAGCCGATAATCACGAGTCGCTCGACCGGCGTATCTGACATATGGTTAGAGATAGCGCTCAAGGCGTGCGCGAAGCGAGGCTTTATCTATGGTGCCGGAAAACTGATCCACCACTTGCCCTCCTTTAAAAAGGATAAACGTTGGAATGGAAAGAATGTTGTACTGTTGAGCCAAATCAGTTTGTTCGTCCACATTCACCTTTCCAATCACGGCTCCAGCGACCTCCGTGGAAAGCTCTTCGATAACCGGAGCCATCACTCGACAGGGTCCGCACCACGGCGCCCAAAAATCTACGAGCACCGGCTTAGCAGATTGCAAAACGGTTTGATCGAAATTTTCCGTGGTAAACGTGGTCATAATTAGCGCAAATGAATGCCGGCGATTTTTAGATGTTGTTTTTTGACTTCTTCGGTGTAGGCCTCCAAAAGATCACCTTCTTCTGGCTTGATGCGTCCCTTATAATTCATCCCAATCTCTTGCCCTTCGGTCGCTTCTTTAAGCGTAGATTTGCCGAGCTGAATTTTTTCAATCTGTCCTTCTCCGATATACTCTCCTCCTCGAGACAAACGAAGTTTGGCTCCCGGGGCGATCACCCCTTTTTTCACACGCCCTCCGATAATCCATCCGGAATCGGTGCGACGAAAGTTTTTCATGACCCCAAACGTTCCGCGCTCGGTCAGTTCCGTCTGGCTGGGCAACAATTTTTGCAAATCTTCAATGATCGCCTCAAACAACTTATAGATAATGGCGTACTGACGGATTTCAACTTTTTTATCACGCGCCAACTCTTCAGCTGTCGTGGTTGGATGCACATTAAAACCGATGATGATCGCATGCGTGGCTTCGGCACTCAAAATATCGGCATCAGTGATGTTGCCCAACCCTTTTTGGGTCACCTTCACGCCCACTTGTTCATGCTGAATCTTATCAAGCATGCCCAAAATCGCTTCGAGTGATCCTAAGACATCGCAACGGATAATCAGATTGATCATCTGTTTGGCTTCGTGACCTTCTGACTCTTCTGTGGGTTGAGTGTGACGGATCGAGGCCACTTCTTCGGTGGCTTTCATCGAGCTATCGGTTGCGCGAATGCGCTTGAGCTCTTCGGAAGGATCCGGCACGTCCATGATATCTCCAACCGCTGGAGCAATTTTCCATCCAATAATTTCTGCCGGGGTCGAAGGGATGGCTGTCTTAAGCGCATCGCGCTTCCAATCGTGCATCGCGCGAACGCGACCATACAAGGTCCCGCGCACCCCAAGGGTATCCCCCACATGAAGGGTTCCACTTTGCACCAAAACGGTCGCAATCGGACCTGAACCCGAATCCACATGCGATTCAATCACGGTGCCCAAAGCACGGTGATCCGGATCAGCAACGATACGATCCTTTTCCATATCGGCTACGAGCAACAGCATGTCAAGAAGCGTCTCAATGTTTGTGCCTTGCTTGGCAGAAATCGGAACCACAATTGTTTTGCCTCCCCAATCTTCCGGCACCAGCCCAGCCTCGGACAATTCACTTTTAACTTTGTCGATGTTCGCTTGTTCGCGATCGATTTTGTTCAAAGCAACCAAAAACGGGAGGCCGGCGGATTTGATAATATCAATCGCCTCTTTTGTTTGAGGTTGAACACCATCGTCGGCGGCCACAACCAAAATCGCGATATCCGCCACCTTGGCTCCACGCGAACGCATGACCGTAAACGCTTCATGTCCCGGCGTATCAATAAAAGTGATCGGCTTGTCTTTGCGCACCACTTGATAAGCTCCGATGTGTTGAGTGATGCCGCCGGCTTCTGTATCCACGACATTGGTCTGTCGGATGGCATCTAGAAGTTTTGTTTTTCCATGATCCACATGCCCCATCACCACCACCACCGGGGCACGCGGTTTCATCGCCTCGGCGTCGGCGTGTTCAACACGCTCGCGGATTTTTTCCAAACCTTCCGTATCTTCCGAAGCTCCTCGTTCTTCCCGGGTCGCTTTGAATCCCAAATCTTCCGCGATAATGCTCGCGGTATCAAAATCAATTTTTTGATTGATGGCGGCGAGGATGCCGTTGTGCATGAGTTCCTGCATGACTCGCGGCACAGGCAGTTCCAAACGAGACGCAAAATCACGCACGGTGATGGTCGAAGGAACTAAGACGACTTTTAGATCTTCCGGCTTCATCTGCGCTCGACGCTCGGCCGCAGACTTTTGTTGCTCAACTTTCTCTGCCAATCGCTGTTTGCGCGACATCTCTGCCCAGGCCTCGATAATTTTTTGCGCTTGCCGATTATCAATTTTGATGGCTTTATGGCCAACGCTAAAACCCAGCTCTGGCAATTTATCACGCAAGAGGTTCGGGTGGACTCGAAGTCGTCGGGCTAATTCAGTAATGTTCATAAACAAGTGAATGTTCTGACCGTAGAGACTTCTGCAAAACTCGATGAGATTTGCTTGAACGGGCTGACATCCTCTGAAAACGTCCTCAAACGGACGTTGAAGAGGTGTCTGGGGCCCGTGAAAGCAAAGAACGCGAGTTTTGCAGAGGTCTCCGTATCAACGAAAGTGACAAACTTCTGCAAGCATAGTAAAAAAGAGCAGATCGGTCAATTCTGAATAGTTGATCGCATGGCCTTATGACGGGATTTCTTCTTTTGGATAAACCAGCCGGTCTGACGTCGCATGACGTCGTGAATCGGATCCGCCGTCTCACGGGAGAACGGCGGGTCGGACACGCCGGAACGCTCGACCCGTTTGCAACGGGCTTATTGATCGTCGGTGTTGGGCGAGAATCCACGCGCGAATTTCCCAAACTGGTTGGCTTGGATAAAACCTATCAGGCGACTTTCGTCTTGGGGGCCACATCGGATACGGATGATCTCACCGGCGCGACCATCCCGCTTTCAGAAAACCGCCTGTCCACACTGAGAGCATTGACGCTCTCGCGCGTTCAAGAAGCCCTCCAAAAATTCGTAGGCCCTATTGAACAAATTCCTCCGACCTATAGCGCAATCAAAATCGGCGGGAAAAAAATGTATGAAGCCGCCCGCGCGGGAAAACCGCTTGAAGCCAAACCGCGACCTGTCATCATCTATTCGATCGAACAGATCGCCCTTGCCGAAAACTCACTGAGCGACAAAACCCGAGTGGTCACGCTCGTCATTCATTGCTCCTCTGGTACCTACATTCGTGCAATCGCACGCGACCTTGGACAAGCTCTCGGAGTCGGAGGATATGTCAGCACTTTACGTCGAACACACATCGGCCCGTTCACGATTGAAGAGTCCACATCCATCGATACCCCGCACCTCATCGCGATAAATACGTTTCTTTCACGGCTTTGACAAAAACCGCTTCTTTTGCTAAGTTAAGCGCGTCCTTTACTTAATGTATCCTGTTTCGATGAAGACGACTCGGACGTCGCGCGTGGTTCTTATGCATATTCTGCTTCGCAATTTTTCTTTAATTTTTCCCAAAGCTTTCATTCTGAAGGCTCTTTTGGCGTAAGCATTGCACCAGACCATCTCTCCGTTTCGGCTTCTTCAAACAAGACGCCAACTTTATGTCTATACCCCTTCTGATCGGTCTCCTGATCGTTGGGCTTGCTCTCGGAGCCATCATGGGCTACTGGTATCGCCAAACACTTGGCAAAAAAGCCGCGAACCAAGCGGAAGCCAAGGCCGAAAAGATGCTCTCCGAGGCTAAGTCCAAACAACAGGAAATCCTTCAACACACGAAAAACGAACAGCAACAGCTTCTTCTTGAGGCGAAAGAAAAATCCATCGCGCTTATCGAGGAGGCCAAGCGTGAAGAACAAACACGCCGCCACGATCTTCAAGAACAGCAACATCGCCTGGAAAAACGCGAAACGCTTTTTGATGCCAAGCTCTTAGAGGTTGAAGAAAAAAAAACGAAGCTCGAGGAAAAGACGGTTGAGATTGAAAACATAAAAGAGTCCATCAGAACCATCAAAGAAGAGCAGGTCGTGAAACTTCAGGAAGTCGCAGGCCTTACTCGTGAACAAGCATTGGAACACTTGCTCCAAAAAGTTGAACAGGAGTCGCAAGAGGCCCTTATGAGCCGACTGCGAAAAATGGAACAGGTCACGGAAGAAGAATTGGAGGTAAAATCGCGTAAAGTGCTTTCACTCGCGCTCACACGTTTTGCCTCGTCGGTTTCAACGGATACGACCACCACAAGCGTCGAATTGCCAAACGACGAAATGAAGGGTCGGATCATCGGAAAAGAGGGGCGCAATATTAAAGCGATCGAAATGCTCACAGGCACAGAAATTATCGTGGACGATACGCCCCAAGCCATTACCATCAGCGGCTTCTCCCCCATCCGACGCCAAGTTGCCAAGCGCGCTCTGGAAGCCCTCATCAAAGACGGACGCATCCATCCTGCGCGTATCGAAGAGGCTGTACAGGAAGCGAAAAAATCGCTCGCGCAAGATTTGCGCAAAGCGGGTGAAGAAGCTCTCTATCAACTAGGCATTCCCGTTTCCTCGATTGATCCCAAGCTCATCTCCATTTTGGGACGCATGAAGTACCGCACGAGCTACGGACAAAACGCTTTGCAACACTCGATCGAAGTGGGGACGATCTCCGGCATGATCGCCGAGGAACTGGGCGCGGATGTCTTTGTCTGTAAGAAGGGGGGCTTGTTTCATGACATTGGCAAAGCGGTCGATCATGATATGCAAGGCGCGCATCCGGAGATCGGCTATAACATCATGAAAAAATTTGGTTTCCCAGAAGAAATTTGTTATCAATCCATCGCGCATCATGAAGATCATCCGCGCACCATTGAAGGGGCCGTTGTAAAAGCGGCCGATGCCATCTCTGGAGCTCGACCCGGTGCACGCAAACAATCCCTTGAGCAATTCATCCAACGTATGGAAGAGTTGGAACGTACGGCCAGCACGTTTGACGGCGTGGAAAAAGCTTATGCCATCCAAGCGGGCCGAGAAATCCGCGTGTTCATCCAGCCTCAAAAAATCGACGATCTTTCTGCCTTCAAACTCGCAAAGGACATCGCCAACAAAATCGAAGCCGAGCTATCCTACCCTGGGGAAATTAAAATCACCGTTATTCGCGAAACCCGCGTGATCGAGTACGCCAGATAGTTGTTCTCTCGGCAAAAAAATGCTATAGAGATAGTAGAAATCGTTACTCCTATGAATAAATCCGAGCTGGCCAACACCATGGCCGAAAAACTCCAAGTGTCGAAAAAGTTGGCGGAAGACTTTATCGCCGCTTTCGAACAGATCGTCACGCGCACGCTCCAAAATGGGCAGGAGGTGACAATTGCGGGTTTTGGCACGTTTAGCGCGCGACAGCGTAAAGGGCGCATGGGAGTCAACCCCCAAAAACCATCCGAACCTATTGAAATTCCAACGGTTGTCGTCCCGAAGTTTAAAGCGGGCAAAGCGCTCAAAGACACGCTAAAAGGAAAACGTAGCATCTAAAAAAATCGGGCCACTCGGCCCGATTTTTTTTCACAACAAAAACGATACATCCTAATAAAAAACGCCAGCGGAACCCCGATCGCTGGCGAAAGAAGAAAACGTTCACTTGTGGATGGGGCGACTTCGCAAGGCGGCGGGGATCTCGAAATCCCGGGTTTGGATCTCTCCCGCGACGAGGAAGAAGACGATGCCGATCACGGCGCAGGACAGAGCCCACGCATGTATCGAGAGATGTGCCAGAGCCAGTACAGCTCCGATACATATGCGGGATACACGCCGAATTTCTGTTGGTGACCAACTCAGAAATACAGCTTAGTATAGAGACGAATTAACTGTTTAAAGGCAGGGTTCGTGGTGTATGAACCACGACACCGCGAACTCGGCCTGTAAACACATAAAA
>JACRJU010000003.1 GCA_016219925.1 Candidatus Uhrbacteria bacterium
CACCAATACAGCTGATGGTGCTGGTGATAACCTCACGATTGCGCAAGCAGGAGCATTCAGCTCTGGACTCATTTTGTCCTCTACTGGCACCACAGCGACCGCTATCGTGATGAGTACCTCTGCAGGTGGTATTGACATCACCGTAGCCGGTGCCGCAGCTGGAGAGAACCTTGATCTGTTGTCCAACGAGGGTATTACCATCGCTTCTACGAAGGCGATGGCGACAGGTGTTCTTATTTATGGGAATGCTGAAGGCGGTGGTGTACGTATTCAGGGGGGCGATACTCTCGCCACGGCGATTTCTAATGGAAATGACATCGAACTACTTACCGAAGACGATATATTCATTCGTGCAACAGATGATGTATCGATAAGTACGTTGTCTACGGGTGGAGTTATAGATATTGCAAGTCCAGGTTTTAACGATGTTTCATCAACACACACGATTAATATTGGTGGTGTAAATGCTGATGCGACGGATACTATCAATATCGCCACAGATGCTACACAAGGCGATGTAATCACAATCGGGAATAGCACAGCGTCAACAACGATAGCGATTACAGGTGGTAATGATTGGAGTGTGACAGTTGGAGGTACGGCGACCTTTAGACTTGGCCACGCTGGGGCCACTTCGGCTGTGTGTCACACGAACAATGCGATTGAAGTGGCTGTCATCTCGGACTGTGATGGCGGAGCAAGCGCTGACTATGCTGAGCGATACCCGACAGCGGAAGGTGTCGGGTATGGGGATATCGTTGTGCCTGGGAGCAAGATGGTTACCACAAGGGACAATTCCCAGGGTGAACAACAAATTGCGCAGGCCGTTCTTTCCTCAGAGGCCTATCAGGGACCTGTTTACGGAGTGGTATCGAACAACTATGGGGACTTTACCTCTGCTGGAAACAATGTTCCTGAAAGTGAGAACCCCATGTCGGTCGCTTTGGTTGGACGTGTGCCGGTAAAGGTTACAGATGAGAATGGGTCGATCGTCGTCGGTGATTTCTTAGCTACATCTTCTACACCAGGGAGGGCGATGAAAGCCACACAAGCTGGACGCGTGATCGGTATGGCCTTGGCTGATTGGAATGGAGAGAAGGATACCGTGATGGTGCAAGTCATTAATACGTGGTATCAACCACCAGCATCGCAAGCGAATGATTTGCAAGGTGGCGACGCTTCTATCACCAATGTCACTAATGTGAATCAAGTGGTGGCGAGCGATGGCAACTTTGCCGGATCCGTCACTGTCGCCGAGCACCTGTATGGTTCTCGCGATATGGCCGGACGCGTCCGCATTAAGGCTGGCGACGACAAGGTTCGCGTGACATTCGAGAAAGAATACGCGCACTTGCCGATTGTCACCTTCTCCTTGCGTAGCGACGAGCTCGTGCCGGGTCGTGTCTGGGTGAGTGATGAAGACACTACCGGATTTACGATCAATCACTCCGCTGGTTCGACCACGTCATACGATCTCGAGTTTAACTGGATTGCGGTCGGTGTGGAGGATGCCATTGTCACCATTTCTGATGGGACAACTGAAGATTTAACGGTAACGGTTTTACCGACTGTCGAGCCAGAAGCTCCAGCCGTTGAGGAATCCGTCGCCCCGGAATCTACGGTCGAGCCAGAAGCTCCAGCCGTTGAGGAATCCGTCGCCCCGGAATCTACGGTCGAGCCAGAAGCTCCAGCCGTTGAGGAATCCGTCGCCCCGGAATCAGCCCAAGATTCGCCAGCGGGAGAAACAGCTGGTTAATCTACAGCCAGAAATGAAAAAAAGGCAGGACCAAGCGTCCTGCCTTTTTGGCTGATTAAGACTTGTCACCTATAGAGAGCTCGGGTAAGATAGCTGTATCTTTTCCCCCTATGGCTATCGAATCCAAACTCGCGCGCGGCCCTATTGGACGGCCGATGCCGCCTTCTTCTGAAGGCAAAAATCGCACAGGCTTGTGGATGGCCCTTTTCGTTATCGTCATCTTAATAGTCGCCGGTGCCATTTGGTGGTTTACAGGTGGCAGAGGTATTGGAGCCATCCAATCGACTAAATCAGAATCTTACCAAGCGGTATTTCTGGACAATGGTCAAGTCTACTTTGGGAGGTTAACGACGCAAAAGGACGGCTTCGATACCTTGACCGAAGTTTTTTATCTGCAGACCGGTTCAGTGGAATTGGATCAGCAGGGAAACTTGCAGCTTACGAAGCTTGGCAACGAAGCGCACGGACCCAAAGACGAGATGAAAATAAATCGCGAACACATATTATTTATCGAGAATATGAAAGACGACAGTAAAGTTGCTTCAGCCATTAAATCTTATCAATCAAACAAAAAGTAATTTATTGACACGGCTTATGTCTATGAACGCATCCGTTGGAGGACTGACGGGATTGTTCCAAAAAATCACCCAGTGGTCGAGTTACGCGCTCTTTTTTCTCATTCCACTGTTTTTCCTCCCCTGGACGACCAGCATTTTGGAACACAACAAGCAGTTGCTTCTTGTGGTACTTGCGCTCGTCGCTCTTGTGGCTTGGCTTGGACAGATGGTTATTACCAAGCAATTCGCGTTTCGTTCCGGATGGTTAAACGGTGTCCCTGCCGTTTTTCTGCTTGCCGTTCTTGTTTCTGCGGCCACCTCCTTCGCTGGCTATCAGAGCTGGGTAGGACAAGCCTCGCAGGAATACATGAGTTTTCTGTCTGTTGCGATGTACGTCGTGCTCTTCTTCATTCTCGCTAATACAGCTGGTGGTTCAAAAATACAGCAAGGCATTTTGTTATCGGTACTCCTTTCGGCGGCTCTTGCTGGGCTTGTTTCTGTATTCGGCATGTTTAATCTCGTGCATCTTCCTTTCAGTTTCGCTCAATCGCGAGGTTTTAATACTATCGGACCCACCAACAGTCTGATTATCTTTTTGAGCGTTGCCATGTTCATCGGCTTGGCCATGTGGCTGGTCTCTCATCAAGGTCGCGACCGCGTTATTCCTTTAGGGGGTTTAGGGATATTTTTGCGCGCCTTGATTGTCATCGTGACTCTCGCGAATCTTGTCACGCAAGTGGCTGTTGATTATTGGGTTTTCTGGGTGATTAACATCTTTGGTGTTTTGCTTTTGGCCGCATTCGGATTCATCCAATCTCAGGAATTTCCTAAACCCAAGCGTTTTGCTCTTCCCCTTTTGGTACTGCTCGTCTCAATCTTACTGCTCTTCCTTCCAACGCCGCTGCGTGTCGGTCTGCCCGCGGCTGTCTCTCCAAGTTATAGTACGAGCTGGGGCATTACTCGGGCGGCGCTGGCGACGAATTCGGGGAACACGCTGTTTGGAACTGGACCTGGAACGTATCTTTATGATTTTCTTGCGTTCAAACCGGCGGCTGTTAACGCCTCGCCGTTTTGGTACCTGCGTTTTGATCGAGCCAAGTCCTCGATCCTCTCTCTTCTGGCCGAGTACGGTATTATCGGCACAGCCCTTTGGCTCGCTTTGATGATTTGGGTTGGCGTCAAAACCATTGGCCGCCTCATTTTTGAGCGCGACCACGAAGAATGGAAAATGACCTATGTGTTATTTATAGGTTGGGCTGTTCTTTTGCTCTCCCATATTTTGTATTCTTCCAACATTACGCTCATGTTCTTGCTTTGGGGGCTGACGGGTCTCCTGGCGTCGCAAACACTGATAAAGATGTGGAATACGGATTTTGGCCGTTCTCCTAAGTTGGGTCTCGCGGCATCGTTCGCGTTTGTGCTTGTAGCGGTCGGAGTTTTGGGTTCGTTGTTTGTGACAGGACAGCGTTATGCGGCAGAGGTCGCTTTTGCCGCGGCTGTGAAGGCAGATCGTGCCGGCAAAGATGCGCAAGAAATCATTCCACATCTTGAACAAGCAGTTCGTTATAATGGCTTGAGTGATGTCTATGACCGCAATTTGGCCGCCGCTCAACTTGTGAATATCCGAGAGAAAATTGCGGCGTACCGGTCTGCTTCTGACAAAGGAGAACTTTCAACAGAACAGACGCAAGAAATTATCGGTCTTGTTTTGGAGGCGATCAAGACCGCTAATCGTGCTACGGAAATCGAACCTAATTACGTGTATAACTGGACGATTCGCGGGTCGATTTATCGCGATGTGATGAGTTTTGCCAAAGGAGCCGAAGATTTGGCCGGACAGATGTATCTTAACGCTATTCGCCTTGAACCAACAAATCCCGTTCATCGCGTTAATTTGGGTCGGGTCTATTTGCAAGTGGCCGATCGTGCCCGAGCTCTCAAAGGAGCGGAGGATAAGGAGTTGGCAAAAACAGCTGAAGAGAAAGAGGCAGAATTGCTCAAGCAAGCAGAAGATACGTTTAACTCTGCTATTCAACAGAAGAACGATTATCTTCCCGCGCACTACTATCTGGCCGCGGTCTATGAAAGACAGGGACGTTTGCAGGAAGCCGCGGCGCGCATGGCGGCTGTGCGCAATGCAAATCAATCTGATATCGGCGTGGCGTTCCAGCTGTCTCAACTCCTCATCCGTTTGCAACGCTATGATTTAGCGACAAGCGAGCTCGAACGCATCGTGGGGTTGAGTCCGAACCATTCAAACGCCATGTGGTACCTTGCTTCAATGTATGAGCTTCAAAAGAAGCAACCTGAAGCTATTAAGTTGATCAAAAAAGTGGTGGAACTTAATCCAGACAACAAGGCGGCCAAAGGACGTTTGGCGCGCATGGAAGCCGGTGAGATCACCACACAAATTCCTGAGCCGATTCAAGAAGGCCAGGGCCAAGTGACGGATGTGCCGCAAGGGGAAACGACGGATCAACCAGCCGCGGAACAACCGTAATGAGTCAAAAAAACAGACGCCGACAGGGCGTCTGTTTTATTATGTGATGAATGGCGCGCGCAGGTGTTCGATCAATTCTCTTTCAACTTCGACAATAGTTTTTTTCATGAAACACAGCCGCGCTTCTTCGCGCACGCCAGCGGCGTGAAATTTTGCGCACAAAGCAATCGCGTCGAGCGGTTTTTCCACACGGACGATCGCGCAGATATTGCGTTCGCTGTTTTCATACAGGAGAACGACAATTTTTGCTTCAGGAGATGTTGCGATGAGTTCGTCAATCACGTCGTGCAAATCTTCTTCTCGCGCGCCTGCGTGCATAAAATCTTCTTGTGCGAGCAGACTCCAAACAATTTTTTTGTTTGCGTCCGATTTCAAACGTGCCAGCGCGCGACCCCAAAGTCGTAGAGTCTCAATGGAGCGGGTGCGATAAAGATGTTCGACAATCTGGTCTCGTCGCGCGCCTTTGGCCATCAACTTACTGGCGGTTTGTAATGTCCTTGGGGTGACGTTTGGCGTTTTGAAACTTTTTGTGTTGGCGATCATGCCCGTCAAAAAAGCTGTGGCGACCTCCTTGTCCATCAACCCCGTTTCGATAGCGTCGATGAGATCATGACAGACTTCTCCGCACGCGCTTGCCGTCAAATCGACGACATTGATTTGTCCGTAATGTTCGTTGTCCGGCGTGTGGTCAATGTTGATGACAGGGGTTCGATAAAAGAAATCTGGATTGTCCGCGTAGAGGTGCGCGCAGGATTCGTAATCTGGTGTCCCGATGCACAGGATCAAATCATATCGATAACCGGAACTGCTGGCACGAACATCTTTTTCATCCCAAAAACCTTTTTTAGGTGAAAGATAGACATACAGTTTATCGTCCTTGGTTTCATAAGAAAGTTCGTCCACCTTCGTTTTGCTTGCGTCCAGTTCGATGACAAACTTGCGAAGGTTTTCCAGTTTGTTTGTGATTGTTTCGTGGCCTTCCAAAAACGTCACCGTTTTCGGTGCCGAACCGTCCGCGGCCACGATGGTCGGTTGTTTGTCGAGTTTTTTGAGGACGCGCGCCAAGCCGAGTCCGGTCGCGTAGTGGTCCGCGTTCGCGCCAGACGGAATACAAATGAGCGGGCGCGAGCTCCGCTTGATGGCTTCTAATACTTGTTGTGATTCACGAAGAGCCATGCTTGTAGATTTATCCCCCGAGCCTGTCGAGGGGTATAACAGGTAGCCTCCTTACAAGCATGGGAATGGGTCAATTTACCCCCGATGCTTTTGATCGTCAAGCCTAAATATAAGCTTCATGGTTTCATTTCTTGCCAGTGGGGAGGCGGCCATGGGGCCCCCATCCGCGCGCAGCTTGCGAGCACGGATGGGGAAGTGGCCAGCCGGGCCCCCACTGGCCGTAAATCCATCATCTGTCTATTTGTACTGATCTGTCATCTGTATCTATGTCGTTTGTCATCAAAAAAAAGCGCTCGAGTGCGAGCGCGAGAGGGCTAGAGACCGATTCCGAGGAAGACCGAGACCGTGTGGGCACCTGTCGAGCCCATAACGACGTCCACAACCCCGTCGTCGTTGAGATCAAGAAGATGTTTGGATAGAACGCTGGATGTGTCTAATTCCTTGACCCCACACCAGTGCGTTTCCAGAGCAGATATCGAGATGCTCATGGGTGCGTTCGTTCCGTTGAGCAAGTAGACGCAGCCAACGCTTTTGCCCTTGTCGTGACCTTGCTTAGCTCCTATCAAGAGGTCGCTTAGACCATCTTGATTGAGGTCGCCTGTTTCTAGGCTTGTTCCATTCCAGTCTGCGAAGTTACCCTGGATTGCAGCACTTGCAGCATTGGCCGAGATGTTTCCACCGACCAACGGTCCAAGGAATATATACACGGTTCCGCCTCCAACAGCATTCCCTTCGGCAAGGTAGGCCCCTACAGCCAGGTCAGCTTTGCCATCGCCGTTGAAATCCGAGAGCCCGGCGATTGTCTCCCCAAAGGCCTCGTTTGGGTTTTTTCCCGTGAGAGTGATTTGGGCGTTGGCGCCGCTGAGGCTTGTTGTGGCGAACGGGCCAAGAAAGACAGTCACGAGATTAAGAGATGGGAGGCCGATTACGATGTCCTTGATCCCATTGGCGTTTACATCAAGGATTGCTACCGAAGAGATACCTCCATCCTCGGTAAAGGTCGTCTGTGCGTCTGCGATACCCTTGCTTACGTTAGCAAAAGGTCCGAGGAAGAGATAGGCAACGTTTCCGCTTACGATCAGCAGATCATTTTTGGAATCTCCATTGAAATCATCCGTATAGAGAAGACTAACCGGAGCGCCCATATCGATGTGGATCTGGGCTGTGTTGGGGTTGAGAACTCCAACAGCCAAAGGTCCAAGGAAGATATGAACGTTTGAGCCATCTCCCACTGCGAGATCGCTCTTTCCGTCGTCGTTTGCGTCGAAGATCAGGGAAGCTGTGCCATTGAGTACGACTGTTTGGGCGGTGTTGAGGGCTGCGATCCCATTTGGGATCGGCCCAAAAAAAACATGAACAGTTCCCGTTGTCGTGATGACGAGGTCATCGCTTCCGTCATCATTCAAGTCGGCTCCGGTCAAGGAGAGGTTGCTTCCTGTTCCCTCGATGGTAATTTCAGCCTGATCGATGGTTTTTTTTCCTGAGGTGACACACAAGTTGGGCGTTCCGTCGCAGTTGTCGTCGATGCCGTTGTTGCAGATCTCGGCGACGCCTGGCTTTACCGAAGCCTTGGTGTCGTCGCAATCGAGCGCATTGCCGACGAACCCTTGCGGGGGAGCGCAGGCCGTCTGGGCGACTTTGGGATCACCGAAGCCGTCGTTGTCCTGGTCGCGATACCACGCGGTGTCCACAGCATCCGTATCGGTCACGCCGTTGCAGTTGTTGTCTACGCCATCGCCGCACACTTCCGGCGCGGCCGGTCCGACAGACGGATTGGTGTCGTCGCAGTCGCTTTGGTTGACGACATGGTTGGGAAGCGCCTGACAAGCGTACACGCAGGAGAGAGGATTGCCGGCGTTGTCGTGGTCGGCATCCACGCACTGCAGGGTCGCCTGCTCGGCGTTGTCGGTTACCCCGTCGCAGTTTTGGTCGATCCCGTCGTCGCAGACCTCCGCGGCGCCAGGCTTCACCGCGCTGGACTCGTCGTTGCAGTCGAGCGCGTTGTCGACGTAGCCGTTGGGCTTTCCGCAGTCGTCCATGTGGTCGTTGGGGTTGCCGTAGCCGTCGTTGTCCTTGTCGCGGTACCAGCGGCTCACGAATCCTTCGTCCACCTGGTCGTTGCAGTTGTCGTCTATCAGATTGCACACCTCGGCTGCGCCGGGATGCACCTTGGGATTGCCGTCGTTGCAGTCGCCGGCTTTATCGGAGAGACCTTGTTCGAGTTTGCAGCCCTGCACCGGTTCACCGGCACCGAAGCCGTCCCCGTCCAGGTCGTGCCAGAACGGGAAGGTGGTGATCTTGGGGTCGTCCGGCGCGCAGTCCTGCGCGTTGGGAACCCCGTCGTTGTCCCGGTCGAGCCGATGGGCGTAGGCCTCGTCGCTCACAAACGGCGAGAGTTTGTCGCAGCCGGCGGCGCACGCGAGCGCGCAGGCAAGAGCGATCAAGAAGAACCAAGAGGTTCGCATGGATAACTCCCATGGACGAGACGATGTTGATTGATGTCCCGTGACCAGCTCGGAGGCCATCTTCAGGCCGCTGGGCAGGTCGCAGGACGCATGAAAAGAACCAGAAGAGTATCTTGAAGAAAAAAAAGGCGATCGTCAACCCCATTGCCATTTAAGCCTTTTCTTCTTAAGATATAGCGGTCTATGCCTAAATCCGACATCCCAAAGGCTTACGAAGCCAGGCAATACGAAGATCAGATTTATGCCGCGTGGGAAAAAAGTGGATTTTTTAATCCCGACAATTTATCTGGGGATCCATATGCCATCATGATGCCGCCGCCGAATGTGACGGGCATTTTGCATTTGGGCCACGCTCTTGAGAACACGCTCATGGACACCATGGCGCGTTTCCAACGAATGCGCGGGAAAAAGGTCTTGCTCGTTCCTGGAACGGATCACGCCGCTCTTCCAACCCAAGCCAAAGTAGAAAAGATGTTGATGGAACAAGGAATAAAAAATCCTCGGCAAGAGCTTGGACGAGAGGCTCTGGTTGAGAAGATCCGAGATTTTGCCGAGCAGTCAAAAGCGACTATCTTGAGCCAGATTCGGAAAATGGGAACCAGTTGTGACTGGTCGCGTCTGGCATATACGTTTGATGAAAAGCGCAGCCGAGCGGTAAACGAATTATTTATCCGCCTGTATAACGATGGACTTATTTATCGCGGGTATCGCGTGGTGAATTGGTCGGTGAAGGGGCAATCAACCTGTTCAGACGATGAAGTGGAGTACATCGAACGCACAGCCAAACTGTATACTTTTAAATACGCAAAGGATTTTCCCATTGCGATTTCGAGCACGCGGCCGGAGACAAAATTGGGCGACACTGCCGTGGCCGTCCATCCAACTGATGAACGTTATCAGAAGTTTGTTGGACAAACATTCATTGTGGATGTGGGGGCGGCGAAACCTCTTGAGATCAAAATCATTGCGGACGAGCATGTGGATCCGCAATTCGGCACAGGAGCTCTTGGAGTGACTCCCGCGCACAGTCCAATCGATTTTGCATTGTACGAAAAACAAAAAGCCAAACAAGATCCGATTGGTTTGATCCCTGTGATCGGAACCGATGGAACGATGACTGAGCAGGCCGGTGATTATGCGGGTCTGTCGGTAGAAGCGGCGCGAGAAAAATTTGTCGCGTGGTTAAGACGAGAGGGATTGCTCGAAAAAGAAGAGGAGGTTCGCCAAGAAGTCGGGACATCCGATCGTTATGGCGATGTCCTTGAGGCTTTGCCCATGACGCAGTGGTGGTTGGATGTGAACAAAGAGATTCCTGGTCGCAACAAATCATTGCGTGATCTCATGCGCGAGGCTGTGACAACGGGTCTTGATGGAGATTCCACACAGCGGGTGACCATCACCCCCGACCGTTTCACCAAGTTGTATCTTGATCGCATTGAAAATTTGCGCGACTGGTGTCTATCTCGACAGGTGTGGTGGGGTCATCGCATTCCTGTTTGGTATTGCACAGGAGGGAAGGATGGCATCTGTCTTCAAGATTGCCGTCATCCCATTGCGTCCGTGCAGAAACCGGTTGAGTGTCCCGCGTGTCACTCCGATAAGTTTAAGCAGGATCCAGACACTCTGGATACGTGGTTTAGTTCAGGCTCTTGGACGTTTTCGACGCTCGGTTGGCCAGAGCCGACGAAGGATCTTCAGACCTTTCATCCCACCGATTGGATGCAAATGGGGTATGAGATTCTCTATCTTTGGCTCATGCGGATGATCCTCATGAGTTCCTATGCTCTTGGCGAGATCCCTTTTAAGGAAGCCTACATTCACGGCATCCTTCGAGATAAGGATGGAAAGAAATTTTCAAAATCCTCAGGCAACGGGATTGATCCGATTGAGGTGATCGAACAGTACGGATGTGACGCTTTGAGGATCAGTTTGCTTATCGGTATTTCCCCTGGGAATGATTCCCGCTACTTCGTTGAAAAGATAGAAAGCGGGCGCAATTTCACCAACAAGCTTTGGAATATCGCTCGCTTCGTGATTCAGAGTACTGATTCCTCTGTCATCCTAAGCGCCAGCGAAGGATCACGAAACACCCTCGCCGATCGCTGGATTCGTTCGCGGTTTGCAACGGTTATTCAAGAGATTACGGATCATTTGGAGAAATATGAATTTTCTCAAGCGGGAGAAAAGTTGCGCGACTTCACGTGGAATGAATTTGCGGATTGGTATTTGGAAATTTCAAAAGTTGAACAGAAAAACGGAATGTTGTTGCAAATTTTGCGCGAACTGCTTGTCCTCTGGCATCCGTTTATGCCGTTTGTGACCGAGGTGATCTGGAAGCAAGTCGGCGAAGGTTTGTTGATGGTCCAGCCGTGGCCGATCGCTGATGCCTCTTTGCGCGATGAGCAAGCCGAGCAAGATTTCACTCTTGTCCAGCAGGCGATCACTTCCATTCGCAACATCCGCGCAGAGTATAAAGTAGAACCCAAACAGCTCGTTAATATTCAGATTCAAACAATGGACGATCGTGCGGCAAGCGTTTTGATGGAGAACGTCGAAAACATCAAGAAGCTTTCTCGCGTCGATGCCATTTTGCCAAGCACAGCCACACCACACAATCCTTCGGCTATCGCCGTATTTGGGAGCATCACCATTCACGTCTCCTTGCCGGTTGATGTGGCGTCAGAAAAAACGCGTTTGCAAAAAGCTCGTGAAGAGAAACAGCACTATATTGAAATGACACAGACGAAACTCGAAAATGACGAGTTTACTTCCAAAGCGCCCGCGCGCGTTGTCAAAGAAATGAAAGAAAAATTCGCTCAAGCAAAAAACGAACTTTCTGGCATCGAACATCAGATGTCTGTCCTTGATAACCATAGAGCTTCCTAATGGTATGTCGCCTCTCCATCAAGCTAAACAACAGATTTTGCAAGAGTTGAAAACGGCTGTTGGTTCAGGTTTTTCTCCGACGATGGATGACCTTGGTGTCCCGCCGGATTCGAAAATGGGCGATATCGCTTTCGGGTGTTTTGAATTGGCGAAGAGTCTGAAACGCCATCCTGCGGAAATCGCAACGGAGATCGCGGCGAAGATTGGCCCCAAAGAGTCAGTCGCCGATGTCCGTTCCCAAGGTCCATATGTCAACTTTGTGCTTTCAACTCAATTTTTTTCTTCCGTTTTGGAGCGCATCAAAAAAGATGCGGAGGATTTTGGTCGTGAGAAAATTGGAGAGGATAAGCGGATTATGGTGGAATTTGCTAATCTCAACACGCATAAGGATGTGCACATCGGACATCTGCGCAATTTGTTTTTGGGTCAGATGCTCGTCAACGTTCTTAACGCCAACGGATACGATGTCATTCCCGTGGCCTACATCAACGACCTCGGGGCGCATGTGGCCAAATCGGTTTGGGCTATCATGAAGTTTCATAAAGGAGAAGAAGTTTCAAAGGAAGGTCGTATCGATTTTTTGCGAAAAGTTTATATTGAAGCCACGAAAGCGCTCGAGGAGAATCCCTCGTATAAAGAAGAAGTCGCTCAAGTGTTTCGCAACTTGGAGGAACAGCATGGAGAAGAAGTGAAAGTGTGGAAGCAGACGTGGCAGTGGTCAATCGATTTTTTGGAGAGCGTTTACGCTGAACTCCATCTGAAACTCGACAAATGGTATTTCGAAAGTGAGCTCATTGGGAAGACCAAAAAAATTATTGATGACTTGATCACAAAAGGCATCGTGAAAGAATCGCAGGGCGCGTGGATCGTTGATCTATCAGATGAAAAACTGGGTGTCAATCTGCTTGTGAAATCCGACGGAACGCTTCTGTATAACGCCAAAGACCTCGGCCTTGCCCTCAAAAAAGAAGAAGATTATCACCCGACGAAATCTATTTATGTGGTGGATGCCCGCCAGTCGCACGCCCTCGCGCAACTTTTCGCTACGCTGGAACGCATGGGATTTGAGCGCGAGCTATATCACCTCGCGTATGATTTTGTGACGTTGCCATCTGGCGTCATGGCTTCGCGAACCGGCAACACCATCACCTATGAAGAATTTCGAGACCGGCTGATGAAACAAGCCGTCGAAGCCACGCGCGCGCGGCATTCCGATTGGAAAGACAAACAAGTTCAAGACGTTTCTCGCGCGGTGGCTTCTGCCGCTATGCGGTTTGGGATGTTGAGGCAAGACGTTGAAAAGGCGATCGTGTTTGATTTCGACGAAGCGCTTTCCTTTGACGGTTTTAGCGGCCCTTATCTTCTGTATACCTACGCGCGCGTTGAGAGTTTGATGGAAAAAGCCGGCAAAGAAAAGCCAATTTTTGACGCGAAGTCCCTCTCGCTTCCTGTCGAGCACCAGCTTCTTTTCCATCTTTCTCTTTATCCTGACATCTTATTTGAGATAAGCCAGCATTATCGCATGAGCCTTTTGCCTCGGTATTTGTTTGAGCTCTGCCAACTCTTCGGGACTTTCTATGATGAGGCTCCTATTTTGAAAGCGTCCCCTGCTCAACGAAAGGCGCGGCTCGGTCTGGCCAAATCGGTTCAAGAGGTGCTTTCAAACGGCCTGGAAATGCTGGGGATTGAGCCTGTTGAGCAGATGTAGGGAATAGCATAAGATCGGTTTGTACCCGTTATGTTCAGCCATAAAAAAGAATCCGTTATGCCGCAATCGCATGCCGGCAATGAGACGATCATTGCCCAGGGGGTTAAGGTTGAGGGGGATTTTCATTCACAGGGGGACGTCACCATCGATGGGGAGGTGACCGGTTCGGTTGAGACAACCGCCGCGCTGACGATCGGTCAGCAAGCACGCATCGAAGCGGATGTTTCCGCGCGCTCCGCGGTGGTGGCTGGGCATATTAAAGGAAATGTTCGAGCGACCGAAAGTCTTGAGCTTCTCACAACGTCCATTGTCGAAGGAGATATCCAAACGGAAAATTTGTCCGTGGCGTCTGGAGCCGTGGTGAACGGAAAAGTCACCATGGGCGCGGTCAAAGCTCGTCCGGCCAAAACAACTCCTGACGAATCCTAACCATCATGTACTGTTATTTGTACGATGAATTTATTCAAGAAAACAAACGGTACGAGCGGGTTTTGCTCGAGATTGAAAACCGTTTGACCGACCTCGGGATCGCCGGGAAGATTTCGCGTTTGGCGCTTTTTCGCGATGCGCAGGAAATGGTGCGCGATGAGATTGATCGCGGCGTGAAAACAGTTGTCGTGCTCGGCAACGATGACACGGTGCGAAAATTGCTAGACGTTATTTCGCAAAATGATGTCGTGCTCGGCCTCATTCCGATTGGGCCCAAGAATGAGCTGGCGCGTTTATTGGGTATTCCCGAAGGGGTGGCGGCGTGTGATGTGTTGTCGGCGCGGCGCATTGAGCGTATTGATGTGGGTACGATCAACGGACGCAAATTCATCACAGGCGTGCAGGTGCCGAATTTTAAAGCAGAACTCATGTGCAACGATGGCAAGTACCGGATCGTTCCGACCTCGCGCGCGAATCTTTCCATTTCAAATCTGGCCGAAACCGTTGATCCGCGCGATGGAATATTGGAGGCCAACATTCGTGCGCACGTGCGTACGGGATGGGGGCCGTTTGCGCACAGCCGTGAAACCAGCAGCATTTTGCCGTTTCGTTTTCTAGCGATTAGAAGTGAAAAACCCATTGCCGCTTTCGCCGATGGGGAAGAGATGCAAGGCACCCGTTTCGATATTGGAATCGATCCCATGACGCTTCAAGTGATTATTGGAAAACAACGTGTGTTTTCAAACCCGTAGCGTGTCGAAAACTAAAACATCGATCAACCGATCGATGTTTTAGTTTTGGTGCCCGGGAGAGGACTCGAACCTCCACACCTTTCGGCACATCCACCTCAAGGATGCGTGTATACCAATTTCACCACCCGGGCTTATTTTTTAACGCGCTGGCATTATAGATAAAGCCAACGGAATTATCAAGATTGGTGGACGTTGGAGGATTCGAACCTCCGACCTTCTCGGTGTAAACGAGACGCTCTAACCAGCTGAGCTAAACGTCCCCGAATGAGTAAAAATGGCATTTTACTCCTTTTTGTTTTATCCACAATTATTCTGACAAATTGTACAAAATTGCATACAATAAATATTGAGAATTTGAAACACCATAATTTTTTCTAATATCTTCACTTATCCTATGTTTTATTCATTTTTTTGTCCAAAATGGGTAGCTCGACTTTTGTTGAGTCTGGTTGCCATTCTGACCTCTTTGACCCCACTCTTTGCTCCGTTGACGGCTCTGGCATTTACGGAGAATTTTGTTTTTCTTTCCTCACTGCAAGACGTCAGTCCTGCACAATCAGTAAATCTGTTAAATTTTTTTGTTACACGGGATGGTTCAGGAGATACTCTAAATTCGATGGCACTGACTTTGACAAACGTTGCTAATTTTGCAGGGACCGATTTACAATATTGTTTTTTGATTCAAGATACGAATAATCCATCTGCAGATGTTTTTAATGTCTCTCAAGGAGATTTGGAGTGGCGATGGAACTGTGGCACGCCCGGTTCAGATGTAACTTATCCCCTCGGAACAGATCTGGATACGGATGGAGCAGGCGTCGATACCACATCAACTCCTGGAATCGCCGCCCTTCCCACCTCTATGACTGGACGCGGTTCATCTGAATTTGTGTTTGGTGTAAAAATAGCAGCCAGTCCAACAAACGGAGCACAATTTCGTCTGACTCATCCATCCGGTGCTGCATTTTATACAGCGACCGTCAGTGGCAGTGCGAGCGGTTACATGCATTCTTCAGAACAGTCAGCCATTCAAACGATCCTTGTCCCTGATACGACACCACCAACGATCCCTGGCGGAGGACCGGGAAATGGCCAGAGTTTCGTGCCCGACCAGGCGCAAATCGATGCGGTTGCCTCTGAACCGCTCAATTCAAGCACGGTTACAACTTCTAACGTAACGCTGTATTCGTGTACGGGAGCAACGGATGCTTCCTCATGTACGACTCCTGTCACATCAACCAACCTGTGTACGGCCGTCACGCTTACAAACACCACGCAGATTGGCTGTACACATGCCACACTGACCGCTAGTACCACGTACCGCTTTCAGGTCGGCACCGGCGTGCAAGACAGCGCCGGCAATCCGCTTGCTTCTGCGGTGACAAGAATTTTCAGGACCAGCAGTGTTGGTGCTGGAACCAATACCACACCACCACGCGTGAACTCGACGATCCCAACGCAGGGGACCGCTTTTCCGGCGAGCGCTAATTTGCGCTTGATGTTCCCGCTCGGTCCGGAAGGGGCTATGAATTTCGGAACGGGAACGGCTGGGGTTGCTCAAGCGGGAGATTTGAACTTTTGCACGGGGGGAGCTTGCGCGGTGAGTCTCAAGCGTGTGATTGATTCCGTTCCGACAACGGAAACTTGCACGGATGCGACAGCCTGCGCAGTCACATGGAATAGCACGACAAGAGTTGCAACAGTCGATCCGGCTGCGGCCTTGTCCGTCTCATCAACATCGAGTCCGGCTGAATATCAACTGTGCGTCCATGGTGGCGCACATGCACTTGCCGTGAAGAATAGCGCGAACATTGGGCTCCCAGGCGATTTTTGTATGCGTTTCACCGCAAGCTCAACTGACGCGACGCCACCGACACTTGCGATATCCTCGGCTGTCAGTCCAACCAATGGCGCCACGGGCGTGAATCGGGATTTCCCACAGGTATCTGTGCGCTTTTCAGAAGCGCTTGATCCGACGACCGTATCCATTTCAACCGTTCGTCTGTGCGCGGATTCTACATCAACCACGGCAGGATGCGAGTCGGGCGATTCGCGCTTAACGGATACCACCAAGTTAACGGTTTCACTTAATTCATCCGACAATTCCGTTCACATTGATCCGATTTCAGCAACCGCGCTTACCGCAAGTACAAAGTATTGTATTGAGATCGTTGGAGGCGCAAGCGGCGTGAAGGATTTAACCGGGAATGCGTTTGCGGCCACTTCGTCTGCAAATTGTTTTACGACCGGAACTGGGACATCAAATTCGACCAATCCAAAGATTTTGTTCGTTGATGGAGATAGTTTCAAAGTCGTCGTCCATTTCACTGATGCTATGGTTCAGTCTGGCTTGATTACAAGCGGCAACGTCAATACAAGCAACATCGCTCTTGAATGTCCGGTTGGAGTGACAGTCCCGCTTACAGGAAAAGTCGCGACCTATCATCCTATTGACCGCGAGCTTGAAATTCAAGGCCTCGGTTTGCCTGTTGGCCAGACGTGCAGAATAACGGTGACAAACGCGACATCCATGGCTGGATTAGGCATGGATACTGCAAGTAGCAACAACGTTGGGAATTTCAGTGTTCTCGATCCTGCAACGACGGGTGGATTTTTGGGAGGCGGTGCTCCAGCGAGCACAGACTTTTTTGGCGGTGTGACAGGCCAAACCGCTGGAACATTCTGGGAGCGTCCACAACGTGCAGAACCCCGTAATAAGTCCGCAAACAAAGCGACGAGCGTTGAGGTGGAGTTTCCCGCACCAGGAGCGATGGCCGTTGGATCGACTATCCTTCTTTCATTTCCGTCCGGATTCACCATGAGTACAGCTGACGGAACAGCGCGATTGATTCCAGCCTCCCAATCGTTCATGAACAGCGATATGAACGGACCTGAGTCTGGAACCATCACCGCAACAGCGGTGGCGGATGCCACGGCAAAGACGGTCACACTGACGACTGTAGGAGCCACGATCGCGCTGAATCAGAAGATTCACTTTGAGCTGGATCGTGTTACCACGCAAACGTTGCCTTCGGACGGGTTGCGCATTAGCATTATTGTAAAAAATGATTCTGGTGTGAAGATTGGGCAAACAATTAACCCAGCACCATTTAACATTAAAGAGGGCGGTTCTCTTTCGATCAGCGGAACAGTGTGCAAGGGGACGACATCGGGAGGAACCTGTGGGGGAAGCGATACAGCGATTTCCGGCGCGAAAGTCTTTTGCGAACAAATGGGCGGATTTTCGGTGAGCGGATCTTCGGCGTCATTTGTTGGTCATCAAGAAGCCACGACAAATGGAAGCGGTGTGTGGACGATTACTGGACTCACTTCAGGACAATACAATTGTGGATTGCCTCCGGATCCAACCACACTTGCTGACACAGGCGGCGCACCACCATTCCAAAGCATCACGCTTTCGAGTAGCAACAAAACAGGCGCGGATTTCAAGCTGAAAAATCTTTCTGGTACTGCCGGAAAGACGTTGACCGTGAGTATCACCGGTGGCCCTGCGAGCGAAACGCTTGATGTGTTCTGCCATGCGGGTGCTTCTACGTTTGAATTTTCCGCGCCGTCCATGAAGTCTTTGACGCTCAATTCAAGCGGGATAGGGAGTACAACTTTGAAATTGCAACAGGATGCCTCATATGAGTGCGGGGTGGGTCCTCACGTGGCTTTTGAACAGTTCTCAACAGGCGGCCCGCCTTCTGTTCCAACCTTTACGTTCATGCCACCAAAGCCGCAGACCGTTGTGATGACTGCCGATCAGTCCATGACGTTTGCGTTGACCGCCACGAATCGTACCATTACCGGAACTGTGGTTGATGGGTCGAGCACAGGTATTGCCAACGTCTTTGTGCACGCGGAACCTGTCGGATGCTTTGATGCGACATCAGGCGCGATTAAAGATTGCTTCGGCGCGTTTGCGCAGAGCAAATCAGACGGGACGTTTACACTCAATGTTTCAGATGGAACCTATAAAGTGCTTGCTGGAGGACCGGGCATGCCTTCTTCTCCAGAACAAATTGCGAGCGTGAAGGGGGCGAGCGTGTCAGGAGTGACGTTGAAGATTGTGAAATCCTCGACGACTATTTCCGGCGCGGTTCAGGATGAATCAGGGAATGGCATTAAATATGCTCACGTCAGCGCAGAAAAACGTACGATTGGAAGCGGCTCGGACGCGTGTGACTTCTCAAACTCGACTCCTGCAGGGGGTTTTGCCGATACTCCCACAGACAGCAGTGGAAATTATACGCTTTATGTCGGAGCAGGCACTTGGTGTTTGAGAGCCTTCTCACCTTCCTATGGTGAGGTGGGCAATAAGACCGTAACCATCACCACTTCGTCCGTTACTGGCCAAAACATCGCGGCAACAGCGGGGAATTATGGCACGATCTCCGGAACCGTGACGAAAGCGGGTTCCAACGTGTCTGGGGCGTTTATAAACTGTTTTGGAACGAACGGAGGGAACAATGCGCAAAGCGGAACCGATGGAACATACAGTTTGAAAGTGAAACTCGCCTCGTCCGGTTCAACTTCTTTGACTTGTGATGGTTTTGCTCCTGGTATTGGACAGCTCGGGCGCGCTACCGTGACGTTCGCTTCCGGAGAAACTTCCAAGACGCAAAACTTCACTCTCGCCGGTAATCCCGGAACCATCACCGTAACCGCCACGGGATTGACGGAAGGATTTTGTGACGCGAGAGATTCGAGCGGTGTCGGTTCTGGGGACGCGATTGATTCAGGCACGGCGACCATCAAAGCTCCAGCCGGCACCTATACGATTCGTTGCGGGACCAAAAAGACAGGACCGTTGACGCTTATACCAAGTTCCGTGACGCTTACTGCCGGCGGTACCGCGGCTGTAACCGCAACGGTTCCGACGTTGAGAACAGTCACAGGTCGCGTGACGAATGGTTCAAGCAACCTGGAAGGAGCCACGGCGCAGTTTACTGAAACGACGACTAAGGCTTCCTTCGTTCTTGTGACAGGAAATCAATCCGGCACAAACAGTAACCTTTCCGGTTCCAATGTGCCAGAAGGGACTTACAACGTGCGTGTATCCAAGCAAGGCTATCAACCAGCAACAACAACCGCGGCGATTTCCGGTGGGAATTTCACCTTCTTATCTGTGATCGCACTTACAGCGGCGTCCGGTTCTACTGGAACGAGTGTAACGATTGCCGTGCAATCCGGAGGCTCAGCCTATACAAGTAAAGCAAATGTCGTCTGTACGAGCGGCACCAACCACATCGTTGCCGAAGTGGATTCTACGACCGGAAACGCATCGGTTGCTTTGACGAATGGCACATGGAGTTGTCAGGCATTCGCAGACAACGGTAAGCAATCGGCAGCGTCCAATGTGATCATCGCGGCAGGAGCCCTTTCCGGATCTGCGCCGACTCTCTCGCTTGCGACGTCCATTACGGGATACTCGGCAAAAAGCGATTCAAATACCTTCTCGCTTTCTTCCGGTGGATTGCTCAAATTTAGCGATTTGATCGTTGGTTCGGCTGTTCCTGAAATTACCGTACCCGCCAATAGTTTCTCTACGACGGATTCTTCAACGGGCACAGTTGAGATGAAAACAGACCCGACCATCATTGGAATCGATCCCGGCGCGGATCAGAACGTTGTTGGTTCGACAGCCTATGATATTACGCCGAAGGATGCGAGCGGAAATAAAATTAGCGATACCAATAGTCCGGTCACTATCAGCATTCCATACACAGATGCTGATGTGACAGCCGCGGGCGTTGATGAATCTAAGCTCACCATTGCTTCATTCGATACCTCTTCTCAGACGTGGGAGTCGCTCTCAACGACCGTTGATACTGTTAACAATCTTCTTATTGCTTCCATTACGCACTTTTCGAGCTTCGGTGTTTTGGGAGGCGTTGGTGCGCCTTCAACTCCAAGCGGTCTTGCGGCAACCGGAGATTCTCTGCGCGTCGTATTGACATGGACCCAACTGACCAGCACGCCACTTGCGACCGGATATAACATTTATCGCAGTACAACTTCCGGCGGGACCTATTCAAGGATCGGAAGCGATCCAACCGTTTCGTCGGCTTCGACTACGACGTATACCGATACGGGTTTGACTGCGAGCACGGAGTATTTTTATAAGATTAGCGCTGGCAATGCGGACGGTGAGTCGTCGCAATCGAGTGCGGTTTCCGCCACAACGAACGCGGCCAGCTCGGGCGGTGGAGGTGGCAGCAGCGGAGGAGGAAGTGCCGGCGGCAGTTCATCATCGACGACCAGCACAACGACTACAACCACAACGACGACAACGACTCCGACGACATCAACAACCACCAGTCCGACGGCTTCTACCACGCCGAGTTCCAGCACGTCCACAACGACCCCCTCGGTCCTCGCGCCTCTCGCGTCCGTTCTTGTGAAAGATCCAAGCGTGGTGGCGACTCTTCTATCAGAATTGTCTCTTGTTCGCAATACAGCAAACGAAGATAAATATCGTCCGCTCGTAAAAACAGATGCTCAAGCGTTCAAGGTCAATCTGACTGCGAAGCAAGAAAGCGCCATTACGAATTTCGTTTCCTACGGTATTTCAACAGCGACGCAAAAGCTTGGCTCTGGCGAACGTCGCGCCGTCGTCCGCGATTATCTTGATACCGTCGGGCGTTCGGACGTGAAGTGGTCTGATGTGGAACGTATTACCAAGGGAGAAAAGCCAATCTTCCGTAATCTGAAGAAAGAACAATCCCAGGTTGATCAAGCGCAAAAGTTGTTTGTGAAGATCGAAGGCCATCAGCCAAACTTCAAGAACACGAAGGAAGACTTGCTTTGGAACACGCTGATGTATCGCATCCGATTCGCGCGAGATCTCAAGGCGGAGTCCAAAGCGATTGCACAGTTCCGTTCCGAATTCAAGCATGCTCCAGCTACGCCAATGGACTGGGCGGCTGTGCGCGGACTCGCGTACGTCGTGAATAAGTAAAGAATATAAAGACGGGGTGAATTCGCCCCGTCTTTTTGGTATAATAGACAGAGATCAGATCCCTTCCCCCATATGTCTCCACTCTTTCGTATTCCTCTTGGGCTTGCCGTCATGGTCGTTGGATTTTTGATGGTTCAAAAAACGGAAACATTGCTCAACTGGTTTGGAAGTGTGCCGTTTGCGGAGGAAAAGTTCGGTCCAGGAGGTTCGCGATTTTTTTATAAGTTAATCGGCATCCTCGTGGTTTTTATCGGGATTTTCATTGCGACCAACATTATTTCCAACATGCTCGAATCTGTTGCTCGCGTCTTGACCAACACGTAATATGCCTGTCATTCCCTCCGGTCGAGCCCTGCTTGATCCCGAGCCGCTCCTTCGTCGGGCCGGTCTTGCGCTTGATATGCGTTATGCCGACTTGGGGGCGGGAATGCTTGGGCATTTTGTGTTGCCCGCTTCGCAAATCGTCGGGCCGGCGGGAATGGTTTATGCGGTGGATATTCTCAAAAGCGCTCTTGCTTCCATTGAGAGCCGTACGCAACTTGAAAGTATCACGAATGTTAAAACGGTTTGGGCGGATTTGGAACGTCCGGGTGGCGTCAAAATTCCTGCCGGCACGCTTGATATCGTTTCATTCGTGAATGTTGCGCATCTGCTCGTTGGAGGTTCGATTCCAATTCAAGAGGCGATGCGTCTGCTTCGCTCGCACGGGCGAGTTCTCGTCGTGGATTGGGATCCAAGCGCCGGATCATTGCTCGTTTCCAGCGCGCACCGCGTGGCGAGCGATGAGGTGAAAGCGAAATTTTTGCAACAAGGTCTTCAGCTTTTGGATGAGTTCTCCGCAGGTCCACAGCATTGGGGACTCCTGTTCCGTCGTCCTTGACAGACCTCCGAGATCACACTAGTCTCAAATCAATTCTTCACTCTTTATTTTTCGCGCTGTGACTATTTCTTTTCTTTCTCCTGGCTACTGGTTCAGTTTGCGACCCGCTCTGGTAGGTGGCCTGACCGGGAACATCATTTTTTCGGCCTTCGTTATCTTGTTTGTTCTTGGGATTGTGTCTCGCATCGTGGCAAAACAAAAATCCCAAGAGCGTTTCGTGCGCGATCTTGGTGCGCGTGCAGGTTCCCTTTTAGCAACTATGGGATTGTTGGGGGTCCTGCTTTATTTTTTTAGCTTTGAACGCATTCCCATGCTTGGCGCGCGATTTTGGTATTTGTTCTGGGTGATTGGCGCGATCGTGTGGATCATTTTTCTTGTGCGTTATGCGCGCGTCACGCTTCCGCAACGACAACAACGAGATCAAGAACGCGCGCAGTTGCGCCGTTATCTACCGACGAAGAAAACGTAACTATGCCTGATTCGCGGCGGGAGTGGGGAACCGATATTGAAAAAGCCATCGCCGTGCATTTGGAAGGGCAGGGGTACACGATTTTAGCTCATCAATACCAAACCCCTTATGGTGAAATCGATCTGGTCTGCCGCGATGGGGACGAGATCGTTTTTGTTGAAGTGAAGGCTCGACGGTCGAGAGCGTTCGGATACCCCGAAGAGAGTGTCACGACTCGCAAGCTCGGGCATCTCGTCAAATCCGCGCAGAGTTATCTTCAGCGCCTCGATGCCGATCAGGCTTGGCGGATTGATGTCATTGCTGTGGAAGCTGGAACCTCCTTCGGCATCGAGCACATAAAAGCGGTTGACATCCCCAACCGGTTTTGATACTCTTTTAGAGTTGTTGAACCTGTCGAAAGACGGGTTCATTTAATAAAAAGGATCTGATTCCAACTATGTCCTCTCCCATTGAACAAGCTATTCGACAAATCGTTGAAGAAAAAGGTCTCCAATATGAGGCGGTGATGGATGCGATTGAATCGGCTCTTGCCGCGGCCTATCGCAAAGATTTTGGTGACAAAAATCAAAACACGGAAGTCAAATTTGATCCCTCCAACGGCACCATGCAAGTGTGGGACATCAAGACGGTTGTCGAGGATATGGACCTCGAAGAATTGGAACGGCTCGAAGAAGAGCGGCGTATGCGCGCCGAAGAGTTGGCGAAGAAAGTTGAAGAGGCGCGAAAAAGTGGCGAGGAGCTTCCGGCGATTTCGATTGAGGAAGATTTGGGGCCGCGATTCAATCCAAAAACAGACCTCATGATTTCTGAGGCAAAAATTTTGAAACATGACGCGCAGATTGGTGACATCATTCGAAGCGAACTGCCGCAACCAGAAGAATTCGGTCGCATGGCCGCGATGACCGCCAAACAGGTGATCACGCAAAAATTGCGCGAAGCCGAGCGTGAGGTGGTGTTCAACGAGTACAAAGAGCACGAAGGTGAATTACTGAACGGAACCGTCCAGCGCCGAGAAGGCCGCGTTGTGCTTGTGGATCTGGGTCGAACGACCGCGATTATGCGCGCAGAGGATCAGATGCAATTTGAACGTTACAATCCAGGTGATCGGATCAAGGTCTTTGTGCGCCAGGTGGGTCTTACGACTAAAGGACCGGAGATTCTCGTTTCGCGCACCGCGGATGAAATGGTGCGTCGATTGTTTGAGATTGAAATCCCCGAAGTCGCTGATGGATTGGTCGAGATCAAGGCGATTGCCCGCGAGGCAGGCTCGCGCTCTAAAGTTGCTGTGTTTACATCTGACGATTCCATTGATCCGATCGGCGCGTGCATCGGCCAACGCGGCACACGCATCCAAACGATCATCTCTGAAATGGGTGGAGAAAAAGTCGACATTGTCGAGTGGAGTGAGAATGCGGTTCAATACATCACCCACGCGCTCTCTCCAGCCAAAGTCGTTAAAGTTGATTTGGACGAAAAAGAGCATAACGCGGCTGTGAAAGTGCAAGAAGATCAGCTTTCGCTCGCGATTGGTAAGGGAGGACAAAATGTCCGGCTCGCCGCGCGATTGACCGGATGGAAAATCAATATTGCTGGGGCGGAAATTGAGACTCCCGTCGAGTCCGCTCCAGAACCAGCCGCTGTGACAGAAGACCCTAAGGAGGAATAACTATGGGATGGTTTCACACGCTCCTGATCGTTCCCATCTTTAACCTGCTCGTTTTTTTCTACGACATCATTCCTGGCAAGGACATGGGGGTCGCGATTATTTTGCTCACGATTCTCATTAAGCTCATCTTGTGGCCGTTCATGAATTCTTCTCTCAAGTCTCAAAAAGCCTTGCAGGAGATTCAGCCGAAGATTGAAGAGTTGAAGGTGACGCACAAGGATGATAAAGAGGGACTCGCAAAGGCCATGATGGAGTTGTATAAGGTAGAAAAGGTCAGTCCGTTTGCGTCGTGTTTGCCGATGCTCGTGCAATTTCCGATTTTGATCGCTTTGTACCGTGTGCTTTTGCAAGGGTTTGATCCTTCCGCGCTTGGACAGCTCTATCCGTTCATTCCAAATCCCGGAACAATCGAACCGCACTTTCTGGGTTTTCTTAATTTGGGAGTGCCGAATATTTGGCTGGCTTTGATTGCGGGAGTCTTCCAGTTCTTCCAAACGCGCATGCTGACGACGGGCAAACCCCCTAAGCAAGTGCAGGGAACAGCGGGTGCCAAAGACGAAACCATGTTGGCGTCCATGAATAAATCCATGTTGTATTTCATGCCAGCGGTGACGGTGCTCATCGGCGCACGATTGCCGGGTGGTCTCGCTTTGTACTGGGTGACGGTGACGGTGTTTTCGCTGGTGCAGCAGATCGTGGTCTTCAAACAAAAACAGAGAAGCAAAGAAGTCAAAACGATTTAATGGTGAGCGGAGCCTCGGGCTCCGCTTTTGTGTTAAGATGATCGGGTATGCCTTCCGCAAGCGATCTTGAACTCGCCATTTTCCGAACGCTTTGTTGGTTTTCGGTTGTGGATATCCCTCTGACGTCTTTTGATGTTTGGAAGTGGCTTTTGGCTCCGTGTCGCGGGTACGAATTATTTGAAGTGGACCGTTGTCTGACAAACAGCATCTGGCTTTCGTCGCGTATGGACCATTTAGATGGATGGTATGCGCTCAAGCATAAGTCGCTTGAACAGATGCTTCAGAGTCGGCGCACTCGGCTTCTCGATGCGTCGCGCAAGTTTAAGAAACTTCGGCGCGCGGCAGCGTTTTTTCAGTTGTTGCCGGGCGTTCGCGCGGTGTTTGCGGTGAACACGCTCGCGTGGTGGCACACCCAGCGCACAAGCGATATTGATCTTTTTATTGTGACAGCACCGGGTCAGGTGTGGTCTTCGCGGTTTTTTTTGGTCCTTCCTTTTTTGCTCGCGGGCGCTCGACCTCATCATTTTTCCCATGTCGATTCTGTTGATCCTTTTTGTTTCAGTTTTTTTTGTGCCTCTTCCGCTTTGGCTTTTGAGTCTCTCAAACGCGGAAGCCAAGATCCATATTTGGCGTATTGGATTAAATCCGTCGTTCCCATTTTCGATCGTGATGGGATTGCGGACATTTTTGATGAACACAACCGATGGGTCCATCGGTTACTTCCGCATGCGCGTGTACGCCGACCGCATCCACAGCACCGCCCAGTGAAAGTGCCGGCCTTGCCGATTTCAGGGAAAATGTTTGAGCCGGTTTTACGATTTTTGCAACGCAAGAAATTTCCTCAAGCGATTCAGGGTTTAGCAAATTTGGATACGCGCGTCGTCATCAGCGACGAGATGCTGAAATTTCACGAGAATGATCGCCGGCAAGAGTTCGCGCAAGCCTTTGCTGATACGTATTCCCGTCTCGTATGAGGACTATGTGGTCACAACGATTGCTTCTGTTGAGTATTTTTTTGCTTCCTTGGCAAACGCTTTGGATTTTTTCCGTTGCCACGATCGGGGGAACTCCGGTTCCATACGGACGTTTTTCTCTTTATGGAACGCAGATTCTTCTTTTGTTGGCCGCGGCCCTTAGGGGTCGAGCGGAATATCGAGTCGATTCGCGTTTTGTGATTCAAGGAGGATTTTTTATTTTGGCCGCGGAATTTTTTTCGCTGGCTTTTACGCCATTTTTCAAAATCGGCCTCGCCCATGCCCTCCAATTAGTTTTTGCTTTTGTCTTGTTGTCGCTTCTGCTTGATATGCGCACCGACCTCAAGCGAGTTGCTTTCGCGTTTATATCAGGTCTTGTGATTTCCGCTGGCTTGGGTTTCTGGCAAGTCATCATCGGAAGCTCTTCCGCCGCGACTCTTTTTGGTTTATCAGCTCAACACGCGGCGGATCTTGGCACGGCCGTTGTCGAGACGACCAGCGGTCGAATGTTACGCGCCTATGGATCGTTTCCGCATCCGAATATTTTTGGGGGATATTTAGCCGTGAGTCTCTTGACTCTGGGATGGTTGCTTCGGTTTATGCGTACACGTTTGGCACTATGGGTTTTTGCGATCCCCGTCGTTATTTTGGTGAGCGCTTTTATTTTGACATTTTCTCGCGGGACATGGCTCGCTTTTGCCATAGCCAGCGTTGTTCTTTTCGTACAGATGGGTTTGTATCGCCGACTTCCTTCAAGGCGCGCCATAGGGATGATTGGCCTAGGAGCGATCACAGTTTTTTCTATAGCCTTTTTATTTAATGATCAGATTTTTGCGCGCTTGACCGCGCATGGCCGTATTGAAACAATCTCCATCATAGAGCGCACCTCCCAATACGCGGATTTTCGTGATCTCTTTTTATCTCACCCGATTTTCGGGGTGGGCGCGGGCGGATATGTGTTTGCGCTTTCGCGCGTTCATCCGGGTGGGCAAGCGTTTAATTATCAACCCGTGCACAACGCTTTTGCCCTTGTGGCCGGGGAGCTTGGGCTTGTCGGCTTGGCCGCTGTGCTTTATCTAATTTTTTGCATCGCGCGGTTATGGAGGACAAGCAAGAAAACTGCCGGTGGGATATTCAGCCTATCTTTGGGGGCTACGCTCATTGTTATCAGTCTGTTCGATCACTATCTCTTTTCGCTGTGGCCCGGATTAGCGCTTGTTGTTCTGGTCATCGCGTTTATCGTTCAGTGGTCGCAGACGTTTATGGAACAGTCTTGACAATCGTTTTTTATTGAGTAAAATGATGTCGCTGGCACTCAAAAGAGGAGATTGCTAGCGTATTTTAATCCCTCACGACTATGAAACTTACCCCCATTGCCGACCACATTGTGGTCAAACCCGTTTCCGCGGAACAGACATCGGTTTCCGGGATTATTATTCCCGATACCGTCAGTAAAGAGCGGCCGGAGCGCGGAGAGGTCATCTCCGTCGGTCCCGGTCGCGAATTGGACAACGGCCAACGCTCCAAAATGGACGTGGCCACGGGCCAGATCGTCCTGTTTAAAAAATACGCGCCCGATGAGGTGAAAGTTGATGGACAAGAGTTTTTGATCATTAAGATGGAGGATGTGATGGCCGTCATCGAATAATCATATGGCAAAACAAATTTTATTTAACGAGGAGGTGCGCGGTGCGCTCAAGCGCGGCGTGGATCAGTTAGCCAACGCGGTGAAAGTGACGCTCGGACCTAAAGGACGCAACGTTATTTTGGATCGAGGTTTCGGCGCACCGACCGTTACGAAAGACGGCGTGACCGTTGCCAAAGAAATCGAACTCGAAAACAAATTTGAAAATCTCGGAGCCGAGCTCGTCAAAGAAGTTGCGAGCAAAACAAACGATGTGGCTGGTGATGGAACGACCACCGCCACCGTGCTCGCTCAAGCGATGATCGCCGAAGGCTTGCGAAACGTCACCGCCGGAACGAATCCGCAGGCGTTGCGTCGTGGTATCGAAAAAGGTGTTGAAGCGATCGTGCGCGAAATCAAAGAAAAAATTGCAACGCCAATTAAAGGCGAGGAGATCGAAAAAGTGGCGTCCATTTCAGCCAACGATGAAGAGATCGGTTCCATGATCGCCAAAGCGATGGAGAAGGTCGGCAACAATGGGGTCATTACCGTTGAAGAGTCCCAGTCGTTCGGGGTCGATGTGGAAGTGGTTGAAGGCATGCAGTTTGACAAGGGCTATGTCTCGCCTTACATGATCACCAATCCCGATCGTATGGAAGCCGAATATCAAGATGCTCACGTGCTGATCACGGATAAGAAGATCAGCTCGGTACAAGAGATCGTTCCGGTTTTGGAAAAGGTAGCCGCCATGGGCAAGAAGGAAATCGTGGTGATTGCCGAGGATGTGGATGGCGAGGCGCTTGCAACACTTGTTGTGAACAAATTGCGCGGCGTGTTTCATACCCTTGCGATCAAAGCGCCGGGATTCGGTGATCGCCGAAAGGCCATGTTGCAAGACATTGCGATTTTGACAGGTGGCAAGCTTATCTCGGAAGAAGTCGGTTTGAAACTTGAGAGCATCGAACTGTCCGATCTCGGCCAGGCGCGAAAAATTGTTGCCGGCAAAGAACATACCACCATCGTTGAAGGCCATGGCGACAAACAGGCGATTGCGGATCGGGTGAAGCAGTTGCAAACGGAACTTTCAAACGCCACTTCCGATTTTGAAAAAGAAAAATTGCAGGAGCGCATTGCCAAGTTGTCCGGCGGTGTGGCCGTCATCAAAGTTGGCGCCGCCACGGAAACAGAAATGAAAGAGAAAAAGCATCGCATTGAAGATGCCGTTGCGGCAACCAAAGCGGCCGTTGAAGAGGGGATTGTGCCTGGCGGCGGTGTGGCGTTGATCCGCTCGATCGGGGCGCTCAGTGAAGTTCATGCAAGCGGCGACGAACGCGTCGGACTCGACATCTTGCGCCGCGCGCTTGAAGAGCCTTTGCGCATGATCGCGCAGAATGCGGGCAAGGACGGCTCTGTGGTCGCGGAAAAAGTGAAAGAAGCTAAAGCATCTGTCGGATATAATGCGGCAACGGATGTGTATGAAGATTTATCCGCGGCCGGGATTATTGATCCAGCCAAGGTGACGCGAAGCGCTTTGCAAAACGCGGCTTCGATCGCGATCATGGTGATCACCACCGAAGCGGCTGTGACAGACTTGCCAAAGAAAGAAGAACCCGCCATGCCCCAAGGGGGGATGGGCGGAGGCATGGGAATGTACTAAAGAGACCTTGCAAAACTCGCGATCTTTGCTTTCACGGGCACCCAGGCACCTCTTCAACGTCCGTTTGAGGACGTTTTCAGAGGATGCCAGCCCGTTCAAGCAAATCTCATCGAGTTTTGCAGAGGTCTGAAGATGCAAAGTTGAAAGACGGGGTCGAACGACCCCGTCTTTTGATTGACATTCTCACAAAAAAATGTCACTATTTTGCGTCGTCCTTTTCAGACGGCAGAGGGGTTCCATGTGAATCTTTCCATGAGTCAAACTCAGGCTATGCGCCAGGCGCTCCGCCAAATGCTCAAGGTGGAGCTCTCCCTTGAACTGCGCCAGCTCCTTCGACAACTCCTCCAGCTCGTCGAGGAGTTGATCCAAGGGGACCTGACGATGCGATCTGTCCGCACCTTCGAGCAGGCGATCGCCGAACATCAGGCGTGTGAGCTCGATGATGTAGCGCACGAATTGGTGCGCACTTCGCCAATCGAACGCACCCAGACCGTTTTGACGGTGCTTGAGTACATCGTCGCGCATACTCGTGAGCCGAGCGATATGCTCGGTTTTCTCGCGCGCACGTTGCGGGAGAAGCGCTTGGAGCGCGCTTTGCCTGCCGCGCGCGTGGAGGAAGGACTGGCGCAGGGCATGCGGCTTGTTCTGCACAGGCCGTGGTCTCATTCCGGCGGTGGAAAGCCGGGGACTCCCGAGAACCTCGTCAAACTTCTTCAAGCGATCCCGCAGTACGATGAGCATCTGGATCGTCAGCTGTGGGTATTGGCCGGCGGCTGGGCTGTTGAACTGCTCACCGGCGAGCACCTGCGCGATCATCACGATCTCGATGCACTCGTGCTCACTCGACGGCCACTCTATCTCGACTGCGACAAGGTGCACACCGACGACTACTTCGGCGTGATCTCAACCTCCAACCGCTTCATACGCGATCGGTGCATTCGTACGGTCGCATGGTCGCACGGTCGCCGCACGTTTCAGGTCGACGTACTGTGCGTCGAGTTCCTCTTCTGCTCGAAGTTTTTGCAGAAGCCCCGGCCGCAGGATTGGGAGGACGTTCAGCTTCTGACCCGCAAGTTCATCAAGACCTTCGACCTGCTCCTGCTTGAAGACATCGCCAAGCGTAACGCTTGCGGACTCTCGCGCTCCCGCGTGCGCGAACTGCTCGCGATCTTGCGCTCGCGCGATCCCGAGGCGGTCATCGCCCAACTCTCGCGTTTCCACTCCTAGCCCAAACGGGCTTTTTTTGTTACTCTATGGGGTGCTATGCCAACTCAAACAGAGAAGTTTGTGAGTGCGATTGGATACTTGGGGGTTCTGTGTCTTGTTCCTTTGCTCTTGGAAAAACAAAGTGCCTTTGCCCAGCATCATGGGAAACAAGGGCTCGTGCTTCTCATTGCGTGGATCGTGTTGTGGATGGGAAACATCATTCCCGTTCTCGGCCAAATCGTCTGGGTGATTGGTTCGATTGTGTTCATCATGGTGATCATTTTGGGAATGGTGAATGCGTTTGAAGGGAAACTATGGGAGATGCCGATCCTTGGGGAGTATGCCAAGCGCGTGAAGTTATAGATTTTGCATGCGATGCAGAACAGGACGTGAACTCTGTCGGGGAGATCGTTACGAGATATCGTGGGCGGGTGGCATGAGAAGTTCTCTGTTGTGAGGAAACGAACAATAGAGAACTTCTCATGACAGGCCCCGCCAGATGCTTCACACTAAATACTGAGTAAAAGTGTATGAACGAACTCATCAATCATATCCAAGACCTCCGGGTGCGAGCACAAAACACCTGGAGGTCCCTTTGACGTCGATACCGTCAAAACGCAGCTCGCCGCGCTAGAGGCGCAAATGGAAGCCGCGGATTTTTGGTCCAACAGCGAGCAAGCAAAAAAAGTCAGCAAGCAAGCGAGTGAACTGCGCGAGGAAGTCGACCTTTGGGAAGGATTTTTGAAAGAACTCGATGAGAATCATGAGATGGCACAGCTCGCCGATCAAGAGCATGATGTTTCATTGCAAGAAGACCTCCAAAAAAAAATGAACGTTTTGGAGCGGAAGTTCGAACGGATGGAGTTCGCCATTTTGCTTGCGGGCCCGTATGACAATCGTCCGGCTATTCTTTCTATTCACGCTGGCTCCGGCGGAACTGAAGCGCAAGATTGGACTGAGATGCTTTTGCGTATGTTCGTGCGCTTTGCCGAACAACGGGATTGGACGGTGACGATTCTTCATGAGTCGCGCGCAGAAGATGTTGGCATCAAAAGCGTGACGATTCGTATTGAAGGTCGCTTTGCATACGGCTATCTCAAATCCGAAGCGGGAGTGCATAGGCTTGTGCGCATTTCGCCGTTCGATGCGGAAAAAATGCGCCATACCACTTTTGCGCTTGTGGAAGTCATTCCAGAACTGGATGAGGTTGATGCGATTGAGCTCGACCCCAAAGACTTGAGGATAGATACCTTTTTGGCCAGCGGCAAAGGCGGTCAAAGTGTCAATACGACTTACTCGGCGGTGCGCATTGTGCATCTCCCCACCAATATTTCCGTTTCATGCCAAAACGAGCGTTCTCAACAGCAAAATAAGGAAACCGCGCTGAAGATTTTGAAATCGAAACTGATGCAGTTACAATTGCAAGAACAGGAAAAAGAGAAAAAACAGCTTCGCGGCGAGTATCAGTCGGCGGAATGGGGCAATCAAATTCGGTCCTACGTTTTGCATCCGTACAAGCTTGTCAAAGATCACCGGACGGATTATGAAACCACCGACACCGAAGCGGTGCTCTCCGGCGAGCTCGAGCCGTTTATGGAAGCGTATTTAAGAAAACAGCTTTCAGCATCAGATCGCTTTGCCGATCCTTCTTAGTCCTTCTCTTATTATGCCAAAATACAAAACAGCGCTTGTGACCGGAGGAGCGGGCTTCATTGGCTCGCATCTTGTGGATGCGCTCGTCCGGCGGCGCATTAAGGTCTATGTGGTTGATGATTTGTCGAGTGGGTCGTTATCCAATCTCAATCCCAACGCTCACTTCACCAAACTATCCATCACCAATCCGCAGTTTACGACGTATTTGCGACGCCTCAAACCCGACGTCATTTTCCACTGCGCGGCGCAGATCAACGTCCGTCATTCCATCGTTGATCCTCCAAACGACGCGCAAACCAACATCATGGGGACGATTGCGCTTGCGCATACGGCCGCGCAAATCGGCGTCAAGAAAATCATTTTTTCCTCGACGGGCGGGGCGATGTATCCCGACCAAGCGCGCATGCCTGTTTCCGAACGAACGCCACCTCAACCGAGTTCGCCTTACGGTATCTCAAAGCGCGCCGCGGAAATGTATCTTTATCATGAGTATATCGTGCATGGCATGCCGTATGTCGCGTTGCGTTATGCCAACGTTTATGGGCCGCGCCAGAACGCTAAAGGAGAGGCGGGGGTGATCACGATTTTTGCTAGTCACATGCTCGAAGGGAAACCTGTAAAGATTTTTGGTACAGGTAAGCAGACGCGCGATTATGTTTATGTGGAGGATATCGTCAAAGCCAACATGCTCGCCATGTCCCGCCATGTCGTTGGGGAATTTAATATCGGCACTGGAAAAGAGACGAACGTTAACGCGCTTTTTTCAAAACTCACGCATCTGACCGGCTATCAGATGCCAGCTCGGTATGAACCGTTTGTTTCCGGGGAGATGATGCGCAGTGCGCTGGACGCTCGTCTCGCGAAAAAAACGCTTGGGTGGGCGCCGCTTGTTTCACTTGATGAAGGTCTCAAAAAGACGGTCGCGTGGTTTTCTAAAAAAGCATGACGCCCCCTTTGTCTCATGATGATATTCAGGAGGCTGTTGCGGTTTTGAAAAACGGCGGAGTTGTGGTTTATCCGACCGAAACCGCTTATGGACTCGCGGCAGACGCGACGAACGAACGGGCCGTAGAACGCGTAAGAGCCATCAAGGGAAGGGAAGCGTGGAAAACGCCACCGCTGATCGTTGCTGATAAGCAGATGGCCGAGCGTTATGTGATGCTTTCGTCTGTCCTGAACAAACTTGTACACGAATTGTGGCCGGGGCCGCTCACTATCGTGGCGCCAGTGAGTGATTTTGGACGACAAGAACTTGCGCAGGGGGTGATTCGTGATGGGACTGTGGCCCTGCGCGTAAGCTCGCACAAGATCGCAAGCGCGTTGAGCAGAGAACTTGGCAAACCGATCGTTGCTACTTCTGCCAACGTAGCCGGAGAGCCTACCTGTTTTGATATCGTTTGTGTACGCACACAGTTTGCCTCGCAACTTCTTCAACCGGATTTTTTTCTTGATGAAGGTCCTTTGCCCGAGTGCAAGCCTTCGACGCTCATTGCAGAATGTGATGGGGAAGTGGTTATTCTTCGAGAAGGAGCTATCGAAATAAAATATCCGTATGTTGCCTAGAGCGAAAAAATCATACGGCCAAAATTTTTTGGTGGATGAAACCGTCGTTCAAAAAATTCTCGCGGCGGCTGAAATCAAACCGGGCGAAGCGGTTTTAGAAGTGGGACCGGGCACGGGGGTGCTCACGCGAGCACTTGTTGATGCGGGCGCACGCGTCGTTGCGGTTGAGGCGGATCGTGATTTGATTGCTGGTCTGAAGAAAGCATTTGGCGAAACCATCACGCTGATCGAGGGCGATGCCCTTGCCCTTCGCGCTCCTCTTCCATTCGAGAATCGAGCGTACAAGCTTGTTGCGAACATTCCCTACAACATCACCTCGCAACTTTTGGAACATTTTTTTACGACTTCTCCGCGGCCGTCACGGATGGTTCTAATGCTCCAAAAGGAAGTGGCTGATCGCCTCACAGCCGCGCCTGGAGATATGAGTCTGTTGAGCGTGGTGTGTCAGCTTTACGCGCGCGTTGAGCGCATGGCCGTTGTGAAGGCCGGGGCTTTTCGTCCCATGCCAAAGGTGGATTCTGCTATTGTCCGTTTTGATTTATATCCCAATGTCCATCCTGAAGCGGTGATTGCTCTTGCCAAGCGGGGCTTTGCCGCTCGACGCAAGCAACTCAAGTCCAATCTCGGAGCGGCTGTTGTCCCGACGCTTGAACGCATGGATTTGCCTAAAACCGCTCGAGCACAAGAACTTTCTGCCAAGCAGTGGATCGAGTTATCCCTAGGGCTTTCATAGAGCTTTTGTTATAATAGCAACAGACTATGGCTATTAAGCGCGTGAGAACTTCCCAGCCTCGGGCACTCACGGCCGAGCAGAAGGTTGCTTTTGCGATCTTGTTGTTTTTGGGTTTGGGGGGTTTTGTTTTAGGCTTCCGTTCGTTTGGCAGTGCCATCAGACGGCCGTTTGATTTGCAGATTGCCAAGTATTTAAGCGGCGAAAAATTCATGACGAGCGAACAACGCCAGCAGAAGGATCTCGAAGCTTCCAAAACGCGCGACACCGATGGCGATGGCCTGAACGATTACGACGAATTATACGTTTATAAAACCAGTCCTTACCTCACCGATTCTGATTCCGATGGATTTGACGACAAAACAGAAATTTTTTCCAACAACGATCCGAACTGTCCTCAAGAGAAGGACTGTTCCAAAGGGCCGACTCAAGAAGGAGTGGCTAAAGAGGAAATTCTTCCAGGTCTCAATAACGCTTTTGCGGATACCGCCGGCATTCTCGCTTCCGGGAAGGTTGATTTTAAGAATCCAGAGGACGTGAAGAATTTTTTCCGTCAAGCGACCATTGAAGAGATCCGCAAAGCTCTTATTCAAGCCGGCGTTCCCAAAGATCAGTTGGACCAGATTAGCGATGAGGATTTGACGACATTTTTTAACAGCACGCTTGATGACGCTTCCAATGCAGGAGCTTTTGATGCTCTCGTAAAGCCGCCGGACGAGTCGACTTCGCCTTAGTATGAATAGTGATCGCAAACAATTTCGGCGTTGGGTGGGTGCGATAGGAGTGGTTCTTTTTGGATTCGTTCTCGTGATTCCGATTTTTTTGGCTCGTCCAGCTCTTGCGGTCGGAACAGAACAAACGGCGCTCGCGGGCGCACAGGCCGAGGTGACGTGTCATTCCGCTCCCTATGCTCCGCCTTGTATCGGCCAGCAGATTAAAGATGTCGCAACTATTCTGGGTGACCGCATTGTTCAGCCGACGTTTAAGATCGCCCTTGTCCAAGGACTTTTGAATATCTCTCAATTCGTCGTGAACCGTTTGGCTTATGAAGCCGCACTTATCGTCGCTAACGGAGGACCGGGACAGGGCTCCTTGTTTTATAAAAAATCCGCTCTTCAAGGATTTAAAGAATTTGGACTTGAAGCGGCCGGCGAAGCTGTAGCCGACTTGAGTGACGCGCTCAATAGTAGTTTGGGGACGAAGTTTGATTTGTGTCTGCCGCCCGGTGCCGGATTCACGCTGGGTCTTCAGATCGGGATCGCGCAAAAATATCAACCACAGAAACCCCGCTGTGACATCAACGAAGTGGTGAATAATTGGTCAAGCTTTGTGTCGGATGCGTACAGCACCGTGACGGATCCTGATAAAGCCAGTCATGCTATTCTTTCAAAATTTGCCGAATCGCTTCAGCCGGGACGCAACGAGTTAAGCGCTTCGGTTAAGCTCAATATTGAATTGCAAAAAGAGGTTGCAGAGAAGAAACAGGCTGAGATCACTGAACGCACAACAGAAAAGCCCGCAGTGAAAGACGTCAAGGATCCCGTAACCGGAAAAACGAAAACGCCGGCAAAAGTTGCCGAGAATGATTTTTTGGACAAGATCAAAAAAGCCGTGACAGGCGAGACCACCCAGCTTAAAGCGCAAGACCTTGCGGGATTTGGGGATGCGATGAGTGGTCTAGCCCTCACAGCCGCTTCGACGTTTACCAATACCCTCCTGTCGCAACTGTTCAACAAAATTTACAAAGGATTGTTTGACGTGAAACCAGACAGCAAAACATCTTTCAATGTTGAAGCGGTAGCGGATCAAGGACAAAATCCAGAGCAATTTTCCAAACTCTTTGCGACGACACCCATTGCCACAGGGGATTACAATGCCCTGACAGAATTTGTTGTGTGCCCTCCGCAAGGCGTTGCCAATCGCGGTCTGAATAACTGCGTGATGGATTCGAATTTCCTTTCGGCGATCTCTCGGGGCAACTCGGGTGCGCCTCTTACCGTTCAGGAGGCGATTGATCAGGGGCTCATCAGCGGTAGTTGGCCGCTCATCTCGCCGTCAGATTTATCCAAAAATCAAGATCCTTTGTGCTATACCTATGGATTCTGTTACGGCAACCTGGTGAAACTTCGCAAAGCGCGCGTTCTGCCGATCGGCTGGGAGCTTGCGGCTTTGAATAATAAAGTTTCCAAACCGAGCAGCTTGCAGGAGATCATCAACAACTTCAATTCCTGCAATAGCTTCGGAGCCATCGATGGCGAGCATCCGTTCTGTCACCTGGTCGACCCTAACTGGGTACTTAAATATCCTGATACCCAGTGCCGCGCGACGGTGAACGGCGAGATCAGGCTTACGGCGCTTAGTCCGGGGCGACAAAGCGTCTGTGCCGACGCGCCGAGCTGTCTGGGAGAAGACGGTTCGGGCAAGTGCGTGGAGGGCTATGGGTATTGTGTGCGCGAGAAAAACGTGTGGCGGTTTCGCGGCGATGAATGTCCGGCACAGGCCGCTGGGTGTCTTGCCCTGACGAATACCCAAACGAACGACCGCCAAGCTTACACGATCAACACGGTTGATTTTAGCGTTTGCGGACAGCAAAACGCCGGGTGTCAGTGGTACCGAACAAACAAAAATCTTTCTACAGCCGGGACGCCCACTCTTACAGATGATACTTATGAATGGTTAGTGGCGGGTGAAAATTATAACACGACAGGGCCGACAGACCGAGGGGACGATTGGAAATTTGATAAAAACGGAACTTCTACTCCACGCGTTTCTTATGTTGTGAACACTCCCGTGCGTTACTCCTATGAAGATCGCCTGTATCTGACGCGTGCGGTTCAGAGTTGTTCGCAAAATGATGCAGGATGTTCCGAGTTGATCGCTGGAGCAGGAGGATCCATCTTGAATTTGATTCCAAATCCAAGTTTTGAGATTGACGAGAACACCGATGGCATTCCGGATCATTGGCTTCCGCAGAATTTGGCGGCCAATAAGATTATGATTGATTCTTCAAAGCCGGCTGCTCGCGGGAAGAACGTTCTTAGGCTTATCAACGTGCCCAATAACGCCGCTCTTGTTCAACGTTTTGATCTGCAACCGAATCAGTTTTATACCTTGAGTTATTTCTTTGCTTCAGTTGCGGCCATCAATGCTCCAGGAACGGTTCGGATGCAGTTTTCGGGTCCAAACGGCACCCCCGTGAGTTATAGCGGACTGTCTATTTCAGGTTGTACGGTTTCAAATGTCTTTGCGGGAGAGATTGATTCATCCGTGAGCGCCACTTCGGATTGGCAGCGGACGAGCTGTACCTTCGGAGTTCCATCACCAGCCTCACAGCTCAAATTGATGATTGAATCGCCCGGTGTACGCTACGACGGTTTTCAGCTCGAGCCGCGTGAAGTGGCCAGTGACTTTGTGGAGGGGATTCATATCGGAAACGCCCAGACGCAATACACGAAAGTCGCGCCCGCCTATTTGAAGTGCACAGGTGCGACCACAGATTCAGCCGCCTGTAACACGTATGCACAGATGTGTCAGGCCCAGGATGTTGGCTGTAATCGCTACACGCCGGACAATGGAGATCCGTCCGTGCCCGCCATCGCAAACGATTTGGATGCGTGTCCAAGCGAATGCGTGGGATATGATACGTTCAAACAAGAAGCCACAACGTATGATGACGAAGCATTCCCCGTTTATTTCATTCCTGCAAAAGCCAAGGCATGTACCGCTGAACAGGTGGGCTGTGATAGCTTCACGCGTTTAAGTGCTGCACAAGAAGGCGGCGAGCGCGTAGAAACTTATACGAATTTGCGCGCATGCGTGACGCCGGCGATGGCCGATGGTTCGGCCAACAATAAGACAACCGCGACGTTCTTCACATGGGAAGGATCAGACAATGCGGGCTATCAGTTACGCTCGTGGACGCTTCTTAAATCCAACATGCCGGACAATCAGTCCATGGCGCAGCAATTGGCGGATGTTTCACTGACAGAGACCAATATCGGCCAGGCTCCCTGTACGAAGTGGCGAGTCAATGGTCCAAGCGAATTGATTTGTGAAGATTCCGTCGGAGGACATCTGAACGAGGTGGCGCACAACACGGTCTGCGACGCGCACGAAGATATTTTCACCAATCCAAATTGCCGCGAATTTTTCGATACACAAGGAAAAGTTCATTATCGACTTTTTTCTGACACCGTCACCGTGAATGAGGAATGTGCCCCCTATCGAAAAGATACCTCCACACTTTCCGATTGCAATAATTCCGGGGGTTTTTGGGATGTCCAGACGGGTTTCTGCCGCTACTTCGGACTCTCGAGTGAAAGCAAGAGTTGTCCGGCCGCGGTGTCTGGTTGCCGTTCTTATACGGGTGGAACAGGCAGAAATTCCGCGACTTTGCTTTCAGAAACATTTGAGAGCGGGTCGTTTGTGGGATTCAAGCCGTATAACGTTCAAGGGAATGCCTCATTGCTTATTAGTAATGAGTCTATTGCAACCGACGGACATTCCTTGCGCGTTGCGGTGAATAACGGCACCGCGGGAGTTTCAACCACCCAGTACTACTTAAACAACGCAAACGCAAATGTTTCCTACGATCCAACCAGCGACGCGACAAAAGCCGCGACGTGTACGGCGTTTAACAATGGAGCATTCGCACACAAAATCTCGCCAGCGGGTTGTGAGATTGATGCCGGCAACAATGGAAGTGTCGAATGTGTGGTCGGGCCCGGGGAGCACAGTTGCGGTCCGCTCGTGAATAAACTCGTTTCCGGCAAAACGTTCCTGCTTGAGTTCTGGGCAAAGGGCGATGGGAATCTGCGCGTGCGATTTGTCGGAAACGGCGGAGCCGTCGGCGGCGTTTCGAATAATCTTTCCGATCCATTCCCGCTTACAGCCGATTGGCGCGTGTATAAGCTCGGGCCACTGGATTCAAGTTCCATGAGCGCGATCAACAAAGATAGCGTTCTGGTGTTTGATGCCGGTCCCGGAAAAACTTTTTATCTCGATAATCTCGTGCTGAAACAAGTGGAAGAAAACGTAACTATCGTGAAGGATTCCTGGGTCATTCCATCTACGTGCGACAGCACTCCCGCAGGTATCAACTCGCCGCAATACTATTTGGGTTGCCGCGCGTACAGCGATCAGATGGGCGCGGCTCATTCGTTGTATCGCTTCTCGCGGCTGTGTTCGGACAAGGTCGTGGCCTGTCAGGCCTTCTTCCAAACTCAACAGTCCAAATCTCCTTACAGCCGCGCCTACAATGTGCGGTGCGCCAAAGGGACAAACGGCGATTTATCCAAGCCCACAGTAGTCAATCAGGCGACAGCGTGTACGGTTGATAGCGTCGAGTACTGCACGATCGCAGCCGGCCGTTCGTTCTGCACGTTTGATTACGATGGGTTGTTTGGCGAACTCCTGCCGCGTCAAGGCGATTTTGGAATCGTCTATGGTCCGGAAACCGTGTTGACGCCTTCGGACCGCATTGTGTATTTCGTAAACGACGGTTCGAAAAACTGCGACTCTGGCCAAGCCGGATGTCAGGAAATGGGTAAACCAAAATACGCGCAGGATCAAAAGAAAGTTGACGGGTTTGAGAGCGTTTATTTCATCAACAATCCCGAGCAGTACGGACAGACCCTTTGTGACAACGATGCGCTATTCTGTCAGGAATACGGCTCAACAAAGGACGGCAATTTCTATTTCAAAGATCCGCTCAAAAAGACGTGCGATTATCGGACGAGTGTAGAAATTAACGGAAAGAAATATAGCGGTTGGTTCCGGACAGGGACATCGGAGTCTTGTTATCCGGGGTATGTGGTCGGGGGAGATCAAGCCGGCATCTGGAAAAATGGAGATAGCTCTTATGATGGTTGGGTTGGAAGTTGTGATCAAAGCCAGGACCGTTGTACGGAATTCATCGATATTGTGGATACGGAAGGCGGCTTGAAAAAAGACGGCACCTCTTATTACTTCATCAACAACGATAAGTTGACCGAGGCGGGAACCGCAAGTCCAACGGCGTGCAAAGGACAGATAAGTCAGAAGCAGGGATGCGCGCTATTCAATAACCGTAGCCGTTCTGAACTGAATTACAACGCGAGCGTTTCCTATGTCCTTTCCACACATGCCGATGTCTTGCTCAATAAGGCGCCCAACGCGCTTGTTGATCCGGTGAGCTGTGCGCAGTTAAACGGCGGAGTGTATACCATTTCTGATACGCAGAAGGCTCTGCTCGGGCTTGAGGATTTAAATCCTGGGCAAGACGGGACGCAAGTGCCGCTGTGCAACACGCGATGTCAATATGTCACGTCATCTGATGATTCGATTCTTTCAAACATGGGCCAGTTCTACCAGTCTTTCTCAGACCATGTCAGCTATCTGGAGCGCGCGTGTCTCATGGATTCCGATTGCCCCGCGCTTCAAACGAAAAACGGGCAAGTGGTGAAAGGATCCTGCACGAAAGACTATGTTGATGATAACTACAGGCTTTCCAATGATTCCAACACCGTGTTGAAGGTGAACCGCGACCGCAGTTGTAGCGCGTGGCTGGCGTGCGACAGTTCTCGCACCAGTTTCAACGCACAGAGTAATAAGTATGAACCGATTTGTGATTCGATTAGCTTGTGCGTGAAGGGCGGGAACGTCGGACAGAGTTCGGCGTGTACGCAGTGGGATCCTCGCGCGCCGGAGATTTTGACGAACTACGGTTATTCCAAGCGCGACGTGAACTGGAACGGGTATGAATTATCTGGGTATGCCATTCCTAATCAACTTCCGGTTGAGTTGTACGATCAGTTTAACGTCAATCCAGCAAAAGCGTGTACAAAAAATGGCGCGTTCGTGAAAAAGGACGGTTCAGCTTTGCCGGCGAGTGAAAGTCCGGTGGCCTGTGGCGATAATACAGAATGTAAGGGGGGCGGAGTCTGTCAGATAGCTTCGCAAGATTTTCGTTTGGTTTACAACGCCGGTTCGTGTGATTCTTCTGCGGGCAACGGCGGGGCGTGTCGGGTTGGGCGCTGTTCGATCACCCAAAACGCGTGTTCAAAAAATGCGGATTGTTCCGGGGCTGGAAATACGTGTTTGACGGGCGCCTGTCAGGCGGTTGCGACCAAGAATTGTCAGAACGCCGACTGTTCGTGCACATCCGCAGACGCCAATAACAACAAGAAGGCCAATGCTTGCGAGAATGCGAAGACCGGCGCGAATAAAGACGCCTCTGTTTGCGACCCTGTTGCTGGCGTTTGTGTGGATCATCTGACGACGGGGGCGGGTGCCGTAACGTGCGGCCCGGAGAACGCCTGTGTGGACGGCGCCAGCTGCATTGATTCCGCGACGACCGCCCACGGAGCTTGTTTCAACAATCAGTGCCTGACCAACATTAAGGATACGGACAAGAACGGCTTTGCCGATCCGATTCAAATCTCTTCCGCGCTTGGCCAGTCGTGTCGAGGATATCCTGAGGCGGATTCGCCATTTCCGTCCAAAGTGGTTGATCAGTGGAGTACGGCCAAAGAGAAACCCGAAAAAGGACTCGATATCAACACGTCTCTTAATCAGCTCAAGTCATGGTCAACGCCCTATACGTTCAAAACGGGATACGAGGATTCCAGAACATGCGCGGTTGATGCACAGGGGCATATCACAAACTGCGATTGCAGTTACGATAAAATTTCGTACGGCAAAGGAGCGATTACGCGTTACGAAAATGTCGGGGCATCGCCTAATGCCACGCAAGGATTCTGTTTAGGCGGCCCGCATGAAGGTTTGCACTGTGCGACAGATGAGGATTGTTCCGAAGGGGATAAGGACAAGGGAACCTGTCTGCGTTTGCAAAAACAGGATACGATTTTGGGCTGGAGTGGGTTCTGCATTGAAAAAGACTCCTCCATTCAAATCAACGCCAGCACAGATCCGGAGGATCGCGCGTGTTTGACGTGGCTTCCTGTTGATCAGCTTTCTGGAGCGACGGATTTGTACGCGAAGTATACGAGTGCGGGGTTTGCTGTCGATCAAACGTTGTATTGTGCGGATATTCAGCCTTCCTATGACGTAAAGACGACTGCTGTCGGTTGCGGAGAAATTAAGGGACCAGGGTATTGCGGTTGGGATCATGATGATGGGGTTGGCGATGCCAAAGATAATATCGGTGACGACGATCCCATTATATTCTGTCCAGACGGATTTTTCGGCGTCATGACGATGTGCGATGAGCTTTCAGAGTCTGGCCATACGATCGCCAATAGTTCAGACGGCGATTGCGAAGAAGGAGATAACGATTATCCGTATTTCTGCGTCCCCTATCAATCGAAAAAAACTGAAAACAATCAAACAACGGATTGTATTCCTCCGACAGATGCGAATTGGCAAACGAGGGATAATTCTGGACACCCGACCTATCTGTATGTTGACGGTGGCACGTTTGAAACTAAATATAATACATACAAAAATTGCGTCGTGAAGGGAATTTCTCAAGAGCACATCAGTAAATATTTGTTTAAAGAATCAAACCCATCTCAAGTATCTGAAAACGGTCCGGGGAGTATTTACTATGGTTTGACGTATAACTTTGACCAACACGCTTCGTGCAAGTCTCTCGTAGAAACTTCTACGAGCAAGCTTCAACCCGCTGGCAGTAAGAATGTCTATAATGTGGCGTGGACGGATCGTTTATGGAAGGCCGGATATACGATTCAGCCGGACAATTCTCCAGAGTTTAGCTATCGATACGCGACATCTCCATCGCTTTTTGGGCGCGCGGTTCCCCTTGCGACATTGACGGAGAAGCCTGACCCTTCCGCCCCTGTGCTCTCCATGTGTCGCAAAGGTCAGTCAGAAAAGTTCCAAATTCGCAATCCGCAAAATCCTGATGAGTTTATCTGCGCGCAGCAACAAGATGGCTATCAGCTTAGTGCCGGCGATGCGAGGGGGTTTTATCAGGTTGCGCTTAATAGCACCGGTTTTGCGCCGCCAGATGAAAAGTTTTGCAAGGACGGTGGTTGTGCATGTCCGACTAAAAAAACCGTTGAATGCAACTGGCAGAAAAATCCGCAAGTTCAGAACGATCCTGGACGTCCAGTGACTTGCGGCGACCGAAGGTGTTCTAATAACAACAACGTGGCGTGTGACAGCGAAGACGATTGTCCGAACTGGGATCCAAAGAGTCCACAGGCGTGCGGAATTGGTTTTCCAGCATGTCCAGCAGGTCAGAACTGTCATTCCCAAATTTGGGGAAATTCAGGAACCTGTTCTCCTGATTGTAATCCGCAGGGTCAAAGCGTGTGTATAGGCGGACCAAAAAATGAGGAGGCATGTCAGGATGATGGCTTCTGCCGCAACAATCAATGCTTACAGGGTGAGTGCGTATCAACGCAACTTCTTCCCGGAGGGACTCCTTTGTCGAATCTTGAACCTCCAGAAAAAGCCAAAACCCGCTTGCAGCAACTTTTCGCGCTTTCGCTTAATCTTGTGACATTTAATGATGGACTGGTAAACAATCCCGGCGAGGCTGGAAATTCAACGGGGACGTTTAGTGATCCTAGTTCCATTGATAAAGGCGCTGCGTGGTATTGGGATGCGCGTTCGCAAGGGGACATCACGGAAAAACCAACACCACCAAAAGTTATTTCGCTCGGCGCATGCGTAGGTTCGAAGTGTCGGGAAGGGAAAGAAGGAACGTTTACGGTCAATGACCAGGATTCGGGAAACATTGAGGGAAAGGTTTCGAAACGCGCGACTGTGAGTTTCTTTACCTACGCCAACTCCAACCAGATGCCTATCCGCCAGATCGTGGTTGACTGGGGAGACGGGAAGAATTTCGGGGCAATGCCATGGCCGACGGACGCACAGACGGGTTCGATAGCTAAAGACAACTTTTATAAGAACCATCGAGGGGTGAATGCGTCGGGCCAGGAAATTTGTAGTTCGGCTCCCGATGAGTTTGGCAAAACGTTTGATGCGTGCAGTTCGAGCTTTGTCGTGTTCAACCATGATTACGTGTGCACGCATGCGGATATCGCCAATAAGCTGGATGGACGCGCGTGCAAGTACGCCTCCGACGGGCGTCTGCTTAATTCGCCGTGCACGGACGGGAAGCGATGTATTTATCAGCCGCGCGTGAACGTGCAGGATAACTGGGGTTGGTGCACGGGATTCTGCAATGCCGGCGCTGATGGGACGAATGGGTGTTTTGGGGGGGATGAACAACCAGGCCAAAATGTTTATAACAACGAGTGCAATATTGATAAGTGTCCCAGCAAAGCGGAGGATGGAGCACAGGGCACAGCACCATGTCCTGATAAAACGGCAGGGACCGTGAATAATCCTTGGGTAAATTTTGACGGAACAGTTATCATTACTCCGGAAGAGTAGGAAAAGTTTGTCGGCACTTCGGCCCTCTGTCATCCTGAAGGAGTTTGTATCGACTGAAGGATCCCGAAGTGTATGGGATCCTTCGCTTCGCTCAGGATGACAGAGCGGTGTGTCATCCTGAAGGAGTCTTCGACTCCCCGTCATCCTGAAGGAGATTTAATCGACTGAAGGATCTCGCGTATGCGCGAGCATACCTATTACGTTTACATTATTACCAATCTTTCCAACACGGTTTTGTATATCGGGATGACCAGTGATCTCGCGCGCAGGATGGACGCACACCAAAGAAAAATTGTTTCTGGATTCGCGTCAAAATACAACTGCCGAAAGTTGGTTTATTATGATGCGACTGATGACGTGATGTCTGCGATTGAACGAGAAAAAGAGTTAAAGGGTTGGGTGAGAAGAAAAAAGATTGCACTGATTGAGCAGATGAATCCACAATGGAGGGATTTGTCGGAGGATTTTTAAACCTGTGATCCTTCGGTCGGCTGTCGTCTCCCTCAGGATGACAGACGCTTCCGTCATCCCGACCGATGTTGCAACCCCTCGTCATCCTGAAGAAGTTTTTGACCCCCTGTCATCCTGAGGGAGTTTATATCGACTGAAGGATCCCGAGGTGTGTGGGATCCTTCGCTTCGTTCAGGATGACAGAAGTTTCGCTTAGGATGACAGATGAGTAAGATGACAAGAAAATGACCGGGCAATAAAAAAACGCCCGGTCGTGTCGTACGAACCGAGCAGTTGTGCTCACTTGTCGAAGGGCGAGCGAAGGATCTTCATATCGATGAGCTTCTGCTCTACTCGACCAGGGTGAGGACGAAGATGTCGTTTGGGTCTAGACCGATCAAGGTGATTGTCTTGAGGTCATCCGAGATGTTCCCGGAGTCCTTGCCGTTGTAGTAGACGAGGTTGCTTCCGTGAACCAGGACACCATCGTCCCAGAGACCGTATACGACCATCTTCACGCCTTTGTCTCCGATCTTTGTCTCGACCTCGTACGTACCGTTTCCAAAGCGGTACAACCCCTTCGGAGCAAGCCCCCAGTCGCCGGGCTGGTTCCAGACCACCGTGGTGGTCTTTTTCGGATCGCCCGTGGCCGTCTTGGGCAGGATCAGGTGCTTGGGGCACCTGATCTGCACCGTGACTACGCCGGTGACGCTCGCCTCGCACGTGCTTACGCTCGAGCAGGCGAGGTTCTCGTCGAAGTAGAAGTCTCCGACTAATGGCTTGCCGGTCAGGTCGTTCGGGGCGGTCGCAAGAACCAGCCCCGACTGGTTGGTGTTGTCGCCAGCATCGGCTCCGCAGCCTCCCTTCTTCTGGCAGTTCGCCAGGTCGCGGGCGGCCTGATCGTCGGTGCCGCACCCCATCGCAAGCGCGAGGGGCACGCAAAGGACGAGAATGCGCTGCATCATCGTACTCTCCTATGCTTACCCCAGTAATGGGGGTCAACTTCATTTGACCCTATTTTTGTGATTTTGTCAAGCTTTCCGGCCATATCCTAGCCGTGCTATATTGACGGTGCGGGGAAAATAAGGTAAAAAATTCCCTCGCTCTTTCCAAGCGAGCTGGGAGGTTCGGATGCGTTTTTCCACCCTGTTCTGCGCTATCGCGCTGTCCTTCGCGTCCGTGCCGGCCCGCGCGCTGTGCATCAAGGACGCCACCGTCACCGAGCTGATGGACGCTGGCCGGAAGGCCGAGCAGGCCTTTAGCCTGGGCGACCTCAAGCACCTGCACAACCAGGCCACCCTCGCACGCGAGGAGATCATCCCGTGTCTCAAGACGCCGCTTGCCCCCAAGGAAGTGGCGGCCTTTCATCGGCTGATGGCTCTGGACGCGCTCACCCGCTACAACTTCAAGCGGGTAGTCAGCGAATATCACGCCGCGCGCCGTCTCGATCCGGGATACATCATCCCGCCCGAGGTGGCCGAAGGTGATCACCCGCTCATCGGCTACTATGCCGACTCCGCCAACGTTCCCGACGGTATGGCCGAGCCCGTGTTCGCCCCCGAGGGCGGCTACGTGCTGGTCGGCGGGGTTCGCAACGCTCCGCGCCTGTCGGAGACGCCGGTTGTCATCCAGGTCTACGGACCGGGAAACGTCTGGGTCGAGACGCGTTACTTCCTCCCCGGGGAGAAGCTCCCCACATGGGGGAAGAACCTGTTCGGCGTTTCGGCCAAGGACCTCGGCATCGACACCACGCCTCTGTGGCAGAAGCCGACGCCGTGGTACGTCTCGGCCGGCGTATCCGCCGCGCTTGCGGCGGTATTCTATGGCCTGGCCATGAGCGAAAAGTCGAAGTTCAACAATGTGGGGACCGCGGACAGCGAACTTGCGTCGCACCGCGACCGTGCCAACGGTTTCGGCGTCACCTCGCTGACCACCGCAGGGATCGCCGTGATCCTCACTGGTGTCGGCGTGGGCGTTCAGATCCACTTCGGCGGCCAGGACAAACCTTCCATCGCGCCGTCGGCCATGGGGCTGATGAGTCTGCGCGGACCCTTTGCCACGGGGGTGGATCAATGAGCAGTCACCCCTCGATGGACATCGAAGCGATTCGGGCCGCATTTGCCGCGCACCGCGCCGGCCGCTTCCGCATCGACCACTTTGTCGGCAAGGGCGGCATGGGTACGGTATTCTCGGGATTCGATCGCGAGTTCGACCTGCCATGTGCCATCAAGGTCGTCAACCTTGAGATGCTCGAACGGCCGGACGTCCTCGCGCGGTTCATGTCCGAGGCGAGGATCATGCGCCGCATTCGTCACGGAGCGGTTGTGCAGGTCTACGATCTGGACCGTTTGCCCGGGGATCTGCCCTTCATCGTTCAGGAATGGATTGAGGGCGGGAGCCTGTCGGGCTACGTGACAAGTCACGGTCCTCTGTCGCCGGAGATGGCAATCAACGTCATGGTGATCGTCTGCACGGGCATCGAGGAGGCTCATGCCCAAGGCGTGATCCACCGCGACATCAAGGCCGACAACATCTTGCTCACTCCTGAGGGGTACCCCAAGGTCACCGACTTCGGGATCGCCATGATGGAAACCGGGCGCACCCGTCTCACTCAAGATGGAGCGGGCATGGGGACGCTCGGCCACATGGCGCCTGAACAGATGCAACAGGCGAAGGATGTGGACGAACGCGCCGATGTGCATGCGCTGGGCGTCACATTGTGGGAGATTCTGACGGGGCAGAAGCCGCCGCCGGGACTCTTCTTCAGCGTTTCGCTCGACTCCGATCCCTTCTTGCTCAACGGGGTTCCCGATGAACTTGTGGTGATCATCAAGCGCGCAACAGAGATCAGGCGTGAAGCACGCTACCAGAACGTGGCGGAACTGCGCCTCGATCTCGAGACGGCCCGTCCGTCCTTCAACCGGACAGGCAGGACACAGCTCACGCACGGCTCCGCGCTGGATTCGACAGTTTCCCAGCCAGCGCTTCCGGTGCCTTCGCCATCGAGCCTGCATCCTCCGACAACCACGCAGACCCCGCCTGTCGTGAATCCTGTCGCCATTGTGGCGCGCCGGATTTCTCGACCTTCGAGCGCACCGCCCGCTTCGTCTGCTGGTCAGGATGATGACCCCATCGCTCTGGCAGACACGCACATGGGCGGTGACGGGCATCTCGCTGATGACGTCAGTGCTCCTCTCGAAGAGGTACAGCGCGCGCGTCGTCGTTCGCAGGTGCGCTTCGTCGGGATCGTCGCGGCCGCACTGTTCATCGGTGGTCTGGCCGCGTGGGCGTTCATGGGACGTCCTTCTCCGGATTCCACCATACCGGCGGTTAGCGTGCTTGAGCCCCAGCTGGAGCCCAAAGCAAGTCCTGCAACGCCAGTTCCACACGAGCCCGAGGCCACTGCGCTCCCGAGCACGCGCGCTAGTGTTGAACCGGCACCTGTCATCCCCACTGAACTGCCGACGAGTCCGACGACTCCGGTCGTTGAAAAGGCACCCATGGTCGAGCCGGTCGCTCCGCACGCGCCGGATCGCACGGCCAAATACCTCGACGTGTTGGCGGATCACCACGGCAAACAGGGTAAGCCGATCAAGCCGATCAAGCCGGACAAGCATCACCGCGGCGCCAGTGTGGATGCTCAAGCTACTGGTCAAGTCAAAGCCTCCGAGCCTGACAACGCGCCAGTGCGCGTGAGTGTCTTTTTCCCAGAAGGCGATTCCATCACAGTCTGGCTGGTCGGGCCGTCTGGACGCCGGACGCTTCCGACAAGCGTCCCGCCCGGCATCTATAAGGTGGTCGGCGATTTCCCAAGCGGGGAACGCACGGCCATCTCCGCGCTCACGATCGAAGCGGGCAAGCCGGTGAAGATCACCTGCATCCCGCAAGTCGTGAAGTGCCACGTCCGCTGACGAGGGTCTCATTCCCTCGTTTTTTTGTTGCAAAACCTGCGGCTTTGAGGCATCATTGGGGAGAACCATTCTCCTATGCTCGACATCAAAATCTTGAGAGACGATCCGGAAAAAGTAAAACTCGCTTGCAAAAACAAAAACGCGGACGTGGATATCGACCGCGTGTTGACGCTCGACAGCGAGCGCCGTCGTTTGCGTGGAGAAATTGATGAGCTTAATCAGGAGCGAAAGAAAGCGGCGCAGGCAAAGGACATCGAAGAGGGCAAGCGTCTTAAGGGGTATGGAAGTGAACTTGAGGCGCAGTTGAACGCGATTGAGACAGAGTTCACGACGTTGATGCTTTCTATCCCGAACCTGCCAAGCGATGATACTCCAGTTGGCAAAGATGAAGCAGAAAATGTGGTGTTGCGAAATTGGGGGGAGCCGCCAGAGTTCGATTTTGTTCCAAAAGATCATCTGACGATCGGCAGTGCGCTTGGACTCATCGACAGCGAAAAGGCTGTGCAGGTTTCCGGGGTGCGTTTTACGTATCTCAAGGGCGCGGCCGTTCTGCTTCAGTACGCGTTGGCTCAATTGGCTTTTTCCGTTTTGACGGATCAAGACGAACTTCAGGCTATCATCAAAAAAGCGAAGCTCTCCGTAAGCGCCAAACCGTTTACTCCGGTTGCGCCACCGCTCATGATTCGGCCTGATGTGTTTCAAAAGATGGCGCGTCTGGAACCCAAAGAGGAGCGCTATTATATCCCATCCGACGACGCCTTTTTGATCGGAAGCGCGGAACATACTCTTGGGCCGCTGCACATGGGCGAGACGCTCAAAGAGGCCGAACTTCCAGCGCGTTACGTGGCATTCACACCAGCGTTTCGTCGCGAAGCCGGATCCTACGGCAAGGACACCAAAGGGATTTTGCGTCTGCATCAATTTGATAAAGTTGAGATGGAATCGTTTAGCACTCCAGACAATGGTCTCGCCGAGCAGGATTTTTTTGTGGCTTTGCAAGAGCACTTCATGCAAACACTCGACCTTCCGTATCAAGTCGTAATGACATGTACAGGCGATCAAGGCGACCCCGACGCGCGCCATCTCGACATTGAGACGTGGATGCCGGGGCAGGGGAAGTATCGAGAAACGCACTCGGCGGATTATATGACGGATTATCAAGCGCGTCGGCTCAACACGAAAGTGAAGCGCGCGGATGGCTCTTTGTCGTTCGTGCACATGAATGATGCAACAGCTTTCGCGGTTGGACGAACCCTGATTGCTATTTTGGAAAATTACCAAAACGCAGATGGCAGTGTGACGGTGCCCGAGGCTCTTGCGGAACTGGTCGGTTTTGGACTGCTGACGGCGTAGTGTTATACACATTGCGACAATCGTTTTATAGAGAAAAGAAAAATGCGCGTTAACCTCGCGCATTTTTGATAGATAAATTTTGTTTATGATTTATAACAGTTTCCAATTTTTACGCTCATTTTAGCTAAAAAATGATTGACAGATAAGCTGTTTTTTGATGTGATGATAACAGATCGCAACACACCGAACAGTTCTGTCTTGATCGAAGACGAAGTCGCAGATTATGTGACACACCCTTCAGAAACGGCAACACGGGTCTGTCGGTGCGATCCAAAACGATGCGCTGAATTGGGAGGCAGAGCATCGGACTCACCCACACGCATGGATTGTTCATCTGTGTGACATGAGTCAACACACTCGCGTCGGTGCGCGCAGGTCCTCGCGCATCCGGCGAGGAGGTTGACTCAATCTCCTCGTGGCGTTCTTTCAAAACAAGGAGAGCGATCATGAGGTCCACCGGATTTGCGTTCGTGTACTTCATCCTGATGGTCATCGCTGGTTCGTGCGTGGCCCTGGCCACGTCGTGCGGCACGATCGAAGCGCAGATGGACAGCTCGGGCGTCTATGGCGACGTCGGCGGCGGTGGCGGACAGGTGGTCATGCATCTGCCGTTCTCCCGCGAGCTCTCGACCGAGTGCGTGCAGGGCGTGAACGGGGCTCACAGCCACCGTAGCCGCTCCACGCACTTCGATCTGGACCTCGATACCTCAAACGTGGCCGACGAGCCGGTGTTCGCTCCGGTGTCCGGCATCGCGCGCGTGCACACCGAAGACCCGTCGCGCAACTTCGGCAACCACGTGAACATCGACAACGGCGACGGAACTTACGTCGTGTGCGCGCATCTGCGCATCGCGGTCGTCAAAGATGACCAGGAAGTCGCGCAGGGCGAGCTGATCGGCTACGAAGGATGCACGAGTAACTGTACCGGCGATCATGTGCACATCGGTCTGCATCGTGGCGATGCGGGCAAGATGGCGCAGATGGGCGAGTCCATCCCGTCGGCGTTCTTCGTCGCCCGCGCCAGCAGCCCGCGCGGGTTTGCCGTTATCGAAGGCAAAGACTTCATGTGCGGCATCCGCGCCATGGGCGACGATCGCGACGGTCTGTTCTACAGCTCCGCGCTCGACACGCCTCTGTTCCATCCCAACGGCTCGCTCGTGAAGCTTGCGCTCGACCCGCGGGTGTATCGCATCGACAACGGTCTGGTGCGCCACATCGCAAACGAAGACGTGTTCCGCAGTTACAGCTACACCTTCGAAGATGTCGCTCTGATCTCCGATGAGGAGATGACTTGTTACGGGGAGGGGAGCGAGATCAGCGAGCACGGCATGGTCAACGCGGTCAATGGTCCGGATGGTGCGCTTTGGCTCGTAGTCGGCATGTGGGACAGCCCGGCTCGTTACCGCATCCGTATCCGTCAGCAGGGTTGGGAGCAGGTCGTGCGCTCTTGGGGACTCGAGTATGACGGCATGGATGTCCCCCTTTTCATCGATGTGACTCACGGGTACTGGGTGCATTGGAACGAACGCCCGGGGTATGCGAAGTTTCGCGATGGCACGCTCGTGAAGGAACGCCGACGCTCGGACATCTACGTCATCTCCGACGGGGTGGCCGTGCCGATCCGCGACTGGGAGACCTATCTCTTGCTCGGCTTTGCCGATCGGACGTTCCTGACGGTCGGGCCCGGAGTGGTCGCGCAGGTGATGGGATCGGTGGGAAGCTGTAACGGTTCGAGCTGGTGCTTGGATCGGGAGGCGGCGTTCATCTGCGCAGGAGGATTCGATGGTGAGCCTCCGGCTGACAACACCAAGCCGGGTCCCTCTTTGGATGAAGGCACCGCGCCGCAGGCGCATAGCCCACCGGACAACTCCGTACCTCAAAACTCCAACATCCCCGCTCAAGACGACAACCGAGGCGGGACTCAAAATGATCCGTCCGCCGACCCGTCCGAGTCGACACCTCTCGCGCAGTCCTGCGAAGGCCGTGTGGGGTGCCTCATCGATGCTCGCGGTATCGGCATGGCGCAAACCCTTGCGCTTTCGGATCAGCTCTGGCTGGATCCTGCGAGCACGAGGTGGGACGCGTACCTGTACGGCTACGGGGACTGCTTCGACAGCTACCCCGACGGCCATCAAGTGATCCACTCCATCGGCGGCTTCTACCAGATCGACTTCTCGAGCATCAATCGTTCGTGCACGATGCTCATGACCCTCATCTCCTCGATCGGAACGGACGGCTTGCCGCCCGATGAGCAGATGTCGAACTGGAATTGGTGGCAGAGCGAGACCTTGTGTCGTCCGGGCACCCCGATCTGCAACCTCATGAACAACGGAACTTCTTGGGAAGCGTGGCTGTTGTCGCTCGCGTGGGATCCGCAAACGGGTCTGACCGCAACCGGCAACGCGCTGACCAGCAACGCGCAACTCTAGCGCATCTCCTGTGCACAACATCTGTGCGCAGGTTTTTCGTTTTTCTGTTATAATTTGTGCAGTTATGAAGCACATTTTCACGCGCATATTTTTGGCGGTACCACGATTGAAGGAGCGTCTGCGCAGTGTGTTAAGCCGTCCTAAAAACAAAACGGTTGTTTTGACATGTGCCATTCTTGCGGGGACGCTTCTCATTTTGCATCCCGCTTACGCTCTCGGTTTGCCCACAGGAGATGACATCGCCGGAGTCATCGCCTCTATTGCAAACCTGTTTGCCTCTTTGCTCGCTGGCCTCATCACACAGGTGATCGCTTATCTGATTCCGGTGATGCTTTACAACAATTTTTCCAACTCGCCTGTCGTGACACAAGGCTGGGCGCTTGTGCGCGACACGGTGAACATGTTTTTTGTGATTGTTTTGATCGTGATCGCGCTTGGAACGATCTTTGGTCACAAGAAATTTCAATGGCAAACACAAGTTCCGCGCCTTCTCCTCTTTGCGATCGTCATCAATTTTTCTAAAACGCTCGCCGGTATCATGATTGACTTCGGACAAGTGGTGATGCTCACGTTTGCCAACGCCCTGCGCGAAATTGCAGCTGGTAACATCATAGAGATGTTCGGTCTTAACAAAGTTTCCGCATTCACCCCGACAGCCGCGGCCTTCAATCCCACATCGAGCAAGCCTGGCACCAGCGCATGGGATTTGGCATTTGCAAGCCTTGCTGCGGTTTTCATCCTGTCTTGGGTGTTGGTCATCATGTTGCTATTGTTTGCCATTTTGTTGTATCGCATTGTCGCGTTGTGGGTTCTCATCGTCCTTGCGCCACTTGCGTGGTTTGCCGGCGGCGCGGAAATTCTTGGAAGCAGTGCCTATGCTGACTGGTGGAAAAATTTTAAGTGTTTGGTAGCGATCGGCCCCATCGTGACATTTTTTCTTTGGCTCGCTCTTGCTGTAGCTGGCGCGGCAACGGAAGGATTTGAATCCAGCACCGCTGGCAATCCTGCCAGTTTCTTAACGCAAATTTTTGAATTTCAGCATTTCATGGGTTTGGTTGTGGGTTCGGCGATGCTTATGGCCGGAATGCAGACCGCTCAACAATTTTGTTCGGTACTGTCTGGAAGTGTTTTGGGCAAAGCCTTGGGCAAAGCCGCCGCTTTTGGTCCTGGGGCTTTGAGTTTTGGAAAAGGAGCCGCATTAAAAACGACAGGCTGGGGAGCGCGCAAAGTTGGTGGGGCCGTGAGGGCGGGAGGGCGTGCTGTGGCTTCCTACGGTGGCGCATGGGCGGAAAACAAGAAAGGGCTACGTTTGTTGACTACGCGCGGTCGTGCAGAAAAATGGCGCGAGGTTGGGCAATCTTCGGGAAAAGGCGTTTGGGGCAAGACGGTCGGAGTTTTTGCACAACGCCGGGCTGAAGCGGGATACGCGCCGCGCCATGAAGAAATTGCAAAAGCAGGGGAGAAGTACAAGAAAGACAGCACGGGCACCAAGATCGCACAGCTTCAACGCTTCGAGCAGACAGGAGCCAAAACTCTTGGCGGCAAGCGCGAGGCCCAGTCGCTCTTTAAGGATATGCTTGGCGATAAGGACATGCTCAAGAAATATGAAGAGTCTGGTGGCGATGTGAAGGCGTTGTGGGGCAAGTTTGGAAAGTCCATGGAGCAGGATTTCAAAGGAGATGCGGGGACGCTCGATAAGCTCGCGGGCTTTAAGAAAAAGTATGCCCATGTCACTGGCTCTTCGAATGATTTGAAAACGTTTGATGATTTCAATGATCTATCCAATCAGGCCGTGCTTGATAAGGACGTTCGTGCTCGCATGGCAAACGCGAAGGTAGAAATCAAACGCAAAGGCAAACCGGCCGAGGTGATGACAGCCGCAGACGCCGCAGAAAAGGGTTATTTTGGCGCAGACAAACAGGCGTTGTTTAAGGGCGGACATGGCGCGCTCGATGATGAACAATTGCGTCGGGCGGACATCGGATCGGTTGTCCAGAATGCCCCCTTAGCCACGACCAATCGCGCGGCCAATTTGGCGTTCCAAGACAAAAATGTTGGTCGCGTTGGTGAGATTGCTTCATCGCTTCTTGAACAATACAAAAAACCAGACACCACGGATGCGAAGCGGTTTGAAATCGCGGGGGCGCTTGATAGCCTTAAAGCACAATTGGCCCAGCAACTTTCTTCGGGACAACTCAAAGGGGCTTATGCGAAACAGCTTAAGAGTTTAGACAAAACGCTTGATGCGGATCGGGCCGGCGCGGAATCGGCGGCGGGACGCGTTGGATCGGATGGGAAGCCGGTTGGTTCGAATTTTGGCGCCATACCCAAGATCGCTCAACAAGCAGATCCTTCCGCCTTTATTAAGGCAAACTTTGCAAACGCTTCAGACGCGCGTGTGACGGATGCGAAGGCTCAACTTGGCGGAGAGCTCAATCAAAAAACAGATGAAGTCTATAAACATTTTCAGGGCATGGTTGGGGCCATTGAGGCGAAGAAAGGTTCGTTAAGCGCAGAAGCGCAAGGGATTCGCAAAGAGGTGGATGGACTTTGGGATCAATTTAAACAAGTGCGTAAAGCTTCTGAAGATCGCGCCAAAGCCGAAGCAGGCGGTTTGCGCGTGCAGGCACAATCAAAACAGAAGGATATTGATCGCAAAGAGGATGATTTCTCGCGTGCCGCATCGCGTGGGGCTGACATTGGAGAATTGTCGAGCATTCGTCAGAGTCTTGATGCCTTGCGTGCGGATAAAGCCAATCTAGAACATCAGGCGAGTACGGTTGAAAGTTCGGTGGATAAAGATCCACAAGTTATCTCAATCAAGCAGGAGATTGAAATCAAAGAACGACAGTTCTCTGAAACGCTTGCTCAAAAGGATGGCATCAGGGCTGATGATGACGAAGCCGCAAAAGCTTTCAAGGATGCCATGGCGCAGTCAGAGGAAGAAAAACGAAAACTCGAAGAAGCTCTTGCCGCTCTTGAAGCTCTGAAACCGCCTCATGCCTGACGTCCCAACTCAACGGCAACTGTCAAAGGAAGTCCGAGATTATTTTCTCTCGGATGACGTTTTTGCGCAGTATGAAAGAATTGCTGGCGATTATGGATTAAATCAGGAGGAAGCTGTTTCGAGTCTTTCCGCGCTTGTGTATCAGTTTGTGGCTGGAGTTTTTCCGCTCGACACCCTGCTTAGGAAGATCCAAATGGAGTTTTTGCTCACCACGCCGCGCGCGCAGGAATTGTTGTCGGCGGTTTTTTTGTACGTCGTCTCTGCCGTCGCGGATCAAGTCAGCGGGCTTTCGCAGGCCCTTGTAGATTGGAAATCCTCTGCGCCACAGGAGGAAAAAATGACGCCACGCGCTTTCATTCGTCTTTATCTGTCTTCCATTCCAGATCGACTGGATCCGGTTGAGGAACATCGTTTGGAAAATATCTTGTCTCTTTATCTCCAAGGGGTTCGTTCACGCGAAGAGACGGTCGCTTTTCTTCAAAGACCTCATAAACTCGGCGGCATGGAGATGGAGCAAGATGATGCTATTGAAATGTTGGCGGAGTTTGAGTTGCGAAAACAGGCCGTCGTTTTTTCGGATGAGATCGAACCCCCTACACCCTCTACCGTCTCCACACCCCCTGCTGTCTCTATACCTTCTGCTCCTGCGCTCGATGTTTTTTCCTCAGACGATGCCGAAGAAGTCGCTCATCATGCTCAAAAAGACGCATCCCCATCTTCAAACACCATCTCGTTGAGCGCCGACGAGCTTTTAGCACGTATCTGTCAAAATGATGCATTTGTTTTTTCTGATCCGCAAAAGCAAAAACGCTGTCAGGAAATTGTGTCCGCACGCGTGCGGGATGTGCGTGACGCGTTTCAAACGCGCGCTCTTCTTGAGCAATCAATAGATCAAGGGGGTCTTGGGATTCACGGTCTTCAGCTGGCTCAGATGGTTGAGCAAATTGAGCAGGTGGTGGATGCCCAACAACGCGAGTCACAAAAAAATCTTGAGCAAGAGCGCACGGCGTCTTCAGAGCAAAAAAAACAAAAACAACAAATACAAGATCAGCTTCGCATCAAAGAAGAGCAAGTGCTCGCAAAGCGATATGTTCAGACGACGGGACAACTGCCGACAGAGCCCGTAGCTCCAGCCGCGCCTCCCTTGGCTCGTGCATCCGCTGCGTTTTCGCCCCAAGCGCAAATCGAAAAACAAGAAGCTCGTGTGGACGCGCAGAAAGTACGCGCTATTGTGCAGAAGGCCGCTTCAGCTCAACCTCTGCCAACACCTCCCCCCGCGCCGCGCGGTCGCGTTCAGGATATTCAGATGAGTCATCGACTTTCTGGACCTTTGGAAGAACTTGGAAGCATGGATCTCACCGCTTTTCGCCGTTTATCGCATGAGCCCGCGCAAGCCGCTTCGCGGTTAATGGATTTGGTGGGGTTGCTTGAAAATCAAAGTTACGAAAAGCGTGTTGAAGGGATTAAAATGTTAAAGCGGTCGCCTTTAATGCACGTGTATGCCTCCGTGACGCAGAAGGCTCTTCTGGGTGGAAAATCTGTTGATGAGGTATTGTCACAAGATCTCCAAGGGTTGAAGCTTGCCGAGTATCAAGCGCTTATGGAGGTAAACGCATCTTTGCGATTCTGATACAATGGAGAGAAGAAAGTAGCAAAGGAGTAAAATAACAGATATGCCCGATCAGTTCGTTGTTCCACAGTTTATTGATGCCGAAGATAAAATTTTCGGGCCGATCACGGCTCGGCAGTTTATTATTCTCATGGTGACCGGGCTGATTGACTTTGCGCTTTTCAAACTATTTTCATTTGTGACGTTTCTGCTTATTGGCATTCCGGTCATCATCATCGGCGGGACGTTTGCCTTCGGAAAAGTGAATGGACAGGTTTTTCATTACTTCATGTTGAATCTCATCCAAACCGCAAAGAAACCGAAACTCCGTGTCTGGGAGAAAGTTTACAATGATGCAATATTGCGGTCGTATATTAAAGAAGAGATTCCTCCTCCGCCACCCCCTCCGCCGCATAAAGCGCCGATCTCTACATCGCGCCTTAATGAGTTGACGTTGGTGGTGAATACGGGCGGAGTGTATCAACCGGAGGAATGAGATTTATGCCCGAAATGCAATCCAAAAAACTGGCAAAATCAAAGCCGGGTCCTGCGACCACGACCTATCTTGATATTTCGGAGATTCGTGATGACATGGTCATTCTCAAAGACGGCACCGTGCGCGCAGTCCTTTTGGTTTCAAGCATCAACTTTGCGCTCAAGTCCGAAGAGGAACAAGAGGCGATCATTCAGGCCTACATGTCTTTTCTTAACAGTCTCGAATTCTCTTTGCAGGTGGTCATTCAATCGCGCCGCATGAACATCGATGCGTATATGGCCGCTTTGGGTGAACAGCAACGCAAAACGCAAAACGAACTTCTGCGTGCGCAGATTGCAGATTATCGAACATTCGTTGAGGAATTGGTTGAACTCGGTCAAATCATGCAAAAGCGATTTTATGTGGTGATGCCCTATGATCCGCTCACCAACAAGAAGAAGAATTTTTGGACGCGGCTTGGAGAAGCGATGTCGCCCGCGGCCTCGGCCAAACTCAACCAAAAACAGTTAGCGGATCGTATTGAACAGCTTTCGCGACGCGTGGAAATCGTGCAAGGTCAGCTCAATAGCATGGGACTCAACAGCGCGCGCTTGGATACGCAAAGTCTGATCGAGCTCTATTACAATGCCTATAATCCAGATGTTTTTGAAACAGAAAAGATGGCGGAACTTTCGGAGTTTCAGTTCGAATCATAAGTATGCCGATTGACATAGGAGCCCTCAAACAAAAAATGCCCACTCCGCCGCCGGTGAAGCCTAAACAGGTCAAACCGGAGGAGGCGCGCGTGCAGAAAGAACGCGAAGCGCTGGAGGAGGAACGCATTTATCGCAAAGGTGTCGTGACCGTGAAAGATATTATTTCACCGGCCGCTTTTGAAGTTCTCCCACGCTCTTTGCGGCTCAACGGCATGTTTTTACGGACGCTCTTTATCATCAACTATCCGCGTCACATCGGATTGAGGTGGTCATCACCGCTCATTAATCTCAACAAGACGTTCGATGTCGCCATGTTTTTTTATCCGATCAAGGCCAACATCATCTTAAAACAGCTCCAAAAGAAGGTTGGTGTTTTGGAGGCTGGGATTTTTGCGGGCGCAGAAAAAGGCGCGCCGCGCGACCCGCTTTCCGAGACGGCCCTGCGCGATGTAGAAGCCTTGCGCGATGCGCTGACTCAAGGCATTGAGCATTTTTTCCAGTTCGCGTTTTATGTGACGATTTACGCGACGTCCGAGGAAGAGTTAGACCGTTACACCAGTGAAGTCGAAGCGATTTTTGGCAGTAAGCTTATCTACACGAAAGCCGGATTTTATCAGGCAGAGCAGGGGTTCAATTCCACCATTCCGCTTGGCAACGATGAGTTGATGATCAATTACAACATGAATACGTCGCCGATCGCGGCGTCATTTCCGTTCATTAGCTCCGATCTCACTTCCGACAACGGTATTTTGTACGGTATCAACCGCCACAACAACTCGCTAATTTTATTTGATCGTTTCAGCTTGCAAAACGCGAACTCGGTCGTATTCGCGACCTCCGGCGCGGGAAAATCATACACGATCAAACTTGAGATTTTGCGTTCGCTCATGATGGGAGTGGACGTCATTGTGATTGACCCTGAGATGGAATACAAACATCTTTCCGATGCGGTCGGCGGAACTTACATCAATGTCTCGCTCGCTTCAGATGCGAAAGTGAATCCCTTTGATCTTCCGCGCGCGGTCGGAGAGGGGACAAAAGTTGATGATATTATTCGAAGCGCCATTATCACCCTCAAAGGACTTTTGCGCATCATGATCGGGACGCCGATTGGTGAACAAGGGAAATTGGGATTCACGCCGGAGGAAGATTCTGTTCTTGATCGCGCGCTCATCGAGACTTACGCCAAAAAGGACATCACCCCTGACTTGATCTCGCTTGCCGACGTGGAGGCGCCGATCATGCAGGATTTTCAAGATGTGCTCGAAGGCATGGAGGGGGCCGAAGCGATCGTGGCTCGTTTGAAAAAATTTACCGAAGGGACGTTTTCGGGACTGTTAAATTCTCCGACGACAGTGCAGATGAATAACCAGCTCGTGGTGTTTTCTGTCCGCGATTTGGAAGACGAGCTCCGGCCGGTCGGCATCTATTCGATCGTGAATTACATTTGGAATGTGACGCGATCGGAGCGCAAGAAACGCGTGTTGGTGATTGATGAAGCGTGGTGGCTGATGACGAACGAAGATTCGGCGAAGTTTATTTTCGCGCTCGTGAAGCGCGCGCGAAAATACTACTTGGGGGTGACCACGATCACGCAAGATGTCAACGACTTTTTGCGTTCGCCATACGGTCAGGCGATCGTGACCAACTCCGCGATGCAGGTTCTCCTTAAACAGTCGCCGTCGGCTGTGGATAATGTTCAACAGACATTTAACCTGACGGACGGTGAAAAATATCTTTTACTGGAGTCGGGAGTAGGGGAGGGGATCTTTTTTGCCGGACAAAAACACGCCGCCATCAAAATCGTCGCTTCTTATACGGAAGATCAAATCGTGACAACCAATCCGCAACAGTTGCTCGAAATTGAACGGGCGAAAAAAGAATTTGAAGAACAAGAGACGGCCGCGGAAGCTGGCGAGAAAACGTCGAAACCTCCCGCGGGTGGACAGGTCGGTGGGGAACAGGCCGATCGTGCGGATGAAGCGTTCGATATCGAAAAAGAAGCCAAAGAGGCGCAAAATACCGCCGCGGCCAAGCTGTTGAATCAAGAACAAGTCGGCGAAGCGGAAGCTCAAAAAATTCGTGATTCTCTTCAAGTATGATGGTGACTCGCAAAACACGCCTTATCGTTCTTGGTTTAATCGCGTTGGTTCTCTTGTTGTTAATCGTTTGGCTCTTCTTGTTTTTAAGAAGGCCGTCTGCCACACCAGCGTCTTCCGAGCCGGTTCTAACGGAAGATCAAAAACACATTCCGGAGATTTCTCAACCGACGCTAAAAGATGAGGAACTGAAGAAGGAACAGCAAACGCGAGAAGTTTCCGTGGGAGCCACGACGCTTGCTAAATTGTTTGCCGAGCGTTACGGCAGTTATTCCAATGAGGCCCACTTTCAGAATTTGTTTGATGTCATGCCTCTGATGACGGAAAGTTTTGCCCAAAAGACGAAGGCTTTTGTTGCTTCAACCACTTTACCTGATACGTATTACGGGGTATCGACGCGCGTGTTGACCGTGAAGGTTGAAGCGCTTGATGATGCGGCAGGAACCGCAACGATTAGCATGCAAACGCAACGCGAAGTGGCACAAGGGTCTACGCAAAATGTAAACGTTATGTATCAAGAGATTCGTTTGTCGCTTGTGAAGCAGGCTGGCGTATGGAAGGTGGATTCAGCGGATTGGCAGTAACAAGACCTCTGCAAAACTCGCGATCTTTGCTCTCACGGGCACCCGTTGACCCCACTTTCCCTTTTGAGCAAATTTCATCGAGTTGTGCAGAGGTCTTTCACGAAAGCATGGCCATGGATGGTTGAAGCGCTATTCCCACGCTTTTGTTTGGGGTGCCATCGGGAAGGAACCGTGTGGTGCGAGACTTGTTCACAGACGTGGTGGCCGTTGGGGACGCCTTCGGGGTGTCCTTTTTGTAATCGATCTGGAACGGGCACAACGTGCGTTGATTGTCGGCCGTCGGTTTTTTTGGATGGGTTGAGTGTTTTTGCTTCGTATGGGAATCCGGTTGTTCGCGAAGCAATCGGACAATGGAAGTATGTCGGTGATTCTGCGGTGCGTCCGGTGATACGCGAGTGGTTGTTGCGCGCCGCGCCGCGCATGTGTCCGCCCCGTGTGAGCGAAGCAGTCTGTGCTCCCGTGCCCCTGCATATTTCAAAACGTCGCGCTCGCGGATTTGATCAAGCGGGAGAACTTACGGATTGGTGCGCGGAGATTTTTTCCGTGCCGGCGTATGATCTGTTGGTGCGTCGGTCATCGAATGTTTCGCAAGCGCATCGTACGCAGGGTCAGCGCGCGGTAGGCGAATTGGATCATCTGTTTAAGATCCGTGCGGCGATTGATGTTCTGCCGCAAAGGGTGATTTTGTGTGATGATGTTTTTACTTCTGGAGCGACGATGGACAGCGCCGCGCGTTGTTTGAAGGAAGCAGGTGTCTCTGAAGTTTGGGGATTCGTCCTGGCCAAAGGAGGATAGTAAATTCAATTACGCCGCTTTGAGATGCGCGGCTTCTTCAGCGGCAGATTGCAGCTGATCCATTAGTCTCTTATAGGTTTTTGCAGTTTGTTCGTCTACTTTTCCGGCTTGCAAAGCCAAGATGAATGCCATTGTTCCAGGATATCCGTGTTGATCTGCAAAATCATGCACGGCGCGCAACAGTTGGTCTAACGTGCTCATTTTAATTTCGGGCCGATGGGTGGGAGTCTCCATAGATATTAAACTTACAAATTGACGGTGTTTGTTTAAAAATATCCGAACGGAACTGGCTGGGCTCGGCGGGCGGAATTCCCCCCACACCCCCCCTCCGCCCGCCTCGCCTTGCTTGCCCGACCGAAACTCGTGAGTGAAGGCGGGAACCGGAGCGGAAAGGACGATTTCAAGTTTTTCTTTGGCGGCAAATTCTAGGATATTTACTTTCCTAGGGAAATTTTATTGGCTTTTACTAAAGCGTGAACTAAGGCAAAAACATAAACAATCGCAAAACCGATCCAAAAAATAGACGATCGGATGGATTCAAAATTCATTGCTTGGGAATTTTCGGCAAACAGCGCAAACCACAAAAATCCGGCGCCCAAAATGAATACGATCCCATCGGAATAATCACGCAAATATAAATGCCCCAGGCCGGGAAATAATAATGAGAGTAAACAAACAATATACTTATTTTTTGTATTTTCCATATTTTTTGTTAGAGTTCGGCTTTTGATAATTGTTTTTCAAACATTACTACATCGCTACATTCATTACGATTCTTTTGCGCTCGTCCAGGATAAGCAAGTAATTTGTCGCCGTAACGAATAATCGATGCGTCATTTCCCGGAAACCTCGGGAAGTTGATAATCTGGAAATTCAAACCGTCTTGAGAAATCGCTTCATAAGTTCCGCCCCAAACCAGCCGCTTCCAAGGAGTCAAATCTTCCCAAGGTGAAAATCCGGCGAAAAAGAACATATGGTAGCCGTCGCTAAGTTTTAGAACTGACGGATTACTGGCGCGCTGCATTTCGTCCAAGGGTGGCTGGCCAACGTCTATTCTTACTCCCGGATCCAACCGCCAATTATTTACTCCGTCTTCCGAAAAAATGCTCCGCTCCCTCGATAACGGCCAAGCATTAGAACCGTATTTCCCCGGATCCGCCCGCATTCCGCTCTCGTCAAAATAAATCCGGTAGCCGCCGTCTACTTGCGCCACATTCAAATGGGCAAAGTCCTTAATATCTTCCACTCGTCCCTCGTCCGGCACCGTATAATACTCCCGTAACTTTTCCATTTCATCCGGCCGCGGTGCGCCCGCTCCCATTTCAAACCGATAACCGCTTTCTTCCTCGAATTTCCTGCCATCACTGGAAACCGCACTCATAATCCCTTTTTCTTTCGTGCGGTTGCCATATTCTCCCAAAGTTCTGATAAAGTACATCCTAATCCTGCCATCTGCCAGCCGAACCGCAGTCGGCATACTGGCATTGGCAAGCAATAAACCTTCATCTTTCCAATTTTTGCCATCTTGGGAAGAAAAACCATACGTGTTGTTTTCTAACACAAGACTGTCTTTGGTCTGACCATGCGCATACATCATCAGCGATCCGTCAGCAAGCTCCACTACTTCGGGGTTGCCCATATTACACTCTCCGGTCGCCAGGACATAGCCCTGATATTTCCAATCCCGAGAAAAGAAGAACCGACCCCATGCTCTAATATAAAGTCCAATGCCTGCCAGCACTAGAATTACCAGAACCACTGCGCCGACAATAAATAATTTTTTCATGGTTTTATTTTACCAAATCTTCCATTGGAACACCCAATGCTTTGGCGATCTTGGCGACCGTTTGTACACTTGGTTTGATAACCACATTACTCTCAATTTTCGTAAGAGTAGTATGCTTAACGCCGGATTTTCTCACTAAGTCGTCTTGGGTCAAGCCAAGTTTATTCCGTGCCTTTTTGATGTTTTCACCAAAAAATCCCGCTTTTGGCCTTCATAAAGTTCGAGCCAACGACTTCATTTCCTAACTGGCGGAGAGGGAGGGATTCGAACCCTCGCGCCGGGAAAACCCCGACCTACAGGTTTAGCAAACCCGCCCCTTCAGCCTCTTGGGTACCTCTCCGTGTATAGAACATCCAAAATTTGCGCCAATTCGATGGCATCGACTTTGCATCAAATTTCGGATGTCCTTATCTTTAATTTCAATGAACTTCTAGAAAGGTGATTCTCTGTGGCGGAGGGGGTGGGGCTCGAACCCACAAGCCCTTGCGGGCGCTAGTTTTCAAGACTAGTTCCTTAACCAATTCGGAGCACCCCTCCGTGTCTATTTACCATAGTGTTCCTCGGCATGGCAATTAGGACAGATTAATTCCAGATTTTTAAGATCATTATGTTTTCGATCTCGATTTATGTGATGCACATTTAGAATTTTTTCGTTGTCGTAACCGCATCTTTGACATTTTTTTCCTCGTTCATCCATGAGTCTCATTTTGAGTCCCTTTTGATAAATGACTTTATCTTTTGGACGATTCAGCTTGTAAAGGAGTCCTGTCCTTTGCTTATTAGCACAACGTCGGCTACAGGTTTTTTTGTTAGCTCCCGCCAGGATCGGTGTTCCACAGATAGTGCAAGGTTTTTCCTTTCTGCATGAAATTCCATAGCAGCGGGCACTGCAAAATGCGTTTCCTTGATTTTTGTGCAACTCGACAGGTCTTCTGTATATAGATTTATTACAGATGCGACAGACCGTATTCGGATGACGTTGGTGTACAAGCATAAGGCTAGTATACCAGGAGATGCTGTTTTTTTTCATTCTTTCGCCACCTCTCCCTGGCTGGACGTGGCCAGAGTACGTGATTTGCCGATTATCCGCAAGGGTTGTTCATGCGGTTTGTCTTGTGACCTCTTGTCGGGGATGCTAAAATAAAGCGGTATGGACGAAGACATCATGGAACCGCCGGCAGAGGATATAGATATTGGGGATCCTTTGCTTGCGTGGGAAGTGGATGAATATCCCAAACACCAACGATCCAAAACGTGGTACGTTTTGGCTTGCCTCGTTGGCGTAGCTTTGATTGTGTACGCCATTGCCACAGCAAACTTTCTTTTTGCGGTGATCATTTTGATGATCGGTGTCATCATGCTCCTATCGAGCTTCAAAGAGCCGGATCGTATTCCTGTTGTGATTACCAATACCGGCGTGCTCATTGACGACACTTATTATGATTACGATCACGTCCGAGATTTTTCCTTGATTTATGATCCTCCGCACTCGAAACTTCTTTACATCGATTTTCATTCTCGGCTTCAGCCAATTTTGCCGATTCCTCTTGAAGACACGGATCCGAATGAAGTCCGTCGCGCGCTCTTGCCGTTTTGCGCTGAAAACCTCAAGCGCAATGAAGAACGATTGACAGATATTGCGCGTCGGATGTATAAACTCTAACGAAACATTATTTTTTGCGCTCGTAGCTCAGTTGGATCTGATAGAATCAGATCACATCGCCTTGCTCGGAAGTGAAATAATGTCCATTCTCGTTTGCTCATTCTTGCGCTCGTAGCTCAGCTGGATAGAGCGTCAGCTTGCGGAGCTGAAGGCCGCAGGTTCAAGTCCTGCCGGGCGCACCACAAACAAGCGAATGGACATTATTTCATTTCTCTCGCTTCGTCTCGTGATAGAGCGTCAGCTTGCGGAGCTGAAGGCCGCAGGTGTTGATCTGGCTTCGCCAGATCAGGGTCGACTGCGTCGCTCGGCAAGATGTTCATTTGTTGATGACATCTTGCTCTCGCTATCCTCGCCGACCAAGTCCTGCCGGGCGCACCACAAAAAACCCGCTGATGGCGGCGTTTTTGTTTTGGGCATCTTTTGTTAGGATATTGTTGTTATGGCGTTTCATCTTGCATCTCCCATTGGAGATCTCCCCGGCATTGGATCAAAGGCACAGAGGGATTTCAAAGCACTCGGCCTGAAAAGCCTGCGCGATCTGTTGTTTTACGTTCCTTTTCGGTATGACGATTATTCAACCACCCGACCGCTTGCACGTGTGCGGGCAGGAGAGCCTGTGACCGTCACGGGCACCATTACCTCGATCACTTCACACCCGTCAAAAAATAAAAAGATGACGCTTGTGGAAGCAATGCTCGAAGATGAAACCGGGACTCTTCCGATTGTCTGGTTCAATCAACCCTATTTGGTTCAAACGATTCGACCCGGCACAACCCTTTCGCTCGCGGGGACTGTGGACTTTCGTTACAAACGCGCCATGGTCAATCCCCTACATGAACCCGCTGGCACTCAGGTCCTGACGGGCCGCATCGTTCCGGTATACGGACTTTCCGGATCGCTCAAAATGCACCGGGTGCGCACCGCAATGCGTAGCGCGCTCAGCGCGGCTCATGAGCTTGTTGATTGGCTTCCAAGCGAGATCAAAGAGGAAATGCCATTGCCGGATTTGCAAACGGCCGTAAGATCCATCCACTTCCCTGAATCAAAAGAAGCTCTTGATCGGGCGATCGAGCGGTTTAAGTTTGACGAATTGTTTTTGCACCAACTGATGTTTGCCTGTGTGCGTCGCGAACGCAAAGCTCACTCGGCTTTTGAAATTCCCTTAAATCGTTCAACGCTTCAAACGTTTGTCGCCTCTCTGCCGTTTTCGATTACACAAGCGCAGCGTCGCGCGGCTTGGGAGATCGTTCAAGATTTGACTAAACCTCATCCGATGAATCGGCTCTTGCAGGGGGATGTGGGATCGGGAAAAACAGTTGTCTCGGCGATTGCGGCGAGCGGGGTTATCCGCGACAAGCATCTCGTCGTGTATTTAGCGCCGACAGAACTGCTTTGCGCACAGCAGTATCAGGCTTTTTGTCGATGGTTTCCTGAGGAAAAAATTGCGTTGTTTACGCGTTCTCAAAAGGTTCTTTCTGGGGAAGCGTTGGGTAAAGAAGACCTCATCGAGCGTTTGAGGGCCGGAGAAGTTCGTGTGGTTATAGGAACTCATGCGTTGTTTGAGCAAACCGTCGAACTCCCCCAACTAGCTCTTGTGATCATTGATGAGCAACAACGTTTTGGAGTGGCCCAGCGCCACGCCCTTTTGGAAAAGATCCGTTCGGTTTCACCGCATCTGCTGTCCATGACCGCCACGCCTATCCCGCGTTCACTTGCCCTGACGATTTATGGTGATCTGGATGTTTCCCTTATTGATGAGATGCCTGTGGGTCGAAGACCCGTTGGCACCGCGGTCGTTCCTCATGAACACCATGAGGCGATGTGGACGCATGTGAAGAGCCAAATCGAGCAAGGACATCAGGCCTATGTGGTGTGTCCGCTTATCGATCCTTCAGATGTTTTGGGAAGTAAATCGGTCACAGAAATGCGTGCACAATTGGGCAAAGGTTCATTGATGGGGGCGCGATTGGGCGTCCTGCACGGGAAATTAAAAAGTGAAGAGCGTTTAGAAGTCATTGAAGATTTTCGGGGAGGTCGTTTGGATGCGGTGATCTCAACAACGGTTGTCGAAGTGGGGGTGGATGTTCCTAATGCCACGGTCATGGTTATTACGGGGGCTGAACGGTTTGGTTTGGCCCAGCTTCATCAGTTGCGCGGCCGCGTGGGTCGGAGCGATCTGCCCTCATTTTGCTATCTCTTGCCGAATCAAACGACCGCTCTCGCGTTGGAGCGGTTGCGGTGTTTGGAAAAGACCCATGATGGTTTTGCTCTTGCGCAAAAAGATTTGCAATTGCGCGGATCGGGCAATGTGTTTGGGAGCGCGCAATCAGGATTTCCAGATTTTAAACTCGCAACGGAAGCGGATATGGATCTCATGAAAAAAGCGCACGATATCTGCGCGCGGCTTTTACAAACCCAAACCGATTTTTTGGAGACCCCGCTCATCGCTGAACAACTTTCGGTTGCGTTCGAGGCCGTGCATTTGGAATAATGGTTCCTGTCATCCTGAGGCGGTCGAATGACCGCCGAAGGATCTCGCGTTACAGATCAGCAACCGTTTTATGTGTCTCTGGTCCGCAAACACCTTGGACGCCTAGCCGGTTGGCTTCCTGCGCTCGTTTTTCCATCATGGGTACACGGCGGATTTCACCGCCCAGTCCGACCTCGCCGAAAAATACGGTTGGTTTTTCGTACGTCTGGTTTTTGGCCGCGCTTACGATCGCGGCGCAAATAGACAAGTCGGCAGCTGGCTCGGAAAGTTTCATGCCGCCAATCACATTGACATAGACGTCCTGTTCGCCCAGCCGCAAGTTGGCGCGTTTCGATAAAATAGCAATGAGCATTTGCAGGCGATTTTGATCAAAGCCAGACGCACGTCTTACAGGAGTGGCGTAGGCGGATTTTTCGACGAGTGCCTGCACCTCGACGAGAAACACGCGCGATCCCTCGATCGTTGCGGCAATGACGGAACCGGGAACCGCGACGCGTTCCTCGAGAAATCGTGCAGAGGGGTTCACGACTGGCACAAGTCCGCCGGACGTCATCTCAAACACGCCGACTTCGTCGGTCGCCCCGAATCGATTTTTCGATGCGGACAACCATCGGAACGGATGGACGCGATCACCATCCAGATTGAGAACAACATCCACCATGTGCTCGAGCGTTTTGGGTCCGGCAATCGCTCCATCTTTCGTCACTTGGCCGATGAGCATAATGGCGACCCCCGTGCGTTTGGCGAGCTCCATCAGCAGGGAAGTCGCATAGCGGACGAGCGTAGGACTTCCGGGACTTCCTTCGACCTGTTCGGAAAAAAGGGTCTGAACGGAATCGATAATCACGACGTCAGGTTGTTGTTTCTCGATCGTTTTGACGAGCGCTTCAATTGTTCCAGATTCCAAAAAATAAAGATGATCAAGTTTGGTGTTCAGACGGACAAATCGTGCTTTGAGTTGCCCCGCGGATTCTTCGCCAGAGATATAAAGCACGTTCAGCTCCTGTTGGATAAACCGTTTTGCCATGTCAGCAACAAGCGTTGACTTTCCAATCCCCGGTTCCCCCGACAATAAAACGAGAGATCCTTTCACGATCCCTCCTCCCATGACCCGATCCAGTTCCGGCTCTTTGGTTTCAAATCGTGCGTGTTCGTTTTGGCCGGTGATTTCGGATAGGGCAACAGGTTTGAGAGCGGTAGCCGTGGAAGGACGGCGCGTCGTCGGCGCGACTGTTTCTTCGATCAACGTTCCCCACGTCTGACATTCAAAACATTTCCCGGACCATTTTTGAAATTGCGCGTCGCAGTGCGTGCAGATAAACATATCATTTCTTCTCAATCAAGTAGGCGCTGGGAATTTTTCCATTTTCAAATTCACTTTTTGGAATTTTGACGATCCCGTTCATGCGACCCACGTCGTAAACTTCAAAAAAATCACCTGAAATGCCCGTAAGGACCATGTAATGTCCTTTGTAGGATTTATCACTTCCATCTGCAAGCTTCCCCGTGCACCCATGGCAGGAAAAGACGATCGGTTTTTTTTGTCCGAGAATTTTTGAAATAAGGCTTGTATTTTTTGGAGAAATGGATTTGCACCCTTGTCCTGGCCATGATTTTGGGATTTCTTTACAGAGGATTCCGAGACTGGTTCCACTACTGCAAGAAAGATGGGCGCCAACTTTTGCCGCAACGTCTGCAACCGCCGGAGGAGTGACATTTATTCCGTTATAAACCAAAACCGCTGCAACGGACGTTGGACCGCAGCCACTTTCGCACACATTGTCTTCGTGGATTTCTTTATTATGTTTATTTGGCCCGCAGGATACGGTTTTCCCATCTGGACCTTTATACGCATGTTTTTTCCATTTCGCATCGCATTGTTTAAATTTTGGCAAGGATCCCGGCGTGACCGAAACATCCGGATACGTTGTCGCTTCGTCCGTTTCATCGGTCACTTCATTATTTCCAACCCCTTCGATTCTCTCGACTTCCGTAATGACGACGGACTTCAGTCGCACAAGTTCAGGATTGACGATGAACAGAATAAGATAGGTTGAGAGGAGCAAGACAACGCCGACGACAGCATTTTTTATCTGTGTCTGGGCTTTTTTTATGTCGCCTGATCCTGCGGCGAGAACATACCGAATGCCGGCAAACATGACCAAAGCGATCGCAATAAAAACCGAAATGTTTATAAGATATTTGTAAGTACTATTGAGATAGTCTGCGAGAAAATTGATATGAAGATTACCGGAGATTTTTTTGACGGGAGAAAAAGTCAAACCTGGAATCTGTACACTGAGTTTTGGAGTGACGATAGCGACTTTAGATTCTTTTGTCTTTGTCGTTACGGCCGTGGCATGAGCGATGGTACAAGAGACCTCGACGCTCGCGCCGCTGAAGGCAGTATCGGCATATTCGTGAGCCGTGAAGTCGTCCCCGTAGGTTTTTTTACACGTTGCTTCGCATTCCCCTTCAAGAGCGGAATCTTTCACGGTGACTGGCGTGCAATCGTCTTTTTCTCCGAAATAGCAAACACACACCGCGGCGGCGAAAACTGGTTTCGGCAGGAGATGGAGAAAAAGAAGGGTTAAGATGAAGACGATTTTTCGCATACAGGAATCATAACCAGAAACATTTTGATCCTCCCGTTGGGGTGTGCGTAGCCGGGTCGAGCGTGACTCCCATTTTTTGTCCGAGTTTTTTTAAATCAAAATTAGGAGGATCAACGTGGGCGCTCGGGGGTTTCGAGAACTCGCAGTGCCCCCTGACGGTGCTGTCATCAATTTTGAATCCGTATTTTTTACTCAATCCTTGGATCAATTTTGCGATGTTATCGTATTGAGCTTCCGTATAGGTATATTTTTTCCCTTCCATTCCGTAAAAAATATCAATGCCGACGGAGATATTATTTTCTTTACAGCAATGATTCATGATATGTCCGACATCTGCCAGCTGAAAAATTTTGCCATCTGTTGTAACAGCGAAATGGCTCCCGATCGGGGTTTGTCTTTTGGAGGGAGCTCGGACAACCCGTTGCCCGTCTTTGGTGCATCCCTCGTAATTGAATTCGCCGGTTTTTTTACTCTGTTTGCATTTCGCAATTTTGCCGTAGTGGTAATCAGAAAACCACATGTTGAGCATGCCTTTAACGTTCGTGCCAGGAAATCCCAAATGAAGAATCACTATTTTTACGGCCGATGGCGGCCGTTTTTTGTTCTTCGTGGCGTTGGAGATATTGCAATCAAGCAGACCGACAAATTTTGTATCAATCGTCACCCCACTGAGTGATTCAGCCACGGAGGGAACAGGAATGGTACAAGGACGGGGCGGATCTATGTAGCCATCGCCTTCTTTTTCAAGGGGGGGTTTGACAACCGTCAATCCGCTTCGCGATCCTGGTCCAAAAGGGAGTTTGACCTGTTCTCCTGATGCCGCCACCGGAGCGGGTTCGTCTGATTCGGTCTCAACCGCATCAGAATGGTCTATCGCTTCGTCTAAGGCAATGCCTTCGATTGAGGGAATGGTAAGGGGCCGTAGGGTTCCGAGTTTGGGATTGACGATTTCAAGGATCGCGGCGGCCGTCATCACGAGGACTAAGCCAGTCAGACCGTTTTTGATGCGCTGTTTGGCTTTTTCAAGTTGAGAGGGAGCTCCCGCGGAAAGGACCCATTGCACGCCGCCGACCATGACCAACACAATCGCTAAGAAAGCCGCTATGCCGACAATGTATTGGTAGGTCCCATTAATATATTGCCCCAAAAAATCTATCTGCAGTTCTCCACCCTTTTGTAAAACAGGGGTAAAAGTGACCGTGGGGATTTTTACTTGAAGTTTTGGCAATACGATGCCTGTTGCTGGTTTCGTGACAATGGGATTTGCGGCTTCATGAGCTTTGGAACATTCAATGTAGAGACTTGCGCCAAATTTTGTTGCCGAGTCCGTGAATTGAACACTCTTAAAAATATCTGCGTATTTGCCTTTACAAATGAGTTCGCACTGCGTTTGCGTTGCTGAATCCTCGACACCAATTGATTGACAATCATTTTTTTCTCCAAAATAGCAGTAACATGCCGGTGCCGCAAAACTCGTGGCGGGAACAAGCCACGTCACCAAAAGTCCTGGCAGCAACAACCATTTGAGCATGGATTAAGGTTGAGTGAGTTCCGTTTGAATAATTTGAAGGAGTTCTTCCGATGTGATCGAACCGACAATTTTTTGAGAGCCGACAAATAACGTTGGTGTGGCCACGATGCCGAGCGCTCGACCTTCCTGAATATCTTTTTCAACAATGGGCATGGTGTCCTGGTCTGAAAAACAATTATTGAATCGGTCCATATCCAGTTTCAGCTCGCGGGCGATTTGTAGGTATTGATCCGTTGAGAGAATACTTTGACGAGCCATAAGCGCGTCATGATAAGGCCAGAACAGGCCTTGGCGGTCTGCGCAGTGGGCGGCGATGGCGGCGGGAATCGCTTGTTCATGAGCCGACGGGTTTGGCAAGTCTTTCCAGACGAGGCGAACTTCGTTTGGATAGGTGTGCAAGGCCACCTGCAAAGCGCTGTCGAGTGTCATGCAATGTTCACACTGGAAATCCGCAAACTCAATCAGGGTCAACTTCGGGTTTTCAGCGCCTCGACTTGGATTGACGAAAGTGACGCTTGGTTGTGTGATCGGTGTGGAAGTCGCTTCCTGTGCGGCTTTTGATTTTTCTAAATCAATGGGTTTAATACGCAACGCGAAAAAAACCAGCGTGATCAAGGCCAGAAAGCCGACGAGTAGAAGAGCCAACCAACGATTTCTCATACCCTATTTCAATTTTAGAGATTCCAGATTCCCTGTTTGTAAATTAGTGAAGTACAAAACGGACTGATCATTTGTGACGAACAATTTTGAAAGGGTTTTCTCTCCATTAGGGATCGCGACGAGTGCGGAAGATCCGGAATCTACGTCAATGCGATAAATAGCATCGGGGAAGGTGCCGAACGCTTTTGGCTGAAGGCCGGCATTTGGCGGAAGGCCTTGCGGCACGGCGCAGTAGACCGTTGCAATACCCGCCCATGCGCATTTGTCGACCCACGTATTGATAGACAGGCTTTTTCGATGATCGCCCATGCTTGCGCTTGTTCCGTCAACGATCCAGAGCAAAGGTCGATAATTGCTGTAAGAACCGGAAACCGAATAGAGTAATCGTTTTCCATCAGGCGACCATTGTGATTGAAACCCAAGCCCTTCAACGATCAGCCCTTTGAAATTTTCATGCTCTTTCCCAATGGGGATGATCATCTTGCGATCGATACTGCCCTGACCTTCGGCCGTGTCTGAAAAAGCCACAATCTGATCGTTTGGCGACCAATTGACTTGCACTTTTGTTTCATTGTCCCCAAGTTCTTGGATACTTCTGACATTTGATCCATCAGCATTGGTGGTGACGAGCCAACGATTATTCGGGTCCAGACCAATACTTTTGGCAGCGATTTGATCCGAAGTCGGAGAAAATTCAAAATCTTTCCAGTGTTGCGGAAGCGTCACCTGCGTTTCGTTATCGAAATCGTAGACGACATTTGAGCCGTCGGGAAATTCAAGAACCGCTTTTTGCGCGTCTTTGTTCCATGCGACATTTTCGACAGAAGGAAATTCTTTATTGGAAAGCGTTGTAACGTTTCCTGTGGCATCAATCCGATAAAATTTTCCATCTGAGTCATTGTAAAAATTCACTCCGCTTCCGTCGCCCGAGAGCGTTGCATCCGCCACGGGCGCGGTTGTCAGCTCCGTCGTTTTTGTGATGCCACCTCCGGCCACTTCGGCGGCAGATGGAAGGGCTTGTCCGCCGGGCGTAATTTCGCCAGCACCGGGCGTTCGTCCTGTTTGAGAAGGTGTAAGCGCGCCGCCTGTTGGGGCTTGGGCTTGCGGGGCTTCTGGAGCTGGTGTTTGCGGAGTGGCACGGAAAAAAGCGGCCCAGATGGCGTAGGCGATGACGATGACAGACAGAATAAAGCCGATAACGATCAGGAGGCGTTTTGTGCGCTCGGACATAGGATTAAGCAGAGATCGCCGCAATAACGATGGCGATCAGGATAAAAGGAAGCATCGAGACGAGAATCATGATCAGATCCGTTGCGAGCAGGACAATCATTGGACCAATGGCGTTCGTTCCATCATTTTTAGGGAATGGCATGGGAATGGGATCCCATGTCAATGGACCGATAATTTTGTGTTTGCCTTTTGTGACCCATCCTCCATAAACCATTTCAATATTGTACCACCCGAGAGTGATAAACCGAATAACAAACGTCACCAAGAAAGCCACGCCGCCTGTTCCGAGTTCCAAAGCTCCGGCGATGGAGTTCGCGATAAACAAGGCTGCTTTCGGAATGACTTTTTTGGCCGCGGCTTTTGCGATATCTTGGGACGGTTTTGCTTCTTCCGGAGTGGCCGCCTGCATGGCATGGAACTGACGAAGCGCAGAAGTTGCGGCTTTGAATTTTGTGGCGGCGCTCGCTTGCTGACTTAAGGCTAGTTGTCCCGTTAGTCTTTTCATTTGATCAATGGGATCCTCTTCTTCCTCTTCTTGTTCATCGTTTTCCTGTTCTTCTTCCTTCTCATGCTCTTCTTCTTTTCTCTGCTTATCGTTTTTTTGCCTGGGATCTTTTGTATTGGTCTTATCTTGTCCGTTTCGGAATGCACGTTGTTGGAGTTGTGCGGAGTTGTTTGAACGTAATTGGAATTGTTGTCCTTGTAAACGCGCTCGTTGCAGTTCGCTACGCATGTCACCCGTTTTTCTTGCTGCTTTCTGTGTTGTTTGACTCACGGCGCGACCCGCTCTGGAACCTGCGCGTCCAACAGCGCGACCCGCTCGTGCGCCACCTCGCCCGGCCGCCCGCCCCGCGCCCACGGCCGCCCGTCCAACGCTAACAACAGCTCGTCCTGCGACAGCTGCTCCGCGAGCGGCTCCTGTTGCAATAGCGGCTAACACCATACCTCCTACTCTTTTGTGACCTTAATAATTGTATTGTGCACACTCACGCGCAATCGTGATGGGCGATCTTTTTTAGACAAGCGTTCCGCAATTTTTGTTTCGACCTCCTGTTGGATTTTTTGACGGACACTGCGTGCGCCGAGCTTTTTATCAAGACTCAAGGCCAGATGTTGACTCACGTTCGGTTGCCAGCGCACGCAAAGTTGATGGCTGGCATTCAAACGTTCGACCAGTTCATTCAATTCTTTTTCGACGATCCGTTGAAGCGCTTCGGTACTCAAGGCATCAAAGACGCAGATGTGGTCCATGCGGTTGATAAGTTCCGGACGGAATCGTTCCTCAAGTTCCTTTCGGATGTCCTGTGTGCGTTCACTTTTTTGTGTTTCCAACGATTGGGCAAAACCGATGCCTCCGTGTTCAAAGCGTTCCAGCCCGATGTTTGTCGTTAAAATGACGATCGTATTTTTGAAGCTGACCATTTTACCCGTTGCATCGGTAAGCTCGCCTTCCTCGAGAATTTGCAGAAGGAGATTTTGAACGTCCGGATGAGCTTTTTCTAATTCATCAAAGAGCACCACGCTGTACGGCCGCTGTTTTACGCGGTCGCTTAAGTTGGATTGATCCTTGTAGCCGACATATCCCGCGGGAGAACCGATGAGTTTGGAGATCGTAAAACCTTCCGCATATTCGGACATGTCCAGCCGGATAAAGTTTTTTGGATTATAAAAAAACGTGCGTGCCACGGCTTTCGCGAGTTCAGTTTTGCCGACGCCTGATGGACCGATAAACAATAATGAAGAAAGAGGACGTTTGGGATGGGACAGTCCGGATTTGGCTCGCGCAAGAGCGCTGGCCACTTGGCTCACCACTTCGTCTTGACCAATGATGCCAGTTTGAAGGGCGCGGGCTAGGTCATCGGCCGAGGCACTCGTTTGGTGGGTGAGTTCATGGATCGGGATCCCGGTCATGCGCGAAATGACGCGCGCGATGTCCACGCCGTCAATGCTAAACAAAGGGGCCGTCGTTTCTTTTTTGGTATGAGAGATCGAAGAACGAACCTGCTCCTCTTTTTCTTTAAGCACAGAGGCTTCTTGGAAACGTTCTTCAACGACCGCTTGTCGTTTGGCTTCTCGCACGCGCGCGAGTTCTTGCTCAAGGGATCGGTGCTGTTGTGCCGCGTCGTTTTGTCCCCGTTCCATTTTAGCCGCCGCCGCCGCTTCATCCATGAGATCGATCGCTTTGTCGGGGAGCTGTCGATCTGGCACATACCGCGAGGAAAGGGCAACCGCTTGTGCAATCGCATCAGGCAAGATACGAACCTGGTGGAAATTTTCGTAATACGGAGCCAGCCCTTGCAAGATCGTCACACTGTCCGCTTGTGAAGGCTCATCGACCAGGATGGATTGAAAACGGCGTTCGAGCGCACTGTCTGACTCGATCTGTTTTTTGCATTCTTCAGGAGTGGTGGCGCCGATACAACGAATATCGCCTCGCGCGAGGGCGGGCTTGAGAATGTTGGCGGCATCGAGCGAGCCGGAGGCGGCTCCCGCTCCAACGATCGTATGGATTTCATCAATAAACAAAATCACGTCTTCATGTTTTTTGATTTCATCAACAATTTGCCGTAATCGTCCTTCAAATTCGCCTCTGTACATCGTTCCGGCAATCAAGAGCGCGAGATCAAGCGCAAAGATTTTTTTGTCTTGAAGAATTTCAGGCACCGTTCCCTCGACGATGCGTTTGGCTAGTCCTTCGACGATCGCGGTTTTGCCCACGCCTGGCGCACCCACCAAAAGCGGATTATTTTTGGTGCGACGGCATAAAATTTGCATCAGACGTTCGATTTCTCCGTCCCGTCCGATGACCGGGTCAATGGTTTTTTGAGAAGTGGTGCTGGTGAGTTCTCGCGCAAAGTATTCAAGGGCAGGCATTTTATCATTCTCTTCTTCCAACATGACCGCCTGCGCGGTAGCCTCAAGATTCGTTCCATTTGAAATGGCGCCCGTAAGTTCTGGAAATTTTGAAGTGCTCTTGAGGACGATCGAGAGTTGTTGGCGGAGTTCTTTGAGATCTGTTTTTTGTTTTTCGAAAAATTGGTCGATCAGAGGCGTGTTCACTTGAAGGATACCCGAGAGCAAATGTTCGGTGCCCACAAAGCGATGACCGTAGATGTTTGCCGTCAGGACGGCTTTTTCCACGATGCGCTTGGCGTCGTTTGAGAGATGAAGCGTTGCGTTTGCGGCCTCGGTTGGGTTCATCCTGAAAGAAGCGGTTGCCCCGACAAGGACACGTAAGTCTCCTTGTTTTACGCCGACTTTTTTGAGAATCTCCCCGCCTATACATCCCTTTTGTGTGCCCAAAGCCCATAGAAGATGATGCGCTTCAATGGTTGGATCGTTTAGTTCAACCACAAAACACAACGCGCGCGTGAGGACGTTTTTGAGATGCGTGGAAAACTTGTCGACAATATCGTGGGACATGGGGGAAAGGAGATTCTAGCTACCAGCTTCTTTTAGTTTCCTAATTCTTTCTTCAATCGGTGGATGTGTACTGAAAAGCTGTTCGAATTTTTTGGTGACATGCGGATCAAACGGGTTTGCGAGATAGAGGTGTGCGGTTGCGTGATTGGGACGTTTGAGTGGTTGATCCATTTTTGCGATTTTTTCAAGCGCGCGCGCAAGGCCGTCTGGATATCGGGTTAACAGCACGCCGGAAGCATCCGCCAGGTATTCGCGCGAGCGAGAAACCGCGAGCTTGATGAGTTGGGCGAATAGGGGAGAGAGCAAAGCGAGAACGAGACCGATCAAGAAGAGGACACCTGCACTGGATTCGCGGTCGCTATTTTTGCGATTGCCCCCGTAAAAAACCGCGCGCGTCATCCAGTCTGAAAAGAGCAGAACGACTCCTACAAGGACGACAACGAGGGTCATCACGCGGACGTCGTAGTTTTTCACATGCGAGAGTTCATGAGCCAGCACCCCTTCAAGCTCGGCTTTCTCCATGATATGAAGCAAGCCAGTCGTCACCGCCACAGAGGCATGCTCTGGATCGCGACCAGTCGCGAAGGCGTTGGGCGATGGATCGTCGATGAGATAAACTTTTGGCGTCGGCAGACCATCTGCTATGCACAGATTTTCGATGAGGCGATACAATTCCGGGGCATCTTGTTTGTGCACTTCTTTTGCTCCCGAGACCGCGAGAGCCACTTTATCGCCGCGATAGTATCCGATGAGCGTCATGAGAGTCGCAATGATGGCCGCCAGAACAATCCCCGAAGTTTCGTTGCCCATCCAAGCCCCGAACGTCCACCCAAGCGCAAGGATAATAAGCGTAAACAGGAAGATGAGAAACCAGGTCTTGCGTTTGTTCGCGGTGATCTGGGAGTACATAAGTCACGCCCTGTTCTGTTTAAAACTTCACCTCCGGTTTTTCCAATTCCACATCAGGTGCATCGAAAAACTCACGGCGCGTAAACCCAAACGTTCCGGCAATGAGATTGGTGGGGAACACTTCGAGTTTAATGTTGTAGTCGCGGGCGTTGGCATTGTAGAAGCGGCGTGCGGCCTGGATTTTATCTTCAGCGTCGGTGAGCTCATGTTGAAGTTGCAAAAAGTTTTCCGATGCTTGCAGTTGCGGATAGCTTTCCGCGACCGCGAAAAGCGACTTCAATGTTTCAGACAGTACATTTTCTGCGCGCGCATGATCTTTCATGCTGTGCGCGCCCATCGCGGCCGCACGTGCTTCGGTCACTTTGGTGAACACCCCCTCTTCATGTTTGGCGTATCCCTTTACCGTATTCACGATGTTCGGGATAAGATCGTAGCGACGCTTGAGCTGAACCTCAATATCCGACCAAGCCTCCTCGGTGTGGTTCCTTGAAGAAACCAAGCCGTTATATGTTAGAATGAGCCACAGAACAATAACGACCAGAACAATAAGAATGATCCAGGTAGGTTCCATACGAGTATAAGTTTATAAGCTCAGTATAGAGAAAAATACCTCAAGAAGCAAGAAAAAAACAAAGAATATGGCCTTTCCAAAGCATATCTTCAAAAAATATGATATTCGTGGGCTTGTGGATGTTGAGATAACGGATGAACTGGCTGAGCAAATCGGCTTGGCGTTTGCCGTTTTTCGAGCTCGAGAGCTTCCACAGCCTTCTTTTGTGTGCGCCGTTGGGCGGGATATGCGCAAGAGCTCGGTTCACTTGCAAGAGGCTCTGATGCGCGGGCTTGTTGAGCAAGGGGTTCACGTGCTTGATGTTGGATTGGTTTCTACGCCGGCGTTTTATTTTTCCGTTGGCCATCTGAAAGCCGATGCGGGTATCATGGTGTCTGCGTCGCATAATCCCGCGGCGTATAATGGATTCAAACTTACGCGTGAGATGGCGGTGCCTGTCAGTGGAGATACCGGGATTTTGGAGATCGGGGAAATGGTCGAGAAAGGACAAAAAGGGCAGAAAGGACAGAAAGGGGAGATCAAAAAAATAGATGGGATTCCGCAAGCGGCGGCGCAAGCGGAGTTTGTGTATGCGGGTAAGCACCCCATCAAACGGCTCAAGATTGTTGCGGATGCGGCAAATGGGATGGGCGCACAATATCTGGATGAGTTGTTTAAAATGATTGACGCGGATGTGACGCGGATGTTTTGGGAGTTCGATGGATCGTTTCCCAATCACGAGGCCGATCCTTTCAAAGAGGAAAATACGACGGCTTTGCAAGCGAAGGTGCGCGAGTTGGGTGCAGATCTTGGCATCGCGACTGACGGGGACGGTGATCGGATTTTTTTTGTGGATGATACGGGCGCGCGCGTTGAACCTTCTGTCGTGCGCGGACTTCTCGCGCAGATCGTTTTGCGTACGCACCCCGGCGCGACCATCTGTTATGACGTTCGTCCAGGTAAGATTACTCCAGACATGATCGTGGAAGCTGGCGGGACACCCTCGGTGACGCGTGTAGGTCATTCGCTTATTAAAGAACAAATGCGTCGCGTGGGTGCTCCGTTTGGCGGGGAGTCGTCTGGGCATTTTTTTTATGCCTTTCCTACCGGGGTATATGAGGGACCTGTTACGGTAGCTGCGCAGATCCTTCAAGAAATGACGCGTCGTGGTCAAACACTTTCACAGATCGTTGGGCCTCTTTGTGCGCGTTATGCTCATTCTGGAGAACTGAATTTTGAGGTCCAAGATAAAGAGGCGGTTTTAGCGCGCCTTAAAGAGCGTTACGCCGATGGGGATCTCAATGAACTCGATGGCATCTCAATTACCTATCCCCATTTTTGGTTCAATGTTCGAGGATCAAATACGGAGCCAAAATTGCGACTGAATCTCGAAGCGATAGATAAAAAGACGATGGAGGAGAAGAGAGATGAGATTAAAAAAATAATTTTGTGAGATCCTTCGCTGGCGCTCAGGATGACAAAAAATTTATGAAAATCGATACTGACCCCAAAAAAATTGAACGCGTGCTTTTCCGTGGCGTAGAAAATATTTACCCCAGTCACGAGTTTTTGGAAGCCCGTCTCAAAGAGGGGAGACCACTTTCTTTGTATGTCGGTATTGATCCAACGGCACCAGACTTACACATTGGCCACAGCATTTTTTTGCGCAAGATGCGTGCATTTCAAGAGCTTGGCCACAAGATCATCCTTCTGATCGGAGATTTTACCGGCTTGATTGGTGATCCAACAGATAAATCGGCCACACGCGTTCGTCTCACACGCGAGCAAGTTCTTGAAAATGCGAAGACGTATAAACAGCAAGCCGAGCGGATCATTGCGTTTGACGGGGAGAATCCCGCGGAGATTCGTTATAATAGTCTGTGGCTGGCTAAGCTGACTTTTGAGGAACTCATTGAACTTTCCGCTCATTTCACCGTTCAACAAATGCTCGAGCGAGACATGTTTGAAAAGCGGATGGAAGAAGGGAAGCCGATTTATCTTCATGAGTTTTTGTATCCGCTCATGCAAGGTTATGATTGTGTCGCGATGAATGTCGACGGCGAGCTTGGGGGAAACGATCAGACGTTCAATATGCTTGCCGGGCGCACGTTGATGAAAGCGCTGAAGAACAAAGAGAAATTTGTCATGACAACAAAATTGCTCGTTGATCCAACAGGACAAAAGATGGGCAAGAGTGAGGGGAACATGATTCGCTTGAGCGACAGCGCAGACGAAATGTTTGGTAAAGTCATGAGTTGGACCGATGGTATGATGATTTCTGGATTTGAGTTGATGACCGACGTTCCAGATGAAGAGATCGTGACCATTTCCAAGTCGCTTATTCGAGAAGAGGCCAATCCACGTGACGTGAAAGCGCGCCTCGCGCGCGAAGTGGTTGCCGGATTTTACTCGCAAGAAGAGGCCCAAAAAGCTAGCGACGCTTTTGATCAGCTTTTTAAGCAACACGAAGTTCCACAGGACGTGCCAGAATATCGGCTCAAGGCCGTGGCGTCTTTGGCGGATGTGCTCGTGCAGGTCGGGTTTGCTAAATCGAAATCCGATGCGCGCCGGCTTATCGATGGAGGGGGGGTTAAAGTGGGCGAAAAAGTGATGTCTGACCCCGAATTTTTGGTCAATCCAGACAAGGCCGGAGTATTGATTCAAAAAGGTAAAAGACATTTCATTAAAGTTGTCGAATCTTGACAAAATTCAATAAATCTGATTAAATAGGTGGAGCTTTGGATGTGGAACGCGGTGAAATTCCGCGACTATCTCTGCGTAACCGTACAGTCTGGTCTTCATCCGATGCACCCACAAAAATCGTGTCGCAGGGCACGATTTTTGGTTTCTTGCGCTGTCCTTACCGAAACGGTATCATTCTTGAGAATATGGGCACCATTTTGGTTTTTATTATCATTTTGTCACTGCTCGTTTTTGTCCACGAACTTGGACATTTTTTGATGGCAAAAAAAATGGGCATGAAGGTTGAGGAATTCGGGTTTGGTTTCCCACCACGGTTATTTGGCCTGACGCGCGGGGAGACGACGTATTCTATCAACAGTATTCCTCTTGGGGGATTTGTGCGCATCAAAGGCGAATCCGGTGAACATCGCGATCATCCAGACAGCTTTTCTTCCAAATCCGCCCTTGCGCGTTTTGGCGTGCTTGTCGCTGGTGTGGCGATGAACCTCCTATTGGCCGCGGTTCTTCTTTCTGTTGGATTCATGATTGGCCTTCCTGGCATTGTAGATGAATCGCTCCCGTCGTCGGCTCATGTACGAGATCGCCATTTGATGATCATGAACGTGCTGGCCGATTCGCCAGCGGCGAAAGCCGGTATTCAAGCTGGCGATATTTTGCTGAATATTGATGCGCAAACTTTTACCACCACTCAACAAGCTCGGGACTACATTGCAAGCAAAGCGTCTGAACCCATGACGGTGTTGGTTGAAGATCAACAGCACGTTTCGCATCAATCCGAACTTGTTGTCCAGTCGCTTCCCAGTACAGGGACGATTGGTTTGGGTGTCGGCTTGGTTCAAACAGGTCTCATCTCTTATCCGTTTTTGGATGCCGTGATACAAGGGATTGGACAGACGATTTCTCTTACCGGCGAGATTCTCAAAGCCTTTGGTGGCATCGTGAAAAGTTTAATTGGTGGTCATGGGGTGGGGGTTGATTTGTCCGGGCCCGTGGGCATTGCCGTCATGACCGGACAGGTCGCCGCTCTCGGGTTTGTGTATCTTCTGCAATTCACCGCGCTTTTGTCTATCAACTTGGCGGTTATCAATGTTTTGCCGTTTCCCGCGTTGGATGGAGGTCGCATTTTGTTTTTGCTTATTGAAAAATGGCGCGGTCGAGCGGTTGATGAGAGAGTAGAAACCGCGGCCCACAATCTGGGTTTCCTTTTGTTGATGGTTTTGGTTCTTTTGGTGACCTACAAAGACTTTGCAACGTACGGCGGGGAGATCATCAAAGCCTTTCAATCTCTCACCTAACGAATATGAAATCTGAACTTGAAAAATTGAAACAGGAGTTTGAAGCGGTCATGGAGACGATTACGGATCGCGCGGCTCTTGAACAAGCCAAAAATGAATTTTTGGGACGCAAGGGCAGACTGAAGATGCTGTTAGAACAAGTTGCCAAGCTTGCGGGCGAAGAACGCAAAACGATTGGTCAGCTCGCCAACGAGGTAAAAGAGGGGCTTGAAGCCGCTTACCGTTACAAAGAACATGCTCTGAACGAGGCGCACACAAGCACACAAGCAGAGCGCGAATGGATTGATATCACCGAACCCGGACACGCTCCAGAAGAAGGTCATTTGCATTTGACGAGTCAAGCGATTGAAGAGATTACTGATATTTTTTCGCGCGTGGGTTTTACCAGTGTTCGCGCGCCGGAGATTGATTGGGATTATTACGTCTTCGAGTCGCTCAATATGCCAAAGGATCATCCCGCTCGGGATGATTGGGAGACGTTTTTTGTTGAAGCGCCTGAAGGAAAAAAAGGCAAGATGGTTTTGACGCCGCATACCTCCAATTCGCAAGTGCGCCAGATGGAATTGGTCAAACCCCCCATTCGGATGATTAATATCAACCGCACGTATCGTCGCCAGATCGATATCACCCATATCCCAATGTTTCATCAGTTCGAAGGATTGATGATCGATAAAGGCGTCGCGGTGATTCATCTCAAAGGCGTGTTGGATTATTTTGCTCGGACTTTTTTTGGACCGGATCGCCGCACGCGCTTGCGTCCGCATCACTTTCGATTCACCGAACCGAGTTTCGAAGTGGATATTAGTTGTGGAGTGTGCGGGGGTGATCTTTCGAAAAATTGTCGTCTTTGTAAAAGCGGATGGTTAGAATTGGGTGGAGCTGGCATGGTGCATCCGCGCGTGCTTGAAGCCGGAGGGTTGGATCCAAAAGAGTATTCTGGATTTGCGTTTGGGTGGGGAGTCGAGCGCACGCTCATGATGCGAGAAGGGATCAAAATTGATGATATCCGTGTGCTGTACAAAAATGACCTGCGGTTTGTCAGACAGTTCTAAATAATTTGAAACCAGAGATTGGTTATATCGCTTCTGAATCACGGGAGGAACCCTATGGATTCAGAAGCGATATAACCAATCACTGACACACTCTTCAGTTCTGAATCACGAGAGCTCCTGGCACAAGCCCTGTGAATCACGGGAGGAACCCTATGGATTCAGAAGCGATATAACAAATCACTGATTCACTCTAACCTGTTGATCTATTTTATTTTTTTGGTGATTTAAGTGGGTGCGAGGGCATACACATGAGTGAATCCATAGGGTTCCTCCCGTGATTCACCCATGTGTATGCCCTCGCACCATCCCTCCTTTGATCATTAATTGAGTGAAACCACATGCCTATTTGTAAACCCATAGGGTTCCTCCCGTGGTTTACAAATAGGCATGTGGTTTCACGATGATTATGAACATTCTTGCCTCCTACAACTGGATCAAAGAATATCTCGACACCGATCTTTCAGCGGAAGACTTCGCACGCAAAACAACCGCGGCGGGAAATTCTGTTGAACACATGGATCGTGTTGCCGATCGATTCGCAAACATGATTGTTGGGTTTGTCAAAGAGGTAAAGCCACATCCAAATGCGGACAAACTTCAGATTGCCCAAACCGATATTGGAAAAGAAACGGTCGAGATTGTGTGCGGAGGAGTGAATCTGACGGAAGGGATGCGCGTGATCGTGGGTCTGCCGGGCGCTCGTGTGAAATGGCATGGAGAAGGAGAACTCGTTGAACTTGTGAAAACGAAGATCCGCGGGGTCGAAAGCCACGGGATGATTTGTGCGGTGGAGGAGATTGGTTTTGAAAAACTTGCGACCGGCAAGAAGGATATTTGGAACATTACAGCGCTCACTGATGCCAAACCCGGAACACCCATTGTCCAAGCTCTCGAACTCGACGAAGTGATTTTTGACATTGAGGTCACGAGTAACCGTCCCGATTGTCGATCCATCATCGGTCAGGCGCGCGAAGGGGCGGCTGTCACTTCTTCTGTCTTTGTGAAACCCGCGTTGGTGGTCAAAGGATCTCGAGGCGACTGCGGGTGGAACATCGAAGTCAAAGAACCCGTGCTCTGTCCGAAGTATTCCGCCGTGCTTGTCGATAACATCAAAGTTGGACCATCCCCGTGGTGGCTTCAGAAGAAGCTTTTGCTTGCTGGCTATCGTCCCATCAACAATGTGGTTGATATTACCAATGTTGTTTTGCATGAATATGGCCAGCCACTTCATGCGTTTGATGCGGACAAATTGTACGGAGAGAAAATCGTCGTGCGCAAGGCGAAAAAACAGGAAAAGTTTCTGGCGCTTGATGGCAAAGATTACGAACTCTCAAGCGAGATGTTGGTCATTGCGGATGCAAAAAATGCGGTCGCGGTGGCGGGAGTGATGGGCGGCGAGTTCACAGGCACGACCGAACAGACCACGCGCGTCTTGATCGAGTCGGCAACTTTTGATTCTCTCTCTGTGCGCCGCACCGCTCGCGCGCTCAATCTCTATTCCGATTCACAATTGTTGTTTGAAAAGGGACTGTCTGTGGAAGCAACCGGCCCGGCGCTTGAACGGGCCATCGAACTGTTGGGGCAAGTTGCTGGGGGAAACCTCGTCTCAGATGTGATGGTCCAAGAAGCCAAACCGTACGAACCTCGCATGTTTCCCTTTGATCCTTCAAGCGCAAATCGGTTGATGGGTCTTGAGTTGAGCGAAGCAGAGATGCGAGAGATTTTGGAGCGTTTAGGATTTGAAGCTAAAGGTGATCAGTTTATTGTTCCGTATTGGCGCGATCGCGATATTGAAAACAGCGTTGATTTCGTTGAAGAGATTGCGCGCGTCTATGGGTATGATCGTTTCCCATCCGTCCTCCCTTCGGGGGACTTGTCGCTTAATCGACAAGTCCCTGCGCTCGTGTGGACCCTTCGGGCCAAGACTCTTTTGTCTGGCATGGGGTTGAGCGAAGTTTACAGTTATAGCTTTGTGAGTGAGTCTCAACTCGAACGCTTCGGTGTTTCTCCGAAGGGTGCCGTTTTATTACGCAATCCATTAAGTGCAGAGTTTGCCTACATGCGCCCCTCACTTATTCCAAGCTTGCTGACAACCATCGAGCAGAATCAAGCGCGTTTTCCCGTGGCAGATTTTTTCGAACTGGCTCCAGTTTATACTCCACAAAAAAATGGTCTCCCGCAGGAAACGCTTCGGCTGGTTTTTGGGGTTTATGGAAAGGATGGGCGACAAGCTTTCTTGCGGGCCAAAGGATTTGTCCAGCGGTTTTTCCGTCAAACCGGACTCGGTGAGGTGGTCCTCAAGCGATTAGAAAAATCTACGGCCTTCCATTTGGGAAGATCCGCTACCGTTGTCCACGACAAACACGAAGTCGGAACCATCGGACAAGTCTCGCAGGCCATGGCTAAAATGTTTGGGCTTGATGTGCAGGCGGTTGTGGTCGATCTCGATTTTGAAAAACTGGTTGAGAAGTTTACCCTTTCCAAATCGTATAAGACGATCCCCCAATTTCCTTCTGTCAAACGCGATCTCGCTTTTGTGGTGAGCGAACGGGTTGAATATGCGTCCGTCGTGGAGCATTTGGCCAAGGTAAGCCCGTTGTTTGAGAGTGTGGAATTGTTCGATGTCTATCGCGGTCAGGGAGTTGAAGAGGGAAAGAAATCGCTTGCTTTACATTTTTCTTTTCGTTCAGATGAACGGACATTGGAATCAAAAGAAGTTGACGCCGAATTGGAAACATTTCGGACTGTGCTTCAAAACGAATTTGGTGCTATGATGAGGTCGTAGGATTATTTAAAGTGACCTCTGCAAATCTCATCGAGTTTTGCAGAGGTCTGTAAAAGGAGGCTATGTTTTCCCCACTCGATATTTTGTACATTGTGCTTTCGTTCTGCGTGCTTTGGTTTACCGCCGCCTTGTTCTGGCTCATTTGGCAAGTGGCGACCATGCTGCGAAATATTAACGATGCGGTAGACGAAGGAAGAGAAGTGATGGGAAAAGTCGAACAAGCCCTCACAGGGATTCGCCAAAAGTTTGATAGTGCGACCTCGTCTTTAGGGATTGTCGTTCAGTTGGCCGCAAAAGGCATGGAGTATGTGATGGAGAAGAAGCTGAAAAAAAGTATTGAAAAGAAAAGCCGCAAATAGCTAAAAAGCAAAAACGCGCCCAAAGGAGCGCGTTTTTGAATTTCCTCCTTTCCTTTGCTACTCTGCTACTGTTTTCTATGTCCCGTTTTGTCCACCTTCATACGCACTCGCATTACTCCCTGCTTGAGGCCTTACCCAAGGTCAAAGAGCTTGTTTCGCACGTCAAAAAACTCGGGATGGATGCGGTCGCGCTCACGGATAACGGGGCGCTCTACGGCGCGATTGAGTTTTATGAAAAAGCTCGCGATGCCGGCATCAAGCCGATCATCGGGATGGATGCCTATGTGGCACGCGAAGGTCGGCATTTCAAGCGCGCGCACATTGACACCAAACCAAATCGTCTTGTTCTGCTCGCTACCAATCAAGAGGGCTATCACAATTTGATCAAACTTTCATCGATGGGATTTTTGGAAGGATTTTATTACAAACCGCGTATTGATAAAGAGATTTTGCAGACTCACACCAACGGACTCATTGCACTCTCCGGCGGATATCTTGGAGAGATTGATGAGCTGTTGAGATCTGGCAAAACAACAGAAGCCGAGGCAACCATCGCGACGTATCAGGAATGGTTCGGCAAGGACAATTTTTTTCTTGAACTGGTTGACCGTCCCGAAATTGCTGAACAAGAGAGCCTCAATGCCCAGCTTATTTCTCTGGGGCATCGTCTCGGTGTTCCTCTGGTCGCAACCAAAAATACTTTTTATCTCAAGCCGCAGGATGTCGAGGCGTGGAAGATTTTGAATTGCATCAAAGGCGGCAAAACAATCGAGCAGTTCGATCGGATGAATCCATCAGATTATGATGCTTCCGTGGTGAGTGGAAACTATATGGAGGAACGGTTTTCAGACGTTCCCGAAGCGATTGAAAATACCCACGTCATCGCTGATCGCTGTCAAGTAGAATTAGAACTTGGGAAGTGGAATTTCGCTCGTTTTGAAATTCCTGAAGGCAAAACGTTTCGCGAGGTGCTGACCGAGCGGGCCTATCAACAGCTCGAAGAAAAAGAAGGCCTCCTTTCGGAGGTGATGAAATCGCGTCTGGCGTATGAGTTGGACGTCATTGATCAAAAAGGATTTTGCCCGTACCTGCTCATCGTGTCTGATTTTATTACATGGGCGCGCTTGTCTGGCATCATGACCACCACGCGCGGTTCTGCCGCAGGGTCTTTGGTGGGATATGCGATCGGCATCTCGGCGATCAATCCGCTCACGTACGATCTTCCGTTCGAACGTTTTTTGAATCCAGAACGACCATCGGCCCCGGATATCGACGCAGACTTTGCAGATAATCGTCGGGATGAAGTGCTGGATTATGTGCGGGGAAAATACGGCCACGAAAAGGTCGCGCAAATTTGCACGTTTGGAACCATGCTCGCCCGCGGCAGTGTGCGTGATGTCGGACGATCGCTTGGATTTCCTTATGCGATGGTTGATGAAATTGCCAAGTTGGTTCCCATGGGATCGCAAGGATTCCCCATGACGCTCGATCGTGCGCTTGGCGAGTCCCCCGATCTTAAAAAGAAATACAATACCGATGCCAACGTCCGACGGATGATTGATTTGGCTCGGCATATCGAGGGGTGCAGTCGTCATGTGTCTATCCATGCCGCCGGCACCGTGATCGCCCCGAGCGATCTGACTGATTTTACGCCTCTGCAAATTGATACGCGCGAGGGCAAGATCATTACGCAGTATGAAATGAAATCCGTGGAGAAAGCCGGGTTGGTGAAGATGGACTTTTTGGGGATCCGCAACCTTTCGATTTTGGGAGACGCGGTGGCGTTGGTGCGAAAAGTGAAAGGGATTGAAATTGATATTGAACGCATTCCCGTGGATGATGAGAAAACCTTTGCGTTGCTGTCTCAAGGGCATACCATGGGGACGTTTCAGCTCAATGGGGATGGTATGACGAAATATTTGATGGATCTGCGACCTGAACGTATTGAAGATATCATGGTGATGGTGGCGCTCTATCGTCCCGGACCAATCGAATCCATCCCCGAGTATATTCGGCGCAAGCACGATGCCTCGCTTATTTCGTATGTGGATCCGCGCCTTGAGGCGATTTTGAACAAGAGTTACGGCGTGATCGTGTATCAAGACGACGTCATGTTGATCGCCATTCATTTGGCGGGATATTCCTGGCTGGAGGCTGACAAACTGCGCAAAGCCATGGGAAAAAAGATTCCGGAGGAGATGGCGCTTCAGAAGATTAAACTGATGGAGGGGTTTGTGACGCATGGCTTATCCGATCAAAAAGCGCGCCAGCTTTGGAAATTGATTGAGCCATTTGCAGCCTACGGGTTTAACAAAGCCCACGCGGCGAGCTATGGCATGGTGGCGTATCAGACGGCGTACATGAAAGCGAATTTTCCGGCCGAATACATGACCGCGCTTATGACCGCCGAGTCTGGAGATTTGGAAAAGATTGCCGAGGCCGTGCACGAATGCGAGCGTATTGGCATCGCGGTTTTGCCTCCGGACATCAATGAATCGCTCACCGACTTTACCTACATCAACGACGCGCAAATTCGGTTTGGTCTTTTGGTTGTGAAAAATTTGGGAACAGAGGTCGTGGACACGATCATCGCGGAGCGGAAAAAAGGAGGAGCGTTTGCGGATCTTGCGGATTTCGCCAGGCGTGTTTCCCATCATGCCTTCAATAAAAAATCTCTTGAGGCCTTGATGAAGTCTGGCGCATTGGATCGGTTTGGCGAACGGCGGATGTTGCTTGAAAATGTTGAACGCATTTTGACGTACAATAAAACAGCCGCTCGTGAGAAGGCCACCCAACAACAGAATTTATTTTCAGGAGCTCCAGAGGTTCTTTCCACACAGATTCCGCTTCAGCCCGTTTCTCCCGCGTCTTTAACCGAGAAACTTTCATGGGAAAAAGAATTGCTTGGTTTGTATGTTTCGGCTCATCCGTTTGAAGAGGCCACGCGCGTTTTGGGTTCTCTCATTGTTCCTCTGTCTGTTTTGAAAGATCGTCGGGAGGGAGAATTCGTTCGGGCAGGCGGCGTTGTGGTTTCCGTCAAAGAGATCACAACAAAAAAAGGCGCGGCGATGGCGTTTGTGGCGCTTGAGGATCCGACCGGAACGCAAGAAGCTGTCGTTTTTCCCGAGACGTACGCCACCTATAAACACTTATTAATCCCAGAGACGCTTGTGCTCGTTTCTGCAAAGATCAGTCATCGCGATGGTCGAGTGGGGCTCCTTGCCAGCAGTTTCGTCGCGTTTGTATCAGAGGAACTTTCGTCCCTAAAAGGGACGCTTGCCGGGCGCCCTTCTACACCGGAACCACAACCTGTTCCCGAGCCAGCGGTGATCCATCGTGGTACGCTTTCCATTGCGCTTCGCGGGCGACCGACTCCAGAGATGGTCGAGCAGTTGCGCGAGATTTTGCGTTCATCGCCTGGATCCAAACCCGTGTGTTTGCTTGTGGAGTCTGGAGGGCGACTACGCCAAATTCAGACAGATTTTTCCGTGACGATTTCTGATGACATGGTGAACGATATCGCCGCGCTTGTTGGGAGACAGAATGTGGAGGTGGTATAATAAAACCATCGTATGGCGCAAAAGAAGACCGTCAAAACAAAACGGATTGCCGTGCATAAATCGACGGCGCCAAAAGATATCCCTGCCGATGCGATTCCGCTTATTTTGTATCGGCGCATTGCTTTGGTTTTCATCACACTCGTTGTGGTGGCTCTTTTGACGGTTCTTTATCTGGCGACCATGCAGGCGATTATTCATGTGACCGCCAATCCTCATGAGGTGAAAACCGATTTTGTGGTTCGAACGGTTCAGACGGCGACGACAGACGGGGAAGTGCAGGGGGAAATTCACTCCGGAACATTGGGACGGAAAAAGACATTCACGCCTTCGGGGGAGTCTCATCAGAATGTTGATCAGCAAGCTGCTGGCACGGTCACCTTGTTTAACACTTCTGCTTCTGCCCAGCCGCTTGTGGCGACCACGCGCTTGTTGTCCAAAGACGGTGTGCTCTTTCGGCTAAAGGCAGGGGTTACCGTTCCGGCCAAAGGAAGCGTCGAAGCCCAGGTTCATGCGGATCAAAAGGGAGCGAGCGGCAATATCGGCCCAACCGCTTTTACGATTCCCGGATTGAATGCGGCAAAACAGTCGCTCATTTATGCGACTTCTGCCGCGCCGATGACCGGTGGGGTGAAACCGATTTCGGTGTTATCACAAGAACAGATTAATGGAGCTGTCACGCAATTAAAGAATGAACTGGTGGAGGATGCGAAGGGGATGTTGCGCGATCAGCGGCAACGCTCGTATACGGGCGAGGTATTTTTTGCGGATGTGTCATCTCAAAAAATTTCTGCTAAAGGAGGCGATCACGTTGATTCATTTGATATCGAACTTCAGGTGGCCGTGACCGGAGTTTTTTACGATAGCGATGCTCTGCAAAAAATTACCGAACGTAAACTTTCAGAGGGTTTGGCGCAGGGGGAAATGTTTGTAGATACGGGAGCGAGCGGACGTCAGATCAGTGTTTCTTCGGTTGATGCGAGCAAAGGCGCCGCAACCATCCAAGTCCGTCAAGTGGCCAAAGCCATCGTGTCTCGATCCAGCCACGCACTTGATGTGGGATCGTTCGTTGGTCTGTCAGCGGCGCAAGTTCAAGAGATCATTATGCAAGCGAATGTTGCGACGGATGTTAAAGTCGAGTTTTTTCCGTTTTGGGTGAAACATGTGCCTCGTCTGAAGGATCATATTTTGATTGATATTCGCTAAGGAGTCTTAACTTGACGGATAAGGCATCACAGAGGTACTGTTTTTCTGTTGCGATGAGAGAGGATAAGTCCGTTTGACTGTGCATTCGACAGAGACTGGAAGCCGTGGCTGAAAGCTTCCGGGAACGCCCAAACGGATACCGCCTCTTGAGCACCCGGCCCAGGAAAGGGCAAAAGGAAGTGGCCACCGAGACAAACAGCTCGTTGGCAATTCGGGTGGAACCGCCCTCTGAAGCCTCGGCGAAAGATGGGTCCCGAAACTCTGCGTCAATGCGTAGGGTTTTTTGTTCCCTTATTTATTATTCATTCCCCTTATGTCCCAAGAACACCTCGATCATCTGCGCCATTCGTGCGCGCATTTGCTCGCCGCCGCGGTCAAACAGCTCTGGCCACACGCCAAACGCACCATTGGTCCTTCCATTGAGGATGGATTTTATTTCGATTTTGATTTTGGTGAAACGAAAATTTCCGAAGAGGATTTTCCTGCGATCGAGGCGAAGATGCGGGAAATTTTGCCGACATGGAGCGGATTTACCCGCGAAGAAGTGACTGCCGATCAGGCCAAACAGGCATTTGCCGATAACCCGTACAAGAGTGAAATGATCGATGAGTTTTCTTCCGGAGGCCAAACACTCACGTTGTATCACTCTGGAGATTATTTTGATCTGTGTCGCGGTGGCCACTGCGAACACCCCAAGGAAGAACTTCAACATTTCAAGCTTTTGTCTGTCGCAGGAGCTTATTGGCGCGGGGATGAAAAAAATCAGATGCTCACCCGTATTTATGGGACTTGCTTTCCCACGAAGGAAGAACTGGAAGCCTATATCATCCAAACCGAAGAAGCCAAAAAACGCGACCATCGCAAACTTGGTAAACAGCTTGGCCTGTTTACGTTTTCAGCGTTGGTGGGTTCAGGATTGCCACTGTTTACCTCTAAGGGGACAGAACTCCGCCGATTGCTCGGCGAATTTGTGTGGTCGCTGATGCGGCCACACGGATACGAACGCGTGTGGATTCCGCATCTGGCAAAGTCCGATTTGTACAGGACTTCCGGGCACTGGGATAAATTCAGTGATGATATTTTTCACGTGTCATCAAAGAAAACCGATGAGGAGTTTGTGCTTAAACCGATGAACTGTCCTCATCACACGCAGATTTACGCTTCCGAGCCGCGCTCATACCGCGATCTTCCGATTCGCATGAGCGAAATCACCACGGTGTACCGTGATGAAAATACCGGCCAGTTGCAGGGGCTTTCACGCGTGCGTTCCATCACCCAAGATGATGCGCATATTTTCTGTACGTTCGAACAAGTCAAAGACGAGGCGATGAAGATTTATGACATCATTGAAAAGTTTTACGGAGCGTTTGAAATGCCACTTTCGATCCGTTTGTCCATGCATGATCCGGATCACATGGAAAAATATTTGGGTTCGTCTGAACTGTGGGGGCAAGCGGTCGAGACCCTGAAGTCTTTGCTTGATGAACTCGGCAAGACGTATGAAGAAGGGATGGGGGAGGCGGCGTTTTACGGCCCGAAGATTGATTTTGTCGCGCGCGACGCGATTGGACGCAGGTGGCAGCTCGCAACCATTCAGCTTGATTTCAACCAACCCGAACGGTTTGGGCTTGAGTATACGGATGCGGATGGATCAAAAAAGCGGCCGGTGATGATCCATCGTGCCATTTCCGGATCGATCGAGCGGTTTATATCCGTTTTGATTGAGCACTATGAGGGGGCGTTTCCGTTTTGGCTCGCGCCGGTTCAGGTGCGTATTGCCACCGTGAGCGATGAAGGCCTCGCGTTTGCGCGCGCACGCAAAGCAGAGCTTGAGCAGGCCGGAGTGCGTGTCGAGCTTGATGATTCAAACGAGAAGGTCGGAAAAAAAATTCGCGACAGTGCCATGAGCAAAATTCCTTGGACAATTGTTGTTGGACAAAAGGAAATGGAAGGGGGCGCGTTCAAAGTGAACGTGTTTGGACAAGAGGAGGATTTAATAATCGAGCAAAAAGAATTGGTCCAGAAAGCTGTCGAGTCGTCACAGTTTCCAGCATAAGGAGTCTTATAGGAAACCAAAAACCGTCCAGTCATTCGACCGGACGGTTTTTATGATACTAACCTCTGCGGCCAACATTGATCATTTTTTGTGCGTATTCCTCGTAAGACTTCTGTTGACGCGCAAGGTATTCCGAAACATCCACTTGTCCAGAATCGATATAGTTATAGTGGACTTCTGCTAATTTTTCAAACAGTTTGACGCGGTCTGTTTTGGCGCGTACAAGCTTTCCGAAAAATCCGCGCGAACTCTTGGTGTCCAACATCTCTTGAAACGTGCGAGGCAAACCCTCATCCTCTGGTTTCATGCCGATCGCTTCAAGGGCGATAAGAGTCTCAACAAAGGTTCGTTCAAGAGCTTTCAAGTCTCCTCCTTCTTGGATAAATGAGGATTCTCTCAAATCTCTCATGGAGAGCTCCTGTGCATCGAGCGGTTGATAGGGTTTTGGTGAAAATTCATCTTTTGGAACACCTTGTTTCTGCTCAGCAGGAGAAGCGAGTCCTTCAATCTCGTCTTGAGGGGCTTCTTCGTTTATCTCGGGTAGTCCAGCTTCCGGTTCAGACAGTCTGTCATCCGGGCCGTTGAGCTCGTCCAATTCTGCACGCGCGACGGTTTTAAACATGTCACCTCTTTGCACTTCGAACTGTCCGCCCGGCAATGGGACCGTCACATTCCATCCCGCTTCAACTTGACCGCCTGTGCGTCTGATGTTAACGACCTGACCAAATGGATAAGTCGCTTCTTCAGGGGCTGGTTCTTCGTGGGCAGCTTCCTGTACAGCGACTTCTGGTTTTTTGAATCCTGTTTCAGCGTCGGTTTGGAAAGCTTCAAGAATCACGCGGTTTGCTTCAGGAGTTTTTGGACTTTTGAGCGCGCCCCTTACATAGCGCAACACTCCTTCGGGATTTCCATTGTGCATGTCTTTGAGCGTTTGGTAGAGTTTTTCGCGTGCGGCATCTATAGGCGCTTCGCTTGCTGTTGTTTCAAAATCCAACTCAACGCCCAAGCCTTTCAGAACCTCATTTTCTTGGCTTAGACCTTGCACTTTTCCTCGAACTTCCTCGAGTTTAGCGCGTTGTGCTTTGCGCTCAGCATCAAATTTTGCATATTCCTGTTCGGCTTTTGCGGAAGCAGGGCCTTGGTCCAGTGATCTCATGGCATTTTCGATCCCTGTAATCACCTCGTTTACCCCATCTGCCAAACGGTTCCAATAACTGCGCTTTGCGCGAACGCGCCCCCGTTCAGCACCAACTTCTGCTTTATGCTGCACTTTCGTAGCCTCAACGCGCGCGTCAATGGCCGCTTGCGCTTGTGCGACCTCTTGCTGGGCTTTCATGATTTCGTCGGCCTTTTCCAAGATCGGCATGAGCGCGCGATGGCGCTCATACTCTTCGCGAGCAACAGTCCATGCGACCTCGTCTTTTGTTTGATCCGCTTTCTTCATTTCTGCTTCCAAATCATCTAACCGCACCTGAACGGCTTCAACGCCTTCGTTATAAATCGGATCGGGAATCACTTCGGCATATCCTTGAGCTTCGCTTGCCAGTTTGGAACGATCGTCTTCTGATGCCTCAGGTTGTGAGGCTCCGCGCAGTTCAAATAGAGCGCGTTCTGCAGCGCGGATACGCAAGACCGCTTCGTTATAGGCCTCGTCAGTTGTCGCCCCGTCAGCGTCTCGCTTTGCGTCATTGAGCAATTCCATCATTCTGGCAATGCCAGCGGCTTTGAGTTCGCTCTCGTCAGCCTTCACGGCTTCTGCGTTGCCCTGTACCGATTGAGCGATCGCCTGTTCCGGATGATCTGTCGCAAGCGCTTCGGCAATGATGCCAGACGCTTTTGCGCCCATCATACGAGATGCCGCGTCAGCCTGCTCTCCTTTCAACCCCGCGGCTTTTACGGCTGAATCCGCGGCAGACTCATAGGCCTGATCGAAGAGATCAAGTTGTCGGGCAGCCGCTTGTTCAGCACCAAGCTCTCGGCCGTCTGTTGCGCGCAATAGGACCGCTTCGCCTTCTTTGCGAGCTAATACCAGGCCGTCTTCTCCTGAAGCGACAACGGCATCTTTCGAAGTTCCGCCATCCACGCGTGGCACTTCCACTTGTGCGCCGACTTTTAACTGCTCGACGCCAGTTTCTTGTTCTTGCTGTCCGAGGACTTCCTCCATTTCTGGGGACTGTTTTGGCTCTATTTCGCGAGCCGCATCTCCACGTGATTTGGCCATAGATTTGTGAAAATAGTTTGTTTTAACAATAAAAAATAGCAAAAAATTTGGATTTTGTCAATGGTCGGATTGACAAAATCTATAGAAATGATAACCTTTTATGTCTTTCCACACAAGGAAGGCATCCACAGAGAGAGGCCACATGGGACAGCTCATCGGATTCGTATCGCGCGGTGATAAACGTATCGCTGCACTGCTGAGCGACCGTCTGGGCGACCAGCCGGCGCTCGTCGCGTACCTCGATGCGGCGTTGCGTGCCAACCACGCAACGCTGGTGACGGCTCGCAAGATCGCGGACCTGCTCGAGCCGGAAAACATCTTGGTGGACGAGGTGAGCCAGGCGGCCGTCTTGCGTCTGGGCGTCCATACCGACGCCGAGGCCATGGGGCGACTGACTCCGGCTCTTCAGGCCTTGCGTCCAGACGCTCTGGATAGATCGGCTGTTCTGCACATCCGACTCACCAAACGTGTGGACCTCATTCCGAAGAACGTCCAGACGTTCACACAGCTCGAGACTCTCCATATCCCGCCGCCCACGGGTTCTCAAGTGGAGTCCGAAGACGTTCTCACTTTTCTGCGCATTTTCCTGTGTGCGCTCGCGATGCTCGCTGGCGTTACAGCCGATCCGCGCAATTCATGTGGTGCGTCCGATCGGCAAGCCCTTCCGTGATCGTCGCTGTCTGAGGCCAGGCAATCCTCTAGCCGTCTGTCCTCTTTTTTGTTACGCTTCTGGCGACTTATGAGCCTTCCTACCTATCATCTCATCACCTACGGCTGTCAGATGAATAAAAATGACTCGGAGCGCTTGGGTGGTCTGTTTAAAGCGATGGGCTTTGTCTCGGCGAGGGTTCCAGAGCAGGCCGATCTGGTATTGATCAATACCTGTTCGGTTCGTCAAAGTGCCGAAGACCGCGTGTACAGCGTGGTGGGGAATTTGGCGCAGATTAAAAAAGAGCGCCCCGGTATGATTCTTGGTGTGACTGGGTGTATGCCTGGACGTGATCGCGACGGGGCGATTCGCAAGCGTATTCCCGAAGTGGATTTGTATTTTCCAACAGCCGAAATGGGACAACTCCCGCGTTGGATCGCCGAACTCCGCCCTGAACTCGTGAACAGTCCGGACCTCATCGAAGACTATTTAAAAATCAGGCCAGATCGTCACGCAACGCGACAGGCTTATGTGAGCATCCAAACCGGGTGCAATAAGTTTTGCACCTACTGTGTGGTGCCGTTTGCGCGCGGGCTTGAAAAGAATCGGCCGCTTTCTGACATCTTGGAAGAGATTCGTGATTTGGCGGTTCATGGATGTGTTGAAGTCACTTTGCTTGGCCAAACCGTGAACAGTTTTCGCGCGCCGGACGCGCAGACGTTTTCAAAAGGGAATCCGTATCAGGATCATTTCGCTGGGTTGCTCTGGGAGATCAATCAGATTCCGCAGATCAAGCGGTTACATTTCACCGCTCCTCATCCTTTGCATATGAGCGATGAGGTGATTGAAGCCATGACCCTCCCTGTGCATCTCCATTACATTCACCTGCCGGTTCAATGCGGTGACGACGATGTTCTACGACGCATGAATCGCCGGTACACGATCGCAGACTATCTGGATGTGGTTGGGCGTTTGAAAGCCAAGATTCCCGAAATCGCCATTGGGACAGATATCATCGTGGGGTTTTGCGGCGAGAGCGAAGCGGCGTTTGAGCGCACGGTTGAATTGTATGAGCGTGTTCGGTTTGATATTTCATATACAGCTCGCTACTCCGTGAGATCTGGCACGGCCGCGTGGCGGGCGTTTAAGGATGATGTGACGTTTGAGGAAAAGAAGCGGCGGTGGGAAGCGCTCCAAGCGGTGCAAGAGCGTATTGCCCTTGAGAACAACCAACGCTTTGTCGGCAAAACCGTGAGCGTGTTGGTCGATCGCCATGAACCACCCAAAATCACCGAAGAGATGCTTGCCATGCCGGGCGATATTCGAAAAATCATAGAGAGCCAGCCCGGATATGGTTATGGCAATTCACGCGAAATGAAGCTGGTGAGATTTCGTGGTGGGACCGAAATGGTCGGGCAGATTGTTGATGTTGCGGTTACGCGCGCGGATACCTGGCTCCTTGAAGGAAACTATGTTGCCTAAACTCATCGTCATCGTGGGTCCAACCGCTTCCGGAAAAACCGGACTGGCGATTGAGATTGCCAAGCGTTTTGATGGGGAAGTGATCAGTGTGGATTCGCGACAAGTGTATCGCGAGATGGATATTGGAACCGCAAAGGGAGGCAAGCGGTCGGAATCGGAGAGCACCAAGGAGCGAAGTGCGGCGGGAAGTATTCGAGAATTATTTGGAGATAGACCTATGGTTATCGATGGAGTCTCTCATTGGGGGATCGATCTTATTGACCCTGATCAAGAGTATTCCGTGGCAGATTTTAAGGCGTATGCCGAGAAAAAGATTAAGGAAATTTTAAAACGAAACCTGGTGCCGATTTTGGTTGGAGGAACCGGCCTCTGGATGGCGGCCTTTATCGATAATTTTGATCTCACTCAAACCGCTGCTGATCCGAAGGTGCGTTTAGAACTTGAGTCTCGTCCGCTTGGCGATTTGTTTGCCCAGTACAAACGGCTAGACCCGGATGGGTCGGAGGTCATTGATCGCGAGAATAAACGCCGCGTCGTGCGAGCGCTCGAGGTTTGTTTGTTGACGGGTCAGCCGTTTTCAAAACAACAAACCAAGGGGGAAGCGAAATACGAAGTCTTACAAATTGGACGACACGTTGATCGTGAAGAACTCTTTGCGCGCATCAATGATCGGGTTGATAAGATGATTGCGGCGGGTTTGGTTAGCGAGGTGCGCGGACTGAAAGAGAAATACGGATGTCAGATTGATGCCATGACCGGCATTGGGTATCGACAGATTTGCACGTTTTTGGACGGAGTCGTGCCACTTGCGCAAGCGATCGAGGAAATTAAAAAAGCCACCCGGCAATATGCCAAGCGGCAATTAACTTGGTTCAAACGCGACGCGCGCATTCATTGGGTCATGGACGACTCGCAAGCGATCACGCTCGTTTCAGATTTTTTGTAACGATTATTTTTTCCCCTCTCCCCATCCTCATTTAAAGTCTTCCGTTTGGTGTGGGAGAGATCGATGGAACGACCAGGCACTGTCCTGTTCTTGGCCGCCGCCTTGGGAGAAGAGAACAGAAGAGAGGTTGCTGGGCGGCTTAGTGCTCGCCGGCGGAATCGTTGAATAAAACTATTGGTTGTACAAGCCGGCTGCG
>JACRJU010000004.1 GCA_016219925.1 Candidatus Uhrbacteria bacterium
ACGCTATCCGAGGCGATAAAGATTGTCGCGCTATCGTTTACCAAAGATATTTCTAAATTAAGTTGCTGCATATGAAAAACGATGATAAAACATTTCTCAAGATTGGAGTGGCGGCGGCTTTTCTCGCCTCGCTCTGCTGTCTTGGGCCGCTTATCCTTATCGCGCTTGGCATAGGAACAGCTTCGGGCGTGCTTTCTATTGGATACAACAAACCGTATTTTCTTGTCGGCGCGCTCGTTTTTTTCACCGTTGCCGCTTGGTTCTATTTCAGAAAGAAAAAGAAAGCCGTTTGTGATTGCGGAGGCGGATCGGGCAAGCTCGATAACAAAAAAATAGCGGTGCAGGTCGTTATTGCCCTCTGTGCAATGGTCACACTCTACCTGTTGCTGACATTCGTGCTCGTGCCATTCCTTGCACCGCTCGTTTATAAATACCTTTACTAACCTATGAACAAAACTTTTATTTTTGTAACAATCGCTGTTGTGCTGGTCGGTGTCATCGGCTTTCGCTTGGCGACACATAACACCAACTCAACCAATATTTCGCAAGCGGTGAATACAGACAACTTGCGCCATGCTGCTCTAAAAATTGACGGCATGTATTGTGCCTCCTGTCCTTACAATGTGGAAAATGCCCTCAAAGACACGCCAGGCGTCGTGAATGTAACAGTCGGATTTGTTGGGAAAGAGATTGTGAATGGAACTGTCGAGGGACGAGGTGAGGTGATATATGACTCAACAAAAACAAATCCGGATAAAATGATCCAAGCAATTTTGCCCTACAAAGGTACGACGCTAACTGATGAAAAGACAAAATCAATGGGCGGCACTTTGTGCCGCCCACGATCTGGCTCTCAAAAAGCCGAAAAGTTTTGTCTTGGTGACCCCACCGGGAGTCGAACCCGGCTTACCAGGATGAAAACCTGATGTCCTAACCGATAGACGATGGGGCCTTTGAGTCTGCGGCGCTATGGTATGCATTTTATTTTCTCTCGTCAACGGCTTATCAAAACGGATCCTCTCTTTTATTCGTTATGCGTTATGAAAGAAAAATCCGACCGCGTGGCCGGAGAGGATGTGGTGAGCTCGCAAGCGTGTGCCCAGAGGTGCAGATTCAGAGGAAGCTCCGCCGTCTTCACGGTCTAACCCGTAAGAACGCTTCATGCGTCCTCGGCCACCGGAAGGGTGAGCGCAACAGACGGCGGAGCTAGAAATTGAGCTTGCCGGTTTCTCTTCATTCTGTCAACCCATTGACCTTTGCGACCCATTAGCGTACTCTTCCGTCGTTATGGTTCGAGACGACCTGCGCAACATCGCCATCATCGCCCACGTCGACCACGGGAAAACAACCTTGGTGGACGCGCTTTTGAAACAGTCCCACACGTTTCGTGAAGGGCAGACCATGGGTACCACGATCATGGATAGTAACGAGCTCGAACGCGAGCGCGGCATTACGATTTTTGCCAAGAACGCTGCGATCGAATGGAAAGGCAAAAAGATTAACATCGTGGATACGCCGGGCCACGCGGATTTTGGCGGCGAGGTGGAACGCATCATGAATTTGGTCAACGGGTGTTTGTTGCTCGTGGATGCCAAGGAAGGTCCCATGCCACAGACGAAGTTCGTGTTGAAAAAAGCGCTGGAGGCTGGACACCGGGTGATTTTAGTCATCAACAAGATCGACAAGAAAGATGCGCGTCCAGCCTGGGTCTTGAACAAGACGTTTGATTTGTTTATTGACCTTGGAGCGACCGACGAGCAAGCGCATTTTCCTGTGCTCTACGCCTCGGCGATCAACGGCATCGCTGGGACAGAACCCGAGATTGAAAAGATGAAGGACATCTCCCCGATTTTGAATGCCGTGGTAGAACACTTGTCCGGTCCCTCGGGTGATCCAAGCGCGCCGATGCAAATGTCCATCGTCAATATTTTTTACGACAACTACAAAGGCCGCATTGCGGTGGGACGTATGGTAAATGGAGTGGTGAAGCAAGGCGCGCAGGTGAAGCATATCAACCGTGATGGCAAGGAGGCGATTGCCAAAATCACCGCCCTGCAAGTCTATGACGGTTTGGGCCGACGGGACGTTGCGTCAGCTTCCGCTGGCGAGATTGTCGCGCTCTCGGGAATGGAGGACGTGCAGATCGGTGAGTGCTTGGTGGATCCGTTTCAGGGCAAAGCTCTTCCGGTCATGTCGGTTGAAGAGCCAACAGTCAAGATGACGTTTGGTGCCAACACGTCTCCATTCGCTGGAAACGAGGGAGAGTTCTCGACCGCCCGACATGTGAAGGAACGTCTGGAGCGTGAGCTGTTGAATGATGTGGCGTTGCGTGTAGAAAAGGGGGAGGGAGACTCGCAGTTTGTGGTCTCTGGTCGTGGAGAATTGCACCTTGCGATTCTGATCGAAAAAATGCGCCGCGAAGGGTATGAACTGCAAGTCTCTCGTCCGCAAGTTATTTTTAAAGAAAAAGACGGTGTCACCATGGAACCGTTTGAGGCGGTATCGATTGAATGTCCAGAAGCCTTCTCAGGCATCGTGATTGAAAAGATGGGCAAGCGCCGTGGAGAGATGAAAGACATGCTGGTGGAAAACGGGACGTCATTTCTGGAGTTTGAAATTCCGACGCGCGGTCTCATTGGGTACCGCAGCGAATTTCTGACGGATACAAAAGGCCAGGGGATCATCAACACGCTATTGCTCGGCTACCGCGAAAAGGCGGGTGACATTACCGCCGGCAGTCATGGAGCCATGATTTCCATGGAGCAGGGAGAAACCATGGGCTACTCACTCACTAACTTACAGGAACGCGGAAGTCTATTTTTGGGGCCTGGTGTGCAGGTGTATGCCGGCATGGTGATCGGCGAGAACTCCCGCAACGAAGACATGGAAGTCAATCCGTGCAAGGAAAAGAAATTGTCCAACATGCGTTCCAAAGGCGACGGCGCGTCCGTCATCCTGGAAACGCCACGCGACATGACCCTTGAAATGAACCTCGAGTTTCTCGGGGACGATGAACTGCTGGAGGTCACACCCAAGTCCATGCGCATTCGAAAGATGATTTTGGACGCGGGTCAGAGAAAGCGTGCTCAAACGCGCACCGTCAGTGAGGAATAAAA